>NZ_JRKJ01000025.1 GCF_000770795.1 Lysobacter dokdonensis DS-58 | reverse complement strand
CGAGTCGTCGCGCGCGAGCGCGAGCAGGCCTTCGAGTTGCGCGGATTCGGCGTAGAGGGTTTCGAGCGCATCGGGCATCGCGGGTTGCGCGGCGGTGGCGACGACGGGCGAGGGCGCCGCGGGTTCGACCGGCGCGGGCAGCATGCGCAGCGGCACGATCACCGCAAGCGCGAGCGTCGCCGCGATCGCGAGCCGCGCGACCCAGGGCGCACGCTTGCGCGCAGGCAATCGCGCGGCGATGTCGGCCCAGGCATCGGTGTCGGGGCGTTCGAGCGGCAATGCATTCAGTGCATCGCCCCAGGAATCTGGAATTGCGGAATGGCGCGTGGCGTCAGGCATGGACGTCCTCCGTGCTGGCGAGCGCGGCGCGGAGCTTCCGTGTTCCGCGTGCGAGTTGCGATTTCGAAAAGCTGGCGGTGCGCTGCATCGCCGCTGCGATTTCGTCGTGCGTGTAACCCTCGGCGTGGTAGAGCCACAACACGCTGCGCGTCGACGCGGGCAGGCCGGCGAGCGCGCGTTGCACCAGCGCCGCATCCGCGGCGGCCGGCGGCAATGGCGCGTCGTCTTCGGCGAACACGCCGGTGTCGTCGACGCCGATCTCGTTGGCCAGGCGCTTGTCGCGGCGCAGGCGCATCAACGCTTCGTTGACCGCGATCTGCCGCAGCCATCCCCAGAACGGGGAGCCGCCGCCGCGGAACTCGCCGATGCGGCCGAGCACCTTGAGCATCGTGTCCTGCAGCACGTCGCGCGCCTCCTCCCGGTCGCCGCCGATCCGCAGCGCCAGGGTGAACACCGGCCGCTCGAACCACCGGTAGAGCTGCTCGAACGCGGCGCGATCCCCGGCCCGCGCGCGGGCGAGCAGGGCATCGGGCACGTCGATGGCGAAACTCGAACGTGGGGTGGTCGGGTCGGCTTGGGTCATTCGTAGACCGTGGATGCCGGAAGGGGCGGAAGCGTCGCAGCCGCTTGCCGCTTTCCCCACCCTATACTCCGGCCAGACACGAAACGGGGAGTGGCGCGATGTCTCTGGGCATGATGTTGGGCGGGGTCGTCCTTTTCTTCATCGTCATCATGGTGATGAAGGCCGTGCGGATGGTGCCGCAGGGCTACGAATGGACGGTGGAGGCCTTCGGCCGCTACACGCACACGCTGTCGCCGGGGCTGCACTTCCTCGTGCCGATCTATCAAAGCGTCGGCCGCAAGATCAACATGATGGAGCAGGTCCTCGAGGTGCCCTCGCAGGACGTCATCACCAAGGACAACGCGGTGGTGAAGGTCGACGGCATCGTCTTCTTCCAGGTGCTCGATGCGGCGAAGGCCGCCTACGAGGTCGCGCAGCTGGAAGTGGCGATCCTCAACCTGGTCATGACCAACATCCGTACGTCGATCGGTTCGATGGACCTCGACGAGTCGCTGTCCAAGCGCGACGAGATCAACGCCAAGGTGCTGGTGTCGGTGGATGCGGCGACGCACCCGTGGGGCATCAAGGTCAACCGCATCGAACTCAAGGACATCCAGCCGCCGCGCGACCTCGTGGATTCGATGGCGCGCCAGATGAAGGCCGAACGCGAAAAGCGCGCCAACATCCTGGAAGCCGAAGGCCATCGCGCCTCCGAAATCCTGCGCGCCGAAGGCGACAAGCAGGCCGCGATCCTGGAAGCCGAAGGCCAGCGCGAAGCCGCGTTCCGCCAGGCCGAGGCGCGCGAGCGCCTGGCCGAGGCCGAAGCGAAGGCGACGCAGATGGTCTCCGACGCCATCGCCGGCGGCAACGTCAACGCGATCAACTACTTCGTGGCGCAGAAATACATCGAGGCCTTCAAGGCGCTGGCCGAAGCGCCGAACCAGAAGTTCGTGTTGATGCCGATGGAATCGGCGGGCGTGATCGGCTCGCTCGGCGGCATCGCCGAGCTGGCGAAGGACGCACTCGAACGCCAGGGTGCCGCGCGCGCCGTCGCCGCACCGGCCACGCCACCGCGCGCCGGAGGCTGATCGATGCGCACCGACGTCTTCGTCTGGGCGGCCATCGCGCTGCTGTTGTTCGCGGCGGAAGTCCTCGCGCCGGGCGCCTTCATGTTGTGGCTCGGGTTCGCGGCCACCGCCGTGTTCCTCGTCGTGCTGCTCGTGCCGGGCCTGTCGATGCTGATGCAGGCCTGCCTGTTCGCGATGCTGGCGATCGTGTCGATCCTCGCGTGGCGCCGCTGGTTCCGCGGCCGCCGCGCGCTGGCCCCCGCCGACCCGATCCTCAACCGCCGCACGGCCGCGCTGATCGGGCGCGTAGTGCCGCTGGATCGCGCCATCGTCAACGGCCACGGGCGCGTACAGATCGCCGATGCGTTCTGGGACGTGGTCGGTCCGGACCTCCCGGCCGGCACGCCGGTCCGCGTGCTCGCGGCCGAAGGCATGACGTTGCGGGTCGACGCCGCCGGCTGAGCCGTTCGACGGTGCGATAATCGCGGGCTTCCGACCCCACGGCAGCCCGCATGACGCAGAAGACGATCCTCAACGACACCCACCGTTCGCTCGGCGCGAAGATGGTCGACTTCGGCGGATGGGACATGCCGCTGCACTATGGCTCGCAGGTCGACGAGCACCACCTGGTGCGCAGCGACGCGGGCATGTTCGATGTCTCGCACATGACGGTGGTCGACCTGCGCGGCGAGCGCGTGCGCGACTTCCTGCGCAACCTCGTCGCCAACTCGGTCGACAAGCTCAAGGCGCCGGGCAAGGCGCTGTACACCGCGATGCTCAACCCGCAGGGCGGGGTGGTCGACGATCTGATCGTCTATTACATGGGCGAGGGCTTCTATCGCCTCGTCGTCAACGCGGCCACGCGCGAGAAGGACCTGCAGTGGATCAACGCCGCGGCCGGCGCGTTCGGCGTCGACGTCGCCGAGCGTCCGGAGTTCGGCATGGTCGCCGTGCAGGGCCCGACGGCGCGCGAACGCGTCGCCTCGCTGCTCGACGCCGCATCGGTGGAGAAGGTCGGCAAGCTCACGCGTTTCGCCGCCGCGGACGCGATGTCGAAGGACGGCGTACCGCTGTTCGTCGCGCGCACCGGTTACACCGGCGAGGACGGGTACGAGATCCTCGTGCCCGAAGCGCAGGCCGTCGCGTTCTGGAATGCGTTGCTCGCCGCGGGCGTCAAACCCGCCGGCCTCGGCGCGCGCGACACGCTGCGCCTGGAAGCCGGCATGAATCTTTACGGCCAGGACATGGACGACACAGTCACGCCGTTCGAGGCGGGCCTGGCATGGACGGTCGCGCTCGACGAAGGCCGCGACTTCACCGGACGCGCCGCGCTCGAAGCGCAGAAGTCGTCCGGCGTGCCGCGCCAGATGATCGGCCTGGTGATGGACGAGAAGGGCGTGCTGCGCCACGGGCAGAAGGTGCTCACGCCCAACGGCGAGGGCGAGATCCTGTCGGGCACGTTCTCGCCCACGCTCGGCAAGGCCATCGCCTTCGCGCGCGTGCCGGCCGGCGAGCTGTCCGCCGACGCGCAGGTGCGCGTGGACATCCGCGGGCGCGAGGTCCCCGTGCGCGTGGTCAAGTTCCCCTTCGTGCGCGAAGGCAAGGCGCAACCCGGCATCTGAAATGCGACGAATGGCGCGGCGCACGGCTTGATCCCGTGCCGCCCGCCTTCGTTACACTACGGCCCACCCCTCCCCACGACGACGCAGCACGGAGCAACACGATGAACGAGATCCCCGGCGACCTGAAGTTCATGAAGTCCCACGAATGGGCGCGCGTCGAAGGCGACGGCAAGGTCACCATCGGGATTTCCGACCATGCGCAGGGCCTGCTCGGCGACCTGGTGTACGTCGAACTTCCGAACGTCGGCGACCGCGTCGAAGCGGGCAACGCAGTGGCGGTCGTCGAGTCGGTCAAGGCGGCCTCCGACGTGTACTCGCCCGTCACGGGCAAGGTCGTCGAAGTGAACGCCGCGTTGGCGGACAAGCCGGAAACGATCAACGAAGACGCGTACGGCGACGGCTGGATCTTCGTCGTCGAAGCCGAGGAACCCGAGCAGCTCAACGAACTCCTGGGCCCGGACGACTACGCCGAACTGCTCGAGGAAGAAGATCACTGACGCGATCGCGTTCGTGTCGCCGCGCATGTCGCGGCACCTGCATCCGGCCGCCTCGCGCGGCCGGATTCGTTTCCGATGGACGGTCGAAGGTTTGCGCAGTTGGGCGCAAATCGGGTGTTGCGATGCGCCATCGCGAAAACTTTTTTCGACCGCTCGCAAGGCACGCATCGCCCCCTCCGGCATGGATCGAATCGGTTGTCGTCGCGACATGCGCGCACGTCGCAAACACACCGCGTGTTTTTCGTCCAGTGCTTAAAACAAGTTATTTTTTGCAACAGTGGCGTGCGCGCGGCGTTGATCGATGCGCCGTTCGGGACACCGCGGACGGCCCGCGCCCACCTCCCCGCCAAGCACGCCCACCCCGGAGAGCCAGCAAAAAAATCGTAGGGGGTTGTTGACACAGGAAAAAACCGTGATTAGGTTTCGCCGCAAGCAGCCACCCTGCGGTAACGAGTGAGTCACGACAAAACGACAACACGCGAAACAAAACGCACCTCCGCCCGGATCGACAACACGGTGGACGCAGGAGTCGTTTCCCTCGCGAAATCGCAGTCGACATCTTTCCAAGGAACCCGCGACGCCCTGCGCCGCGGGTTTTTTATTGCCGCGCACGTGGTGCGCCGGCATGCAGAATCCGTCCCGGCGCGCGATGCGCGTCGGCGGTTGGTCGCGGGTCCGACTCCCGCGACGTCGCTTCGAACTGGGCACAGTTCCAAAGCCAAGCAAGTCCACTGACGAGGAGCCATCCCATGGCCATGAAGAAAGCTGCGAAGAAGTCCGCCAAGAAGGCGACGAAGAAGACCGCCCGCAAGTCGGCCGCCAAGAAGACGGCCCGCAAGGCTGGCGCCAAGAAGGCTGCGAAGAAGACCGCCAAGAAGGCTGCGAAGAAGACTGTCCGCAAGGCCGCCGCCAAGAAGGGCGTGCGCAAGGCCGCGAAGAAGACGGCCCGCAAGTCCGCTGCCAAGAAGGGCGTCCGCAAGGCTGCCAAGAAGACGGCCCGCAAGGCGACCGCGAAGAAGGGCGTCCGCAAGGCTGCCAAGAAGACCGCCCGCAAGGCCGGTGCCAAGAAGGCCACGAAGAAGGCCACCAAGAAGCGCGCTGCCAAGAAGGCCGCCAAGAAGCCTGCTGCGAAGAAGGCGCGCAAGTCCTCGCGCAAGTCGGCCCCGGTGAACATGCCGGCGCCCGTCATGCCGATGATGTAATAAACCCCGAAGCCGTAATCGAGCCCCATCCCGCGTGCCCAGGCGGGGTGGGGTTTTTTATTTGGGCGCGGCGGTGGCCGTCGACGCGTCGGCGCCTGCTTCGTCGGTCGCTTCCTGGCTCTTCGCGTACAGGCCTTCGTCGAACGGCGCGACATCGAGCCAGCGTTGCGCCGGCAAACCGACCGCGCTGTCGAGGATCGTCGGCAGCAGGCCCGAGGGCAGCGAGCTCTCGCTGTTCCAGAGAATGACGACGCCCAAGTCGCGCTCGGGCAGCATCGCCATCATCCCGCGGTAGCCCTGCACCGCACCGGCGTGGAAGACGACCTGGTGGCCGGCGTAGTCGTACACGCGCCAACCGATCGCGTAGCTGGCCGACGACAGGCGCTGGCGGCGCCACGAGCCGCGCATCTCGCCCGGCGTGGCGACGAGCGGCGCATGCAGCGTTGCGAGCAACGGCGCCGGCAACACGTCGGGGCGATGCCCGCCGTGCGCGAGGATCCATTGCGCCATGTCCGAGATGCTGGCGTTGACGCCGGCGGCGGGCGCGACGCGGTAGTACGTCGGCTTCGGCGTCAGCGACACCCAGCCGCCGCGGCCGCGCACGTGCGGCTTGGCCCAGCGTGGACTGGCTTCGATGCCTTCGAGGCCGAGGCTCGCATCGTTCATGCCGAGCGGCTTGAGGATGCGGCGCTCGACTTCCTGCTGATAGAAGGTGCCGGTGGCGGCGAACACCACATCGCCGATCAGGCTGAAGGCGACGTTCTGGTAACCGTAGCAATCGCCGGGCAGGCACGCCGTCGGCGCGTAGGCGAGCTTCTGCGTGAGCGCGCGGTAATCGAGGTTGCCTTCGAGGTCGCGGTCGTAGGTGTTGTGCACCAGGCCGACGCGATGGCTGAGGACGTCCGCGACGGTAAGGCGCTGCGTGGCGTACTCGTTCTGCAGGTGGAAGTCGGGCAGGTAGTCGTTGACGCGGCTGTCCCAGCGGATGACGCCGTCGTTGACGAGCAGCCCGGTCATCGTGCCGGCGAAGGACTTGGACAACGAGGCCAGGCGGAAGACAGTGTGCGAATCGATCGGCTCGGCGGCCTTCGTGTCCGTGATGCCGTAACCGCGCATCGACACGATGCGCCCGCCCTGCACGATGGCCATCGCCATGCCGGGCACGCGCTGGTCGGCGACAAGCTGCTGCGCCATGTCCTCGAACCGGCGCACGTCGAAGCCTTGCGCGACGGGCAACGGATTGGGATTCAGGACCGACGTGCGCTGCACGCCGACGGCGGCGACTTGCACGGGAAGGACGGCGGGGGCCGAAGCGGCAGCCGCCAGCGGAGCGTCGGCCCCGGGGGTCTGCGCGGCGGAACCGACGGCGAGGGGAAGGAGCAGGCCGACCAGCGTGGCCCGCCATGCCTTGTGTGCTGAAACCCGATTGACGGCGCCTTTCATCGGGCTAGCCCCCTGCGTATGCTGCGAATTGCTGGGCCGACTATAGCGCCAGTTCCGCACTTTGCATGAACAAGGGGAAGAGTGATGTGGATTTTGCTGATCCTGCTCGCAATTCTGGTCGTGCTGGGGATGTGGGGAGTCGGGATTTTCAACGGATTGGTGGTCGCCCGGAACGCATTCAAGAATGCCTTTGCGCAGATCGACGTGCAGCTCCAGCGCCGCTTCGACCTGATCCCGAACCTCGTGGAGACCGTGAAGGGTTACCTGTCCCATGAGCGCGGGACGCTCGAGGCCGTGATCGCCGCCCGCGGCGCCGCGATGAACGGCCTGCAGGCCGCCAAGGCCAGCCCCGGGGACCCGGCCGCGATGGCCGAACTGGCGAACTCGCAGGGCGTCCTCAATGGCGCGCTCGGCCGGTTGATGGCGGTGGCGGAGGCCTATCCGGACCTCAAGGCCAACCAGAACATGATGCAGCTCACCGAGGAGCTCACCTCGACGGAGAACAAGGTTGCCTTCGCGCGGCAGGCGTTCAACGACTCGGTGATGTCCTACAACAACAAGCGCGAAGTGTTCCCGTCCTCGATCTTCGCCGGCATGTTCAATTTCCAGCCGGCGGCATTGCTCGAAATCCCGGCCGCGGACCAGGCGCAGGTGCGCGCCGCGCCGAAGGTGCAGTTCTGACCTGACGCGACGCGCTGCATGAACTTCTTCGAACGCCAGGCACAGGCGCGGCGGAATTCGTCGCGCCTCGTGCTGCTGTTCGCGCTCGCGGTGATCGGCATCGTGTGCGCGGTGGACTTCGCCGCGTGGGTCGCATGGGGCGTCGGCGGGAGCGACGAGGGCAGCGCCGCGCCGTTGCTGTTCGTGTGCTCGGTGCTCACCCTCGGCGTGATCGGGCTGGGTTCGCTGTATCGCGTTGCGTCCTTGCGCGGCGGCGGGGAAACGGTCGCGTTGCAGATGGGCGGCGTGCCGATCGCGGCCGACACCACGGATTTCAACCTGCGCCGGTTGCGCAACGTCGTCGAGGAAATCGCGATCGCCTCCGGCGTGCCGGTGCCGAAGATCTACGTGCTCGAACACGAAGCGGCGATCAATGCATTCGCCGCCGGCTACTCGCCATCCGATGCGGTCATCGCGGTGACGCGCGGCGCGCTCGACCGATTGAACCGCGACGAATTGCAGGGCGTGATCGCGCACGAATTCAGCCACGTGCTCAATGGCGACATGCGCCTCAACATCCGGCTGATGGGCGTGTTGTTCGGCATCCTGATGATCGGGCTGATCGGACGGAAGATCCTCGAGCACGGGCGGTTCGGCGGGCGCAACAAGGGCGCGGGTGCGATCCTCGTCGCCGCGCTCGTCGCGATGGTGATCGGCTACGTCGGCCTGTTCTTCGGCCGCATGATCAAGGCCGGCGTGAGCCGCCAGCGCGAACGGTTGGCGGATGCGTCGGCGGTGCAGTTCACGCGGCAGACCACGGGCCTTGCGGGCGCGCTGAAGAAAATCGGCGGGCTCGACGAAGGCTCGCGCTTGAACGAACGCAACAACGCCGAGGAAGTCAGCCACATGCTGTTCGGCGACGGGGTGGGCTTCCACGGCTTGTTCGCCACGCATCCGCCGCTGGTCGAACGCATCCAGGAACTCGAACCGCAGTTCACGGAAGCGCAGATGCGCGCGCTGGCGAAGAAGTGGATCGAAGTCCCGCCGAACGGATTGGAAGAAGACGCGCACCTCGGCCTTGTTGCGGGCCGCACCGCGACGTTGCCACCGGAGGACGCACAGCTCGCGGTCACGCCGCCGCTGGTCGTCGCGCAGGTGGCGCAGCCCTCGCCGGACGACTACAAACGCGCCGACGCGATCGTCGAGACGATCCCCGCCGCCGTGCGCACGCTCGCAGGCCAGCGCGAGAGCGTGATGCCGCTGCTGCTCGGCCTGCTGCTCGACGACGACAAGCGCGTGCGCGCGCTGCAACGCGAGGAGATCGCCGCACGCCTGGGCATGGCGATGGCCGAGGAAGCCACGCAGCTGCGCGAGCAACACCTCGCGAAGTTGCATGCGGCGTTGCGCCTGCCGCTGGCGTCCATTGCGTTCCCGGCGTTGCGCCTGCGTCCGCGCCCCGAGCTCGACGTGTTCCTCGATACCAGCGATGCGGTCGTCCACGCCGACGGTCGCGTGTCGCTCTTCGAATTCTGCCTGGGCCGCCTGTTGCAGGTGCAGGTGCGCGAATCGCTCGATCCCTCGCGCCACGCACGCTTCGGGCGCACGAAGCTCAATGGCGTGCGCAGCGAGATCGCCACGATGCTGTGCGTCGTCGCGCAGAGTGGGCACGAAAGCGAATCCAACGCACGTGCCGCCTACCTGCACGGCATCCAGCGCGTATTGCCGAACGACGCGTTGCCCTACCTGCCGCGCAGGGAAGGGGCGTTGGCGCTCGATGCCGCGTGGGCGCCGCTCGATGCGCTCGATCCGCTGGCGAAGCAGGCGGTGGTCGAAGGCCTGGTCGCGACGATCGGCCACGACAACCAGGTCACCGTGGGCGAAGCCGAGCTGCTGCGCACGATCTGCGCGTGCCTGCACTGCCCGTTGCCGCCGATGCTCGAACGGGCCTAGTCGCCCGTCATCAATGCCGCGATCCGTTCGGCGATCATCATCGTCGGCGCATTGGTATTGCCGCCGATCAGCGTCGGCATCACCGATGCATCCACCACGCGCAAGCCTTCGACGCCACGAACGCGCAGTTGCGGGTCGACCACTGACGCATCGTCGCTGCCCATCCGGCACGTGCCGACGGGGTGGTACACCGTTTCCGCCTTCGCACGCACGAAGGCCTCCAGCGCCTTGTCGTCGAGGTCGTCGCGCGCGGGGAAGATCGGCGCGCCGCGGTAGGCGTCGAACGCCGGCTGTTTGAAGATCGCACGCGCGGCCTTCGCGCACTCGATCATCATGCGCAGGTCGAATCCTTCCGCGTCGCTGAGGTAGTTCGCTTCGATGCGCGGCTTGTCGTGCGCGCGCGGGCTCATCAGCGCGATGCGGCCGCGGCTGCGCGGGCGCAGGAAGCACGCGTGCAGTGTGTAGCCGTCGCCTTTCAGGCGCCGGCGGCCATGATCATCGAGCATCGCGGGCACGAAGTGGAGCTGGATGTCGGGGCGATCATCCGGCGCCAACGGCGAACGCAGGAAACCGCCGGCTTCGGCGATGTTGCTGCTTCCGGCGCCCGAATGGCCGCGCAGGAAATAGTCGAACGCGATCTTCGCGTCGCTCGCGCGGTCGTAGGTGATCGGCTGCGTGGAATGCTGCAGCGTGCAGATGTCGAGATGGTCCTGCAGGTTCTCGCCGACGTTCTTCGCGTCGTGCACCACCTTGATGTCGTGCCGCTCCAGTTGCGCCGCCGGCCCGATGCCCGAAAGCATCAACAGCTGCGGCGAATTGATCGCGCCGCCCGACAGCAGCACTTCGCGCGTGCACTCGAAGTGGAACGGCGCGCCGTTCACGCTGCACGTCACGCCGTTCGCACGACCATCGACGAACGTGATGCGCGAGACCATCGCGCCGGTGCGCACCACGAGGTTCTTGCGATGACGCACCGGATGCAGGTAGGCGACCGCCGCCGAACACCGCGCGCCGTCCTTCTGCGTCACCTGGTAGAACCCGACGCCTTCCTGCACCGGCCCGTTGAAGTCGGTGTTGCGCGGGTAACCGGCCTGCGCCGCCGCGTCGATGAAGACCTGCGACAGGGGATTGGTGTGCCGCAGGTCCGAGACCGCGAGCGGCCCGAGTTCGCCGTGAAGCGAATCGCGCCCGCGCCGGTTGCCTTCGCTGCGCTTGAAGAACGGCAGCACGTTGTTCCAGTCCCAACCGGTCGCGCCCTGCGCAGCCCAGTCGTCGTAATCGCGCGCATGGCCGCGGACGTAGCACATCGCGTTGATCGAACTCGAACCGCCGAGCACCTTGCCGCGCGGCCACCATAGCGTGCGGTCGTCGAGCTGCGCTTCGGGTGCGGTGTCGTAATCCCAGTTCACGCCCTTGCGGTTGACCAGCTTGGCCAGGCCGGCGGGCATGTGGATGAAGGGATGCCAGTCGCGTGGGCCCGCTTCGAGCAGGAGCACGCGCACCTTCGGATCGGCCGACAGGCGATTGGCGAGTACGCAGCCGGCAGAACCTGCGCCGATGATGATGTAGTCGAAAGCGTCCACGCGGTGCCTCGTCCAAGGGTCCGCCGACGATAGGCCGCCGCGCTGGAGTATGTACTCCGGCATGGTAGCCAGCCCCGCGGGCTTTGGGCTAACGTTCGGGATGGATCGCTTTCGCGGCGCATTGGGTGAATCGCCCCCGTTGTGGTGGTCGATCCTCTATTTCTTCAGCCTGCTCACGGGCTACTACGTGCTCCGTCCGGTGCGCGATGCGATGGCCGCCTCCAGCGATGCCCTCGCGGTCTTCCCGCGGGCGTGGGTGGACTGGGCCCGGGCCCACGGCCACGACATCGGGGACTTCACGCTGCAGGTGCTCTTCACCGGCACCTTCCTCGTGATGCTGGCCCTGCAGCCCCTGTACGGCGCGCTCGTCGCGCGCTGGCCGCGGCGCGTGTTCCTGCCGACGGTCTACTGCATCTTCATCGCGGCCCTGGCCACGTTCTACGTGCTGTTCCACCGGGAGATCCCGGGGCGCGGCGTGACGTTCTTCGTGTGGTCCGCAGTGTTCAACCTCTTCGCCGTCACGGTGTTCTGGAGCTTCATGGCGGACGTGTTCGACGACACGCACGCCAAACGGTTCTACGGGTACATCGGCGCCGGCGGGACGGTCGGTGCGATGCTCGGTCCGATGATCACGCGCGTGCTGGCCGAGCGCGTCGGCATCGCGAACCTCATGCTCGTCTCCATCGGGTTCCTCTGCATCTGCCTGCTGTGCATCTACAAGCTGCGCCCGTGGGCACTGCGGCGCGAGCAGTTGCGCGGGGAGACCACGGGCGAGCGCGCGATGGGCGGCTCGGTGTGGGCCGGCTTCCGCCTGGTGTGGGGCGAACCCCTGCTGCGCGCGCTGGCGATGCTGGGGTTCTTCGGCGTGATGGTCGGCACGCTGCTGTACAACGAACAGGCGGCGATCGTGCGCCACGCCTTCGGCGCCGATGCCACGCGCGCGACGGCGTACTTCGCCAACATCGACCTTGCGATCAACCTGTTCGCGATCACGGTGCAGTTGTTCGTGACGCGGCACCTGTTGCGCGCCTTCGGCGTCGGGCCTGCATTGCTGATTCCGGGCTTCGCCGTGCTGCTGGGCTTCTGCGCGTTGGCGGCCTCGCCGTTTCCGATGCTGGTGGCCGTCGTGCAGGTGGCCACGCGCGGTTGCGAGTTCGCGCTCGGCAAGCCGGGCCGCGAAACCATCTACACGCGCGTGCCGCGCGAGTGGCGCTACAAGGCCAAGGCCTTCATCGATACGTTCGTCTACCGCACCAGCGACGTCAGTACCGCGTGGATGCACAAGGCGCTGGCGGGCTTCGGTTCGCAGATCGTCTTCACCGTGGGAATCGGCGCATCGCTGGTGTTCATGTTCAGCGCTTGGCGAGTGGTGAAGTTGCAGCGCACACTCGGCGACGCGCCCTCGCCCGGAGACACCCGCCGATGACCACGCGCCGCGATTTCCTCGCTGCCACGCTCGCCGCCGCCAGCCTCGCCGCACTGCCGGGCCATGCGGCGCGGCGCAAACCGGCGAAGGCCGCGCAACGCAAGCCGGGGGAACCGATGTCCATCCTCGTCCTCGGCGGTACCGGGTTCCTCGGCCCGCATTTCGTCGAAGCCGCACGCAAGAGCGGGCACAAGCTCACGCTGTTCAATCGCGGCAAGACCAATCCCGAGCGCTTCGCCGGCGACCAGTACGACGACATCGAGCAGTTGCAGGGCGACCGCAAGACCGACATGAAGGCGCTCGACAACCGTCGCACGTGGGATGCGGTGCTCGATACGTCGGCCTACATTCCCGCGGATGTCGCGCGCTCGACCAGGTTGCTCGGCGACCGCGTCGGCCAATACCTGCTGGTCTCGACGATCTCCGTCTACGCGAAGATGGACACGCCGAACCAGGACGAGAGCGCGCCCGTCGCGCAGCTGCCGAACCCGAACGTCACCGAAGTCACCGGCGAGACGTACGGTGGCCTCAAGGCGCTGTGCGAAACGGCGGCGCTCAAGGAAATGCCGGGCAAGGTGACCATCGTGCGCCCCGGGCTGATCGTCGGCCCCGGCGACAACACCGATCGCTTCACGTACTGGCCCGCGCGCGCCGACCGCGGCGGCGAGATCCTCGCGCCGGGTTCGGCGAGCGACCCCACGCAGTTCATCGACGTGCGCGATCTCGCCGCGTTCCTGCTGCACCTGCTCGATCAGAAGACGATGGGGACGTTCAACGCCGATGCGCCCGCGGGCAAGCTGACCATGGGCGAGTTGCTTGCCGCCAGCCAGCGCGCGGCGGGCAAGACGTCGACCGTGACGTGGGTGCCCGCGGACTTCCTGGAAAAACACGACGTCTCCGCGTGGCAGGACATGCCCGTGTGGATTCCGCCGGTCGGCGAATACGCGGGCTTCGGCCGCGTCAGCAGCGCGAAGGCGCAGGCCGCGGGGCTGGCGTACCGGCCGCTCGATGCGACGACCGCCGACACGCTCGCGTACTGGCGCGCGCTGCCCGGCGAGCGCCGCGCGAATCCGAAGGCCGGCCTGTCGATGGCGCGCGAAGCCGAAGTGCTGCAGGCCTGGCACAAGTCCATCGCGCCGCCGAAGCCAAAGGCGCCCGCGAAGAAGAAGTCTTCGTCGAAGAAGAAAAAGAAGCGCTGACATGACGCTGCCCGCCACGATCCTCGTTGTCCTGGTCGCGCTGCTGCACGCGTGGTTCCTGATCCTCGAGATGTTCCTGTGGACCAAACCGATCGGGCTGCGCACGTTCCGGCTCACGCCGGAATTCGCCGAGCGCTCGCAAGCCTTGGCGAAGAACCAGGGGTTGTACAACGGGTTTCTTTCCGCAGGCCTGGTCTACGGTCTGTGCGTGCACTCGCGCGAAATCGTGCTGCTGTTCCTGGCGTTCGTGGTCATCGCCGGCGTGTACGGCGCGGCGACCGTGAACAAGCGCATCTTCTTCATCCAGGCCTTTCCCGCGATCATCGCGGCGGCGCTCGTCGCCTGGCGCTAGCGTTTCGGCGAGACCCACATCGCGATGCGCGCGCGGAACACCGGCGCATCGCTCGGATCGGTGACGAGGACAGTGACGGGCAGTTCGTAACCCTGCGTCGCTTCCACCGGTGCGATGTCGGGCGTTGCGACTGCGCGCATCCTGCCGTTCGCCTTGCCGAGATACTCGACCGTCATGCCTTTCGGGATCCAGCGCATCGACGGCGGAATGGACGCATCGGTCATCAACCCGCCCGCGAACTCCGCGAGGTTGCACAGCGCGATCGCATGCACCGTGCCGATATGGTTGGTGACCTTGCGCCGATGCGCGATCGACGCTTCGCACCGGCCCGGTTCCAGCACCGCGATGCGCGGCGCGATGCTGGCGAAGTAGGGCGCGCGCCAGCAGACGGCCCGCGCGAACATCCAGTGACCGCCGGGCCATCGGGTGACCCGGCGATAGAGCGAGAGGACCGACACGTCAGGCCGCGAAGCGCGAGTGGTCCACGCCGTGCTGCGTTTCGTAACCGGCCGAGCGCAGCTCCCACGATTCGAAGTCGTCGACGCTGATCGCATCGAGCGTCATCGCGCGCAGCTCGTCGAGTTGCTTGCGTTCGTCGGCGGTGATCCAGCCTTCGCGCACGCCTTCGTCCAATTGCGCGGAGAACTCGAGCGCTTCGATGTCGCTGTTCTTCAGCGCCTTGAGGAACTTGCGCTCCACGGGCTCGGCGAGGACGACCTTCGGCAGATAGCTGTCGATGCGGCCGGCGGGGTTGTTGGCGGTCGGCGTGAGGAACACGCCGTCGGCCAGGCGCTGGCGCGCATCGCACGGCGTCATCAGCAACGCAGCGGCCTGGTGGCCGAGGCGGTCGCTCGGCGCCTGCGCGCGGCGGCCCCACGGGAAGATCAACGCCCACAGCACCCAGCCGATCGGGCGGATCGGGAAGTTGCGCAACGCACCGGACAGCGCCGTCTCGATCTTGTTGATCGCATCGTGGAAGGCCCACGCAAGCAACGGACGGTCGCCCGTCGGGCGCCCTTCGTCTTCGTAACGCTTCAACATGCTGCTGGCGATGTACAGCTGGCTCAGCACGTCGCCCAGGCGGCCCGACAAGGATTCCTTGAACTTCAGCTTGCCGCCGAGCAGGAGCATCGACGTATCGGCCATCAGCGCGAGCGCGGCTGAATAGCGATCGAGCTTGCGATAGAAACGGCGCGTGTAATCGTCGCCCGGCGCCTTGCCGACCTTCGCGCCGCTCAGGCCGAACCACAGGCTGCGCACGGCGTTGGAGATCGCAAAGCCGATGTGGCCGAACAGCGCTTCGTCGAATCGGTCGATGCGCTCGACCGGATCCTCGAGCTGCGCCGACTTCATTTCCTTCATCACCCACGGATGGCACAGGATCGCGCCCTGGCCGAAGATCATCAGCGAGCGCGTCATGATGTTCGCGCCTTCCACCGTGATGCTGATCGGCGTGGCCTGCCACGCGCGTCCCAGGTAATTGCGCGGGCCGAGGATGATGCCCTTGCCCCCGTGCACGTCCATCGCATCGATGACGACTTCGCGGCCCATCTGCGTGCAGTGGTATTTCGCGATGGTGGAGGGCACCGCGGGGTTTTCGCCGCGCGCCACGGCCGCCGCGGTCGCCTGCGACAGCGCGCTGATCGCGTACGCCTTGCCGCCGATGCGCGCGAGCGCTTCCTCGACGCCTTCGAAACGCCCGACCGACAAACCGAATTGCTTGCGGATGCGCGCATACGCACCGGTGACGACGGCCGCGCTCTTCGCGCCGCCGCTGGCGGTGGAGGGCAGGGTGATCGAACGGCCGATCGACAGGCATTCCATCAGCATGCGCCAGCCCTGGCCGGCGTAGTCCTCGCCACCGATCAACTGCGACAAGGGCACGAAGACGTCCTTGCCGTGGATCGGGCCGTTCTGGAACGGCGAGTTGAGCGGGAAGTGGCGGCGGCCGATTTCCAGGCCCGGTGTTTCGCGCGGCACGAGCGCGAGCGAAATACCGATGTCGCGCTTGTCGCCGAGCAAGCCTTCCGGGTCGTACATGCGGAAGGCGACGCCGATCAGCGTGGCCACCGGCGCGAGCGTGATGTAGCGCTTGTTGAGCGTGAGGCGCACGCCGAGCACGTTGGCGCCGTTCCATTCGCCCATCGACACGATGCCGTAGTCGGGAATGGAGGTCGCATCGGAACCGGCGAACGGCCCGGTGAGCGCGAAGCACGGCACGTCGCGGCCGTCGGCCAGGCGCGGGAGATACTCGCGCTTCTGTTCGTCCGTGCCGTAGTGCATCAGCAACTCGGCCGGGCCGAGCGAGTTCGGCACGCCGACGGTGGACGACACCACGGTGCTGATCGACGCGAGCTTCTGGATGACCTTGTGGTTCATCAACGCGGAGAAGCCGAGCCCGCCGTATTCCTTCGGAATGTTGAGGCCGAAGAACTTGTGCTTCTTGCAGAACTCCCAGATTTCCGGCGGCAGGTCCGCGCGCACGTGGGTGATGTCCCAGTCGTCGGTCATGCGGCAGAGTTCTTCGCACGGGCCATCGAGGAAGGCCTGCTCCTCCGCGGTGAGTTGCGGCTTGGGCAGCGAGAGCAACTGGTCCCAATCGGGCCTGCCGGAGAACAACTGGCCTTCGAACCCGACAGTGCCGGCTTCGAGCGCCGTGCGTTCGGTATCCGACAGCGGGGGCAGCAGCTTGGTGTAGAAGCGCAGCAACGGCGCGGTGATGCGCGGCTTGCGGAAAGCCGGTACCAGCAACGGCACCGCGATCAACGCGACGACGATGGCGGCGACGATGGTCGCGGCGGCGTTCGCCCCGGCGATCCACGCGACCACGAGCAGGGCGGCGGTCAACGCGGCCCAGTAGGCCAGGCGCATCCGGTGATAGGCCGCGAAGCCCCCGGCGAGGAGCAACAGCAGGAAAGGAACGACGACGCTCATCTCGGCCTCCGGCGAACGCACGATGCGCCCGCACACATTATTGGTTGAACGGGCCGGCGCCCGGAGGCACCATACGCCAAAGTATGGGCAGCCCGTCGAAGGACTGTCAACGCGTCGGAGGCAACAGCGTGTCCTCACTCCGCGCATACTCTCGGGAAGGGAACCGTACGGTAGACTGCGCGCCATGACCGAAGCCGCCATCCGCAACGAACGCAACGCGCGCCTGAGTGCCGAAGATTGGGCGCAGGCGGCCCTCGACCAGATCGCCGAACAAGGCGTCGCCTCGGTCGCGGTCGAACCGCTGGCCCGCAGGCTCGGGGTCACCAAAGGCAGCTTCTACTGGCATTTCCCGTCGCGCGAGGCCCTGCTGGTCGCCGCGCTGGAACGCTGGGAAAAGGTCGAGCAGGAAACCGTGTTCGGTTCGCTCGAACCCATCCCCGACCCGCGCGAGCGTTTGCGCAAGTTGTTCCAGCTGGTCGCGCACGAAGCCAAGTCGCACATCATCTATTCCGAGCTGCTCAAGGCGATGGACCACCCGGCGGTCCAGCCGGTGATCGTGCGCGTGTCCGAGCGCCGCCTGGATTACCTCACCGCTTCGTTCCGCCAGGCGGGACTGAGCCGCACCGATGCGCAGCACCGCGCGCGCCTGCTGTACTCGGCGTACGTCGGTTTCCTGCAGCTGAACCTGCAACTGCACCAGATGAACATGCAGCACGACGAGTTCGAGGCGTACGTCGAACACATGATGTCGACGCTGATCCCCCAGGCCTGAGCGCAAAGGACCCCCATGGCCGCTGTCGTTGAACACCCCATTTCCCCTGAAGTCGAGAATTCCACCATGGGTAGCCAGTTGGACGCGTTGAACCAATGGGTCATGGACGTGGCGCGCGTGACGCAGCCCGACCGGATCCAGTGGTGCGACGGTAGCGACAGCGAATTCGCGGAGCTGGTCCGCGGCATGGAAGCGGACGGCACGTTGTTGCCGCTCAATTCCGAAACGCATCCGGAGAGCTGGCTGCACCGCTCGCATCCCGATGACGTGGCGCGCGTCGAACACCTGACGTTCGTGTGCACGAGCGAGCGCGAAGACGCCGGCCCGAACAACCACTGGATGTCGCCGGCCGATGCGCACGCGAAGATGGACGCATTGTTCGCCGGCTGCATGCGCGGCCGCACGATGTACGTGATCCCGTATTGCATGGGCCCGATCGATTCTCCGCTCGCGCGTTGCGGCGTGGAGATCACCGACTCGCCGTACGTCGTCGCCAACATGCGCATCATGACGCGCATGGGCGCGGCGGCCCTGGCGCGCATCGAGCGCGAAGGGCGTTTCGTGAAGGGCCTGCATTCGATCGGCGAGCTCGATCCGGAGCGCCGCTTCATCATGCATTTCCCGGAAGAACTGACGATCCAGTCCTACGGTTCGGGTTACGGCGGCAACGCGTTGCTCGGCAAGAAGTGCCATGCATTGCGCATCGCCTCACACCAGGCGCGCAGCGAAGGGTGGCTGGCCGAACACATGCTGATCCTCGGCGTCGAGAATCCGCAGGGCCAGACGCATTACATCGCCGCGGCGTTCCCGTCGGCGTGCGGCAAGACCAACCTGGCGATGCTCATTCCGCCCGAGGGATATCGCAACGAAGGCTGGAAGGTGTGGACCGTCGGCGACGACATTTGCTGGATGCGCCCGGGCCCCGATGGCCGTTTGTACGCGATCAATCCGGAAGCCGGTTTCTTCGGCGTCGCGCCGGGCACGTCGGAGAAATCCAATCCCAACGCGCTCGCCACCATCCAGCGCAACACCATCTTCACCAACGTCGGCCTGACCGATGACGGGCAGCCGTGGTGGGAGGGCCTGGACGACCGCAAGCCCGCCTTCGATTGGCGTGGAAATGCATACGATTGCAATGGCCCGGCGGCGCATCCGAACGCGCGTTTCACCGTGTCGGCGCGGCAGTGCCCGAGCTGGTCGCCGAAGGCCGAGGACGCGCAGGGCGTGCCGATTTCGGCCATCGTGTTCGGCGGCCGCCGCGCATCGCTGGTGCCGCTGGTGTTCGAGGCGCGCGACTGGAAGCACGGCGTGCTCGTCGGCGCGGCCATGGGTTCGGAAACCACCGCCGCCGCCACGGGCGCGGTCGGCGTCATGCGCCGCGACCCGATGGCGATGAAGCCCTTCTGCGGCTACAACTTCGCCGACTACTTCGCGCACTGGTTGTCGTTCGACAAGCCCGGCGCGCAGCTGCCGAAGATCTTCCACGTCAACTGGTTCCGCAAGGGCGAGGACGGCAAGTTCCTGTGGCCGGGCTTCGGCGAAAACCTGCGCGTGCTGGAGTGGATGATCGAGCGCGTCGAAGGCCGCGCGTCGGCGACCGACACGCCGATCGGCGCGCTGCCGAAGATCGGCGACATCCGCCTCGACGGCGTGGCCCTGTCGGACGAAGCGCGTCGCGTGCTGTTCGACTTCGATCGCGCGGGCTGGCAGGCGGAAGTGGACAGCCTGGCTTCGTTCCTCGATGAATTCGGCACGCGCGTGCCGGTGGCGCTGAAGAATGAACAGGCGCGGATCGCGGCGGAGTTGCGCAACGGCTGAACACCCCGGGCCCCGCGGCAATTCCGGGGCCGATCAGGCGAACAAGGAAGCGGGCCCGGATCGGGCCCGTTTTCGTTTGCGCATCAGCGACTTCCAGTCGTTTCCAGCCCCACCCATACGGTGGGTTCAAGTACCAAACCGTGTCGATTGCGTTCGAATGTTGTTGCCAATTTGTTATTTCCCCTATAGTCGGGAGGTCATGTCTTTGAAACGACAGTGACTTCTTCCTTCTTTTTTTCACCTTTCTTCCCGTGGGGGGAATCCATGGCTTCAAGGCAAATTGCCAAAGGCTTCAAGCGCAGCGCCCTGACGGTCGCGCTTGGCCTGTGCTTCGCTGGTACCGTCCAGGCCCAGAGCTCCGTTGGTTCGATCTTCGGCGACACGCAGGCCAACGCCACCGTGCGCATCGAAAACGTCGACACCGGCGCCGCGCGTGAGGTCACCGCCGACGCTTCGGGTCGCTTCGCGCTTCCGCAGCTGTCCCCGGGTCGCTATCGCGTGATCTCCGGCGGCCAGACGCGCGAAGTGCGCGTCAGCGTCGGTACCGGTACGCCGGTCACCTTCGCCGCCGCTTCGGCGTCCGGCGAGCTGGAAACCGTCACGGTGACGGGCGCCAGCGCGATCAACCCGATCGACGTCTCATCGGTCGAGTCGACCACGGTGTTCACCGCCGAACAGATCCAGGCGCTTCCGGTTTCGCGCGACGTCACCAACGTCGCCCTGCTTGCCCCGGGCACCGTCCGCGGCGACACCGGCCTCGGCAACCTCGCCTCCTTCGGCGGCGCGTCGGTCGCTGAGAACGGCTACTACATCAACGGCTTCGACGTCACGAACCTGCGTTCGCTGCTGTCGTACGCGCAGCTGCCGTTCGAGTCGATCTCCGAACAGCAGGTCAAGACCGGTGGCTACGGCGCCGAGTACGGCCGTTCGCTGGGCGGCGTGATCAACATCGTGACCAAGCGCGGTACCAACGAGTGGAAGGGCGGCGGTAGCGTCTATTGGGAACCGAACCAGCTGCGTTCGACGGGCCGCGATGCGGCTTCGCGCGATCCGGAATCGGCCCCGCTGCTCGCCTTCCGTTCGGCTGACGAATTCGACAACCTCGAATACAACGCCTACGCCGGCGGCCCGCTGATCAAGGACAAGCTGTTCATGTTCGGCCTGGTCACCGGCCGCCACAACACGTCCGACACCTTCGAACAGAACGACAGCGAGCACGAGTCCAACACCTCGCCGAGCGGCCTGCTCAAGATCGACTGGAACATCACCGACGATCACCTGCTCGAGTTCACCGGCATCTACAACAAGGAAACGCTGGATCGTACGCATTACGACAGCGCCACTCCTTACAGCCGCAGCCATGACCTGTTCGCGTACGACTACGAGCAGAAGTCCGGCGGCACGGTGATGATCGGCAAGTACACCGGCTACCTCACCGACTCGCTGACCCTGTCGGCGCAGTACGGCGACCTGAAGTACGACAACCCGTACATCCCGGGCGGCCTGCCGGGCGAAGACTGCCCGACCGTCTACGGCGTGGGCCTGGTCTACCTGGGTTGCTGGCCGGCGGCGAGCTTCGCTGCCGTGCGTCCGGTCGACGCTCCGCCGGATACCGACCGTCGCAAGGCATGGCGCATCGACCTCGACTGGCGCATCGGCGACCACGCGGTTCGCGCGGGTCTCGACAGCGAAGAGTTCGTCTCCGAGTTCACGGCGACCAACTTCGCCGGTGGCGTGTACTACCGTTACTTCGACGCGCCGGGCAACGGCACCACGAACGGCGTGCCGAACACGCAGCCGTACGTGCGCCGTCGCCTGATCACGCGTTCGTCGGGCGGTTACAAGACCACCAACGAAGCGGCGTACCTGGAAGACAGCTGGAACGTCACCGACAACCTGCTGCTGTACGGCGGCATCCGCCTCGAACGCTTCGACAACAAGAACGCCGATGGCGTTTCGTTCGTGAAGTCCGACGACCTGTGGGCCCCGCGCCTCGGTTTCTCGTGGGACGTCAACGGCGACTCGACGTTCAAGGTGTTCGGTAACGCCGGCCGTTACTTCATCCCGGTTGCCAACAACACCTCGATCCGCGCCTCCGGCGCCGAAGCCACGACCACCGAGTTCTTCCAGTACACGGCGGTCGACCCGATCACTGGTGCCCCGACCCTCGGCGCGCAGCTCGGCCCGCTCGGCCTGAACGGCAGCTTCGAAGCCCCGAACCCGGCGACCGTCGCTTCGGCGAACCTGAGCCCGATGTACCAGGACGAATACATCCTGGGCATGCAGATGGCGCTCAACGAGAACTGGAACATCGGCCTGCGCGGCATCAAGCGCAAGATCAAGGACGGCTTCGACGATACGTGCGCCCACCAGCCGCTGCTCGACTGGGCGACGGACAACGGGTACACGAACTTCGACCCGGATACGGCCGCCTCGTGCTACATCGTCAACCCGGGCCGTGACGCCGAGCTGGCGCTCGACCTCAACAACGACGGCACGTTCACCACGGTGACGATCCCGGCCGCGTACTTCGGCCTGCCGCAGTACCGTCGCGACTACACCGCGGTCGAGTTCTTCTTCGAGCGCATGAAGTCGGACAAGTGGTCGCTGCAGGGTTCGTACACCTATGCGAAGAGCAAGGGCAACGCGGAAGGCTACGTGAACTCGACCCTGGAGCAGGCGGACGCCGGCATCACCCAGGACTTCGACTTCGCGGCGTTCGGCGAAGGCGCGTACGGCTACCTGCCGAACGACCGTCGCCACACCGTCAAGGTGTTCGGTACGTACGACATCACCGACCAGTGGCGCGTCGGCGCCAACATGATCGTGCAGTCGGGTCGTCCGGTGAACTGCAACGGCTTCATCCCGGAAAACCACCCGTCGAACCAGAGCATCGATTTCGGTTCGATCAGTGCGTATTCGGCTTCGAGCTTCTACTGCCACGACGCCGCGGGCGTTCCGCACCTGGGCAACCGTGGCGACCACGGCCGTACGCCCTGGTCGACGACGTTCGATGCGAACATCGCCTGGACGCCGGACTTCGCCGACAGCAAGCTGACGCTGCAGATGGACGTGTTCAACCTGCTCGGCAACGACCAGGTCACCGAGTACGTCGAGACCGGCGACAAGAACCGCGCCGCCCCGGTTGCTTCGCAGGATTACCTCCTGCCGATCAACTACACGGCGCCGCGCTACGTCCGCTTCTCGGCGCGTTACGACTTCTGATCCATCGAGTCGATGTGGTAAACCGACGGCCGCTGCTCACGCAGCGGCCGTTTTTATTTCCGGAACGCGAATGAACCCGATGTCCCCCGATGTGTTGTGGCGCGATGCGCAGCTGGCGTTCCGTGCCGACCCGCCGCGTGCCGCGGCGCTGTGCGAACAGTTGCTGGCGCAGGCGCCTGGCTTCTGGGGCGCCCACTGGATGCTGTCGCGGTTGTTCCAGGCGCGCGGCGCGTTCCGTGCGGCCCTTGCGCATGCGCGCGCATCGGCGCGCGGCCTGCGTGCGGATGCGGGCGCGCACGAAATCCTGCTGGTCTCCAGCGGGCTGATTTCCACCGGCGAATATGCGACGTGCGCGCAGTTGCTCGAATCGCTCGACCCGCGCGCGCGCATGGATCCCATGCAACTGACCGGCGCGGCCGAGCAAGCCATGATGCTCGACGATCCGGCGCTTGCGCTGCACTGGGCCGATGCGGCGCGCGATGCCGGCGTGCGTAGCGCCGCGCTGTCGTTCCTGCGGGGCAACGCGTTGAAGTTCACCGGACGCATCGACGCGGCGACGTCCGCGTTCGAAGATGCGATCCGCATCGAACCCACGCACCCCGGCGCGCATTACGCACTCGCATCGCTCGATCTGGCGGAAGGGCGGCAGACGCGCATCGACCGGCTCGAACGGCTCGTGTCGGGCAATGCCGACGACACAACGATGGCGGCGTGGTGCTATGCGTTGTTCCGCGAATTCGACGACGCCGACGCACCCGATCGCGCGTGGCCGCACCTCGAACGCGCGATGGCGCTGCGCAAGTCGATCAGCCGCTACGACGCCGCGCGCGAAGATGCCATCTACGATCGCATCATCGCCGCCGCGCATTCCGATGCGATCGCCCCGCAGGCGACCGACGACGACCACATTCCCCTTTTCATCATCGGCTTGCCGCGTTCGGGCACCACGGTGGTCGAGCGCATCCTCGGCAACCACGCCGACGTCGCGACGTGCGGCGAATCCAATGCGCTGCGCATGGCCTACAAATGGGCGAGCGATTACTGGTGCGAGGGCTTCCTCGACACGCAGGCCGCCGCGCGCCTGGACAAGACCGATGCAGCGACGGTCGGCACGCGCTACCTGCAAGCGACGCAGCCGATCGCGGGCGGGAAACGCTGGCGGACCGACAAGCACCCCGGCAACGTCGAGCTGGCAGGCGTCGCGCTCGCGGGCTTGCCGCAGTCGCGCATCGTGCACGTGCGCAAGGACCCGATGGATGCGTGCTTCGGTTGCCTGCGCGAGCTGTTCACCGGCGCCTTCTACGAATGGAGTTACGCGTTCGCGGACATCGCCAACCATCATCGGAACGTCGCGCGGCTGATGCGGCATTTGGCCGATGTCGCGGCCGAGCGCATCGTCGACGTGCAATACGAAGCCCTGGTCGCCAATCCCGAGGCCGCCACGCGCGCGCTGATCGCAGGGTGCGGCCTCCAATCGCAGGCCGGCATCGAAGACATCACGGCGAACACGCAACCGGTGACCACCGCCAGCAGCGTGCAGGTGCGCCAGCCGATCCATGCGGGCCGGGTGGGGCGGTGGAAGCGGTATGCGCAAGCGTTGCGCCCGCTCGAGGCGGCGTTGGCGGGCAACGGCCGCTGAAAGCCTTTTCAGTCGGTTGAAGCATCCCCGGGGTTTGGACCGTTCGTCGGCTAAACCGGGTGAAGACGACGGCTTTTCCCTCGGAAAAGACCCAGCCAATTCAAGGATTTAACCTTGAATACGGGGCCGATTTTTCGCGTTAGTACTCAGGAAGGGACTGGTTAAGGATTCGTTGCAGGTCTATGGTCGGTCGCATTGGCCAGTGTGACGGCCTCCGCATTTCTTCTTCTTCGATTCTTCGGCAGGAGGGAATGGCAATGGCTTCAAATCGAAATGCCGCGCGCCTCAAGCGCGCCACGCTCGCAGCCGCACTCGGGCTGTGCTTCATCGGCGGCGTCCAGGCCCAGACCAATACCGCGGGTGCGGTGTCGGGCCGCGCATCGTCCGGCGACACGATCACCGTGTCCAACCCTGCCACCGGTTTCACGCGCACGATCACCGTCGGCGCAGACGGGTCGTTCCGCTTCTCGCAGATTCCCATCGGCCAGTACACGGTCACCCGCAACGGCAGCTCGCCGCGACAGGTGACGGTCAACGTCGGCACGTCGGCCAACGTCGATTACGCGGCGGCCTCCACGGCCGGCGGCCCGGCGCAACTGGAAGAAGTCGAAGTCATCGGCACCGGCGCGATCAACCCGATCGACGTCACGTCGGTGGAATCCACCACCATCCTCACCGCCGAACAGATCGCGAAGATCCCGGTGCCGCGCGACACCACCAGCGTCGCGCTGCTCGCACCGGGCACCGTGCGCGGCGACGCGGTGTTCGGCAACCTGGCGTCCTTCGGCGGCGCGTCGGTGGCGGAGAACGCGTACTTCATCAACGGCTTCAACATCACCAACTCGTTCCGCAACCTCAACTTCGCGCAGGTGCCGTTCGAGGCGATCCAGGAACAGCAGATCAAGACCGGCGGTTACGGCGCGGAATTCGGCCGTTCGCTCGGCGGCGTGGTCAACCAGATCACCAAGCGCGGCACCAACGACTTCCACGTCGGCGGCAACGTCTTCTGGTCGCCCGACAGCCTGCGCGAAGACGTGCGCAACGCCTATCTCACCAACGGCGTGCTGCGTTCGGACAACTCGCAGGACACCTCGGAAGAATGGCGCACGAACATCTGGGCCAGCGGCGCGCTGATCAAGGACAAGCTGTTCGCCTACGGCCTGATCTCCTACGGTGAGCAGAACAACGACACGTGGGGCAACAACGTCGCCTCGACGAACGTCAACGACAACTTCGAGTTCCCCATCTGGTTGTTGAAGATGGACTGGAACATCACCGACAGCCACATCCTCGAGTTCACCGCGTTCTCCGACAAGCAGGAGAACAACCAGGAGGTCTACGCCAACCGCCCGGGCGTCACCGAGCGCCTCAACCTGGTCGGCGTCAACATCCAGGAGCAGGGCGGCGAGAACTACGTGCTGAAGTACACCGGCTATCTCACCGACACCTTCACGCTGTCGGCGTTGATCGGCCATGGTGAATTCAGCCGCAGCCAGCGCCTGCGCACCGCGAGCGGCCTGCCCGTCGAATACAACGGCGACATCACCTCGACGGCCACCGGTTGCCCGCAGATCGTCGATGCGCGTCCGACCTATCGCCAACAGGCGACGGGCGTTTACTCGTCCACCTGCAACATCACCAACGGCACGATCGACCGCACCGACTCTGGCGACGAACGCGACCAGTTCCGCCTCGACGCCGAATGGCAGCTGGGCGACCACCTGCTGCGTTTCGGCTACGACCAGGACGATTACACGTCGAAGGCCGGTGTCGCGCTCGAAGGCGGTTTCCAGTGGCGCTACACCACCGTCGACCCCGACGGCGTGGCGAACAACGGCGACGAATTCGATCGCGCGCGCCAGCAGTTCTTCCAGCAAGGCGCCACGGTCGAGGTCAAGCAGCACGCGTACTACATCCAGGACAGCTGGAACATCACCGACAACTTCATCGCCTACCTCGGCGCGCGTTGGGACACGTTCGAGAACCTCAACGGCAACGGCGAGAGCTACGTCAAGATCAGCAACCAGTTCGGCCCGCGCCTGGGCTTCAGCTGGGACGTGTTCGGCGACTCGACGTTCAAGGTGTTCGGTAACGCCGGTCGCTACGCATTGCCGCTGACGCCGTCGGTGGCCGTGCGCGGTGCGTCGGCCTCGTTGTTCAGCCGCGAGAGCTTCAACTTCGACCAGACGGTGGATCCGACCACCGGTGCGCCGAACAATCCGGTCGCGCGCCCCGGCACCTTCATCTACCTCAACTCCGAAGACGGGCGCCCGAAGAACCCGCTCACCATCGCCTCGCAGAACCTCGACCCGATGTACCAGGACGAATACATCCTGGGCTTCCAGAAGATGCTCACCGAGCACTTCTCGCTCGGCATCCGCGGCATCTACCGCGAACTGAAGCAGGCCATCGACGACAACTGCGATTACGGCCCGATCTACGACCAGGCGGTCGCCGAAGGCCTCAACCCGGTGCTGCCGAACCCCGGCTTCCCGTACTGCCGCATGTTCAACCCCGGCAAGGACGCGGTGTTCGTGACCGACGTGGAAGGCGACGGCATCCTGCGCACCTACGCGGTGCCCGGTGCGTTGCTCAGCCCGCCGGCCAAGCGCAACTACAGCGCGATGGAATTCTTCGTCGACGGTAACTGGGACAAGTTCTTCATCCAGGGTTCGTACACCTACGCCAAGTCGATCGGCAACACCGAAGGCGGCGTGAAGTCGGACATCGGCCAGAACGACACCAGCGTGACGCAGGACTTCGATTACCTCGAACTGACGGTCGACACGTACGGCTACCTGCCGAACGATCGCCGCCACACGCTGAAGTTGTTCGGCAACTACGAGATCACGGACGAGTGGTCCGTCGGCGCGAACCTGATCGTGCAATCGGGTCGACCGCTGAACTGCCTCGGCGTGCTCGATCGCGATCCGAACCGCGCGCCCGGCACGCCGCCGATCGATGCGACGTACGACCCGCATCCGTACGGCTCGTCGTTCATGCGCTGCAACAACTCGCCGGTGCCGCGCGGCACCGCCGGGCGTTTGCCGTGGACGCAGACCTTCGACATGAATGTCGCGTACGCGCCGAACTGGGCCGAGGGCCTGCAGTTCAAGATCGACGTGTTCAACGTCTTCGATTCGCAGAAGGTCACCTCGGTGGTCGAAACTGCCGAAGTGCCGGAGACGGGCCTGCCGTCGGAGTTGTACCTGCTGCCTGCGAGCTTCCAGGCGCCCCGCACCGTGCGCTTCATGGTGCAGTACGACTTCTGACGAACGGTTGTCGGAAAAGAGGGACAGGACGGCCGCCGAGAGGCGGCCGTTTTGTTAACTACGTAACAAAAAACGTTTCCAAAAACCCGTGCGCCGACGCACGGAAAGTCTGCTGCAATGCAGCATGAGGCCAATGTTTTCAGGCACTTGCATGCCCCTGAGGCCGATAGCGTGATTTGCAACCTTAAAGCTCTGATAAGCCCTTGTTAAGGATTTGTTTCGACTGTACAGTCGGTCGGTCGAGCCGTTGCGGCTGACGTTGCACCAACAGTTCAAACACGTCCCTTGGGGGTTTCATACACATGGCTTCTCAGTACCTGACGAAAGGCTTGAAGCGAAGCGCGCTGACCGTTGCTCTCGGTCTGTGCTTCGTGGGCGGCGTCAACGCGCAGACGAACACCGCCGGCGCCATCGCCGGCCAGGCTGCCGCGGGCGACACCATCACCATCACCAACCCGTCGACCGGTTTCTCGCGCACGATCACCGTGGGCGCGGACGGTTCGTACCGCTTCTCGCAGCTGCCGATCGGCACCTACCAGGTGTCGCGTAACGGCGGCGCCGCGCGTTCGGCCACGGTCAACGTCGGCACCGCTGCCAACGTCGACTTCGTGCAGGGCGGCCAGGCCCGCGACCTCGACACGGTCGAAGTCGTCGGCGCCGGTGCGATCAACCCGATCGACGTCACGTCGGTCGAGTCGACCACCATCCTGACCGCCGAGCAGATCGCGAAGATCCCGGTTCCGCGCGACACGTCCTCGGTGGCGCTGCTCGCCCCGGGCACCGTGCGTGGCGACGCCGCGTTCGGCAACCTGGCTTCCTTCGGCGGCGCGTCCGTCGCGGAAAACCAGTACTACGTCAACGGCTTCAACATCACCAACTCGTTCCGCAGCCTGAACTTCGCGACGGTTCCGTTCGAAGCGATCGCCGAGCAGCAGATCAAGACGGGTGGTTACGGCGCCGAATTCGGCCGTTCGCTGGGTGGCGTGGTCAACCAGATCACCAAGCGCGGTACGAATGAATTCCACGCCGGTGGCAACGTCTTCTGGGCGCCGGAATCGCTGCGCGAAGACGTCAAGAACACGTACTACTCCAACCCGCTCGTTCCGGGCGACGTCGGCAAGCTGCGCCAGGACAACACGCGTGACTCGCAGGAAGAGTACGTGGCCAGCGTCTGGGCCAGCGGCGCGCTGATCAAGGACAAGCTGTTCGCGTACGGTTTGCTCTCGTACCGCAACCAGCAGAACGACACGTGGGGCACGCACCTTGCCCGCACCAACACCGACGCCACGATCGAAGTGCCGTCGTGGTTGTTGAAGATGGACTGGAACATCACGGACAGCCACATCCTCGAGTTCACGGCGTTCTCGGACAAGCAGGACACCGAGACCGACGTCTACACGAACACGGCCTACACGATCAACCAGTCGGCCGTCGGCCAGCTCGACCGCCTGAACTTCGTCGGCACCAACTTCCAGGAACAGGGTGGTAACAACTACATCCTGAAGTACACGGGCTACCTGACCGATACGTTCACGCTGTCGGCCCTCGCGGGTCGTGGCGAGTTCTCGCGCGGCCAGCACCTGCGTACGGCTGCCGGCCAGGACGTCCGTTACGGCGGCGTGCTGAGCCAGCCGGCCACCGGCTGCCCGGTCATCACCGACGCGCGTCCGGGCTACCGCCAGGCGATCACGGGTGTCTACGCGAGCTCGTGCAACATCACCGGCGGCGCGATCAACGCCGAAAACAACGAAGACACCCGCAAGCAGTACCGCATCGACGCCGAATGGCAGCTGGGCGACCACCTGCTCCGCTTCGGCTACGACGTCGACAACTACACGTCGATCGCCGGTACCTCGACGGAAGGCGGCCGCACGTGGCGCTACACGACGAACAACGGTCCGGACGGCCTGCCGAACACCGGCGACGAGTTCGACGTGGTTCGCGAGCAGATCGTCAACCAGGGTTCGTCGAACGAAGTCAAGCAGTCCGCGTTCTACGTCCAGGACGCCTGGAACATCACGGACAACTTCATCGCCTACGCCGGCCTGCGCTGGGATACGTTCGAAAACCTCGACGGCTCGGGTAACACCTTCGTCAAGATCTCGAACCAGTTCGGCCCGCGCCTCGGCTTCTCGTGGGACGTGTTCGGCGACTCGACGTTCAAGGTCTTCGGTAACGCCGGCCGCTACGCGCTGCCGCTGACGCCGGACGTTGCGACCCGCGGTGCTTCCGCTTCGGTGTTCACGCGCCAGAACTGGAACTTCAACGGCGTCGACCCGACCTCGGGCGCCCCGAACACCACCACGCCGCGTGGCGGCCTGACGTACATCAACGGTGAATTCGGTCGTCCGAAGAACCCGGCGACGATCGCGTCGGCCAACCTCGACCCGATGTACCAGGACGAATACATCCTCGGCTTCCAGAAGGCGCTGAGCGATCACTTCACCCTGGGCGTTCGTGGCATCTTCCGCGACCTGAAGGCCGCGATCGATGACACCTGCGATTACACGGCGATCTACGAGCAGGCCGTTGCCGATGGCCTGACCCCGGTCATCCCGAACGACGGCTTCCCGTATTGCCGCCTGTTCAACCCGGGCAAGGACGGCATCTTCGTCACCGACGTCGAGAACGACGGCGTGCTGCGCACCTACGTGGTGCCGGGCTCGCGCCTCTCGCCGCCGGCCAAGCGTACGTACAGCGCGGTCGAGTTCTTCTTCGACGGCAACTGGGACAAGTTCTTCCTCCAGGGTTCGTACACCTACGCCAAGTCGAAGGGCAACACCGAAGGCGGCGTGAAGTCCGACATCGGTCAGCAGAACACGAACACCACGCAGGACTTCGACTACATCGAGCTGACGCAGGACACGTACGGCTACCTGCCGAACGACCGTCGCCACAGCCTGAAGCTGTTCGGCAACTACCAGCTGACGGACGAGTGGTCGGTCGGTGCCAACCTGATCGTGCAGTCGGGCCGTCCGCTGAACTGCTTCGGCGTCCTGTACCCGTACCACGGTGGCTACCACCCGTACGGTTCGTCGTTCATGCGCTGCGGTACCTCGACCTCGGGTCAGGCCACCGACGCCTCGGGCAACTTCGTCGGTCCGGTCTCGGCCTTCCCGCGCGGTACGAAGGGTCGCCTGCCGTGGACCAACTCGATCGACCTGAACGTCGCTTACGCCCCGAACTGGGCGGAAGGCCTGCAGTTCAAGGTCGACGTGTTCAACGCGTTCAACAGCCAGAAGGTCACCTCGGTGATCGAAACGGCCGAAGACCCGACCACGGGCGTGCCGGTCAACACGTACCTGCTCCCGGCTTCGTTCCAGGCGCCGCGTACGGTCCGCTTCATGGTGCAGTACGACTTCTAAGCACCACTTCGGTTGAAGTAGTTCCAGAGCGGCCACCTTCGGGTGGCCGCTTTTTTTGTGCGCGCACGCGGGGCGCGCGGCCGTTATCCTGTCGGCCTTGTTTTTGCGGGTACGGAACCGATGCAACAGGAACTCGAACGCCGCTGGCAGCAGGCGCAGGCCCTCGAATCGCAGGGGGATCCGGCTGGGGCGCGTGCGCAGTACGAAGCGATCCTCGCCATCGCGCCGCGGCAACCGATCGTGCACCTGCGCCTGTCGGACATTGCGCAACAGCAGGGCCGCTACCGCGACGCGCGCCATGCCGCCATCGCCGCCGCCGACATCGTGCGCGACATGCGCCGATGGGAAGTGTTGCCCTTCGCCACGCTGCGTCTTCTCGCATTCGACGAACGCGACCGCGTGCGTGAGCTGATCCTCGGCGCGGATTGGTCGCAGCCGGCGGTGATCGCGCAATCGGTGGTGCTCTCGCAACACCTGTGGCTGATCGACGAATCCGATCATGCGTTGCGCTTGCTGGACACCGCGCAATCGCGCAGCCGCCCGCATCCGATGATCGAATACTCCCGCGCCAACGCGCTGCGGTATTCGGGCCGCCTGCGCGAAGCCACCGCCGCGCTGGAGCGCGCCATCGCGCTCGCGCCCACCGATGCGTATTCGCACTGGACGCTGGCCTACCACGAGAAGGCGGATCCGCCGGGCAGTCGCGTCGCGCGCGTGCGCGAAGCGCTCGATGCCAATGCGCACGATCCGCTCGCCAAGGCGCACCTGCATTACGCGCTGTACAAGGAACTGGAAGACGCCGGCGACGACGCGGCCGCGTGGCGCGAGCTTGAAGCCGGCGCGCGCCTGATGCGTTCGCAGTTGCGCTACGACGGCGCGGCCGAAGCCGCGGGCCTCGAGGCATTGCGCGCATTGCCGGCCGTGGATGCGCCTGCTTCGGGTGGGTCGTTCGCGGCGCAGGTGCCGATCTTCGTCGTCGGCATGCCGCGCACGGGCACCACGGTGCTCGAGCGCATGCTCGGCAACCACAAGCACGTCGCGAGCGCGGGCGAGCTCAATGCCTTCGCGCATGCGCTGTCGGAAGCGGGTGATACGTTCGTGTCCGCGCCGCCGACCGCCGCGATCGTGGAACGCATGGCGGGCGTCGATTTCAACGTCGTGGGCCGGGACTATCTCGCGCGCACGCAGCGCCGTTACGGGGCGAAGACGCACCTGGTCGACAAGAATCCGCTGAACGTGTTCTTCGCCGGCTGGATCGCGCGCGCGCTGCCCAACGCCCGCATCCTGTGCATGGTGCGCGAGCCGGTCGATGCGTGCTTCTCGAACTTCAAGGAGCTGTTCTCCGGCACCGCATACGCCTACAGCTATGACCTGAAGGAACTGGCCGACCACGCACTGCGGTTCCGCGACCTCGTCGCGCATTGGGAACGTACGTTGCCGGGCCGCTTCATGACGGTCTCGTACGAGGCGATGGTCTCGGATCCGGAAGCGACCGCGAAGCAGGCGATGGAATTCTGCGGGCTGTCGTTCGATCCGAGCGTCGTGGACATCACGCGCAACACCACGTCGTCGTCGACGGCGAGCAGTTCGCAGGTGCGCGAGCCGATCAACACGCGCGGAATCGGCGCGTGGCGCCGCCATGCCGACGCGCTTGCGCCGCTCGTCGACCGGTTGGGCGCCGCGGATCGCGCATGAGCGCGCGGCCGGGCGACGCGCAGGCCGATCCGTTGTGGCAGCAGGCCGAATGGCATGCCAGCCGCAAGGAATGGCCGCAGGCGATCGCCAGCTTCCAGGCGCTGCATGCGCGGCGGCCGGGCGATGCACGCGTGCTGGTGCAACTCTCGTACGTCCATTCGCTGGCGGGTGGTTATCGCGCCGCGCGCGATCACGCATTGCGCGCCGCGGCGCTCGGGCCGCGCGATCCGGCCATCGTGATGGAACTCGTCGCGCGGCTGCGGACCTTCAACGCGGCGCAGGCGTTGCATGCGCTGGTGAAGGCGCAGGGCCCACTCGATCGCATTCCGATCCCGATGCTGCTGGCGATCGCCGCGCAGTACAGCTACCTCAACGAGCAGGACCGCGCGCTCGCATTGCTGGATGAAGCCAGGCGCGGCGACCCCGGGTTTCCGCCGACCTTGCTCGCGCGCGCGCAGGTGCTGATGTACCTCGGCCGCTTCGACGATGCGCAGGTCGATGCGCGCACGGCCGTGAAGCGCGCGCCGGAATTGCCGCAGGGGTGGTGGTTGCTCGCGCGCTTGCGCAAGCAGACGGCGGACGCGAACGTCGTGGCCGAATTGCGCGCGCAGTTGCAACGGCCCGGCCGTCGGCCGCAGGAGGTCGCGCAACTCGCCGAAGCGCTGCACAAGGCCCTCGACGATCTGGGCGACGTCGAAGGCGCGTGGTCGGCGCTGGAACTGATGTGCCGCGCCAAGCGCGCCACGCTCGATTACCGCGCCGACGACACGCGCGCGTTGGTCGATGCGTTGATCGCGATGCCCGCGGGCGCGTCTGCGCCTGCCGTCGAAGGCGCGCGCACGCCGATCTTCATCGTCGGCATGCATCGCTCGGGTACGACGCTGCTCGAACAGCTGCTCGACGGGCATCCCGACGTACGCGGGGTAGGGGAGCTGTACGACTTCACCAGCCAGATGCGGCGGGCGACGGACCACCACTGCCGTGGCGTGATCGACGCGACGATCGTCGAGCGCGCGTCCGATATCGATTTCGCGGATGTCGGCGCCGGTTACCTGCGCGACATGGAATGGCGCCTCGGGAAGGAGCGCTGGTTCACCGACAAGCTGCCGTCGAACTTCCTCAACCTGGGATTCATCCTGCGCGCGCTGCCGAACGCGAAGGTCCTGCGCATGGTGCGCGACCCCGTGGAGACGTGTTTCTCCAACCTGCGCGAGTTGTTCTCCGACGCCAACCCGTATTCGTACGACCAGCGCGAACTCGCGGCCTTCCACCACCAGTACGAGCGCCTCATGGCGCATTGGCACTCGGCGTGGCCGGGGCGTGTGTACGACGTCGACTACGCGGCGCTGACGCGCGATCCGGAGACGGTGATGCGCGGCGTGGCGGCATTCTGCGGAGTGTCGTTCGATCCGGCGATGCTGGCGATGCAGCAACGCACGCGCGGCGTGGCGACGGCGAGCGCGGTGCAGGTGCGCGACAAAGTCGTCGCGCGCGACGTGCCGAAGTGGGCGCCCTACGAGGCGCACCTGCAGCCGTTGATCGAAGGATTGCGCGAGGCCTGACGCGGCGCCGCGAGGAGGATCAGCGGATCAGAGATCCTGCTGGTACTGCACGTAAGGGACGGTGCCCTGGTCTTCGGTGCCCGCCGGCAGCGCGAAGGGATTCTTGCCGCGCGTCACCACGTTTTCCGCGCCGACGGTGAGCTGGCCGCTCCACGGCGTGCGCCAGGTGAAGCCCAGGCCGAAGCCCTGGAAGTTGTCCGGCTGGCCCGGCACGTCGATGACGCGGCCGATGATGCTGCCGCTGAAGTTGCCGTAGCCGCCGCCGACGCTGAAGCTGCGCGTGTTCCAGCGATCCGCGAGTTCCGGCACGTCCGCCGCCGACACCAGGCGCGCCTTCGCGACGGTGCCGCCGATGGTGATGAAGCCTTCGCGGCCGATGTTCTTCTGGCCGAACACCGCGACGTCGTGTTGCTCGACCTTGGCGCGCGCATTCGGGCTGAGCCACGCCGGCAGCGTTTCCTGGCCCGACCCGAGGGTGAGGCCTACGCGCCCGCCGTTACGGCTGAAGGCGGTGGTGGCGCTGAGGTGGCGGCTGTCCGTCGGATCTTCGAGCGAGGCGAGCAGGCAATGGTTGGCGAGGTTGGAAATCGCGCTCGACACGCCGGTCTTGCGATCGCAGAGCAGGCCGAGCGAATCGCCGGCGTCCAGGCCGAAGGCCGCGTCGAGCGCGCCCTCGCTGAACTGCTTGCGGATGCCGACGGCGTTCTGCGTGGGCTCGAGCAGCAGGACCGCCTCGACCTTGCCGCTGGCCTGGTTCCAGATCGGCAGCTCGACCGTGCCGTCCTTGTTCCGCTGTTGCGCATGCGCGCCGGCCGCCGCCACGAGGGCGAGCAGGGCAATGCACAGGCGATGGCGGAGCGGGCGTCGCATGGCGGCTTGTGACCCGGAGGGCCGGTCGAAGTTCCTGTGGCGGCTGTGGTCGAATCCTATTCCGTTTATGTTTATTTAACAATCGTCAAACGAGAAATAAAGTACGTGGGAGCGGGGTCTGCGTCCCATTACTGCATGCGTTCGGGGGCCGGCATGGGCGCGGACCCGGGCGCGAAGAGCGCCGCGATGTCCTCGGGGGTGAAGGAATAACCCTGCCCACAAAACTCGCAACGCACCCGGGCGGTGCCGTCGGCCAAGGCCGCTTCGGCCTCCTCCTGGCCCAGGGACTGCAGCATGGCCTCGACCCGTTCCCGCGAGCAGGAGCACCCGAACCGCAGGCCCTTGTCGGCCAGCAGCTCCGGGGCTTCCTCGTGGAAAAGCCGATGGATCAACGTGGTCCGGGGGAGCGTGAGCAGCTCTTCGGACGTGAGGGTGTCGAACAGGGCGCAGGCCCGCGTCCACCCGTCGGCGTCACCGGCGTCGCCGGGGAGCTTCTGCAGCATCAGGCCCGCGGCGCTGTTGCCGTCGGCGGCGAGCATCAGGCGCGTGGGCAGTTGCTCGGACTGGACGAAGTAATGCTCGAACGCCGTCTTCAGATCGCCACCCTCCATCGGTACGAGGCCCTGGTAGCGCTGGGGGTCACGGCCGTGCGGCGTGGGGTTCTCGATGGTGATGGCGAGGATCGGGTCCGGCCCGAGGTCCGACAGGCCCGTGGGAGCCGGCTGCTCTTCGTCGAATTGCGCGATGCCGCGCAGCGTGCCCGCGGCCGTGCACTCGGCGAACAACGTGCGCAGTGCGCCGCGACCGCGCAATTGCACCGACAGGCGTCCGTCGACCTTCGCATGGCCGGTGAACAGCGCGGCGGCGGCGGTGGCCTCGCCGAGCAGGTGCGCGATGGAATCCGGATATTCCGCGCGTGCGCGGATCTGCCGCCAAGTGTCGTCGAGGTGGACGCGCACGCCGCGCACGCCGGCCTCCGGAAGGAGGAAGCGCGAGAGGCGGTCGTCGTGGCCGCCGGCGTCGTGCGGGGCAGGGGAGTCGGGCATGGGGCTGGTGATCATCATCGGCATCTCGTCGTGCCATCGTGAGGCCGCTGCGCGTAAGGCGATAATGCGCGGCGCACGCACGACAGGGGAAGGACGTGGGGTCGGAAAGCAACACAGATGGGGCCGGCCCGCGCCGGAAGCAAGCGCGCCCGCGCCGCCGATGGCTCAAGTGGGTGCTGCTCTCGCCGGTGGTCTTCGCCGTGCTGACCACGTTGCAGGTGCTGGTGTTGCGCTTCGTCGATCCGCCCATGAGCGCCTTCATGGTCGCGCGGCACGTGCAGGCCATCGGCGAAGGCGACTGGTCCTACCGCACGCGTTACGACTGGCGCGATTTCGATGCGATCGCCCCGGCGTTGCCGGTGGCGCTCGTCGCCGCGGAGGACCAGAACTTCGCCGTGCACCACGGGTTCGACCTCAAGGCGATCGAGAAGGCGCGTGCGCACAACCAGCGCATGGTCGAACGCGCGGAGAAACGCGGCACGCCGGTCAAGCGCCTGCGCGGCGCGAGCACCATCTCGCAGCAGACCGCCAAGAACCTGTTCCTTTGGAGTGGCCGCAGTTACGTCCGCAAAGGCCTCGAAGCCTGGTACACGGTGCTGATCGAAGCGCTGTGGCCCAAGCGGCGCATCCTCGAGGTGTACGCCAACATCGCCGAATTCGGCGACGGCACCTACGGCGCGCAGGCCGCGGCGGTGCGCTTCTTCAATCGCGATGCGCGCCAGCTCACGCCGAACCAGGCCGCGCGCCTCGCAGCCGTGCTGCCGAACCCGCGCCGTTATGACGCGGGCAAGCCCGGTCCCTACGTCCAGCGCCGTAGCGCGGCCATCCAGCGCCAGGCCGGCCACCTGGGCGGCGCGGCGTGGCTCCGCGCCCTCGACTGACGGGTTGAACTACCATCGGCGCATGGATGCGCACCGCACCGCCGAGTTCGCCCGCACGCAGGTCGTCGGCCTGACCGTACTCGTCGCCGCCTTCAACGAGGCCGACGCGTTGCCGTTGCTGCATCCGCGCCTGCAGGCAGTGCTCGACGGCCTGGCACAGGACGGCTTGCACGGCCGCATCCTGTATGTCGACGACGGCAGCCGCGATGCGACGTGGTCGGTGCTGCAATCGATCGCGGCGCGCGACCCTCGCGTCGCACTGCTGCGCCTGTCGCGCAATTTCGGAAAGGAAGCCGCGCTCACCGCGGGCCTCGACCATGTCGGCGACGACGCGGTGCTGATCCTCGATGCCGACGGCCAGGATCCGCCGGAGCTCATCCCGCAATTCGTCGCGCATTGGCGCGACGGCTACGACGACGTGCACGGCACGCGCCAGGCTCGCGAAGGCGAGACGTGGGCCAAGCGCGCCACGGCGCATGCGTTCTATCGCGTGATCGGCCGCCTCTCGCGCACGCCCGTGCCGGCCGACACGGGCGACTTCCGCCTGCTCTCGCCGCGCGCCGTGGCCGCGTTGCGGCAACTGCGGGAACGCAATCGTTTCATGAAGGGCCTGTTCGGCTGGGTCGGCTTCAACCAGGTGTCCGTTCCCTACGTGCGCGCCCCGCGCGCCGCCGGCGCGACCAAGTTCGACTTCTGGAAGCTCTGGAATTTCGCGATCGAAGGCATCACGGGCTTTTCGACCGCGCCGCTGCGCATGGCCACTTACGTCGGCCTGCTCACCGCGCTGCTCGCCTTCGTCTATGCCGCCTGGATCATCGTGAAGGCGATGGCGTGGGGCGACCCCGTCGCGGGCTGGCCGACGATGATGGCGGTGATCCTGTTCCTCGGCGGCGTGCAACTGATCGCGCTGGGCACCATCGGCGAATACCTCGGGCGCCTGTACGAGGAGGCCAAGCAGCGGCCCCTGTATCTGGTCGACGCCTGGCGGCCGGCGAGGGGAGTATCCTCCGGACAGGTTCCAGGACAGGGACACGACGATGCGCACGGTACGCCACCTGCTCGAATCGAAAGCGCCTGAAGTCTTCGCCATCGGGCCCGAACAACCGGTCCTCGACGCGATCAAGCTGATGGCCGAGAAACGCATCGGCGCGCTGCTGGTGATCCAGTCCGGCCGCCTCGTGGGCATCGTGTCCGAGCGCGATTACGCGCGCAAAGTCGTCTTGCAAGGGCGCTCGTCGGCGAGCACGCCGGTGTCGGACATCATGACGCGCGACGTGGTGCGCGTCGGCCTGGCCGACACGGCCGACCATTGCATGCAATTGGTGAACGACAAACGCATCCGGCATCTGCCGGTGGTGGATGGCGAATCGGTGCTCGGCGTGATTTCGATCGGCGATCTGGTCAAGGCCGTGATCGAAGACCAGCAGGTGGAGATCGATCAGCTGCAGCGGTACATCGCGAGCTGACATTCACTTCGCATATTTGCCGCCGCACTGGACGTCCTCGCCGGGGCCGAGTTCCAGCGTCGCGAGCAATGCGGCCGGCGGTGCGATGTTGCCGAGCGTCAGCGCGATCGCCGCGCGCAGGCCCACGCGTTTCATGTCGGGCCGGAACGACGGATCGGTGAACGTGCCGCCGACGAGCAAGGGCGCACGGAACGAGAACAGGCTGCGGTCCTTCGGCCGCGGACGCAGGCGCAGGTCGAGCGTCTCGTCCTTCATGCTGATGTGGCCCTCGCCGATGACGAGCGTGTCGGAGGTGTCGAACGCGAGCGCACGCGTCTGCGCGACCCCGTCTTTCACCGCGAAGTCGCCGAAGGCGCAGCGGATCGGGATCTTCTTGTCGCCCTGCACCAGGAATTTCAACGCCTCGGCAATGTCGATGCCGGCGAACTCCATCAGCAGGTTGCTGATCTGTCCCTTGCCCATGCCGAGTTGCGCATCGCCATCGGCGCTGCCGAGCATGCTGGCGATCGAATTGCCCGTGCCCGCCAGGTGGATGTCGCCACCGATGCGTCCGATCGCATCCTTCATGATCTCCGCCGACGGCACCAGCTTCCCGAGTTGCACGTTGCGCACCTGCACGTCCATGCGCGTGCGGATCGGCGACTCGCGCGCATCCATGCGGATCGTCGAACGGATGTCGCCGCCGGCGACGCCGAAGTTCAGCGGCTCCATGAGCAACAGGCCCGCATCGAGCAACAGGTGCGCATCCATGTCGTCGATCGGCAGCTTGGGCGCGTTGATGCGATGCGCTTTCCAACGCACGTCGGCATCCATCGCGCGCAGCTTGTCGAGTTCGTAGGGATGGTTCGGCAGCAGCCGGCCGCTGGCCTTTTCCACGGCATCCTGCCTGCCTTGCGCAGGCGTCGCGGTTTCGCCCGCACCCGCGTCGGGCGCCTTGCCGACGAAGCCGGACAGATCGTCGAAGTCCAGGCGCTTGGACACCAGATTCGCCACGAGGATCGGCCGCGCGCGACCGGTTTCGAAACTCGCGTCGCCGCTCAGGTCGCTATCGCCCAACTTGCCGGTGAAATCGTCGTAGTGCCAGACGTTGCCGGTGTGTTTCGTGCCGGTGCGTTTTGTCGAGGTGATCTCGCGCGTGAGCCGGCCGTCGAATGCATAGGGCGGCGAATCCGGGATCGCCATGCCCAGCAGCGGATACAGCTCCGCAAGGTTCGGCCCGGACAATGCGAACTTCAGGTCGAAGCCGCGCAAACGGATCGGATCGAGCAACGTGCCGCGGGCATGCGCCTTCGTGTTCGCGGCGGTCGCGTGCACGTCGATGTGATACGGACGCGTTGCGTCGCGTGCATCGAGCGGCGCATCGGCGCGCCCGTGCATGCGGAACTTGCGCGCCTCCCATTGGCCGCCGCCTTCGGCGAGGATCGGCGGCGCCTTCGAGCCCGGGTCGCGCATGTCGCTGCGCACGGCCACTGCGATGTCGGTCTTGTTCGGTGCATCGATGAAGCGCACGTGGCCGTCGTCGATCCACAGCGCGCCGTAATGCGTCGTGCCGGTCGACGGTTCGCCGAAGGTCCAGTTGCCGACGCGGTTCGGGCCGTACTCGAGCCGCAGGTCCGGCTTGCGCAGGCGGATTTCGGGGATGCGCACTTCGCGATGGAAAATCAGCGATTTGAGGTCGATCGCCAGTTGCAGGCAGTCGGCCTTGGCCATGACCGGATCCTTCGACCATGTCGCATTGCCGAACCGGAACCCGCCGATCTGCACCAGCGGCGTCCATCCGAAACGATCGACGTCGAGGTTGCCGGTGATCTCGAACTTGCGCCCGGTGCGCGCTTCGACCTGGCGCTCGACGAGCGGCTTGAACCAGTTCCAGTCCCAGAAGATCAGCACCAACGCGATCAGCAGCGCGAACACCCCGAGTGCGGTCCACCAGGGATGGCGTTTGATCTTCTCGAGCTGGAGGCGGGCCATCGCCACACCATCGCGAGCGGGCCGTGGAACGACGGTGAATGCGTTGCGCGCGATTCAGCGGGCGTGCGTGAACGTCAAGTCACGTGCACCTGCGCCAGCACGGCGATGTAGTGGCACACGCTGCCGGCGATGACGAACAGGTGCCACACCGCGTGCGAATACCGCATCGACGGCCGGTGATAGAACACGGTGCCGAGCGTGTACGCCACGCCGCCCGCCATCAGCCAGCCAAAGGTCCACGCGTCGAGCGCGTTCCACACCGGCTTGATCGCGAGCAACACCAGCCAGCCCATCGCGATGTACACGCCGGTCGACAGCAGCTTGAAGCGGCCCGTAAAGAAGAGCTTGAACGCGATGCCCGCGGCGGCGAGCGACCAGATCGCGATGAAGAGGTTGCGGCCGACCTCGCCGCGCAGGCCGACGAGCGTGAAGGGCGTGTAGGTGCCCGCGATCAGCAGGTAGATCGCGCAGTGGTCGAAGACTTTCAGCGCGGACTTGGCGCGCGGCTGCCGGGCCGCGTGGTACAGCGTGGAGGCGAGGTAGAGCAGGAGCAGGCTGATCGAGAAGACGATCGCCGCGGCGAGCTGCCAGCCGTCGCCGTGCAGCGAGGCCAGCGCCACCATGATCGCGCCGCCGGCCAGTGCCAGCAGCGCGCCGACGCCGTGGGTCAGCGCGCTTGCCCGTTCTTCGCGAAGTGCGACGGCATCCATCGTCCGGAGCATCCGCGCAGGCGCTGGAGTTTTTATTCCACTGCCACCGCGTGCGCGTGCTCGCGGGTGGCGAGGAACTGCACGGTCGGCGCGCGTTCCTGCGCCAGTTGCAGGTTCACGCGGGTGGGCGCGAGGTAGACCAGCTGCCCGGCGGCATCGAGCGCCAGGTGCATCGCGTTCTTCTCGCGGAACTCCTCGAGCTTCTTCGCGTCGTCGCAGCGGATCCAGCGCGCGGTGGCGACCTGCACCTGCTCGAACGTGGCATCGACGCCATACTCGTCCTTCAGGCGATAGGCGACGACGTCGAACTGCAGCGTGCCCACCGCGCCGAGGATCAGGTCGTTGGACATCAGCGGACGGAAGAACTGCGTCGCGCCTTCCTCGGACAACTGCGCCAGGCCCTTCTGCAATTGCTTGAGCTTCAGCGGATCGCGCAGGCGCGCGCGGCGGAACAACTCCGGCGCGAAGTTCGGGATGCCGGTGAACGACAGCGTCTCGCCTTCGCTGAAGCTGTCGCCGATGGAGATCGTGCCGTGGTTGTGGATGCCGATGACATCGCCCGGATACGCGGTCTCGACGATCTCGCGGTCGCTGGCCATGAAGGTGAGCGCGTTGGCGAGCTTCACTTCCTTGCCCGTGCGGCTCTGCATCGCCTTCATGCCCGCGGTGAACTTGCCCGAGCAGATGCGCATGAACGCCACGCGGTCGCGGTGCTGGGGGTCCATGTTCGCCTGGATCTTGAACACGAAACCCGACAGGTGCGGTTCGTACGGGCCGACTTCGCGCGAGGTGGTCGCGCGCGGCTTCGGCGGCGGGGCATGTTCGACGAAGAAGTCCAGCAGCAACTGCACGCCGAAGTTGTTGACGGCCGAACCGAAGAACACCGGCGTCTGCTTGCCGGCCAGGTACGCGGCAGGATCGAACGGATGCGAGGCGCCCTGCACGAGTTCGAGCTCATCGCGCAATTCGGCGAGGATGTCCTTGCCGATGCGCGCTTCGACGCCCGGATCGTCGAGCGACGGGAAGATCGTCGAATCCTGGCGCGTGAAGTTGCGGCCCGGTTCGTACAGGTGCACCTCGCCACTGACCAGGTGCACGACGCCCTTCAGGCGCTGGCCCATGCCGATCGGCCAGGTCACCGGCGCGCACTGGATGCCGAGCACGGATTCGACTTCGTCGAGCAGGTCGATCGGCGGCTTGCCTTCGCGATCGAGCTTGTTGATGAAGGTCATGATGGGCGTGTCGCGCAGGCGGCAGACTTCCATCAGCTTGATCGTGCGTTCCTCGACGCCCTTGGCCACGTCGATGACCATCAGCGCCGAGTCCACCGCGGTCAGCACGCGATAGGTGTCCTCGCCGAAGTCGGCGTGGCCGGGCGTGTCGAGCAGGTTGACGATGCGGCCTTCGTACGGGAACTGCATCACCGACGAGGTGACCGAGATGCCGCGCTCCTTTTCCAGCGCCATCCAGTCGGACGTCGCATGGCGCGCGGCCTTGCGGCCCTTCACCGAGCCGGCCATCTGGATCGCGCCGCCGAACAGCAGCAGCTTTTCGGTCAGCGTGGTCTTGCCGGCGTCGGGGTGCGAGACGATCGCGAACGTGCGCCGGCGCGCGGCTTCGAGGGAGACATCGGACATGGGGAAGGCGCGCGGGCGCGCAGGCGAGGCGAGGTAAGCCGGCGATTCTACCGCAGCCCTCAAGGCCGGTCGGTCACGCCCGCCATGCGGAAAGGGATCGATTCCAGCTTCATCCCGCGGTTCACCTGCACGGCGAAGTGCAGGTGCGGCCCGCTCGTGAAGCCGGTATTGCCCGACAGCCCGATCTTCTGCCCTGCGCGCACCCGCTGCCCGGCGCGCACCAGCACGCCTTCGGTGCGCAGGTGCGCATACAGGCCCATCGTGCCGTCGTCGTGGAGGATGCGGACGTAGTTCGCGCGGCCGCCGTATTTCTCCAGGTCCAGGCCCGCTTTGTCGAAATCCGATTCGACCTGCATCACCGTGCCGCCGCGCGCGGCGAACACGGGCGTGCCTTGCGGCGCGCGGAAGTCGATGGCGAAACGATTCTGCGTATCGGAATGGCTGAAGGGACCGTTGAAGCCCTGTTCGATGCGCAGGCGTTCCTTCGGGATCGGCAGCAGGTAGTCGACGTCCTGCGGCCTGGCGCGCGGATCGCCCGGCACGACGTCCATCGCCAGACCGAATTCCGCGGTGCCCGCCTGCGACGGCATCAGGCGCGAGAGCAGCACCGTCGCGTTCGCGGGCACGGTGGCGCGCGCGGGCAGGGCGGGTTCGCCGCGCGTGTTGACGTTGCGCGTGAACTTCAGCAACACCTCGACCGGGCCCTGCACCGTGTTGTCGGCGTAGGCGAGCGAGGCGCCTTCTTCGCGTTCCAGGCGCAGGCGTGCCATGGCGCCGGGCTCGGCGCGCACCGGGATGACCTTGACGCGTGCGCCGTTCTGCGCCGCTTCGGCCGGCGGACGATCGCCGTAATGGACGATGCCGTTCTTGTCGACCCAGCGATACACCTTGCCCGCATGCGCGCCCAGCGCGACGCACGCGAGCATCGCGCACGCAACCGCCAGCCATCGCGCGGAACGCCGCATCGTCAGTCGACGCAGTCCTGCGCCAGGTGCAATTGGCGCGCGACTTCGCGCAGGTCGAACGCCGTCACCGCCTTGTCGTCGTGCACGGCGAACAGCGCGCCGCCGGGGAAGCCGGGCATCGCCGCCGCGTGCAACGCCACGCCGTCCGTGTGCGCGGTGACATCGCCGCGGAACGTGCCGCGCGGCGCGAGCGTCACGCGATCGAACAGATGGAACAACGTCAGCGGCGCAAGCTGGTCGACGGCGATCCAGTAACCACCGCCATCCGGGCACGTCCACAACGCCACGCCTTCGGCCTCGGCCGCGAAGCTGTCCTGCGGCAGGCTGCGGCCGGTGTACTGGCCCGAGAAGCTGTACTCGCGCAGCGTGGATTCGTGGCGGCGGTCTTCGTCGGCGATGAGAAGCCGATCGTTCGCGCGGTCGCCGCCGATCGATTCGACCATGCGCAGCGCGGTGGCCTCCTTCGTGTCGCCGAACGACCCGCCGTAGTTCGCCCGCAGCCGGCCGGCCTGGTCGAACTGCACGCGATAGCGGCGGACGCGCTGGTTCAATTCTTCAAGCGGCGGCACTTCGTCGAACTTCTTGCCGTACATGAAGCTGTCGGTGACGTAGACCTCGAGCTCGCCCGGTTCGGTTTCGTTGACCCACAGGCCGTAAGGGCTGCGCAGTTCCTTCTCGCCGAAGAATCCGACGAAGTCGAAGTCCGGCAGCTTGAGCACTTGCACGCGGTGGTTGTCGCGCTCGACGACGAACACGAAGTCGCCGTGCACCGCGATGCCGTTGGGACGATCGAACTGGCCCTGGCCGTTGCCTTCGCCGCCGAAGGTCTTCAGCAGCGTGCCGTCCTGCGCGTCGTAGACCGACAGGCGGTGCGACGACTTGCCGGTGGCGATCAGCCAGGCCAGGCCGTCTTCGGATTGCCAGGTCGCGAGCGAGTCGAGCTCCTCGGCCGGGGTTTCCTTCGAGACGTACCGCTCCGCGATTTCCACGGGCGCGGGCGTGCCGGCGACGGTGGCCGGCGCGGCGGGAGCTGGGGTTTGCGGGGCCGGTGCGGTGCTGCACGCGGCGACGATCAGGGCGCCCAGGACGACGGGCAGGAGTCGGATTGGGGAGTGCATGGGGCGAAGTATGGCTGAGCGTGAATGGGTCTTGGCAACAGGATCGTCACGGAACTCGACCGTAAGCCATCGCTTCATCGGCATGAAGCGATTGACAAGTCGGAAAACGCGCGGCATCCTGCGTCCATCCATCGAGACCGGCTGAGGGACAGGCCCGCAGACGCCGGGGCAACCGCGACATCGCTCACGCGATGGCGTTGGTGCCAAATCCTGCGGGGGCCCTGCGCCCACCGGCAGATGGATCGAGACCCGCGCCACGTGCGCGGTGTTCGATTCGCATCGCCACCCCCGCGACGTCCGATGGCCGCCCACTTCCAGGAGCGTTGCCATGTCCGCCGTCGCGATCCGCACCCCGCAGCAAACACCCTCCGTCCTTCGCGTCGTCGGCGAGCGCACGTCCGATGCGCGGCGTGGTGAAACCACCGTCGTCCTTCCGCTGCGCCACGCCGGCCCGCACGAGGTGTGCGTGCGCTGGGAAGTGCGCGGCCCCGCGCACCTGCCCGTGGTCGCCGTGCTCGGCGGCATTTCCGCGAACCGCCACGTCGCCGCGTCCCGCACGTTCGCCGAGCGTGGTTGGTGGGACGCGCAGGGCGATGCGCGCTGGCTCGCCGCGCACCGCGTCGTGTCGATCGACTGGGTCGGCAGCGACGGCACGCTCGATGCGCCGATCGACACCGCCGACCAGGCCGCGGCACTCGCGGCGGTGCTCGACGTGCTCGGGATCGATGCGCTCGATGCCATCGTCGGCTGCTCGTACGGCGCGATGGTCGGCCTCGCGTTCGCGACGACGCACCCGGCGCGCGTGCGGCACCTTGTCGCCATCGCCGGCGCGCATCGCCCGCATCCCTTCGCCAGTGCGTGGCGCGCGTTGCAGCGCAACGTCGTCGCCCTCGGTCAATTGCAGTGCGATGAAGCGCAGGGGCTGTCGCTCGCGCGCCAACTCGCGATGCTGAGCTACCGCACGCCGGAGGAATTCGGCGCGCGCTTCGACGCGACCCCCATCCTGGACGGCGGCAGCGCACGCTGCGCCTCCGAAGCCTGGCTCGCCGAACGCGGCGCGGCCTGGGCGCAAAAGACCTCGGCGACGGCGTTCGTGCGCTTGTCGGAATCGATCGACCTGCACGAAATCCTCCCCTCCAGCGTGCGCGTTCCGACGACGCTCGTCGCCTTCGCCGAGGACCGGCTCGTTCCACCCGACGACATCCGCGCGCTCGCCGCCGGCATCAGTGCGCCCGTACGCCTGCAGGTGCTGCATTCGCCCTACGGGCACGATGCGTTCCTCAAGGAACCCGACGCGATCGCACACGTGCTGGCGCGTGCGCTCGACTGTTGCGAGGAGGCCTGCGCATGAGCGCCTTCCATCCGTGCACGGCCGCGGTGCGCGCGGGCATCGACCGCGATGAGGCCTACGGTGCCGTCGTTCCGCCGATCGTGTTGTCGTCGAACTTCAGCTTCGCCGCCTTCGACGAAAAACGCCGCTACGACTACACGCGCAGCGGCAACCCCACGCGCGACCTGCTGGCCGACGCCCTGGCCGAACTCGAAGGCGGCGCCGGCGCGGTGATCACCGCGACGGGAATGGCGGCGATCACGCTCGTGCTCAATGCGTACCTGAAGCCGGGCGACGTCCTGGTCGCCACGCACGATGCCTACGGCGGCAGCTGGCGCTTGTTCGATGCGCTCGCGCGAAAGGGGCACTTCGAACTGGTGCTGGCCGACCTCGCCGATCCGCGCGCATTGACCGCCGCGCTGGAGCGCAAGCCCGCGCTGGTGTGGATCGAGACGCCCTCCAATCCGTTGCTGCGCATCACCGACCTGCGATTCACGATCGAAGCCGCGCATGCCGCCGGTGCGCGCACGGTGGTCGACAACACCTTCCTCTCGCCGGCGTTGCAGCAGCCCATTGCGTTCGATGCGGATCTCGTCGTGCATTCGACGACGAAGTACATCAACGGCCACAGCGACGTCGTCGGCGGGGCGGTGGTCGCGCGCACGGCGGAGGATCATCAAACACTGACATGGTGGGCGAACGCGCTCGGCATCACCGGCGCGCCGTTCGACAGCTTCCTCACGCTGCGCGGCCTGCGCACGCTCGGCGCGCGCATCCGCGTCCACCAGGAGAATGCGCGTGCGATCGCCGCGTTGATCGACGATCATCCGGTCGTGCGCGCGGTGCACTACCCCGGACTGGCGCATCATCCGGGCCACGCGCTCGCCAAACGCCAGCAATCGGGTTTCGGCGCGATGTTGTCGCTGGAACTCGATGGCGGCATCGACGCGGTGCGCGCGTTCCTCGACGGGTTGCGCTGCTTCACGCTGGCCGAATCGCTGGGCGGCGTCGAGAGCCTGGTCGCGCATCCGGCGACGATGACCCACGCGGCGATGTCGCCGCAGGCGCGCGCGGCGGCCGGGATCGGCGATGGTTTGTTGCGCCTGTCGGTGGGCATCGAACACGCGGACGACCTGCTCGCCGATATCGCCGACGCGCTCGAACGTGCGCACGCCGTCGTGCGCGACCAACGCCGCGAGGTCGCGACGTGATCCGCATCGCGCTGCTCGGCACCGGCAACGTGGGTCGCGCGGTGATCGCGCGGCTGGAGGCGCTCGACGATCCGGGCCTGTCGCTCGTGCACATCGGCAACACGCGCGTGACCGTCGGACCGTCGCTGCATGAATCCGCGCCGCACGTCGTGCTCGATGCGACCGCCAGCGACGCCGTCGCCGCGCGCCATGCCGAATGGCTCGCGCGTGGATGGCATGTCGTCACGGCCAACAAGCTGGGGCGCGGCGCGTCGCTCGCACGTGCGGAGGCCATCGAACAGGCATGCACCGCCAGTGGCGCGCGCTATGGCGATTCGGCGACCGTCGGCGCGGGCCTTCCGTTGCTGCGCAGCCTGCGCGCGTTGCGGGCCGGCGGGGATGCGATCCATGGAGTCGCCGGGGTGTTGTCGGGGTCGCTCGCATGGTTGCTGGCGCGCTTCGATGGAAGCGTGCCGTTTTCGACATTGGTGCACGAGGCGGGTGTCGCGGGTTACACCGAACCGGATCCGCGCATCGATCTGTCGGGCGAGGACGTGCGTCGCAAGCTGCTGATCCTCGCGCGGGCTGCGGGGGTTGCGTTGGAGGCGCACGATGTGCAGGTGGAATCGCTGGTGCCGACCGAAGGCGACGCGCTGGCACTGCTGGATGCACCGATGCGCGCGCGCCTGGACGCCGCGCGCGGGCAGCGTTTGCATTTCGTCGCACGTTGGCAGGCCGGCGTCGCGCGTGTGGGTCTCGAAACGCTCGCGTCGAACGATCCGCTCGCGGCCGGCAGCGGCACCGACAACCGCGTCGCCATCCATTCGGCGCGTTACGCGCAGCAACCGCTCGTGATCCAGGGCCCCGGCGCGGGCGCCGAAGTCACCGCCGCGGCGATGCTCGACGACGTGTTCGCGCTACGCGATCAACCGGCCTTCAGCGCCGCGAGGCCTTCGAAGAACGTGGCGATCGGCATCGGCCGCGCGATCGCGTAACCCTGCGCGAAATCCACGCCCATGGTGCGCAGGCTGTCGAGCTGCGCCTGGGTTTCCGCCTGCTCGGCGACCGTGCGCTTGTCGAGCACGTGCGCGATGTCGGTGATCGATCGCACCACGGCTTCGGCGAGTTCGGAGTTGCCGAGGTCGCGCACGAAGCTGCCGTCGATCTTCAGATAGTCGACGTCGAGGTGTTGCAGGTAACCGAACGAACAGAAGCCGGTGCCGAAGTCGTCGAGCGCGAAGCGGCAACCGAGGTCGCGCATGCGCTGGATGAAACGCTGCGCGCGCGTGCGGTCGCGCACGACGCTCGTCTCGGTGATCTCCAGGCACAGCTTCTCGGGCGAGATGCTGCTGTGGCGCAGGCGCGCGGCGAAGTAATCGTGGAATTCCTCGTCGACCAGCGTGCCGCCGCCCAGGTTGATGCCGCAGTGGTGGATGTTCGCGGCGTGTTCGGGATTGGCTTCGAGCCATTGCAGCACCGCTTCGACCACGTAGCGATCCAGGCGCGGCCCGAGGCGATAGCGTTCGGCCGCCGCGATCAGTTCCGCCGGCGCGCGCACCTGGCCCTGCGCGTCGGTCCAGCGCAGCAGGATTTCGATGCTGCTCTTGGTCGACGAGGCCGGGTCCAGCGGCACGATCGGCTGGCAGAAGAGGGTGAAGCGGCGCTGGTCGAGCGCCTCGCGCACTTGCAGCGCCGAGCGCATCGACGCGGTACGCAGTTTCAGTTCATCGCCTTCACGCGACGCGGCGACCAGGCGGTTCCCGCCGTACTCCTTCGCGGCGAAACACGCGGCGTCGGCGTGCGAGAGCAGCGTGTCGAAATCGACGTGCGGCGCCTTGCTGTGCGCGATGCCGATGCTCGCCGCGGCGGTGAGCATCTGGTCGCCCCACGCGATGCGCAGGCCATCGATGGAAGCGAGCAGGCGGCGCCCGCACGTGATCGCCTGCGATTCGCTCACCGGCACGAGGACTGCGAATTCGTCGCCGCCCGTGCGCGCGACCAGCGCCTCGTCGCCGAACTCCGCGCCGACCAGGCCGCCGACGGTGCGGATCATGTCGTCGCCGGCGACGTGGCTCGCCGAATCGTTCACGAGCTTGAAGTGGTCGAGGTCCAGGTACAGCAGGCTGAGGTCTTGTTCCGCGGTTTCGCCCGTGAGGCGTTCGCGCGCGCGTTCTTCGAAGGTGCTGCGGTTGAGCAGGCCGGTGAGCGGGTCGCGCGTCGCGCGCAGGTACAACGCGGTCGCGGTGTGGCGTTGTTCGTACGTGGCCACCGCGAGCATCACCGGGATCACCGAGATCAGCACCAGCAGCAACATCAGTACGGAGGCGTCGAGCAGCGTGAGCGGACGGGTGAACCCGCCGAGCCCGAGCCCCGTGAGCAGGCTGACGAAAGTGACGACGAGGGTCGTGCCGACCATTGTCGTCATGGGCGAGAAACGCACCGCCGCCCAGAGCAACAGGGCGAGCGGCATGCTCACCAGGCCGAGCGCGTAGAGGTTCCCGCTGCGGCCCGCGCTGACGATGCCGGCGAGCGAGAGCAGCAAGGCGATGGCCCACACGACCTGTTCGCGCCGGCCCACGCGGTCGCGCCACAGGCCTTCGCGCAATCCGCCGGGCCCGAGCAGCAGCGCGATGACCGGCGTGAAGGTCGTGATGCCGAGGATGTCGCCGAGCGCCCAGAGCAACCACACCCGGCCCGCGTCGATGGGCTGGGTGATGCCCGCATGCAGCAGGCCCGCGGTGCCGATGGTCGCGCTGGTCGCCGCCAGGATCAGGCCGCTGCGCAGCAGCATCAATCCGTCGGCGGTGCGCAGGTGCAGGCCGTCGGCGCGCCTGGCGTGTTCGCAATACCAGCCGGCGGCGAGGGCGGCGAGCGTGTTGCTGAGGATCGAATAGGGGAGGAAGGCGAGGGGGACGGGCACCACCGTCAGGTGCAAGGCGATCACCGCGAACGGCACCACCACCGTCCACCGCTTGCCCCAGCTGACGACCAGCGCGAGCGCGATGCCCGAGCTCGGCCAGAACAGCGTGATGTCGTCCGGGGTGCGCAGGTACAGCGATGCGAGTACCGCCCCGGCGTAATAGAGCCCGGTCAGCAGCAGGAAGCGGCGCAGCGTCCCCAAGGCGTCGGCCATGCGCCGAGTGTAGGCCTAATCAGGCCCGACTCAACACTCGATGACGTTGACCGCCAGGCCGCCGCGCGAGGTTTCCTTGTACTTGTCCTGCATGTCGCGGCCCGTCTCGCGCATGGTCTTGATGACCTTGTCCAGCGAGACCTTGTGCTTGCCGTCGCCACGCAGCGCCATGCGCGAGGCGTTGATCGCCTTCACGGCGCCCATCGCGTTGCGCTCGATGCAGGGGATCTGCACCAGGCCGCCGATGGGGTCGCAGGTGAGGCCGAGGTTGTGCTCCATGCCGATCTCGGCGGCATTCTCGATCTGGCCCGGCGTGCCGCCGAGCGCGGCGGTCAGGCCCGCGGCCGCCATCGAACAGGCCACGCCCACTTCGCCCTGGCAGCCGACTTCCGCGCCGCTGATCGACGCGTTCTCCTTGTAGAGGATGCCGACCGCCGCGGCGGTGAGCAGGAAATCGAACACGCCCTGCTCGTTCGCGCCGGGGATGAAGCGATCGTAGTAATGCAGCACCGACGGGATGATGCCCGCCGCGCCATTGGTCGGCGCGGTGACGACGCGGCCGCCCGCGGCGTTTTCTTCATTCACCGCGAGCGCGTAGAGATTGACCCAGTCCAGCACGGTGAGCGGATCGCGCATCGCGGCTTCGGGGCGCTCGGACAACTCGCCGAACAACGCCGGCGCGCGGCGCGCGACGTGCAGACCGCCCGGCAAGGTGCCGCTCTCGCGGATGCCGCGCTGCACGCACGATTGCATCGCCTTCCAGATTTCGCGCAGGCCCGACTTGATTTCCTCGTCGTTGCGCCATGCATGTTCGTTGTCGAACATCACCTGCGCGATCGTCTTGCCCGTGGCCTCGGCCTGCGCGAGCAACTCGGCGCCGCTGTGGAAGGGGTGCGCGAGCTCGGTGGTGTCCGCGACGATGCGGTCTTCGGCCGCCTCGTCCTGGTTGACGACGAAGCCGCCGCCGACGGAGTAGTAATCGCGCGTGGCGAGCACGGCGCCTTCGGCGTCGAACGCGGTGAAGCGCATGCCGTTGGTGTGGAAGGGCAGCTTCTGGCGCTTGTTCATGACGAGGTCCTGCTTCTCGTCGAACGCCACTTCATGCTTGCCGAGCACACGGATGCGCTTGGTCCCGCGGATGCGCGCGAGCGCCTCGGGAATGATGTCCGGGTCGATCAGGTTGGGCATGTGGCCTTCCAGGCCCATCAGCACCGCCTTGTCGGTGCCATGCCCACGCCCGGTGAGGGCGAGCGAGCCGAACACCTCGGCGCGCACGCGCGCGACCTGCGCCAACTTGCCCGAGCCTTCGAGCCATTTCTCGGCGAAGCGACACGCCGCGCGCATCGGACCGACCGTATGCGACGAACTCGGCCCGACGCCGATCTTGAACAGGTCGAAAGTGCTGACGGCCATGGAATCACGGGACTGCGCGGGGAAGAGGCCTATTCTATGCCCCTGCCCGCCGCGAAACCGGAACGGAACCACCATGCGCCTGCGTTTGTTCCAGCGCGACGACTGCCCCCTGTGCGACGAAGCCCTCGCGGTGCTGGCCGCGGCGCGCACGCCGGAGTTCGAGCCGGTGTGGATCGACGACGACCCGGTGCTGGAGGCCCGCTACGGCGAGCGCGTGCCGGTGCTGCGCGACGAGATCAGCGAGACCGAGCTCGACTGGCCCTTCGACGCCGACCGGGTCCGCGGATTCGTCGGCTGATCACTTCGGGGCGAAGACGACCTTCGTCGTGACCTTGATGTCGTTGGGCAGCAGCGAGGTATCCGCCCATTCGCCGCCGCCCACGCCGAAGTCGAGGCGCTTCACCGTGGCCGTGCCCTGCAATACGGGCCTGGCGCCCGGCGTCCAGGTGAATGTCAGCGTGACCGGCTTGCTCACTCCGCGCAGCGACAGCGTGCCGTCGGCCGCGTAGCGGTTGCCACCGAGCGCGCGGAACTTGCTCGCGGTGTAGCGCGCCTGCGGAAAGCGCTTGGCATCGAAGAACGCCGTGCCGCGCATTTCCGGATCCATTTCGTCGTTGCCGACGGTGGCGGCGCCGATCGGAATGGCGACGTCGAGTTTCGAGGCCGCCAGTTGTTTCGGATCGAAGCGGAACGTCGTCTTGAACCCCGGGAAGCTGCCGGAGAACGCATCGCCCTGATAGGTGCCTGCGAATTGCAGCGACGACCCCGCGCCCTGCACGTAGTCGGCCGCGCATGCGGCGAACGATGCGACGCACAGGAGGGCGGCGCACGCGGCGCGACGGAACAGGCGATCAACCATGGCGGACATCCTCGGCGGCTTCGGAGTCGCGGATCCAGCCGCGCGGCAACATGCGCGCGAGCGTGGCGTCGCGTTGGAACAGATGGTGGTAGAGCGCGGCGCCCGCGTGCACGAGCACCAGCAGGATCAACGCCCAGAACAGGAGTTCGTGCACGTCTTCCATGGTCTCGTGGAAGTCGTGATCCTTGCCGACGAGCGCAGGCACGCGGAACAGGCCGAACCACCACAACGGAAACCCCGCCGCCGAGTTCATCACCCAGCCGCTGAGCGGCACGGCGAACAGCAGCACGTACAAACCGACATGCGACAGGTTGGCGGCCAGGTGCTGCCAGCGCGGCATCGGTACGTCGGGCGGCGAGCCGGCGTACAAGCGCCATGCCAGGCGCAGCGTGACCAGCACGAGGATCGTCAGCCCGATCGACTTGTGCAGCGCGAACATGCGCACCTTGTCGGGGCTGCTCGGCATGTCGACCATCGTCAGGCCGATGATCGCCATCGTGAGGATGCCGATCACGATCAGCCAATGGAACGCCTGGCTCAGCGCACCCCAGCGTTCGATGTTGCGCAGGTGCGAAGGGGCGGTGGGTGTCGTCGGCATGCGGGCGCTCATTCGAAGGTGCGTGGAGTTACGGCGCGATCGTCGCATTGGATGCAGGCAGGACCGTCGAGGTTCCTGCAGGCGGCGCCTGCGTCGTCGATGGCATCGGGACATCGCCCGCGTCTTCGCGCGTGCGCGTGCCTTCGGCTTCGATGCGGATCTCCACCGCGTCGCCGACGACGCTCGGCCACGCCGTGATGGCGAAGGCCTTGCGGCTCAGCGTGCCGGTCGCGGAAAAACCGGCGGTGCGGCGGAAGGGCGGCATCGGATGGCGCTTGGCCTGGTGGAAGACGACATCGAGTTGCACCTCGCGCGTGACACCACGGAGCGTGAGATTGCCGGTGAGTTTCGCGTGCGTGGCGTCGACGGGCTCGATGCGCGTGGAGACGAACGTCGCCACCGGGTGTTGCTTCGCATCGAGGAAGCTGCGCCCGAGCACCGCGTCGTTCCACTTCGCATCGCCCATGTCGAGGCGGTCGAGCGGGATCTTCGCTTCGACGCGCGCGCTGCTCCAGTTGTCCGGATCGAACACCAGCGTGCCGGTCGTGCCGGAGACGGTGCCCATCGGATTGGAGAAGCCCGCGTGGCTGACCGCGAACATCACGCGCGTATGCACCGGATCGAGCGCGTAGACCGTGTCGGCCGCATGCACGAGGCAGGATGCGAGGACCAGGGCGGCCAGGGCCGCGTGGCGCACGAATCGGTTGGGCATGGGCGGGGCACGCTCGGCGGGATGCGGGTGGATGGCCCGCGCGGTCCGAAAGGTTCGACCGTGCGGGACGCGCCATCCTAGACCGGCCGATGTGAATCGTGGGCAGGGCGCGATGGAACGCTGCGTGGCACTGCAACCGCGGGCCGCGCGGGCGTATCGCCTCGGGGGACGCCCGAAAAAGGATGCGCCATGCGCTCGTGGTTGCTGACCCTGCTGCTCGCCGCCGCGCCGCTGGCCGCGGCGCCCACCGCCACCACGCTGCCCGCGCAGCCGCTGATCGAGCGCATGCGCGATGCGCAGCACCTGAACTTCGACCTGGTGTTCGCCAGCGACGGTGACCAGGCGCTGGAGCTGACCGGCCTGGAAGTGACGCTGTTCGACCGGCAGGGCCGCTTCTTCTCGCAGCGGCGGCTGGATCGCAACGGCGATCCGACGACGATGTCGCTCGCGACGCTGCCCAATCGCACGTTGCCGGCGAAAGGGCGGCTGGTGGTGTTCAATCCGTTCGCATCGTTCGGTCCGGACCAATGGCTCGGCGATCTGCGCTACGTCGCCACGTTCCGCGCTGGAGAAGACGGACCGGAATCGCGCGTCGAGTTGCGCGTCGCGCCCCGCGCATTCGAACCGAAGACGGTGTTGCGGCTGCCGCTCGACGGCGAGGTCTTCGTGCACGACGGCCACGATCTGCTCGCGCACCATCGCCGGCTCGACATCACTGGCGGCATGACGACGCACTTCGGCATCACGTCGAACTTCATGCGTTATGCGCACGACTTCACCATCGCCGATGCGCAGGGCAGGTTGTTCCGTAGCGACGGCGCGACGCCGGAAGACTGGTACGGCTACGGTGCGCCGGTGCACGCGACGGGCGACGGCGTCGTGGTCGCGATGCGCGACGGCATGCGCGACAACCGCAAGGGCGGGCCGCCGCCCTTCGAGCAGGACGCGATCATGAAGGATCTCACGCTGTTCCTCGGCAACTACGTCGTGATCGACCACGGCGATGGCGAGTACAGCCTCTTCGCGCACCTGAAACAAGGCAGCGTGCGCGTGCGCGACGGCCAGCGCGTGCGCAGTGGCGATGTGATCGGCGGAATGGGAATGTCCGGCGACGCCTTCCTCGTGCACCTGCATTACCAGCTGCAATCGGGCCCGAGGTGGGAGGAAGGCCTGCCCGCGTACTTCACGAACGTGCGGATCAGGACGGGCGCCGATTGGAGCGCGCCCTTCACGGGCCCGGTGGATTCGGGCGATGTCGCGCGCTGAGTCAGCGCGCGCTGTGCTTGTGCACTTCGTCGACCAAGGCCCCGACATGCGCCGGATCCATGTCCGGCGACAACCCGTGTCCGAGGTTGAAGACGTGCCCCTCGCGCGAACCGCCGTTGCCCTTCGCATAGCTGTCGAGGGCTTCGCGCACGCGGGCGCGCACGCTGTCGGGTGAGCCGTACAACATCGCCGGATCGAGATTGCCCTGCAGCGCGACCTGGCCCCGGGTGCGGCGCGCGGCTTCATCGAGTTCGATCAGCCAATCCACGCCGACGCCTTCCGCGCCGCTCGCGGCGAGATCTTCCAGGTAGGGCGCATTGCCCTTGCCGAACAGGATCAGCGGCGCATCGCCGCGATCGAGTTCGCGCGCGATGCGGGTGAGGTACGGCAGCGAGAATTCGCGATACATCGACGGCGACAACACGCCGCCCCACGTGTCGAACACCTGCAGCGCCTGCGCGCCGGCCTCGCGCTGCGCGCGCAGGTAGGCGATCACCGCATCGGTGTTGATCGACAACAGCGCGTGCATCGCCTTCGGGTCGTCGAGCGCGAGGCGTTTGACCTTCGAGAAGTTGTCGCTGCCGCCGCCTTCGACCATGTAGCACGCCAGCGTCCACGGGCTGCCGGAGAAACCGATCAGCGGCACGCGGCCATCGAGTTCGCGCCGGATCACCGACACCGCGTCCATCACGTAGCGCAGTTCGCCGGCCATGTCGGGCACGGCGAGCTTCGCGATGTCCGCGGCGCTGCGCACGGGGCGTTCGAACTTCGGGCCTTCGCCTTCGACGAAATACAGCCCCAGGCCCATCGCGTCGGGCACGGTGAGGATGTCGGAGAACAGGATCGCGGCGTCGAGGTCGAAGCGCGCGAGCGGTTGCAGCGTGACTTCGCACGCGAGGTCGGGGTTCTTGGCCATCGCCAGGAAGCTGCCGGCCTTCGCGCGGGTGGCGCGGTATTCCGGCAGATAGCGCCCGGCCTGGCGCATCAGCCACACGGGCGTGGCGTCGACGGGTTCGCGGCGCAGGGCGCGCAGGAAGCGATCGTTCTTCAGGGTGGGGGTCACGCGGGTTCTCGCAAGAATGGAATTCAGGGGCGCGGTGCGTCGGCGCCCTGCACGAACATCAGCTGGAAGCCTTTCTTCAGTTGCAGGTCGCGGGCATGTTCGAACGCGGCCAGCGCACTGCCCTGGTCGAGGTATTGCTCGCGCCGCAACGTACTGCGCCCGCCGATCTGCCCGGTCTCGCGCACGAGCGTCCATCCGCCGAGCAGGTCGGCCTCGAGCTGGAGCTGGACGAAGCGCGGAGCCTCGCGGCCGGTGGGCCGTTCTTGCAGGAGCAGGCGCATGGGGGGCGCATTGTAGCCCCCGTCGGGTTCAGAGCACCGAGATGACCGCGGCCCCGTCGACGTCCGAAACGACTTCCGCCGCGCCGATTCCACGCCAGAGGATGAAGCGCAGGCCCCCCGCGGCGGCCTTCTTGTCCAGGCGCATGCGGGCGACCAGCGCGTCGGCCGATAGACCCCCCGGCACCGCGACGGGGAGGCCGAAACGAGCGAGCAGGGATTCGAGCCGCGTCGCATCGGCGTCGTCCGCCATCCCCAGGCGCGCCGACAATCTCGCCGCACGCACCATGCCCACGGCGACCGCTTCGCCATGGTTCAACCCGCCGTACCCCTGTTCGCTTTCGATCGCATGCGCGAAGGTGTGGCCGAAGTTGAGCAGCGCGCGTTCGCCTTTCTCGAAGGGATCGCGCTGCGTGATCTCCGCCTTGTGCTCGCAACTGCGCGCGATGGCGTGCGCGAGCGCATCGGCATCGCGCGCGAGCAACGCATCGACGTGCGCGTCCAGCCAGTCGAGGAACGCCGCATCGCGGATCGCGCCGTATTTCACGACTTCGGCCAGGCCTGCGCGCAACTCGCGGTCGGGCAGGGTGTGCAACGTCGCCGTATCGGCGAAGACCGCGCGCGGCGGATGGAAGGCGCCGACGAGGTTCTTGCCCTGCGGCATGTCGACCGCCGTCTTGCCGCCGACCGACGAATCGACCATCGCGAGCAAGGTCGTCGGCAATTGCACGCAATCCACGCCGCGCATCCAGCACGCGGCGACGAACCCGGTGAGATCGCCGACGACGCCACCGCCGAGCGCGATCACGCAGGCATCGCGCGTCGCGCCGAAATCCGCGAGTTCGCGCACGAGTTCGCCGAAACGCTCCAGCGTCTTCGCCGACTCGCCCGCGGGGATGCACGAGACGATGCATTTGATTTCGGGGCGCGCGCGCTGCAACGCATCGACCACTTGCCGCGCATACAGCGGCGCGACGTGCGCATCGCTCACGAGGAACACGTGGCGCCCGCGCACGTGCGCCGCGAGCGCGGCGCCATCGCACGACGCACCATCGCCGATCGCAATGCGGTACGGCTGGGCGCCGCCGACGTCGACGTAACGGATGCCGCTCATGCCGCCGCCTCGCTGCGCTGCCATTGCCCGTCCACCAGGCGCGCGAGCCGCAATGCCGCATCGTGCGCGGCCATGCCTTCGGTCGAGAACCGCAGGTCGGCGATTTCGGCGTACAGGCCGCCGCGTTCGCCCGCGAGCGAGTGCAGCACCGCTTCGCGATCCGGCCGTTGCAGCAGGGGCCGCGTGCGGTCGCGCGCGAGCCGTTCCAGCTGTCCGTCGACCCCGAGATCGAGGTGCACGACGAACGCATGCGCCTGCAGCAAGCGACGATTGTCGGCGTCCAGCACCACGCCGCCGCCCGTCGCGATCACGCCGCTGGGCGTGTGAAGCAGCAGCTCGGCCAGCATTTCACGTTCGCGCGCCCGGAAGCCGGCTTCGCCCTCGACTTCGAAGATCAGGGCGACCTTCGTGCCGGCGCGTTCCTCGATGGCTGCGTCCATGTCCGTGAAGGGCAGCCCCAGCCGCGCCGCGATGCGGCGGCCGATGGACGTCTTGCCGGCGCCCATGGGGCCGACGAGGACGAGGTGCGGGGCGGGATTCATGCCGGCGATCTTAATGCGCGAGAATGCCGCCATGCGCACCGACCTGCCCACGGACGTCCTCGCCACCTTCGACCACCTCTTCGCACAGGCCGCGGCCGTGGGCGAACCCGATCCCACCGCGATGGTCGTCGCCACCGCCGACGCGCAGGGCCGGCCCTCGGCGCGCACGGTGTTGCTGAAGGCGCACGACGCGCGCGGCTTCGTCTTCTACACGCACCTCGATGGCCGCAAGGGCCGCGAGTTGCAGGCCAATCCACAGGCCGCGCTGCTGTTCCACTGGCCGCGCGTGCAGCTCGGCGTGCAGGTGCGCATCGAGGGCGATGTCGAGATCGTCGCCGACGCCGAAGCCGATGCCTACTTCGCCTCGCGTCCGCGCGGGAGCCAGTTGGGTGCCTGGGCGTCGGACCAATCGGAAACCCTGGCCTCTCGCGAAACCTTCGAAGACCGCCTTGCCGACGTCGAACGTCGCTTCGATGGCCAACCCGTGCCGCGCCCGCCGCGCTGGAGCGGGTTCCGCATCGTGCCGCGCGCGGTGGAGTTCTGGTACGGCGCGCAATTCCGGCTGCACGAACGTCACCTGCACGAACGCGGCGCCGACGGCGCGTGGTCCGTGCGCATGCTGTATCCCTGATGCCGCCGTCCCGCATCGTCTGCCTTACCGAGGAGCCGACCGAAACGCTCTACGCGCTCGGCGAGCAGGACCGCATCGTCGGCATCAGCGGCTTCACCGTGCGGCCCACCGCCGCGCGACGCGACAAGCCGAAGGTCAGTGCGTTCACGAGCGCGAAGATCGACGCGATCCTCGCGCTGAAGCCCGACTTCGCGATCGGCTTTTCCGACATCCAGGCCGACATCGCCGCCGAACTGGTGCGGCGCGGCGTGGAGGTGTGGATCGCGAACCATCGCAGCGTCGCGGAAATCATCGACTACATCCGCCGGCTCGGCGCGATGGTCGGCGCCGCGCAACGCGCGAACGATTACGCCGATTCGCTGCAACGCCGCCTCGATGCCATCGCCGATGACTCCGCGCGCCTGCAACGCCGCCCGCGCGTCTATTTCGAAGAGTGGGACGAGCCGCCGATCACCGGCATCCGCTGGGTCGCCGAACTCGTGCGCATCGCCGGCGGCGACGACATCTTTCCCGAGCGCGCGCTGGAACCGCTCGCGAAACAACGCATCCTCGAAGACAGCGACGAGGTGATCCGCCGCGCGCCCGACATCATCCTGGGTTCGTGGTGCGGCAAGCGCTTCCGGCCCGAACGCGTCGCCGCGCGCCCCGGTTGGGACGCGATCCCCGCCGTGCGCGACGGGGAACTGCACGAAGTGAAGTCGCCGATCATCCTGCAGCCGGGGCCGGCGGCGTTGACCGACGGCGTGGATGCGATCGCGCGCATCGTGCGCGCGTGGGCTACTTCGCCACTTCGCGTGTGAATTCCAGCGTGCGCGTCGGCCCGTTGGCCGGCGTGACGTCCACGGTGAACTGCAACGTATCCGGCGGGCTGATCGAGAACGTGCCGACGTTGTCGATGAGCCCGCCATCCAGGCGCAGTTCGCGCATCGGGATGCCGATCCTGCGGCCGCCCAGATCGCGCGCAGTCGCGACGACGTTGGCGGGCACCGCCACGTCGCGGCCTTCCTCGCCCTGGCGCACGGTGACCAACAGCATCCACGTTTGTTCACCGCGTGCGATGCCGTAGCTTTTCGTCACGCGCTCGGGCAAGGCCATCGTGTTGACGGCGGTGGCATGCAGGTGCAGATCGCCGACATGGAGTTCCGCCGGCGGTGGCGCAGGGTGCGCGGGCGTCGGCGCGGAGCCGCCGCCGCAAGCGGCGAGGCTGCCGACGATCATCGCGACCGCCATGCGTTCAATCGTTCGCATCGGACAACTCCTTGCCGCGCACGGCGGCCGCGTGCACGGCGCGTTGCACGAGCGCCCTGAAGCCGTCGGCCTCGAAGGATTGGACCGCCGCGTGCGTCGTGCCGTTCGGCGAAGTCACGCGACGGCGCAGTTCCGCGGCATCGACATCGCTTTCGCACAGCATGCGGCCGGCGCCGAGGATGGTCTGGTAGGCGAGCACGCGTGCGGCGTCGGGCGACAGGCCTTCGGCTTCGCCCGCGGCCTGCATCGCTTCGGCGAGCAGGAACACATACGCCGGGCCGCTGCCCGACACGGCGGTCACCGCGTCCATCCGCGCCTCATCGTCGATCCATACCGTGCGGCCGGCGGCGTTGAGCAGGTGTTGCGTGCGTTCGCGCTGTTGCGCATGGACGCGCGCATTCGCGAACAGGCCCGTAACGCCTGCGCCGACCAGCGCCGGCGTGTTCGGCATCGCACGCACGATCGCCATGCGGCCGCCGAGCCAGCGATCCAGTTGCGCCGTCGTGATGCCCGCGGCGATCGACACGATCAGCGGACGCGACCCCTGCGCGATGGGCGAGAGCGCTTCGCAGACTTCGCGCAGCACCTGCGGCTTCACGCCGAGCACCCAGGTGTCCGCGGCGCGCGCGGCGGTCGCGTTGTCCGGCGACACGTGCACGCCGAAATCCCTCGCGAGCGCATCGCGCAATGCGTCGACCGGTTCGGCCACGTGGAGGGAGGCGGCCGCGACGCGGCCCGGCACGAGGCCGCCGATCAGGCTGCGGGCCATGTTGCCGCCGCCGATGAATGCGATGTTGTCCATCGCGCGAGTTTATCCGCGCGGCGGTCGTTCTCCGAACAACGCCGTGCCGACGCGGATCATCGTCGCGCCTTGTTCGATGGCGAGCTCGAAGTCGTCGCTCATGCCCATCGACAGTGTGTCCATCGACGCATGGCGGACGGCGAGGGTGTCGAAGAGGGTCTTCATCCTGGCGAAGGCCTCGGCCCGCCGCGCGCGATCCTCGACGGGCGCGGGAATCGCCATCAATCCGCGCAATGCCAGGCGGGGCGAGGCGGCCGCGACCACAGCAGCCAGTGCGTCGGCGTCTTCGGGACGGCAGCCGTGCTTGCTCGCCTCGTCGTCGATGTTCACCTGGATGAGGACGTTCAGCGGGCCGCGATCGTCGGGCCGGGCCGCGGCCAGCAGCGGCACGAGCTTGGCGCGGTCGACGGTCTGCACCCAGTCGAAGGCCTGGGCCGCCACGGCCGCCTTGTTGGACTGCAGGTGGCCGATGAGGTGCCATTCGAGGCCCGCATCGCGAAGCTCTGCCTGCTTCTCCTGCGCTTCCTGCACGTAGTTCTCGCCGAACGCGCGCTGCCCGCCGGCCGCCAGGGACGCGACCGCCGCGGCCGGTTGCCGCTTGGAGACGGCCAGCAGCCGGGGGGCTGGCCGACCGTACTGCCGAGCCGCGTTCTCAATTCGTTGAACGACAGCGTCAAGGGCAGGGGTGAGCATCTCGTCGCAACCTCGTGATCGCCGCGGAATCCGCGGTTGACACCGCGGGGAGGGCGGCGCCCATACTGCCCGCGGGGGGTGCCTGGCACCAGTCGTTCCATAGTGGGCACTTCAACTGCCGTGCGGGGGAGCACGTAATGGATATCGCCGAACTTCTGGCGTTTTCGGTCAAGAACAAGGCCTCGGACCTGCACCTGTCCGCCGGCCTGCCGCCCATGATCCGCGTGGACGGCGACGTCCGCCGCATCAACATCCCCGCGCTCGACCACAAGCAGGTCCACGCGCTCGTCTACGACATCATGTCGGACAAGCAGCGGCGCGATTACGAAGAATTCCTCGAGGTCGACTTCTCGTTCGAGATCCCCGGCCTGGCGCGCTTCCGCGTCAACGCGTTCAACCAGAACCGCGGCGCGGGTGCGGTGTTCCGTACCGTTCCCTCGGAAGTGCTGACGCTCGAAGACCTCGACACGCCGCGCATCTTCAAGGAACTGATCGACCAGCCGCAGGGCCTGATCCTCGTGACCGGCCCGACGGGCTCGGGCAAGTCGACCACGCTGGCGGCGATGCTCGACCACGTCAACAAGAACGAATACGCGCACATCCTCTCGGTCGAAGACCCGATCGAGTTCGTGCACACCTCGCAGAAGTGCCTGATCAACCAGCGCGAAGTGCACCGCGACACGCACGGCTTCAACGAGGCGCTGCGTTCGGCGTTGCGCGAAGACCCCGACTACATCCTAGTCGGCGAAATGCGCGACATCGAAACCATCCGCCTGGCGCTCACCGCCGCGGAAACGGGCCACCTGGTGTTCGCCACGTTGCACACCTCGTCGGCCGCCAAGACCATCGACCGCATCATCGACGTGTTCCCCGCCGGCGAAAAACCGATGGTCCGCTCGATGCTGTCGGAGTCGCTGCGCGCGGTGATCTCGCAGGCGCTGCTGAAGAAAGTGGGCGGCGGCCGCACCGCGGCGTGGGAAATCATGGTCGGCATCCCGGCCATCCGCAACCTGATCCGCGAAGACAAGGTCGCGCAGATGTATTCGGCGATCCAGACCGGCCAGGCGCACGGCATGATGACGCTCGACCAGCATCTGCAGGATCTCGTGAAGCGCGGCCTCGTGACGCGCCAGCACGCCAAGGAATACGCGAAGGACAAGCGACTGTTCGAGTGACGGTCGGGAGCACAACACCATGAGCAGCATCGATTTCACCTCGTTCCTCAAGCTGATGGCGCACCAGAAGGCGTCGGACCTGTTCATCACGGCCGGCATGCCGCCGTCGATGAAGGTGCACGGCAAGATCTCGCCCATCACGCAGAATCCGCTCACGCCGCAGCAGAGCCGCGATCTCGTGCTGAACGTGATGAATCCGCAGCAGCGCGAGGAATTCGAAAAGACACACGAGTGCAACTTCGCGATCGGCGTGGCCGGCGTGGGTCGCTTCCGCGTGTCCTGCTTCTACCAGCGCAACCAGGTCGGCATGGTGCTGCGCCGCATCGAGACGAAGATCCCGAGCGTGGAGGAACTCAACCTCCCGCCGATCATCAAGACGCTCGCGATGACCAAGCGCGGCATCATCATCTTCGTCGGCGCGACGGGTACGGGTAAGTCGACGTCGCTCGCCGCGATGATCGGCTACCGCAACGGCAACTCGACGGGCCACATCATCACCATCGAGGACCCGATCGAATTCGTGCACAAGCACGAGGGCTGCATCATCACGCAGCGCGAAGTGGGCATCGACACCGACAGCTGGGAAGCCGCGCTGAAGAACACCCTGCGCCAGGCGCCCGACGTGATCATGATCGGCGAGGTGCGCACGCGCGAGGGCATGGACCACGCCATCGCCTTCGCCGAAACCGGCCACCTGGTGCTCTGCACGCTGCACGCCAACAATGCCAACCAGGCGATGGACCGCATCATCAACTTCTTCCCGGAAGACCGCCGCGGCCAGTTGCTGATGGATCTCTCGCTCAACCTCAAGGGCGTGGTCGCGCAGCAGCTGATCCCCACCCCCGACGGCAAGGCGCGCCGCGTGGCGATGGAAATCATGCTCGGCACGCCGCTCGTGCAGGACTACATCCGCGACGGCGAGATCCACAAGCTGAAGGAAGTGATGAAGGAATCCACCAACCTCGGCATGAAGACCTTCGACCAGAGCCTGTTCGAGCTGTACCAGGCCGGCGAGATCTCCTACGAGGACGCCCTGCGTTACGCCGACTCGGCGAACGAAGTGCGCCTGCGCATCAAGCTTGCGCAAGGCGGCGACGCACGCACGCTGGCGCAGGGGCTGGATGGCGTCGAGGTTGCCGAGGCGCGGTAACCGGCATCGCGGTACGTTTCGAAGAGGGGGCGGGAAACCGCTCCCTCTTTTTTTCGCCTTCGGCATCCGGTTCGCGAGCCCGCCCGGGGCGGAGTTAGAATCCGCCCATGCAGGCCACCCCGACGCCGCTCGCCAATCGACTGCTGATCGCGCTGCCCGCGCTCGCCGACCCCCATTTCGCGCGGAGCGTGACGCTCGTGTGCCAGCACGACGCAGAGGGCGCGATGGGCGTGGTGGTCAATCGCCCGTCCGAATACTCCCTCGGCGACGTCTTCGAGCAGATGGGCATCGAGAGCGACGACGACGAACTGAAGATCCAGGTCGTGCTGTCGGGCGGTCCCGTGCACCCCGAACGCGGGTTCGTGCTGCACGACGGCGGTGAGGGATGGGATTCGACGATGCAGATCGGCGACGGGCTCTACGTCACAACGTCGCGCGACATCCTCGAAGCGATGGCCGCGGGCGCGGGCCCGAAGAACGTCATCGTCGCCCTGGGTTGCGCGGGCTGGGGCGCCGGCCAGCTCGAGAACGAACTCACGGAAGACAGCTGGCTGCTGGTGCCGATGGACCCGGGCCTGCTGTTCGCCACGCCGATCGAATCGCGCTGGCGCGCAGCCGCCGGCAGCATCGGCGTGAACCTCGCGCAGCTGGCTGACTACAGCGGGCACGCCTGATGCGACTCGACGGCACCGTACTCGGGTTCGATGTGGGCGCGCGGCGCATCGGCGTTGCCGTGGGTAGCGCGTTCGGCAGTGGCGCACGTGCGCTCGCGGTGATCGACGTGCATGCCAACGGCCCCGACTGGGCCGCCATCGACCGCCTGCGCGCCGAATGGCGTCCCGATGGCCTCGTCGTCGGCGATCCGATGACGATGGACGGCGGCGACCAGCCGATCCGCCGCCGCGCGCACCAGTTCGCGCGCGAACTGCACGCACGCTACCGCTTGCCGGTGGTGCTCGTCGACGAACGCGCCAGTTCCATCGAAGCCGCGCAACGCTTCGCCGCCGACCGCGCCGAAGGCCGCAAGAAGCGCCGCGATGCCGCCGCGCTCGACGCCGTGGCCGCCGCCGTGATCATCGAACGCTGGCTCGCCGCGCCGCAGGATGCGATCCGCGTCGACGACAGCGTCGAAATGCTGCCCAACGGCAGCGCACCCACACTCACATCCAGCGGAGCCGCCGAGTGACCGTTGCCCAGGTGGATGCGCAGGGACGCCTGCGCCATTTCCTCACGCTCGAAGGCCTGCCGCGCACGGTGCTCGTGCGCCTGCTCGACCTCGCGCAAAGTTTCGACGACCGCCGCGGAGATACTTCGCTGCGCAGCACGCTCGTCGGCCGCACGGTGTGCACGCTGTTCTTCGAGCCCTCGACGCGCACGCGCTCGAGTTTCCAGATCGCCGCGCAACGCCTGGGCGCCGACGTGCTGACGTTCGACGCCTCGACCTCCTCGACGAGCAAGGGCGAAACCGCGCGCGACACGATGCGCACGCTCGAAGCGATGGGCGTACACGGGTTCGTCGTGCGCCACAAGGAAGACGGCGCGGTCGCCGCGCTCGCCGCGCAGGCGCGCCCCGGCACCGCGCTGGTCAACGCCGGCGACGGCCGCATCGCGCATCCGACGCAGGGCCTGCTCGACATGCTCACGCTGCGCCAGGCGAAGGGCACGGATTTCTCGAAACTGAAAGTCGCCATCGTCGGCGACGTGAAGCATTCGCGCGTCGCGCGAACGGACCTGCACGCGCTGCGCACGCTCGGCACCGGCGAAATCCGCGTGTGCGGCCCGCAGTCGTTGCTGCCGACGGACGCCACGCTCGAAGGCTGCACGGTGACGCAGGATTTCGACGCGGCGCTCGACGGCGTCGACGCGATCATGATGCTGCGCCTGCAGCGCGAGCGGATGGAAGAAGGCCTCGTCGGTTCGCTCACCGACTACCACCGCGACTACGGCCTGACCGCCACGCGCCTGCGCCGCGCGGCGCCGGATGCCGTGGTGCTGCATCCGGGGCCGATGAACCGCGGCGTGGAAATCGACGACGACGTCGCCGATGGCCCGCAATCGCTCATCCTGCGCCAGGTCGCGAACGGCGTGGCCGCGCGCATGGCCGTGCTGGAAGTGTTGCTGGGCGCCTGATCGTCAGTTCGACGCGCCGGCGGGATCCTGGCGGTCGATCCACGCCAGTTCGTCCTTCGCCAGCTGGTTGCCCGGTTCGACTTCGAGCGAACGTCGATACGCCGCGCGTGCGTCGTTCCAACGCCCGAGCTCGCTCGACTGGAATCCGACGCCGCGCCACGCCATCGCCAGCACGGGCTTGTCGCCGGAGGCGGTCGCCAGGTCGATCGCTTCGCGATACTGCACGAGCGCTTCCTCGCGGCGCTGCAACTGGCCGAGGACGAAACCGTGCTCGTTGTGCGGATCGGCCCACAGCGGCGCCCATTCGCTCGCCTGGCGGATGCGGGCGAGCGCGCCATCGAAGTCTTTCGCTTCGACGGCCAGGTAGGCGGAATCGGTGGCGGCGCGCGGGCAGACCATGTCCAGCCACTCGGTGGGCGTGCCGTCGGCGGTCCGTGCCGCGGCGCGCACGTACTCGTCCGCGTCGTGCGCGGCGATCACGCGCAGGCCGGGGCGTGCATAGCCCTCGCAGGCGGCGAGGATCTTCGCGAACGTCCGCGCCGCTTCGTCCGTGCGCTGTGCGTCCATCGCATCCTTGGCTGCGTTGTAATCCTCGCGCCATTGCTTGCCGAGCGCTTCCTGTGCGTCGCGCAGCGCGTAGTACGTGGTGGTCGTGCTGATCGAGTCGGGATCGACCGCCGCCGGATCCTGCGCATGCGCGGACGTGGCCAACAGCAGTGACAGCAATACGATGGTGCGCATCCGGCGTCGCCTCCCCAGGCGGTTGAGTCCCTGATTCTACGGACGACGAAGCGCAACGGGGTCGTTCCCGCTCCCTTCGGCACAGGGGGCCGGGGGAGAGCGCAACGTCAGCGCAGCAGTACGAGCGTCGCCAATCCCAGGAATGCGAGGAACCCCATCACGTCGGTGACCGTGGTGAGGATCACGCCGCCGGCAAGTGCGGGATCGAAGCCCATGCGCTTCAACGTCAGCGGGACGATCACGCCGGCGCTCGCGGCGAAGACCAGGTTGATGGTGAGCGCCGAGGCGATGACCAGCGAGAGCACGGCGTCGCCGAACCAGAAGTAGACGATCGCGCCGAGCACGATGCCCAGGCTCAGGCCGTTCATCAACGCCACGCGCAGCTCCTTCCACAGCAGGACCTGCACGTTCGATGCGCCGACCTGGCCGAGCGCCAGCCCGCGCACCATCAGCGCGAGCACCTGCGTGCCCGCGTTGCCGCCCATGCCCGCGACGATGGGCATCAGCACGGCGAGGGCGACGATCTTCTCGATGGTGCCTTCGAACTGGCCGACGACGCTCGCGGCGAGGAACGCCGTGCCGAGGTTGATCGACAGCCACAGCAGGCGGCGGCGGAAGGCGCGGCGCACGGGCGAGAAGAGGTCTTCGTCTTCGTCGAGGCCCGCGGCGCCGAGCACCTGGTGTTCGGCCTGTTCGCGGATGATGTCGACGACGTCGTCGATGGTGATGCGGCCGAGCAGGATGTTGTTGTCGTCGACGACGGGCGCACTGATCCAGTCGTGGTCGGAGAACTGGCGCGCGACTTCTTCCGACGACTCGTCCACGCCGATGGCGGGTTGTTCGTCGTCGATCAGCTGGTTGATCGCGGTGCCGGGCTCGTGCGTGAGCAGCGACTGCAACGCGATGCGCCCGAGGTACTGATGGCGACGGCTGACCACGTACAGATGGTCGGTGTGGTCCGGCAATTCGCCGCGCAGGCGCAGGTAACGCAGGACGACGTCGACCGTGGTGTCGGTGCGCACCGTCACCACGTCGGGGTTCATCAGGCGGCCGGCCGTGTCCTCGTCGTAGGACAGCACCTGCTCCAGGCGCTCGCGGTTCTCGCGGTCCATCGACTTGAGGACTTCGTCGATGACGGTGTCCGGCAAGTCTTCGACCAGGTCCGCGAGGTCGTCGATGTCGAGGTCCTCGACGGCCGCGACGATTTCGTCGGGGTCCATCTCGGCCAGCAGGCTTTCGCGCACGTCGTCGCCGACGTGGACCAGCACTTCACCGTCGTCCTCGGGATCGACCAGGCCCCACACCACCGTGCGCTTGGCGGGCGGGAGGGATTCGAGGAGGTTGCCGATCTCGGCAGGGGAGAGCGTGTTGACGAGGCGCCGCACGGGCCCGAGGCGGCCGCTGTCGAGCGCGTCCGATAGCAGACGCAGCTGTCGCGCGGTCTTCTCGTGGCGGATCGCTTCGGCCATGCGGTACTTCCGTTGGCGGCGCCGCGCACGTGGCGCGACAGGGGTCAGGCGTTCATGGCGCGAATTATGGCCTGTGCGGCATGAAGCCGCCTACCCCTGCAAGGAAGTCCGCTTGTTTGCGTGCGCTGCGTCAACCCTTCGGTTCGGGCAGGTCGATGGCGTACAACCAGCGACCGTCGGGCTGGCGACGCAGGACTTCGCGCGAGGTGCCTTCCATTTCGAGCGCACCGTGGATGCGCCAGCGCGTGGAGACGAAGGCCAGGCCGTCGTGCTCGAGGACATCGATGTGGGTGGTTTCCATCACCGCGCCGGGCGCGATGAAGCCCTTCAGCGCATCGCGGATCGCATCGCGCCCGTGGACGGGGGCGGAGTCGCCGACGCGGAGCAGCGCCTGGGGTTCGAACAGGGCGACGAGGCCTTCGATGTCGCCCGCGGCGTACAGCGTGTTGAATCGGGACGCCATGTCTTCCGGATGCATGACGGCGCCGGCGGCCGGGGCCTTGTCGTTGGCGAATGCAGGCGCGCACGCCATCGCAAGGATCAGCCAGAAGGCAGTGAGGAATCGACGTTGCATGGCCGCGCTCCGGGAAAGGAAAGCGCCAGTGTCGCCGCTGCGCTCAGTGCGAGGCCGTCAGCCATTGCTCGATCTGGTTGCGATCCTTCGCGCGCAGCAATGCGGGGGCCCGCGCACGCAAAGCGGACAGATCGCAATTGCGGATCGCGCGCCGCAGTTCCAGGAGCGTGTTCGGATGCAGGCTGAACTCGCCCAGTCCGAGGGCGAGCAGCAAGGGCGCGTAGGTCGCATCGCCCGCCATTTCGCCGCACACAGCCACGGGTTTGCCGCGCTTGTGCGCGTTGCGGATGATGTCGTGCAGCAGCCGGATCAGCGCCGGGTGCATCGGCGTATAGATCTCGCCGAGCGCCTCGTTGTTGCGGTCGGCGGCGAGCAGGTACTGGATGAGGTCGTTGGTGCCGACCGACAGGAAATCCACCGCGCCGATGAAGGAGGGCAGGGCGATCGCCGCGGCCGGCACTTCGATCATCGCGCCGAGCGGGATCACGTCGGCGACTTCGTGTCCCTCGCGCCGCACCTCCGCCAGCACCTTGCGCAACATGCGCTTGACCGAGAGGACTTCCTCGCGGCTGCTGATCATCGGTACCAGCACGCGCACGGGGCCGTAGCCCGACGCGCGCACGATCGCGCGCAGCTGCGTGCGGAACAACGGTTCGCGCGAGAGCGACAGGCGCACGCCGCGCAGGCCGAGCGCGGGATTGGGTTCGCCTTCGAGCACCAGGCCGCTGCGGTCGGCCTTGTCGGCGCCGAGGTCGAGCGTGCGGATGGTGACCGTGCGGCCCGTCATGCCGAGCACGACGTCTCGATAGGCGCGGAATTGTTCCTCTTCGTCCGGCACTTCGGTGCGCTGGAGGAACAGGAACTCGGTGCGGTACAGGCCGACGCCCGCGGCGCCGAGAGCGTGCGCTTCGGCGACGTCGGCGCGCGATTCGGCGTTGGCCCACAGTTTCACGTCGACGCCATCCGTGGTGCGCGTGGGTTCGCGGCGCAGGCGATTGAGCTGGCGGCGCTCGCGGACCTGGTCGCGCATGCGCGCGCGGTGGCCACGCAGGTCTTCGGCATTGGGTTCGAGGACGACCAGGCCGCTGGTGCCGTCGACGGCGAGCACGTCGCCGTCGTTGACCTTCATCAACGCTTGCGCTGCACCGACCACCAGCGGCACGTGCAGGCTGCGGGCGAGGATCGCGCTGTGCGACAACGCGCTGCCGCCCGCGGTGACCACCGCCATCACGCCTTGCGCCTGCAATTGCGCGAGTTCGGCCGGCGCGATGTTGTCGGTGACGAGGATGTCGCCCGCCAGGCCTTCGACCGGCGTCGCGCTCCGGTGCAGCGCGACGTGGATGCGGCCGATCACCTGGTCGATGTCGTCGATGCGGCTGCGCAGGTACGCGTCGTCCATCTGCGTGAACACGCTGGCGATGCGGTCGCGTTGCAGGCGCAGCGCGTAGTCGGCGGTGTAACGGCCGGCGCGGATCAGGTCATCCAGGCCCTGCAGCAATTCGGGGTCGTCGAGCAGCAGGGCGTGCAGGTCGAGGAATTCGCCGACTTCCTGCGCGAGTGCGCCATGCAGGCGCTGGCGCAGGACGCGCATTTCCTCGCGCACGATGTCGATGGCGGCGTGCAGGCGTTGCAGCTCGCCTTCGACGGCATCGGCCTCGACGTGTTCCTCGCGGACGTCCAGCACATGCGGCAAGCGGACCCGTGCGCGGCCGAGCGCGCTGCCGCGCGACGCGCCGTGACCGGGCAGGACCTGCCGCATCAGCCGCCCTCGTCGAAGAGCCGCTCGAACAGGTCCGCCACCGCGGCCGCCGCTTCGGCTTCGTCGTCGCCGTCGACGCGCAACACCACCGGCGTGCCCTGGCCCGCGGCCAGCAACATCACGCCCATGATGCTCTTGGCATTCACTTCGCGGCCTTTCGCCGCGATGGTCGCGCCGCAGCGATACGAGGACAGCAATTGCACGAGCTTGGCCGTGGCCCGTGCGTGCAGGCCCAGCTTGTTGGCGACCAGGAGCTCGCGCTCGATCATGCAGTCCTCTGTGCGTCGATGTCAGGCGTCATCATGGATCACGCCGTTGCGTGCGCCCGCCGCGGCGACGCTGGGAAGTTCGTCGAGATCCATTTCTGCGTAATTCATCACACGCAGCAGCATGGGCAGGCTCAATGCGGACACGCGGCGCACGGGCGTGCCGATGCGCGCGAGCTTGGCCGCAAGGTTGCTCGGGGTCGCGCCGTACAGGTCGGTCAGCACCAGCACGCCCTGTCCGCCGTCGACGCGGCGCAAGGCCGCGCTCGCCAATGGCAACAGTGCGTCGGGGTCCGCGTCGAACGGGACCTCGAAGGCCTCGGTCTTCAGCGGCAACTGGCGCAGCAGGCGCGTGGCGACGGCCAGCAAGCCCGAGCCGACGCCTTCGTGGGTGATGAGCAGGATGCCGACGGTCATGGCGGCAGGTTAGTGCAAGTCAGTCCAGCTCGCGATGGTGCACCGCAACCTCGGCCCACCCGCGCTCGCGGCAATGGCGCGCGAGGCGTTCGGCCAGGTACACCGAACGATGCCGCCCGCCCGTGCAGCCGAAGGCCACGGTGACGTAACTGCGCGTGTCCGATTGCAGGCGTGGCAACCAGGTATCGAGGAAGTGCTCGATTTCGCCGGCGTACTGCGCCACCTCGGGTTGCGATTCGAGGTAGTCGCCCACGTCCTTGTCGCGGCCGGACAGCGGGCGCAGGCGCGCGTCCCAATGCGGGTTGGGCAGGCAGCGCGCGTCGAAGACGAAGTCCGCGTCCGGCGGCACGCCGCGCCGGTAGGCGAAGGATTCGAACAACAACGACAGGCTCGAGGCTTCGCCCAGGCCGAACTCGGTGATCACCACGCGGCGCAGCTTGTGCACGTTGAGGTGGCTGGTATCGAGCACGACATCGGCGATCTGCCGCAGTGGCTTGAGCGCCTGCCGCTCCAGACCGATCGCATCGGCGAGCGCGAGACCGAGATGGCTGAGAGGATGGCGGCGGCGCGTGTCGGCGTAGCGACGCAGCAGCACGTCGTCTTCGGCATCGAAGAAAATGAGTTTCGGATCGAGCCCGAGCCCGCCGACTTCCGACAGCACGTCCGGAATGATGTTGAGGTCGCCGCCGCTGCGTACGTCCAGGCCGACGGCGAGTTTCTCCGGCTGCATTTCGCCGCGCGTCACGCGCCGGACGAATTCCGGCAGCAAGTCGGCGGGCAAATTGTCGACGCAATAGAACCCGAGGTCTTCGAGCGTGTTGAGCGCCACCGACTTGCCCGAACCGGACATGCCGCTGACGATCATCAGGCTCGGCACCGGCGGCGCGGGCGGGGCGGGCGGTGCGGGAGGCGGCGTCGTGTTCACGGCGTCAGCTGGATCGTTCGAGGAAATGGGAATGGCGCGCCATGAAGGCGGCCGCGGGGTCCACGCCCTTCGCGCGCAGGATGTGCGCGCGCGTGGCGGCTTCGGCGAGCACGGCGAGGTTGCGGCCGGGCATCACGGGCAGGGTGATCTGCGGGACGTCGAGATCGAGCACGCGGCGGATGCTGAGGTCCCCGGTGATGCGTTCCAGGCCCGCGGCCTGCGGTTCGAGGTGCGGCTTGGTCAGGTGCACGATCAGGCGCAGGTATTTGTTCCGCTTCACCGCGGTGTCGCCGAACATCTGGCGCACGTTGAGCACGCCCAGGCCGCGCACTTCCAGCAGATCCTGCAGCAACTCCGGGCACGTGCCGTCGAGCACGTCGGGCGCGATCTGCGTGAACTCCGGCGCATCGTCGGCGACCAGGCGGTGCCCGCGCGTCACCAGTTCCAGCGCCAGTTCGCTCTTGCCCGATCCCGATTCGCCGGTGATCAGCACGCCGATCGAGTAAATCTCCATGAACACGCCGTGCAACGTCACGCGCGGCGCGAGCGTGCGCGCCAGGTGGTATTGCAGGTGGTTCAACAACTCATGGCCACGGCGCGGCGACAACCACAGCGGCGTACTCGATTCCTCGGCGGCGTCGATCAGGTCTTCGGGAACGCGTTGTTCCTTGCTGATCACCAGCGCGAGCGGGCGCGACTGCATGATGCGTTCGATCACTTCCCAGCGATTGCGCGAATCCAGGCCGTCCAGCCATTGCAGTTCCTCGGTCCCGAGGATCTGCACCTTGTTGGGATAGATGATGTTGAGGTAACCGGCGAGCGACGGCCGGCGCGCGACAGTCTCGACCGATTCCAGCACGCGCGTCGCGCCGGATTGGCCGGCGACCCACCGCAGGCCCAGGCGTTGCTGGTGCAGGTCGAACAATTCCTGCGCCGCGATCCGCTGCGTCATCGGGCGCGCACCGCTTCGGCCGGCGCGTGCGCCCCGTCGAGGAGCACTTGCCGCAATGTCGCGGCATCCGGCGCTGCGCGCAGCGCGTCGCGAAAACCCGCGTCCGCGAATTGCTCGGCGATCTGCGCAAGCAATTGCAGGTGTTCCTGCGTGAAATGCTCCGGCACGGCCATCGCGAACACCAGGTCGACCGGCTCGCCGTCGCTGGCGTCGAAATCGATCGGCTCGCGCAACCGCAGGAATGCGGCGCGTGCATGGTCGAAGGCGTTGGTCCGGCCGTGCGGGATGGCGATGCCGTGGCCGATCGCGGTGCTGCCCAGGCGCTCCCGCTTGCGCAGGCTTTCGGCGATCGCCTGCGTGTTGGCAGGCGATGCGTCGGACAGCAATCGCGCGGCGGCGTCGAGCACGCCGTCGCGGTCCCCGGCTTCGACGAGCAGGACGACGCGGTCGGCGGATAGCAGCGACTGGAACGGCATCGTCTCCCCCTCGAAGATGCGTTGCGGGTGTCAGCCGCCGCGCGCGGCGTCCCCGCCGCGGTGCGAATCGATGATCTTTTCTTTGTGCTTCATCAACAGGCGATCGAGCTTGTCGGCGAGCAGGTCGATCGCGGCGTACATGTTCTGGGCGGTCGCATCGGCGTGCAAGGTGCGACCGGCGATATTCACGTTGGCCTCGGCGCAATGGTCGGTGCGCTCCAGGCTGAGTTGCGTGCGGACATCGATCGGCTGGTCGAAGTGTCGGGAGAGCCGCTGGAGCTTGGTTTCGACGTAGTCGCGCAGGGCAGGCGTGACTTCGAGCTGCTGGCCGTAGGTGTCGATGCGCATCGCGGACCTCCTTTGCTCACTTCGGATGGACAGGATACGCCCGGCGGCCGTGAGGGGAAGATGGTCGGCCGCAAGGCTGGGACTTAACCGATTCGCAGGCGGTCCTGCGACGAGGGGATGCTCATGGCCTCCCGGTACTTGGCCACGGTGCGCCGTGCGACCGGCACGCCGGAGGCCTTGAGGGTTTCCGCCAGGCGGGCGTCCGACATCGGCTTGCGCGGGTCCTCGCCCTCGACCAGGCGGCGGATCATGGCCTGGATGGCGGTGCTCGAGGCCTCGCCGCCAGTGCCGGTCTCGATGCCCGATGCGAAGAACGCGCGCAGCGGGATCGTGCCGCGCGGCGTGCGCACGTACTTGCGCGCGATGGCGCGCGAGATGGTGGATTCGTGAAGCCCCACTTCGCCGGCGACTTCGCGCAGCGTCAGCGGCCGCAACGCCTGGTCGCCGAATTCGAGGAACGCCGACTGCTGCCGCAACAGGCAGCGCATCACCTTGAGCAAGGTATCGCCGCGCGCTTCGAGCGACTTGAGCAGCCAGCGCGCTTCCTGCAGGCGGCCGCGCAGGTAGATCGCGTCGTTCTCGCTCGCCGAGCGGATCATGCGTTCGTATCCGCGATGGATCGAGATGCGTGGCCGCGCGCCGGCGGCGAGCGCGACGCGCCACTGGCCCTGCTGCCGCCACACGACGCAATCGGGCGTCACGTACGTATCGGCCGACAGGCCGCCCATCTGCGCGCCGGGGCGCGGTTCGAGCGAACGCAGCACGTGCACGGCGAGTTCGATGTCTTCGTGCGAACGATGCAGTTCGTTCGCAAGGCCGGCCACGCCGATGCGCGGCAGGCGTTCGAGCGGGCCGTCGGCCATCTTCTTTGCAAGATCGCGGCCGGGCGTGCCCTCGGGCAGCAGCGCGAGCTGGATCTGCAGGCATTCGTTGAGCGTGCGCGCGCCCACGCCCGGCGGATCGAACCGCTGCACCTGGTGCAGCACCGTCAGGATTTCGTTGTCCTGCGCGTTGATGTCGGGGCGCAGGCTGTCGGCGACCGCTTCGATGGTCTCGCGCAGGTAGCCGTCGTCGTCGATCGCTTCGATGATCGCCACGCCGATCATGCGATCGCGCTGCGACAGGTGACTCAGGTGCAACTGCCACAACAGGTGGTCGTGCAGCGTTTCGGCTTCGGCCACTTGTTCGGCGAGCGGTTCGTCGTCGCTGTCGGCGGGGCCGATGCGTTCGTACCACGGCTCGTCGCCATCCCAGGGCGAGGCGTCGGCAGGCGGTGCGTCGTCGTGGTCGGCGCCATTGCCGCTGCCGTTGGCGCCATCGCCCGGAAGGGTGTCGATGGGCGTGGGGTCTTCCCAGTCCAGCAGCGGGTTGCTCTCCACCGCGCTGGCGATCTCGATTTCCAGTTCCGCGGTCGACAGCTGCAACAGGCGAATGGCCTGACGCAACTGCGGCGTCATGACCAGGTGCTGTCCCAGCGATGTCTGGAGGCGGGGCTTCATGTCGAGTCCAACGCTGCCGGTGGGAACCGACGGCCGGGACGCGACGGACCTACAGGCGGAATGCTTCGCCGAGGTACACGCGGCGGACGTCGGGGTTCGCCAGCAGCGCGTCCGGCGCCCCCTGCGCGAGCACGCTGCCTTCGTTGAGGATATACGCCCGGTCGCAGATGCCCAAGGTCTCCCGCACGTTGTGATCCGTGATGAGCACCCCGATCCCGCGCGATTTCAGGTGACGGACGATGCGCTGGATCTCGCCGACGGAGATCGGATCGACGCCGGCGAAGGGTTCGTCGAGCAGCATCAGGCGGGGCTTGCCGGCCAGTGCGCGGGCGATTTCGACGCGTCGCCGCTCGCCGCCGGAGAGGCTGGCGCCCATCTGGCCGGCGACGTGGCCGATCTGCAGTTCCTCGAGCAGCGAGTCGAGTTCGCGCTCGCGGCCGTTGGCGTCGAGGTCTTCGCGCAACTCCAGCACCAGGCGGATGTTGTCGGCGACCGACAATTTGCGGAACACCGAGGGTTCCTGCGGCAGGTAGCCGACGCCCAGCTTGGCGCGCGTGTACATCGGCTCGCCGGAGATGTCCTGGCCGTCGAGCACGATCTGCCCGGCATCGGCCGGCACCAGGCCGACGATCATGTAGAAGCAGGTGGTCTTGCCCGCGCCGTTGGGGCCGAGCAGGCCGACGACTTCGCCGGCGTCGAGGGTCAGGCCGAAATCGCGGACGACCGCGCGCGTGCGATAGGACTTGCGCAGCCCTTGCGCGAGCAGCATCAGCGACTGCCCTGTTGCGCGCCCTTCGGCACGAACTGCATCTTCACGCGGCCCTTGCCTTCGCCGGTGCCCTGCACCTGGCCGGAACGCATGTTGTACGCAATGCGCCCACCGGCGATGTTGCCGCGACCGGGCTGGTCGATCAGCGCATCGCCGGTGAAGACGACGGTGTCGGTGGCCATGTCGTAATCGACGTTCTGCGCGCGCGCGTTGATCTTGGAACCGTCGTCCAGTTCCTGCGTCAGCTGCACCGGGCTGCCGGTGAACTGCACGCGGCGGATGTCGCCGTTGGCGCGATGGATCACGGCGCGCCCTGCGCGGATGACCATCGTGCCCTGCGTGATGTGCACGTCGCCCGTGAGAATGCACTGGCCGGTGTCGCTCACCGAGCAATCGCTGCCGCCGGCCTCGACGTTCATCGGCTGGCTGCGGTCCGAGGTGCGCGCGCCCGCGAAGGCGGCCACGCCCAGGAGCAGCAGCGCGGACCAGCGGAGCGAATCAATGCGACGGGACATAACGGGCCTTTACGTTCGACGAGAAGCGGACGCGCTTGCTGTCGAGCCGCGCATCCATGCCTTGACCCCGCAGTATAGAGCCCGGTTGCTCCACCGTGACCGTCCCCGGCGAGGTGGCCCGGTTCGCGTCCGGGAATATGTTCATGCGCTCGGTGGTGATCGTCACGCGGCGTTGGGCCGCGCTGGCCGTCTTCGCGTTCACGGCCCCGAGCAACCGGACTTCGTCGCCATCGGCGCTCACCCAGCCGGTGTTCGAACGCACTTCCCAGCCGGCTTCGCGCGTGGGCGCCTGGCCTGCCGCGGGTGCGACGGGGATGTAGAAGATGGGCGTCTGGATGGTCATCGTTTTGTCGCCGGGGCTGCGCGTGAGCTTCGGCGCCTTCAGCGTGAAGGACTCGCGGCCCTGCTTGTCGAGGACCACGGCTTCGAAATCCGTGAGCACGTAATCGGAGCGCCCGTTGTCGGCCTTGCCGCCGCGATCCCGCGGACGATGCTCCCACGCGGACCAGCCGGTCACGGCGGCGGCCACCAGCAGGGCGATCAGCAGCAGGCCGCGCTTGCTCATTGCGGTTGTTCCGCCCGCGCGCCGATGCCCGTGACGTGCGCGATTTCATCGAGCAGCGATTCGGCGTGGCCTTGCGCGGCGAGGATCAGGTCGCACACTTCGCGCGCCGCGCCTTCGCCACCGCGCGCATGCGTGCGCCAGTGCACGCGGTCGCGCATCCACGGATGCGCCTGCGCCGGCGCCACGGACAGGCCGCATTGCTGCATCACGCGCAGGTCCACGAGGTCGTCGCCCATGAAGCAGACTTCATCGAGCGACAGTCCCATGCGCTTTGCGATGCCTTCGACGCACGCGAGCTTGTCGCGCACGCCGATGTGCGATTCCACGCCCAGCTCGTTCGCACGGCGCTCGGCGGCCGCGCTGGCGCGCGCGGTGACGAACGCCACCGCGATGCCCTTGCGCTGCAGGAACTTCAGGCCCAGCCCGTCGAACACGTGGAACGCCTTCGATTCGTTGCCGTCGCCGTCGATGATGAGCCGACCGTCGGTGAGCGTGCCGTCGACGTCGAAGCAGGCCAGGCGGATGCGCCTGGCACGGTCGCGGATATCGGCCGGGTAGTCGTTGAGGTGCGAGTAATTCATGTCACACCACCCGGGCGCGGAGGAGGTCGTGGATGTTCAGCGCGCCCACGACACGGTGGTCGTCATCGACGACGAGCAGGGCGTTGATCTTGTATTGCTCCATCAGTTGCGCGGCTTCCACCGCCAGCGCTTCGGCGCCGATGACCTTCGGCGATTTCGTCATCACCGTGGCGATGGGCGTCGAGCGCAGGTCGATGCGGGCATCGTCGAGCGTACGGCGCAGGTCGCCGTCGGTGTAGAGGCCCAGCAGCTTGCCGTCGGCATCGACCACCGCGCTCATGCCCAGGCGCTTGCGGCTCATTTCGACGAGGGTTTCGCTGAGCGTCGCGGTTTCGCGCACGCGGGGCACCTCGTCGCCGGCGTGCATCACGTCGCGGATATGGAGCAGCAATCGGCGGCCCAATGCACCGGCCGGATGCGAACGCGCGAAGTCTTCGGCCGTGAAGCCGCGTGCTTCGAGCAGCGCGACGGCGAGCGCATCGCCGAGCGCGAGCGCGGCGGTGGTGCTGGCTGTCGGCGCGAGCGCGAGCGGGCAGGCCTCAAGGGGCACGCTGGCATCCAGGTGCACGTCGGCTTCGCGCGCGAGCGACGAACCGGGGCGGCCCGTCATCGCGATCAGCAGGTTGCCCTGGCGCTTGAGCCCGGGCAGCACGGTGAGCAGCTCGTCGCTTTCCCCGCTGTAGGAGAGCGCGAGCACGATGTCGGCGTCGGTGATCATGCCCAGGTCGCCATGGGCGGCTTCGCCCGGATGCACGAAGAAACTCGGCGTGCCGGTGGAGGCGAGCGTGGCCGCGATCTTGCGCGCGACGTGCCCCGACTTGCCCATCCCCGTGCACACCACGCGGCCCTTGCAGGCGAGCATCGCCCGGCAGGCATCGGTGAACGCACCGTCGAGCCGGGCCGCGATGGCTTCGAGGCCCTGGACCTCGATGGCGATGACGCGGCGGCCGCTGGCGGCGAAGTCGAAGCCGGAGGCGGCGGCAGGCTGGAGCGGGGAGGGAGTCGCCATGGATGCGGATGCTCCGGGGCAGGCGGAAGACCGGGGTGGCGTTCCGCTAAACTGGAGGACGCAGTTTACAGGACCACCCCCGACATGAACGCCGACACCATCCGCCAGATGATCGAGCAAGGCCTGCCCGGCGCGCGCGCGCAGGTGCAGGGCGATGACGGCGTGCATTTCGAAGCAACGGTCGTGTCCGAACGATTCCTCGGCAAGTTGCCGCTCGCCCGCCACCGCATGGTGTACGCCACGCTCGGCGACCGCATGGGCGGCGAGATCCACGCGCTGGCCCTCAAGACGCTCACGCCCGACGAGGCGAACGCCTGACATGCAGAAGATCCAGATCGAGGGCGGCGCGCCGCTCAACGGCGACGTGCAGATTTCCGGTGCGAAGAACGCCGTGCTGCCGATCCTGTGCGCGACGCTGCTTGCCGACGAACCCGTGGAAATCAGCAACGTCCCCCATCTCCATGACGTGGTGACCACGGCGAAGTTGCTGGCGGGCCTCGGCGCGGAGCTCACCATCGACCAAGGCACGATCGGCAAGGGCAGCGAGAGCGGGATCGTCGTCGATCCGCGCAGCGTCAACAGCCACGTCGCGCCTTACGAGCTCGTCAAGACGATGCGCGCCTCCGTGCTGGTGCTCGGGCCGTTGCTCGCGAAGTACGGTGCGGCCGAAGTGTCGTTGCCCGGCGGTTGCGCGATCGGTTCGCGCCCGGTGGATCTGCACATCAAGGGCATGCAGGCACTCGGCGCGGAGATCAGCGTCGACCATGGTTTCATCAAGGCCCGCGCGGATCGCCTGAAGGGTAATCGCGTCGTGTTCGACATGGTCAGCGTCGGCGCGACCGAGAACGTGCTGATGGCCGCGGCGCTCGCGCAGGGCACCTCCGTGCTCGAAAACGCGGCGATGGAGCCGGAGATCGTCGATCTCGCCGATTGCCTCAACGCGATGGGCGCGCAGATCGAAGGCGCGGGCAGCAATCGCATCGTGGTGCACGGTGTCGAGCGCTTGCATGGCGCCAAGCACGCGGTGGTCGCCGATCGCATCGAGACCGGGACGTTCCTCGTCGCCGGTGCGATGACGGGCGGGCGCATCACGGCACGCCGCACGCGTCCGGAGACACTGGATGCGGTGCTGGAAAAGTTGATGCAGGCCGGGGCGCAGATCGAGGTCGAGGGGGATCGCATCACGCTCGACATGAAGGGCAATCGGCCGAAGGCGGTGAACATCACCACGGCGCCGCACCCGGCGTTCCCGACCGACATGCAGGCGCAGTTCATGGCGCTCAACTGCATCGCCGAAGGCGTGGGCGTGATCAACGAGACGATCTTCGAGAATCGTTTCATGCACGTGCAGGAGTTGTTGCGCCTGGGCGCGGACATCCGCGTCGAAGGCCATACGGCGATCGTGCGTGGTGTCGAGCAGTTGAGCGGCGCGCCGGTGATGGCAACGGACCTGCGCGCGTCTGCGTCGCTGATCCTCGCCGGCCTGGTGGCCGATGGCGAAACGCTGATCGACCGCATCTACCACCTGGACCGCGGCTACGAGAACATCGAAGAAAAGCTTTCGGGGCTCGGGGCGCGGATCAAGCGCGTCGGCTGACGCGCGAGGAGGTTCCATGTGCAGGAACATCAAGACGCTCTACAACTTCGAGCCGCCGGCCACGCACGACGAGATCCGCGCTTCGGCATTGCAGTTCGTGCGCAAGCTCAGCGGGTTCAACGCGCCGTCGAAGGCCAACGAGGCAGCGTTCGAACTGGCGGTGAAGCAGGTGAGCGATGCGGCCCGGACGCTCATCGATTCCCTGACGACGATCAGTCCGCCGAAGAATCGCGAGGTCGAGCGGAGCAAGGCCGCGGTTTTGTCGGCGAAGCGCTTCGGCAAGCCTGCATGAAGAAAGCCCCGCGATCGCGGGGCTTTTTCGATCATTTCATCGACTTCAACTGCAAGTCGACTTCATCCTCGCCGTTCTTGCGTTGCAGGATTCGCGCCGGGGCCGGCAGGCCTTCGACGATCCACACAAGCGTCTGCTTGTTGCCATCGGTGCGTTGCACCTTCGTGGCTTGCTGCGACTTGCCGGCGACGGTGATCGTTTCCTTGCCGGCGACGGTGTAGACCATGTCCTTCGCGCGGCCGTCGTCGACCATGCGGTAGCGCAGCGGCTTGCCGGCGGCGACGTCGCGTGCGATGGCGAGGTTCACCAGCATCGCGTCGAGGTCGCCGGGCTTGAGTTCGACGGGGCCGGCGCGGTCGGCCTTCACGTCGCCGCTCCACGTCGCCACGCCCTTGCCCCAGTCGTACTGTGCGTTCTTCGAGACGCGCTTGATCAGCACCGACGAGTTGTCGCTGCCGGAGAGCGGGCGCCACTGGCCGCCGTTCTCTTCGAACGTGGTCACCTGGCTCAGCGTGGCCAGGCTGCTCTGGATGCGGAGCGTGTACTTCCACTGCGCGCCGGTCTGGGCGAGCTGCATGTGCGCCGCGCCTTCCATGCCCATGTAGTTGGCGGTGTATTCGGCGTTGAACGGCTTCAGCGACGGCGCGGCCGCGAGCGCGGGCACGGTGGCCATCGCGATGAACGCGGTCGCGGCGAAGGCTTTGCGGATCAGGGTGGAACGCATCGGCAGGTTTCCTATTGGTACGCGACCAGTTGCAGTTCGATTTGCCCGTCATCGTCGTGTTGCACGATGCGGATCGGCGTCGGGACGGATTCGACGACCCAGAAGGTGGTGGCATTCCCGCCGCCGCGCACGCGCTCCACGCGCAGCGCCGCATAGGCGAGGTCATCGACGACCTGGGGTTCGCGCGCCGCGGCGACACGGTATTCCTGGTCGCGCGCGCGGCCGTCGTCGACGAACCGGTAGTGCAGGGTGGCGCCCGGGACGGCGTCGCGCAACACCGCCAGGTTGATCAGCAGCGCGTTCATGTCCCCGGCCTGGAGCGCCACGGGGGCGCGGCGCGTCTTCTTCACATCGCCGGTCCACTGCGCGAGGTTGCGCGACCAATCGTAGGTGCCGGTGATCTGCTTGCGGCTGAAGAGCGCTCTGCGCACGGTGCTCTGGCTCAGGGGGCGCAGGGCGCCGTCGGTTTCCTCGAAGACGGTGCTTTGCTGGAGGTCGAGGTTGGCCAGCGACATCAGGCCGTGCGTAGCTTCGATGCGCAGGTCGATCCGCCAGCGGGCGTTGGGCACCGATACCAGTTCCAGCGTCGCGTCCCCCAGCGGCTTGCCGCCGCGGAAGACCGCGTAGCGGGCGCTGAAGGGGAACAGGGCGCGGTCCGGCGGTTGCGGCAGGACGATGGCCCCCGCAGGCGCGGCGCTCGACGGCGACGCCGGCGCTTGTTGCGCGGCGACCGGACAGGCGCGCGCGACCGCGGCCAGGGCGGCAACCAGCAGGAGCGAAGCGACGGTTTTCACCGGGTCGGCAGGGCCAGGCAGTCGGGATCGGCGGAATCTAAGGTCAGCGGGGCCAACAGGGGATGACCGTCGAAGGTGACGCTGTCGCCCTGTTCAGCGATCCGCCCGGCGACGGCCAGCCGCACGACTTGCACGAGCAGCGGGTGTTCGACGGCCAGCACGCGCTCGGCCAGCGCGTCGGGCGTGTCGCCCGCCAGGATCGGAACCCGCGCCTGCGCGACCACCGCGCCCGCATCGAGTTCGGGGCTGACGAAATGGACGCTCGCGCCGTGTTCGGCCGCGCCGTCGGCGAGGGCGCGCGCATGCGTCTTCAAACCGCGATACGCCGGCAGGAGCGATGGATGGATGTTCAGCAAGCGGCCGCGGAAGCGTGCGACGAAGCGTTCGTCGAGCAACCGCAGGTAGCCGGCGCACACGACCCAATCGGGGCGCACCGCATCGAGTGCATCGGCCAGTTCGGCATCGAATTCCGCGCGCGGCGAGTACGCCTTCGCATCGCGGCTCCAGCGCAATTCCACCGGCACGCGTTCGAGCGCGGGCGCGTGCAGGCGATCGGAAAACACGCCGACGATGTCCGCATCGAGCGTGCGCGCGGTGATCGCATCGAGCAACGCCTGCAGGTTGCTGCCGCGTCCGGATGCGAGGACTGCGATCCGACGCACGCGGCGATCAACCGATGCGTACGCGTTCCGCGCCGCCCGCCGGCACGACCTGGCCGATCGCGCGGTGCGGCAGGCCGAGGCGTTGCAGATCGGCGGAAACGGCGGCGACGTCATCCTGCGCGAGCACCAGCACGAAGCCGACGCCGCAGTTGAACGTGCGCCACATTTCTTCGCGCGGCACCGCGCCTTCGCGTTGCAGCCAGTCGAACACCGGCGGCAACACGATGGTGGACGCATCGATCTCCAGGCCCAGGCCGTCCGGGATCACGCGGATGATGTTCTCGGTCAGGCCGCCGCCGGTGATGTGCGCCATCGCGTGCAGATCGTGCTTTCCGAGCAGTTCGAGGATCGGCTTGACGTACAACTGCGTCGGCGCCATCAGCGCATCGACGAGATTCACGCCGCCGACGTCGAGCTCCGCGGGACGGCCCGCGCGGTCGTAGATGCGGCGCACGAGCGAGTAACCGTTGGAGTGCGGGCCCGACGACGCGATGCCGAGCAGCACGTCGCCGGCGCGCACCTTCGCGCCGTCGAGGATCTTCGACTTCTCGACCGCCGCCACGCAGAAGCCGGCGAGGTCGTATTCGCCCGGCGGATACATGTCGGGCATCTCGGCGGTTTCGCCGCCGATCAATGCGCAGCCGGAGAGTTCGCAGCCCTTCGCGATGCCGCCGACGACCGCGACGGTCGTGTCGACATCGAGCTTGCCGGTGGCGAAGTAGTCGAGGAAGAACAGCGGTTCGGCGCCCTGCACGAGCACGTCGTTGACGCACATCGCGACGAGGTCGATCCCGATGGTGTCGTGGCGGTTGAGCTGTTGCGCGAGCTTGAGCTTGGTGCCCACGCCGTCGGTGCCGGAGACCAGCACCGGTTCCTTGTACTTGCCCGACAGGTCGAACAACGCGCCGAAGCCGCCCAGGCCGCCCATCACCTCGGGGCGGAAGCTGCGCTTGACCAGCGGCTTGATGCGTTCGACGACTTCGTTGCCCGCGTCGATATCGACGCCGGCGTCCCGATAGGTGAGGGGAGTGGGGGTGGTCACGCGGGTGGCCGTTGGGCGCCGGAAGCGGCGAGGGACGGGATTTTAGCAGGCCATTGGAACCCTCCGGGTTGGCGCGATGGGCGCGCCTGCGGCACCATGCAGGCATCGCGCAGGCAAGGATGGATCGATGCAGCAGGCATTCCGCATGGGCAAAGCGTTTCTGAGCGTGGCCGTTCTGTGGCTCGCGTTCGGCACCGCCTTCGCGCAGCGCACGGAAGGCGACGTCGTCGCCGGCGCGCGCGGGCTCTACGAGGCCGAGGTGAAGGTCAACAGCCAGGGCGAGTCGGAGCGCAATTCGGGCTTTGCGCGTGCGATGACCATCGTGCTGGGCAAGATCACGGGCGATCGGTCGGCGGCCAGCCGCCCGGGCGTGGGCCAGGAACTGCGCCGCGCCAAGGACTTCGTGAAGAGCTACGACTACAAGCAGGACGAAGGCCGCTCGACCACCGGCGCGCCGACGTTCAACACGACGCTGGTCGTGCGTTTCGACCCCGATGAAATCGACGCCATCGCCGCCACGCTCGGCCTGCCGGTGTGGGCCGAACCGCGCCCGAAGCCCGTGTTGTGGCTGGCGATCGACGACGGCCGCGGCCCGCGCCTGGTCGCGCTCGCGCAGACCAACGCGGCGCGCGCGGTGCTCGACCGCGCGCAGGAACGCGGCTATCGCCTCGGCCTGCCCTCGGGCAGCGCCGCGGAGCAAGCGGCCGTCGGCGCCATCTGGCGCGGCGATACCGCCGCCGTCGCGCGCGCGTCCTCGCGCTACAGCCCGCCGATGCAGTTGATCGGCAAGCTCTACCGCGCCAAGGGCGGCGGCTGGACCGCGGACTGGACGTTCGTCGATTCGGGCAAGGTGCTGTCGACCTGGACCTCGACGCAGCCCGACGCGCGCCGCGCGATGGCCACCGGCGCCGACGGCGCGGCGGACGCGCTCTCGCGCAAGTACGCCAAGCGCAGCACCGCCGCGGGCGAGGCCGGCCGCTACACCGTGCAGATCGACGGCGTGCGCAACGCCGGCGACTACATCCGTCTGATGTCGTACCTGCAAGGGTTGCCGGTCGTGCGCGGCATGGCACCTGTGCGCGCCGCGCCCGAGGGCTTGCTCGTCGAGCTCGACCTCATCACCGGCCTGCCTGGCCTGCGCAACGTGGTCGCCAAGGGCGACGTGCTGCTGGCCGAAGCCGACCAACCCGTCCTGCACCTGCGCTGATGGACACCGTCCTGTCGCCCTTCGCGCGCCGCATCCAGTGGGCGGGGATCATCCTGATCGCCTGCCTCGTGATCTGGCTGCTCGCGCCGATCCTCACGCCGTTCGTGTTCGCCGCGATGCTCGGCTGGCTCGGCGATCCCACGGTCGATCGCCTGCAGAAGCGCGGTTGGTCGCGGCATACGGCGGTGGTCATCGTGTTCTGCGCGATGGCCGTCGTCGTGCTGGTCGCGCTGCTGTTGCTGGTGCCGCTGATGGAGCGCCAGATCGTCACGCTGGTCGAATCGCTGCCGCGCTATCGCGACTGGTTCATCGGCACGGTGCTGCCGTGGTTCGAGCGCCACACCGGCCTGGACCTGATGGCATGGCTGGATCCGGATCGCCTGTTCCAGCTCGTGCGCGAACATTGGGAACGCGCCGGCGGCGTCGCCGCGACGGTGCTGGGCTATCTGTCGCGTTCGGGCCTGGCCTTCATCGGCTGGATCGCGAACATCGTGCTCGTGCCGTTCCTGACGTTCTACTTCCTGCGCGACTGGGACGTGCTGAAGGAGCGCGTCGCCGCACTCGTGCCGCGCGACCACATCGAAACGGTCACCCGCCTTGCGAAGGAATCCGACCAGGTGCTCGGCGCATTCCTGCGCGGTCAGTTCAGCGTGATGGTGATGCTCGGCGTGTTGTATGCAGTGGGCCTGTGGGGCGTGGGCCTCGATCTCGGATTGCTGATCGGGTTGATCGCGGGCCTGGTGAGCTTCGTGCCATACCTCGGGCCGGCGAGCGGCGTGGTGCTCGGCGTGATCGCCGCGCTCGTGCAGTACGGCGACTGGAAGCACGTCGCGCTGGTGCTCGGCGTGTTCGGCATCGGCCAGGTGATCGAGAGCTACATCCTCACGCCGCGCCTGGTCGGCGACAAGATCGGCCTGCATCCGGTGGCCGTGATCTTCGCGATCATGGCCGGCGGGCAGTTGTTCGGGTTCCTCGGCGTGCTGCTCGCACTGCCCGTTGCCGCTGTCGCCAACGTCCTGCTCCGCTACGCGCACGATCGCTACACGCACAGCCGTCTGTTCACCGGCGATCGCCCGGGCATCGAACTCGACCCGTACGTCGATGCGGGCATCGAGTCGCCCGCCACGCCGAACGACGACCACGCCTGACCCCATGCCGGCGCCGCAACTTCCGCTGGCCCTGCGTTATCCGCCGGACCAGCGCCTCGACACATTCGTCGGTGCGCCCGACGGCGCGCTCGCGCAAGTGCGCGCACTGGCGGAAGGCGCTGCCGGTGAGTGGTTGTACGTCGCCGGGCCCGCGGGCGTGGGCAAGACGCATCTGCTGCTCGCCGCGTGCGCGATGGCCGAATCGGCGGGGCGCAGCGCCGCGTACCTGCCGCTGAAGAGCGCGGCGGGGCGCCTGCGCGATGCACTCGATGCCTTCGATGGCATGGCGCTCGTCGCGCTCGATGGGCTGGAAGCGATCGCCGGCGCGCGCGAGGACGAAGTCGCGTTGTTCGACTTCCATAACCGCGCGCGGCAATCGGGCGCGAACGTGTTGTACGCAGCGCACGCCTCCCCCGACCAGCTCGCGTTGACGCTGCCGGATTTGCGCTCGCGCCTGGCGCAATGCGCGCGCGTGGTGCTGTCGCCGCTCGACGATGACGCCCGCCGCACCGTGTTGCGTGCGCGTGCGCAGCGCCGCGGCCTGGTGCTGGAAGAAGCGGCGATGGATTGGTTGCTGCGACGTCGCGGCCGCGACCTGGCGACGTTGACGGGATTGCTCGACGAACTCGATCGCGCGTCGCTGGCGGCGCAGCGCCGCATCACCGTGCCGTTCCTGCGCGAAGTCCTACGGGACGAGTGAGGCGTCCAACTCCGCGAGGCGTTGCGGCGTACCCACATCCGTCCATCGCCCCGTGTGATGCGTCCCGCGCACCGCGTTGCGCGCCATCGCGGCGACGAGCAACGGCGGCAGCTTGAATTTCGGCGGCGACAGTTCCGCGCCTGGCGCCGCGCCGATGATCTCGCGCCAACCCTCGAACAGCGCCGCGCGATACATCGCGATGCCCGCGTAGGTCAGCTTGCGTTCGCCCTCGGGGCGCACGACGCCATCGTCCAGCAACGCATAGTCGCCGGTCGGATGCTGGGGCGGGTTGTCCACGAACACCAGGTGCGCATCGCCGTGCATCTGGCGCGGCAGTTGCGCGAAATCGAAGTCGGTCCACACATCACCGTTCACCGTCAGGAACGGCGCGTCGCCGAGCAACGGCAACGCCTTCAACATGCCGCCGCCCGTTTCCAGCGGCGTCGGACCTTCGTAACTGAAGTGCAGGCGCATGCCCCAACGGCTGCCATCGCCGAGCGCTTCGGGAAATTGTTCGGCCAACCAACTCGTGTTGACCACGACGTCCGTGACGCCGATCGCCGCCAACTTCTCCAGATGCCACACGATCAGCGGCTTGCCGCCCGCCTGCAGCAACGGTTTGGGCGTGGTGTTCGTCAACGGCCGCATGCGCTCGCCGAGGCCGGCGGCGAAGATCAATGCCTTCACGGTTCGTCGCCGGTCAGGTCGGTCCAGTGCGCATACTCTTTCAGCGCCGGCGCGACGAGCCGATCGATCATGTCGGCGAGCGGCGCGAGTTCCGGGTATTTCGGCAACACGCGGTCGAGGTAGCCGAAGAAGCGCGGCACGTCTTCGAGGTAGTGCGACTTGTTGTCGCGATGGTGCAGCCGCGCGAAGATGCCGATGACCTTCAAGTGCCGGTGCACGCCGATGAAATCGACGTCGCGTCGGAACTGTTCCAGCGACGGCACGGGCAACCCGGCGGACTGCGCACGCGCATGGTAACGATCGAGCCATTCGTCGACGCGCGCCTGCGGCCAGCTCACGAACGCATCCTTGAACAGGCACAGCGCGTCGTACGCGATGGGGCCGCGTACCGCGTCCTGGAAATCCAGCACCGCCGGGCCGTCGGGCGCGGGCATCAGGTTGCGCGGCATGAAATCGCGATGCACGAACACCTGCGGTTGCGCGAGCGCCGCATCGATCAGAACGCGGTGGATCTGGTCCAGCCGGTCCTCGTCGCTCGCACCCAGCACGACGGCAAGATGCCGCCCGAGGAACCACTCGTCGAACAGGCGGAGCTCGCGCAGCAACAAGGCCTGGTCGTACTTCGGGAAATCGTCGGGCACCGGCACTGCCTGCATCTTCAGCAACTGGTCGATCGCCGCGTCGAACAGGTCGTCGGCGTTGTCGGCGTGCAACACGTGCAGGTAGGTGTCGGGGCCGAGGTCTTCCATCACCAGGAAGCCCTGCGCGTCGTCCTCGCAGAAGATCTTCGGCACGCGCACGCCGGCGGCTTCCAGCATCGCGCGCACGCGTAGCCACGGCTTCACGTCTTCCTTGTCGGGCGGGGAGTCCATGACGATGCGGCCGGGCTCGGCGCCCAGCGTGCGCCAGTAGCTGCGGAACCCGGCGTCGGCCGACGCACGGACCAGGCCGACATTGCGGTCGCCGAGCATCTCCCGGGTCCAGGCCAGTCGCAGTTGATCGCGCGGGAGCGGTACGGGGTCCATGGCAATGTCTGCGGCGGGCGGGATCGCGAAGGGTAAACTGCCGGCAATGAATTGGGCGAGACGGACATGATTCCAGTGCGGCCGGTGTTGCTGTCGGGGGGCTCGGGCACGCGGCTGTGGCCGTTGTCGCGCGAGGCCTACCCCAAGCAGTTCCTGCCGTTGGTGGGGGAGCAGACGATGCTGCAGGCCACGTGGGAACGCGTGGGCCCGCTGTCGGGGCAGGCGCCGATCGTGGTCGCCAACGAATCGCATCGTTTCCTCGTGGCCGAGCAATTGCGCCAGGTCGGCGCACCCGTGCCGCGCATCCTGCTCGAGCCGGTCGGCCGCAACACCGCGCCGGCCATCGCCGTGGCCGCGATGCAGGCGCTGGCCGATGGCGATGATCCGTTGTTGCTGGTGTTGCCGTCGGATCACGTCGTGGCGAACGTCGATGCGTTCCGCGCCGCCGTGCGCGAGGCGTCGCCCGCGGCGGCCGGCGGCGCGCTCGTCACCTTCGGAATCGTGCCGACGATGCCGGAAACCGGCTTCGGCTACATCGAAGCCGATGGCGCCGCGAACGGCGTGCGCCATGTAAAGCGATTCGTCGAGAAACCCGATTCCGCCACCGCGCAGCGATACCTCGACGCCGGCGGGTATTACTGGAACAGCGGCATGTTCCTGTTCCGCGCATCGCGCGTGCTCGAAGAACTCGCGCGCTTCCGTCCCGACGTCGTCGCCGCATGTCGCTCGGCGTTCGATTCGGCGAAACGCGACGGTGACTTCGTTCGCCTCGAGGCCGACGCATTCGCGGCGTGCCCTTCGGATTCGATCGATTACGCGGTGATGGAGCGCACGGACGCGGCGATGGTGTTGCCGGTCGACATCGGCTGGAACGACGTCGGTTCGTGGTCGGCGTTGTGGGACGTCACGGAGCGCGATGCGCAGGGCAACGCGCACCACGGCGACGTCATCGCGGTCGACAGCCGCAATTCGTACGCCTATGCGACCAAGCTGGTGGCGTTGGTGGGCGTCGACGATCTGGTCGTCGTGGACACCGACGACGCGGTGCTCGTCGCGCGCAAGGACAAGGTCCAGCAGGTGAAGGACGTCGTCGCGCAGTTGAAGGCCGCGCAGCGCACGCAGGTCGCGCTGCATCGCGAAGTGCACCGTCCGTGGGGCAGCTACGATTCGGTGGACGTCGGCGACGGCTTCCAGGTCAAGCGCATCAAGGTGAAGCCCGGCGCGTCGTTGTCGCTGCAATCGCATGCGCATCGCGCCGAGCATTGGATCGTCGTGCGCGGCGTGGCGCGCGTCACGCGCAACGACGATGTCTACGACCTGCGCGCGAATGAAAGCACCTACATCCCCATCGGCGCGAAGCATCGCCTCGAGAACCCCGGCACGCAGATGCTGGAGCTGATCGAAGTGCAGTCCGGCGCGTACCTCGGGGAAGACGACATCGTCAGGTACGACGACGTCTACGGCCGCACGGGCAACGGAGCCTGATCGAATGGCATCGAGCCACCTGGACCGCCTCGAGGCCGAGAGCCTCCACATCCTGCGCGAAGTGGCGGCGAGTTTCCGCAATCCGGTGCTGCTGTATTCGATCGGCAAGGACAGCTCGGTGCTGCTGCACCTGCTGATGAAGGCCTTCGCGCCGGGCAGGCCGCCGATCCCGCTGCTGCATGTCGACACGGGTTGGAAATTCCGCGAGATGATCGCGTTCCGCGACCGCCGCGCGGCGGAAACCGGTGTCGACCTGCGCGTACACACCAATCCCGAAGGCCTCGCGCGCGGCATCGGCCCGATCACGCACGGCGCCACCGTGCACACCGACGTGATGAAGACGCAGGCGCTGAAACAGGCGCTCGACCAGTACGGATTCGACGCGGCCATCGGCGGTGCGCGCCGCGACGAGGAGAAGTCGCGCGCGAAGGAGCGCGTCTTCTCGTTCCGCAACGCGCAACACCGTTGGGACCCGAAGCACCAGCGCCCCGAGCTATGGGACGTGTACAACACGCGCATCGCCAGCGGCGAAAGCGTGCGCGTCTTCCCGCTGTCGAACTGGACGGAGCTCGACGTCTGGCTCTATATCTTTCGCGAGAACATCCCGGTGCCGTCGTTGTATTTCGCGGCGCAACGCCCGGTGGTGGAACGCGACGGCGCGCTGCTGATGGTCGACGACGAACGCCTGCCGTTGCGCGCGGGCGAGACCGCGCAGATGCGCCGCGTGCGCTTCCGCACGCTCGGCTGTTACCCGTTGACGGGCGCGATCGAATCGGACGCCGACACGCTGGAGAAGATCATTGCCGAAATGCTGGTGGCGACGACCTCCGAGCGCCAGGGCCGCGTGATCGACCACGATCCCACGGCGTCGATGGAGAAGAAGAAGCAGGAGGGCTACTTCTGATGACCACCATCGACGCCGCGGCAAGCGTCTCCGAAGCGCTGCGCAAGCACGAACACAAGGGCCTGCTGCGCTTCATCACCTGCGGCAGCGTCGACGACGGCAAGAGCACGCTGATCGGTCGACTGCTGTACGACAGCAAGCGCCTGTTCGACGACCAGTTGGCCGCGCTCGCCGCCGACAGCAAGCGCCACGGCACGCAGGGCGCGGACATCGACTATGCGTTGCTGATGGACGGCCTGGCCGCCGAGCGCGAGCAGGGCATCACGATCGACGTTGCGTATCGGTTCTTCGATACCGAGCGGCGCAAGTTCATCGTCGCCGATTGCCCGGGGCACGAGCAGTACACACGCAACATGGCGACAGGCGCCTCGACCGCGGACCTCGCGGTCGTGCTGGTCGATGCACGCAAGGGCCTGCTGGTGCAGACGCGCCGGCATACGTACATCGCTTCGCTGCTCGGCTTGCGGCACGTGGTGCTCGCGGTGAACAAGATGGACCTGGTCGGGTACGACCAGGGCGTGTTCGAAGCGATCGTCGACGAGTACACGCACCTGGCGCATTCGCTCGGCATTCCGCACGTGCAATGCATTCCGCTGTCGGCGCTCAAGGGCGAGAATCTCGTGCATCGCGGGCAGGCCACGCCGTGGTACGACGGCCCGTCGTTGCTCGATTATCTCGACACGGTGGAAATCGAGCGTCCGCAGGCCGAAGGCGGGTTCCGCCTGCCGGTGCAGTGGGTGCAGCGCCCCGACCGCAGCGACGCCGATCGCGATTTCCGCGGCTACGCGGGCACGCTCGTCGCGGGCAGCGTGAAACCGGGCGATGCGGTGGTGGTGTTGCCGTCGGGTCGGCGTTCGCGCGTCGCGCGCGTGCTCGGGCCCGATGGCGCGCTCGATGGCGCGACGGCGGGGCAGGCGGTGATGCTGGTGCTCGCCGACGAGATCGACATCAGCCGCGGCGACGTGATCGCAGCGGCGGACGATGCACCGGAAGTCTCCGACCAATTCGCCGCGCACGTGTTGTGGATGGGCGAGGGCCAGTTGCTGCCCGGTCGCCCGTACTGGCTCAAACTCGGCACGCGCACGGTGGGTGCGACGGTGACGTCGCTCAAGCACAAGGTCGACATCGATACGCAGGCGCCGCTGGCGGCGACGCACCTGTCGTTGAACGAAGTCGGTTATTGCAATCTGTCGCTCGACCAGGCGATTCCCTTCGAGCCCTATGCGCGCAATCGCGCGCTGGGGGGTTTCATCCTGATCGACCGCATCGACAACGCGACCGTCGCGGCGGGCACGCTCGACTTCGCGCTGCGTCGCGCGGCCAACCTGCATTGGCAGCACATCGATGTCGACCGCGCCACGCGCGCGCGATCGCTCGGGCAGTCGCCGAAATGCGTGTGGTTCACGGGGTTGTCGGGGTCGGGCAAGTCGACCGTCGCCAACCTCGTCGACAAGCGCCTGCATGCGATGGGCCGCCATGCGTTCGTGCTCGACGGCGACAACGTGCGCCACGGGTTGAACCGCGACCTGGGCTTCACCGACGAAGACCGCGTGGAGAACCTGCGCCGCGTGGCGGAAGTCGCGAAGCTGATGACGGATGCCGGGCTGATCGTGCTCGTCAGCTTCATCTCACCGTTCCGCGAGGAACGCGCGGCGGCGCGCGCCTTGTTCGGCGAGGGCGAGTTCATCGAAGTGTTCGTCGACACGCCGCTGTCGGTCGCCGAATCGCGCGACGTGAAGGGCCTTTACGCGAAAGCGCGGCGCGGCGATTTGCCGAACTTCACCGGCATCGATTCGCCGTACGAGGCGCCGGAAGCGCCGGAGTTGCGACTGGATACGACGGCGGACACGCCGGAAGCGCTGGCCGAGCGCGTCGTGCGCGCATTGCTCGGCGAATAAGCCCTCCCCTGCATGCAGGGGAGGGTCGAATGGGGCTGCGCTTCCCTCAAACCGCCCGGGGCTTCTTCCCGCGCACCGCTTCCCAAAGGAACAACAACACGATCGCCGCCAGGATCGCGATGACCCACACGAGCGCGCGATTCGTCACGTTGAGCATCTGCGCGATGTAACCGCCGGCCGCGGCGCCGAGTGCGCCCAGCACGATGGTCATGATCCAGCCGACCGGGTCCGCGCCGGGCTTGAAGAAGCGCGCAAGGATGCCGATCACCGCACCACCAATGACATACATCAGGATGCCTTCGAACATGGATGTCCTCCTCGGGCGCCGGATGGCGCCGAGGGGGATGCTAGCCATGTGTGCGGCGCAGCAGGCCGCGAAACCGACCGGCGGTCGAACCGACTAGCAGCAACCGTGCTCGCCGCGTTCGTTCGCGCCGGCCACGGCGGAACTGCCCCGCGTTTCGCCACGCTGGCTCGCTTCGTGGTGCCGCGCGATGACGCGCGCGACGCACGACGTCACGCGCTTGCCCATCGGGATGTGCAGGAATTCGTTCGGGCCGTGCGCGTTGGAATGCGGACCGAGTACGCCGGTGATCATGAACTGTGCGTCGGGATACTTCTCGCCGAGCATGCCCATGAAGGGGATCGTGCCGCCTTCGCCCATGTACATCGCCGGCTGCCCGAAGAACTCGCGGCTCGCTTCGTCGATGGCCTGCGTCAGCCACGGCGACATGGCCGGTGCGTTCCAGCCCGTCGAGGCCTTTTCGAGATCGAGCGTGACCTGCGCGCCGTACGGCGGATCCTTTTCGAGCGTCTGCTTGAGCAGATCGCCCGCGCGCTTGCCGTCGAGCGTCGGCGGAAGACGCAGCGACAACTTCACCGACGTATGCGGGCGCAGCACGTTTCCCGCCGAGGACAGCGGCGGCATGCCGTCGACGCCCGTCACCGACAGCGCCGGGCGCCACGTGCGATTGAGCACGAGTTCGGTGAGGTCCTGCGCCATCGGCGTTTCGCCGGGCAGGAACGGGAACTTGTCGTACACCGCGGTGCCCACGACCTTCGCCGCTTCCTTCGCCTGGACCAGGCGCTCGTCCGGGATCTGCGACTGCAGGCCGTCGAGCAGGATGCGGCCGGTGCCTTCGTCCTCGATGCGCGAGAGCAGCGTGCGCAGGATGCGGAAGCTCGAAGGCACGATGCCGGACGCATCGCCCGAGTGCACGCCTTCGCTGAGCACCTTCACCGTGAGGTTGCCGCCGGCCAGGCCGCGCAGCGACGTGGTGCACCACAACTGGTCGTAGTTCGCGCAGCCCGAATCCAGGCACACGACGAGCGACGGCTTGCCGATGCGATCGGCCAGGTGATCGACGTACGCGGGCAGGTCGTAGCTGCCCGATTCCTCGCACGCTTCGATCAGGATCACGCAGCGCGCGTGCGGCAGCTGTTGCTCCTGCAGCGCGAGGATCGCAGCGAGCGAACCGAAGATCGCATAGCCATCGTCCGCGCCGCCGCGGCCGTACAGGCGATCCCCCTTGATCACCGGCTTCCAGGGGCCGAGGTCGTCGTCCCAGCCGGTCATCTCCGGCTGCTTGTCGAGGTGGCCGTAGAGCAGGACGCAATCGTCGTCGCTGCCGCCGTTGGCGGCCGGGATTTCCAGGAAGATCAGCGGCGTGCGGCCCTGCAGGCGGATGGTCTCCACCTTCATGCCGGGGATCGTCTGCGCCTTGGCCCAGGTTTCCATGAGCGCCACGGCCTGGTCCATGTAGCCGTTCTTGACCCATTCGGCGTCGAACATCGGCGACTTGTTGGGAATCGCGATGTATTCCACGAGGCGCGGGACGATGTCGTCGTCCCACTTGCCGTCGACGTAGCGTTCGAGGGCGGGGGCGTCGAGGGAACGATCCATGCGGGGGCACCTGGGGCGGGAAAGACCGGGATTCTAACGCGGGGGTCCCGTCGGGATCAGACATTCCCTACACGCCAGTCGGTGAAAACACGACAAAGTGACGCGGCAAACCCTGATGGGTCGGAGGGGAACGGACCGGGAAACTGCACCCGTCCGCCGCATTGGGCGGCGGGCCAGGAACCGTCCACCTCGTCAGGGAGAGACCCATGCACTCGTTCGTCAAGAAAACCGCCATCGCGCTGCAATCGATGGCGCTCGCCGTCCTGTTCGCCGGGGCCGCCCACGCGGCGGACAAGGTGGACATCAACAGCGCCGACGCGAAGACCATCGACCGCGTCCTGCTCAACATCGGCCCGTCGAAGGCGGAGGCCATCGTGGCCCACCGCGAGGCCAACGGGCCCTACAAGAGCCTGGAGCAACTGGCCAAGGTCAAGGGCATCGGCCTGAAGACCGTCGAGAAGAACCGCGACCGCATCCAGCTCGGCGCGGGCGGCGGCGCGAAGGGCAAGGCAGCGTCGGCGGCGGCCGCGCCCTGAGCCGACGCGCCGTCACGGAGGTGACGACCCGGCGGCGCATGCCGTAGGGCGGGGCGTCGTGCAGGGATGGGCGGCAACGGATTGCGCCCATTCCTGCCCTTTTCCGCGACGGCCGGTTAGGCTGCGCGCATGTCGACCGCCCGTTCCCGCGTGGTGCCCGCCAACGAATATCGCCGCGAGCGCTGGCGCAACGGCGCCGGGTGGACGCGCGAGATCGCGGCCGAACCGGCGCATGGCGAGTGGGCCTGGCGATTGTCGATCGCGGAGATCGAACAGGACGCGCCGTTCTCGCGTTTCGAAGGCATCGATCGTGAAATCGTGCTGCTCTCGGGCAACGGCGTGCGCCTGCGCTTCGACGACGGCAACGTGCATTCGCTCGAACCGCCGCACGGGCGCCTGCGTTTCGCGGGGGAGGCCGGCGTGCACGGCGAATTGATCGACGGCGCCACCCAGGACTTCAACCTGATGTGGCGGCGCGATGCGATCGACGCGCAACTGTGGCATCGGCCCCTCGTGGGCCCGATGGTGATCTTCGCCGACCCGGGCACGACATGGGCCGTGCATCTGCTCGCAGGTCAGGCGCGGTTCGCGGACGACTCGGGGTTGCCGCCGCTCGCGATGGGCGACACGGCGTTGCTGCAAGCGGGCGATACGCGCCTGCGGCACGTGCTCGATGGCGGCGGCCAGGTGTTGCTCGCGCAGTTGCGGCCGCGCTGAGGCGCGGCGCGCACAGGGATCAGAACAACGCCGGCACCAGTACCACCAGCAACACGACGATGGACGCGCCCATCACGCTGAGCACCAGTTCCTTCGCATTGCGCCCGCGCGCCCACATCCAGATGCCGGAGAGGCCGAGCAGCAGCATCGCGATGGCGAAGCTGTCGGCGAGGATCGTCCAGCCGATGCCGCCGCCGACGGCCTTGTGCAGGCGGTTGAACGCGGCGAGCGTGGAATGCTCGGTGTGCTTCACCTCGGCGCTCGTGTTGCCGGGCGTGTATTCCATCGACCACGCATCGCTCGCGCTGCCGCCGGAGAGCGTCCACTTCGGCTGATCGGGCTTCTTCGATTCGCCGCCCTTCGCACCGCTGTCGCCCTGGCGCTTGGCGCCTTCGCGGCCGCCGCCCGGCGGGCCCTTGCGGATCACCTGGGCGTCGAGTTGCTGCGTCTGCCGCAACCACAGCGACAACGCTTCCGGCGAGGTCTGCGCATCGGCCGGGATCTGCAGCGTCACGCGCGCCTTCTCGTTGCTGTCGCCCTGCGGCCACGCGCCGTCGCCGAAGCGATGGTTCATCACCAGGCCCGTGAAGCCGTAGAGGATCGCGGCCAGCGCGCCCCACGCGCCGATCCACAGGTGCAACTGGCGGATCACGCGATAGGTGGTGTTGCTGCGGCGGACGGGCTTGGCGGCGCTGGTTGCGGTGGTGGCGTTCATTGCATTCCGGAATTGCGTGCGTCAGGTGTCGGACCAGCGACGCAGGAGGTTGTGGTAGACGCCGGTGAGTTGCACGAGCGCCGGATGATCGGGCACGTCCTGCGTCAACCGGCGGATGGAAAGATCCAGTTCGAACATCAGCCGGCGCTGCGCGTCTTCGCGCAACAGGCTCTGGATCCAGAAGAACGATGCGATGCGCTCGCCGCGCGTGACCGGCGTGACCTGGTGCAGGCTGGTGCCGGGGTACAGCACCATGTCGCCGGCCTGCAGCTTGACGCGCTGCATGCCGTAGGTGTCTTCGATGACGAGTTCGCCGCCGTCGTACTCCTCGGGCGCCGACAGGAACAGCGTCGCCGACAAGTCGGTGCGCACCGGTTCCGCGCCGCCGCGGCTGCGGTCGTAACGGATCGCGTTGTCGACGTGGAAGCCGAAGGATTGCCCGCCGCCGTAGCGGTTGAACAACGGCGGATACACCCGCTGCGGCAACGCGGCGGAGAAGAACGTCGAGTTACGCGCCAGCGCTTCGAGCACCAGCGCGCCGAGCTCGCGCGCCACCGGATCGGTTTCCGGCAGCTGCGCGTTGTCCTTCGCCTTGCCCGACTGGTACCCCGCGGTGACCTTGCCGTCGCCCCATGCAGCCGTGCCCAGGCGCGCGCGGCAATGCGCGACCTGGTCGGGCGTCAACACTTGCGGGATGGTCAGCAGCATCGCGGGATCCGGGTCGGGCCCGTTCGACTCAGAACGCGTACGTGGCCGTCAGCACGAGCGAGCGGGCATCGCCCGGCGTCGCCCAGCCGTTGTTGCGCACGCGCACGTAGTACTCCTTGTCGAACAGGTTGTTGGCGTTGAGCTGGAAGGACAGCTGGTCGTTCAAGGCGAAGGACACCATCGCACGGTGCGTCGTGTAGCCATGGACGTTGCCGTAGGACGTCGCCAGCGTGTTGCCGTAGAACACGTAGTCGCTCTGGTAGGTCACGCCGTAACCGAAGGTCCAGCGATCGAGGTCGTACGTGGTCCAGATGCTACCCGATCGCTCCGGCGTGCCGCTGATCGGCAGGCCCTTGAACGGGTCGCCGACGGTGGCGGCCACGTAGTCGGACACGCCGTGCAGCACTTCGCTTTCCAGCCAGGTGGCGTTGGCGAAGATCGCCCAGTCGTGGGTGATCTGGCCGGCGACGCCCAGCGAAACGCCGTCGACGCGCGCTTCGCCATCGAGCTGCTGCTCGCCGCTCGGATTCAGCGGGTTGCCCGGGTCGGCGACCTTGTAGTTCTGGCGGTCGTTGCGGAACAGCGCGCCGGTCACGGCGAGGGTCTTGGTGACGTCCCACTTCGCGCCGAGTTCGATGTTCGCGGCCGTTTCGGGGTCGACGTTGCAGGTCTGTGCGGTGCACGCGCCGTTGACCGACGCCTTCGACGGCGTCTTGCTGTTGGAATACGACAGGTACAGCGTGCCCGCTTCGACCGGCTTGAACAGCACGCTGGCGCGGTAGGAGAAGAGGTTGTCCGAGTTCTCGAACGTCGAAATGCCCGTCGACGTACCGAACGCCGGACCGGCGACGACGCTGTACGTGTCGACGATCGAATCGCCCTTGTTGTGCTCCCAGCGCGCACCGAGGTTGAGCATCCAGCGCTCGTCGAACTTCAGCGTGTCGAAGAGATAAGCGGACTGGTTGTCCAGGCTGCCTTCGGTGATGCTGGCGCGCGTGTAGTTGCGCGGGCCGGTGTAGATGTTGTTCGGGTCGGAGATCGACATCGGAGGCAACGGCGCGTTGGTGCCGTTCGCGCGGCGCGGGAACAGGCCACCGGTGTCGAGGTCGAAGGATTCGCTCGAGATCGAGAAGCCGGCAACGAGCGCGTGTTCGATGCCTGCGGTTTCGAAATGCGTGACCAGGTCCGTCTGGCTGATCGCGATGCTGTTCTGCGTGTCGCGCACGTAACCGCGCGGGCCGCTCGGATTGCCGGGCAGGAACGTGCCGGGCGCTTGGCCGACGAGGCACGCCGACGTGGTGGGCGAAGGGTTCACGCCGTTGAACAGGCACCACGTCCCCTGCGGCGCGTCGACCACGCTGTACTGGTCGACGTTCTGGAAACGCGCCAGGCTGCGGATCGTGGTGTTTTCGTTGAGGTCGTACTCGATCACGCCGGTGAGCATGTCGACGTTGATGTCCTGCGAGTCGACGTTGGCGTAGCCGTAGTAGTTCTCGCGCCGGGTGCCCGGCAGCGGGCCACCGTATGCGCTGAAGTACGGCAGGCCGTACTGCGGGATGTTGTTGTCGGTCTGGTGGAAGTAGCTCAGGGTCACGCGCAGGTCCGTGCCCAGGCCGAACGCGATCGACGGCGCGATGCCCCAGCGTTCGAACGTCTCGACATCGCGGCCCGGCGCGTCGTTCTGGTGCGCCATCGCGTTGATGCGGAAGGCGGCGTTGTCGCCGAGCTCGATGTTGCTGTCGAGCGTCGCGCGGCCGTAGCCGTCGGTGCCGCCGCCCAGCTGCACGTTCGTGAACTCGCCCATCGCGGCGACCTTGCTCACGAGGTTGATGTTGCCGCCGACCGAGCCCGCGCCGGAGTACACCGAGTTCGCGCCGTTGACCAGTTCGATGGCCTGCAGGTTGAACGAGTCGGTGCGCGAGTACTGCGCGCTGTCGCGCACGTTGTCGGTGGTGATGTCGGAGCTGGCATTGAAGCCGCGCAGGGTGATGCTGTCGCCGTAACCGCCGCCACCTTCGCCCGCGCCGAAGGTGATGCCCGGCAGCGTGGTGAGTGCGTCGCGCAGGCCGAGCAGGTTCTGCTCGTCCATCACTTCGCGGTTGATGACCGTGATCGTCTGCGGCGTATCGCGCAGCGGTTCGGTGTACTTCACCGACGCCGGCTTCTCGTCGTACTTGCCCACCACCTCGACCTTGTCCAGGTCGGTCGGCTTCTTCGGCAGGGCAGGGCCTTCCTCGGCGGCGAAGGCGACCGGCGCGGTCAGGATGGTCGCAAGCGCGAGCGCGAGCGGCGTCGCACGGAATGCGGCGTGGGGCATGACGTCCTCAGGATTGTCGTTTTGCGGCGTGGGGCCGCGGCGGACGCAATGTTAAATGCGAGCCATTCGCAAATGCAAACGAATTGCATCAAGTGACGACGAGCGGTCGCCAACCCCCTTCGAAACAGGGCTTTCGGTCAAGTGTCGTCGCGCGTCCACACTGCGCCGTCCTCGACCTTGACCGGGTATTTGCGCACCGGCGCATAGGCGGGGGCATTGAGCGCGCGGCCGTCGCGGACGTCGAACTTCGAGCCATGCAGGACGCATTCGATGGTGGCTTCCTCGCCGTCGTAGGGGCCGGACGAGAGGTCGAAGTCTTCGTGCGAGCATCGGTCTTCGAGGGCATAGAAGTCGCCGTCATAGTTGAAGACCACGATCGGAGTGTCGCCGTCCCAGGCGACCTTGGATTCGCCGGGGAGCAACTCGGAAGTGGCGCACACGCGCACCCAGGTCACAGCGCCTTCTCCATCACCTCGAAGCGCAGGTCCTCGCGCAGCGGGATGCCGAAGCGCGGATCGCCATAGGGGAAGGGTTTCTTGATGCCCGTGCGCACGTAGCCGCGGCGTTCGTAGAAGGCCATCAGTTCGTCGCGGATATCGATCACCGTCATGCGCATGACGGGCAGGGCCCATTCCTCGCGCGCGATGCGTTCGGCTTCGGCCAGCACGGTCTTGCCGATGCCGCCGCCCTGGATGTCGGGTTGCACCGAGAACATGCCGAAGTAGCCCGCGCCGTCGTCTTCGCACACGTGCGCGCAGGCGAGCATCGTTCCCTCGCGTTCGGCGACGAGCACGCGGCTGTGCCGGCGTTCGATGTCGCGGCGCAGGACGTCGGCGTCGATGCGCGCGCCGTCGAGGAAGTCGGCTTCCGTCGTCCAGCCCACGCGGCTCGCATCGCCGCGGTAGGCCGAGGTGACGAGCGCGACCAGGGCGTCGAGGTCCTCGACGCCGGCGGCGCGGAATTGCAGATGGCTCATGTGCGGTCCCGTCGATCCAGGGCCGCAGTTTATCCGAGCAGGCGGCGCACCTTGCGGAGGGCGGCCGCGAAGGCCTCGATTTCCTCGTGCGTGTTGTAGAACGCGAGCGAGGCGCGACACGTGGCCGGGACGCCGAAGAAGGCCATCAGCGGATGCGCGCAATGGTGGCCGGAGCGCACCGCGACGCCTTCGAGGTCGAGCAGCGTGGCCAGGTCGTGCGCATGGGCGCCTTCGACGAGGAACGAGACGACGGCCGCCTTGCGCGCCGCGGTGCCGATGATGCGGACGCCGTCGATGGTGCGCATCTCTTCGGTCAGGTGCGACAGCAGCGTGGCTTCGCGCGCGGCAATCGCCTCCATCCCGATGCCATCGAGATACGCCACCGCGGCGCCGAGGCCGATGTGGCCTGCGATGTTCGGCGTGCCTGCTTCGAAGCGGTGCGGCGGATCGCTGAAGATCGTGCCTTCGTAGCGCACTTCCTTGATCATCTCGCCGCCGCCGAGGAATGGCGGCATCGCGGCCAGCAATTCGCGCCGCGCCCACAACGCGCCGGTCCCCGTCGGCCCGCACATCTTGTGTCCGGTGAAGGCGTAGAAATCGCAGCCGATCGCGGCGATGTCGACCACCATGTGCGGCAGCGCCTGCGAGCCGTCGACCACGGTCGTGATCCCGCGCCTGCGCGCTTCGCGGCAGATTTCGGCGACGGGATTGATGGTGCCGAGCACGTTCGACACATGCGCGACGCCGAGCAGCTTCACGTCCGGCGTCATCGCCGCGTACAGCGCGTCGAGGTCCAACGACCCATCCTGGTGCAGCTCCGCGACGCGGATCGTCGCGCCCGCGCGTTCGCAGATCAGTTGCCACGGCACGATGTTCGCGTGGTGTTCCATGCGCGAGAGCAGGACGACGTCGCCGGCCTTCAGGTTCGACAACCCCCACGAATATGCGACGAGGTTGATCGCGAACGTGGTGCCGCTGGTCAGCACCACGTCCTGCGGCGCGACGTTGACGTGTTTCGCCAGGCGCGTGCGCGCGGCCTCGTAGCTTTCCGTCGCCTCGCTGCCGAGCGCGTGGACCGCGCGGCTGACGTTCGCGTTGTGGCGGCGATAGAACGCATCGACGGTTTCGATCACCGACGCCGGCTTCTGCCCGGTGTTCGCCGAATCGAAATAGATCAGCGGCTTGCCATGCACCTGGCGGCGCAACAGCGGGAAGTCCTCGCGGATGCGCGGCCAGTCGATGTCGGTCGCCGGTGCGACGGTACTCATGCGGTGCGCTCCAGCATGGCGAGCGCGCGGTCGAGCGCGGATTCCGCGGCCGGCCGCAGCGCGGCATCCAGCCCCGCCAGCACGTCGCGGCAGAACGCGGTGGTGAGCAGGCGACGCGCGTCGCCTTCCGGCAAGCCGCGGGAGCGCAGGTAGAACAGCGCGGTCGGATCGAGCCCGCCCACCGCCGCGCCGTGCGCGGCCTGCACTTCATCGGCGTGGATTTCGAGCACGGGCTGCGCGTCGATCTCCGCGTTGTCGCTCAGCAGCAGGTTGCGGCTCGACAACGCGGCATTGCTGCCGTCCGCGCCCGCGCGAATCAGGATGCCGCCATGCAGCACCGCGCGACTGCGGTCGGCCGCGAGCCCGCGCCACGTGAGATCGCACCGCGTATCGCCCGCGACATGATCGATGTTCAGGCGCGTGTCGATGTGGCGACGGCCCGTGCCGAGCAGCACGCCGTCGGATTGCACGGCGGCGTTGGCGCCGAGCAGGCGGCAACCGAACTCGTGGCGCGACAGCGCACCGCCGAGCTCCAGGTCGAGTCGGCGATAGCGGGCATCGGCGTCGAGCGAGGCATCCGTGCGCGCGAACAAGGTCGCGCCGACGGCGTCGTCCTGCACGCGGACGTGCGTCAGCGATGCGCCCCGCGCGACACGGATCGTCGTGAGGCTGTTGCCCAGGTGCGAATGCGCGCCCGAGGCGACGTGATGTTCGATCAGCGCAGCGCTGGCGCGTTCGCCGATCTCGATGGCATGCCGCAGATGCCACGCCTGGTCCTGCGCGGCGGCGGCACCGATGAAGACCAGATGCAGCGGCACCGCGACCTGCGCATTCGCCGCGACGTGCAGCACGACTCCGGTGCGTGCCAACGCGGCATTGAGCGACGCGAAAACGCGATCCGGCCCGCCGACGTCGAGCGGATCGGCGACCGAGCCAGCCTGCAACGTGACGCCTGCCGGCAACGCATCGAGCGACGACAGCGTCGCGTCGAACACGCCGTTGACGAACACGATACGCGGGCCGTCGATGGCGGCCACGATTGTCGCGTCGACCGGCGAGGATTGCGCCGGCGCGAACACGCGACGCTCCAGCGCACGCAGAGACGTGTACTTCCACGCCTCGCTGCGCGGCTTCGGCAAGCCGTCGCGCAACGCGGCGTCCAGCGTCTCGCGCCGCGCCGCGTCGCCGTCGAAGCCCTGCGCCAACGATTCCAGCAACGCGCTCATCAGGCCGCGGCCTCCGGCAACTGGCGATCGGCGATCCACGAATAGCCGTGCTGTTCGAGCTGCAGCGCGAGTTCCGGACCACCCGTTTCCACGATGCGGCCGTCGGCCAGAACGTGCACGACGTCCGGCTTGATGTAGTCGAGCAGGCGCTGGTAGTGCGTGATCACGAGGAACGCACGCTCCGGCGAGCGCAGCGCGTTGACACCGTCGGCGACGTTGCGCAGCGCGTCGATGTCCAGGCCCGAGTCGGTTTCATCGAGGATCGCAAGCTTGGGTTCGAGCACCGCGAGCTGGAAGATCTCGTTGCGCTTCTTCTCGCCGCCGCTGAACCCCTCGTTGACGCCGCGATGCAGCAGTTCGTCCTTCAGGTGCAGCACGGCGAGCTTTTCGCGCACGAGCTTGAGGAACTGCATCGAATCCAGTTCCGCCTCGCCGCGCGCCTTGCGCTGCGCATTGAGCGCCGAGCGCAGGAAGTAGGTGTTGTTCACGCCCGGGATTTCGACCGGGTACTGGAACGCGAGGAACACGCCGGCGGCGGCGCGCTCCTCCGGTTCCTGCGAGAGCAGGTCGCGGCCTTCGAACGTCACCGAGCCGCTGACGACTTCATAGCCCTCGCGCCCGGCGATCACGTTGCCGAGCGTGGACTTGCCCGCGCCGTTCGGGCCCATGATGGCGTGCACGCGGCCAGGTTCGACCTGCAGCGAGAGGCCCTTGAGGATGTCGCGGCCGGCGACGCGGACGTGGAGGTTGTCGATCTTCAACATGTGGGGATTGTCCTGTTCGGTCAGCCGACTGCGCCTTCGAGCGAAACCTCGAGGAGCTTCTTGGCTTCGACCGCGAATTCCATCGGCAACTCGCGGAACACGCTCCTGCAGAAACCGTCGACGATCATCGACACCGCATCTTCTTCCGAGATGCCGCGGCTGCGGCAGTAGAAGAGCTGGTCGTCGCTGATCTTCGAGGTCGTCGCTTCGTGTTCGACGATCGCGGTGGGGTGTTTCACTTCGACGTACGGGTACGTGTGCGCACCGCACTTCTTGCCGATCAGCAGCGAGTCGCACTGCGTGTGGTTGCGCGCGCCGATCGCGCTGCGCTCCACCTTGACCAGGCCGCGATAGGCGTTCTGCCCGCGGCCGGCGCTGATGCCCTTGCTGACGATCTTCGACTTCGTGCGCTTGCCGACGTGGATCATCTTGGTGCCGGTGTCGGCCTGCTGGCGATGGTGCGTGAGCGCGACGGAGTGGAATTCGCCGACCGAGTCGTCGCCGAGCAACACGCAGCTCGGGTACTTCCACGTGATGGCCGAACCGGTCTCGACCTGCGTCCAGGAAATCTTCGAGCGCGCGCCGCGGCATTCGCCGCGCTTGGTCACGAAGTTGTAGATGCCCCCGCGCCCTTCTTCGTCGCCCGGATACCAGTTCTGCACCGTGCTGTACTTGATTTCCGCATCTTCCAGCGCGACCAGTTCGACGACCGCCGCGTGCAGCTGGTTTTCGTCGCGCATCGGCGCGGTGCAGCCTTCCAGATAGGAAACGTAGCTCTTGTCTTCGACGATGATCAGCGTGCGCTCGAACTGCCCGGTGTTCACCGCGTTGATGCGGAAATACGTGCTCAGTTCCATCGGGCAACGCACGCCCTTGGGAATGAACACGAACGAGCCGTCGGAGAACACGGCGGAATTGAGCGCGGCGAAATAGTTGTCGCCCGTGGGCACGACGCTGCCGAGGTATTGCTGCACCAGCGCGGGATGCTCGCGGATCGCCTCGGACATCGAGCAGAAGATGATGCCCTTCTCGGCGAGTTCCTTGCGGAAGGTCGTGCCGACCGAGACCGAGTCGAACACCGCGTCCACCGCCACGCCCGCGAGCTTCGCGCGTTCGTGCAGCGGCACGCCGAGCTTTTCGTACGTGTCCAGCAATTCCTGCGGCACTTCATCCAGCGAGGCGTACTTCGCCTTCGGCGCGGAGTAGTAGCTGATGGACTGGAAGTCGATCGGGGCGATGTCGAGCTTGGCCCAGTTCGGCATCGGCATGGTCAGCCAGTGGCGGTACGCGGCCAGGCGCCATTGCGTCATCCATTCGGGTTCTTCCTTCTTCGCGGATAGGAAGCGGATGACGTCTTCCGACAAGCCCGGCGGCAGTGCGTCGGATTCGATGTCGGTGACGAAGCCGGCGTCGTAGCGACGGCCCAGCTGTTCGAGGATTTCGGCGTTGCTTTCGTGGTTCATGGCCTGGCTCACACCGTCGCCAGCGTGGCGGGGATTGGACGACGGGGTTGATTCGGGGCGGGGGCGAGCATGTCGGCCAGCGACACTTCGCGCAGCGCGTGCGAGACGACGTCATTGATGCGGCGCCAGTTGGCGCGCACGCCGCAGGAGGATTCGATGCCGCAAGCGCCGGCGTGCACGCTGCATTCGGTCATGCCGAGCGGGCCTTCCATCGCTTCGACGATGTCGACGAGCGAAATGGCCGACGCCTCGCGCGCCAGTCGATAACCACCGTGCGCGCCGCGGAACCCGGACACCAGGCCGGCCTGCGCGAGCGGCTTGAGTACCTTCGCGACGGTGGTGACTTCCAGACCCGCGCGCTCGGCGAGCTCGGCCGCGCTGTGGACGCGATCCGGCACGGCGGCGAGCACCGTCAGCACGACGGTGGCGTAGTCGGTGAGCTTCGTGACCCGCAGCATGGCTGGGCAAGACCTGTAAAACGGACTGAAATTGTACGTTTTAACGCCGGCCGGTCCAACTCCCTCCCCTGCGCACGCGGGAGAGGGCCGGGTTGGGGTTCAGTCTCGCGAGGCCGTCAGCCCGCTGCGGCGGGCTTTGCCACGCTCGAAGCGGCCGCGGCCGGCGGCGGCGGGAGGTTGAATTCGATGAAGGGCAGGGGCGGCGTCTGGCCCGGCGGGAGGTAAGCCGGCGCGGGTTCGCCGTCCGCGCCCAGCGACTTGGTGAAGCGCAGGATCGCCAGGCGGTCCTGTTCGCTCATGTCGCGCACTGCGAAGTCGGGCATCGGCGGGCGCGTGTGCAGCTCGGCGCTGTACTTGAGCCAGGCCGCGTCTTCCATGTCGGCGAGCTTCAGGCGGAGGTTGGCCGCGTAGGTCGTGCCCCACGGGCCGTTCCAGCCCATGCGCGAGCCCACGAGCCATTGCGTCTTCGGCACCTTGCCGCCGCTCTCGGCGTAACCCGGCGTGTGGCAGTCGTTGCAGCCGGCGATGCGCACCATGTACTCGCCGTGCGCGAGCAGTTGTGCGTCGGTCATCGCGACCGGGGTCGCGCTGGGGTGCGGTGTCGCGACGGCGGCGTCGGCCTTCGAGTCGGACGCGGCGGGCGTGCACGCGGCCAGCGCGCAGGCGAGGGCGACGGGAAGCATGAGGGTCGTGGTGCGCATCGTCTGACCGAACTTGGATGGAACCGGGGAATACGCATCGCGCGCATCGCAGCGGCCACGCAGATGGCGTGTTCACCGCCAAACCCGCACAATTCCCGTCTTTCCTCTCCTGGATGTCCGCATGGCCCGCAAGACCGTCGCCCGTCGCTCGCAGATCCATGGCAACGGCGTGTTCGCCGGTGCGCCCATCAAGAAGGGCGAGCGCCTCCTCGAATACAAGGGCGAGCGCCGCACGCACGAAGCCGTCGACAACGACGACACCGGCGATGTCGAGAGCGGCCACACGTTCCTCTTCACGCTCAACGACGAGTACGTGATCGACGCCAACCACGGCGGCAACAGCGCGCGCTGGATCAACCACAGCTGCGAGCCCAACTGCGAGGCCGTGCTGGAGGAATCCGACGGCGACGACCGCCGCAAGGACCGCGTCTTCATCGAGTCCATCCGGGCCATCAAGGTGGGCGAAGAGCTGACCTACGACTACGGCATCACCCTGGACGAGCCCCACACGGCCCGCCTGAAGAAGATCTGGGCCTGCCGCTGCGGGTCGAAGAAGTGCACGGGGACCATGCTCAAGCCCAAGCGCTGAGCTCCCACCCCGGGCACGATGCCCGGAGTAGGCAAAAGGTTTGCATGACTCTCGGGACGCGGCGCGCGCGTCCCGCGTGAATAGCCTGCGCGCATCTTCCCCGACCCGGACGTCCCTTGCCATGCGCAGCCGCTTGCCCGCCGCAACGCTGACCGCCGCCATCCTGCTCGCGCTTTCGGGGCCGTCCTTCGCGGCCATCGTCGTCGACGGCAAGATCGACCCCGCCGAGTGGCAGGGCGCGCAACACGTCACCGACTTCCGCATCACGCAACCGTTGACTGGCGCGCCGGGTTCGCAGCCGACCGAAGCCTGGATCCTCGCCACGCCCGAAGGCCTGGCGATCGGCTTCCGCAACACGCAGCCGTCGAGCATCCCGCGCAATCGCCAGAAGATCCGCCGCGACGAACAGGCGCAGGTCGATCGCAACAACCTGATGATCGACTTCGACGGCGACGGGCGCACCGGCTACAACTTCATGGTGACGTCCACCGACGGCATCAACGATGCGGTGATCACCAACGAGAACCGCTTCTCCACCGACTGGGACGGCAACTGGCAGCACGCCGCCAGCGAGGACGAGAACGGTTGGTCGAGCGAAATGCTCATTCCCTGGTACATCGCACCGATGGCGAAGGGCAAGGACGGCAAGCGCACGTTCCGCATCTACCTGGATCGCGTGATCGGCAGTTCCGGCGAGCGCAGCGCGTGGCCGGCGGCGAGTTTCGAACGCCCGCGCTTCCTGTCCGACTTCACGCCCGTCGAAGTGCCGATCTACAACCAGGCGCTGATCGCGATCACGCCGTACGTGTCCGGGTTGTACGACAACATCGGCAAGGACGGGAGTTTCGACACCGGCGCGGACATCTTCTGGAAGCCCAACGGCCAGTTCCAGCTGACCGCGACGTTGAACCCCGACTTCGGCCAGGTCGAGAGCGACGACATCGTCGTCAACTTCAGCGCCAACGAAACCTTCTTCAGCGACAAGCGCCCGTTCTTCACCGAGAACCAGGGCCCGTTCGAGTTCACCACGCCGTCGGACTTCAGCCAGCTCGTCTACACCCGCCGCGTCGGCGGGCCGACGGACGACGGCAGCGGCGCGGGCGACATCACCGCGGCGGTGAAGGCCAACGGCAGCTTCGGCGCCACCAAGTACGGCGTGCTGATCGCCGACGAAGCGGACGAAGCCGGCCGCACGTTCACCGCGTTGCGCCTGTCGCACGACTTCGCCAAGCAGAACGTCGGCATGATGGTCACGCAGGTCGACCGCCCGTTCTTCGACCGCACGGCCACTGTCGTCGGCTTCGACCAGAACTGGCGGCCGAACGAGAAGTGGAACATCCAGAACCGCCTGATCTTCAGCGACATCGACGAAGGCCGCGCCGACAGCCCTGACTGGGGCCGCGCAGGCCAGGGCGACGGCTTCACCACGATCGTCGACTACGAAGCCGGCAACGGCTGGCGCCACCAGTTCCTGGGCATGCATTTCAGCGGCGACCTGGAAATCAACGACTTCGGCTTCCTCTCGCGCCCGGACCTCAACTACGCGCACTACGAGTTGAAGAAGCGCATCACCGACATGCCGAAGGAGTCTTCATATTCCTCGCACGATTGGCGCTGGCGCGTGGGCGGCAGCAACGACGACACCGGCGTGGACCTGCAGCGCCAGTTCCGCATGAGCGTGTCGAGCCAGTTGAAGGACGGCGGCAACGACTACGCGCAGATCAACGTCAACACCGCCGGCCACGACGACCGCATCCTGCGCGGCAACGGCATCGTCAAGATCCCGTCGAACTTCAACTCCTTCGCCGAGAAGAACTGGCCGCGCCACGGCGCGTGGGCGTTCTACGCCAACGTCGGTTTCAGCAACTACGGCATCGGCGACTCGAACAACGACCGCGGCATCGGCTGGAACACCCAGTTCCAGCCCACGTACTTCATCAACGACGACCTGAGCCTGTACACGACGCTGTACGCCGAGCGCACGCCGCAGTGGATGATCTGGTACGGCGACAACCTGATCGGCACGTTCGACGAACACGCCCAGCAGCTCGACTTCGGCGTGAACTGGAACTTCCGCGGCAACCAGGAACTGCGCGTCAAGATGCAGGCGCTCGGCCTGGATGCGGACCGCCGCCAGGCGTGGCGCACGACGCCCGATGGCACGCCGGTCCCGAGCAACGACCGCATCGACGACTTCGCGCTCAGCAACCTCGGCTTCCAGGTGCGCTACCGCTGGGAGTTCAAGCCGCTGTCCTACCTGTACGTCGTGTACGGCCGCGGTGGCGATCTGTTCAACGAGTACCAGTTCGGCGCGCCGGATGCGAACGAAGCGCTCAACGACGCCTTCTCGCTGCGCGACGACGAGCAGCTCGTGGTGAAGCTGAGCTACCGCTTCGAGCTGTAAGCCTTACTGCGTGAGTTCGCGCAGGTCGGCCGAGGCGATGCGCCACGCGCGCTGTTCGGGCGTGGCGCCGTCGACCACCGAGCGGCGCAGCGTGTAGGCGCCGACGAAGCGGCGCACGCTGCCGTCGCGCGTGGTGGCTTCCACCGCGACCGGCACTTCGATGTAACGCGACCCCATCGCGCCTTCCATGCGCGCCGGTGCGTCGAGCGTCACGACCACGTCGGCCGTATCGGCGAAGCCCGCCGCGAACTGTTCCGGCGTCTGCCCGCTCGCGCGGCCGCCGTCGCTCCACAGCGCGTACGCCCCGGCGAAATCCTGCGAACGGATGGCGTCGTAATAACGCTGGATGGCTTGCACGGCGTCGTTGGAGGTCGGCTCGGCGTCGAGCGCGACCTCGGGATTGTCGTTCTCCCCCAGCGCCGATTCGTCGATGGCGATGTCTTCTTCCGCCGCGATGCTCGCGTTGTCTTCCGGTTGCCCCGGGCCCGGCGCCGCCGGCATGCCGGTGATGGAACCGCGCGCGCCTTCGGGCGCGGGCAACGGATCCATCGCGCTGCCGTCCGCGCGGCGCGCGACGCCCTCGGGTTGATCGCCGCACGCTGCGATGTTCAGGGCGAGGAAGAGCAGCGGAACGAGGCGGACGCGCGACATGCGGGGATTCCGAAAGGCTATTGGTCGAGGTGCAGGACGACCTTGCCATCGCCGATCGTGGTGCCCCCGATGCGGCGGCCGGCCAGCCGTCCCCACGCATTATCGTCGAGACGATAGACCGGTTCCTGCCGCGCGTAGTCCGACAGCCAGGAATTGAGCGCGGCGCGCGTGGGCGCATTCATCGCGCCCCCGAGCGAGGGCATGTCGACGTTCATCAGTTGCGGGTCGACCAGGTGCAGGCCCCGCGTCGTCGGATCGAACCGCAATCCGCTCTGGAGTGCGAAGCGCCCGGCCACCGCCTGGCTGTCCATCCCGAACCCGCCGATGCCGAGATCGAAATCCAGTTGCAGGCGATTGGAATCCTGCGGGATCGTCAGGCGCGGATGCATCACGCGCAGCGTCACCAGGCCGCCGAGCTTCTGGTAATCGCGCGGGAATTGCCGATCCACGTACTTCTGCAACTGCGGCGCGGTGAACGTGACCTGGTTGCCCACGAGGGCATCGAGCGTGGTGCATGCCGTGAGCGCCAACGCGAACAGCGCGGCGAAGAAGGCGAAAGCGAGGGCAGGGCGGCGCATGGCGGTCTCCGTCGGGCGATGCGCGCAGGGTGCGCCATGCCGCGTGAACCGTCGATCCGCCAGGCGAAAAAAAAACGCCCGGCGGACCGGGCGTCTTTCTTGAAGCTTGTCGGTCAGGCGCCTCAGGCGGCCGCGTCCTTGAGCTTCTTCAGCGGGCGCACCTTCACCTTGACGGTGGCCGGCTTGGCGGCGAACCACTGCTCTTCCTTGGTGAACGGGTTGATGCCCTTGCGCTTCGGCTTGGCCGGAACGTTGACGACGGTGATCTTCAGCAGGCCCGGCAGGGTGAACGCACCCGCGCCCTTCTTGCTGACCGAACCATGCACGGCGCCTTCGAGCGACGCCATCACGGCGCGCACGTCGCGCGGCGCGACGCCCGTCTGCTCGGAGATGTGTGCAACCAGGCCCGACTTGCCCAGCGCTTCCTTGATCGGCTTCGGTGCGGCCGACTTGGCGGCGGACTTCGGAGCGGCCTTCTTCGATGCGGCTTTCTTCTTCGCCATATGTGTCCTGATGACTCTTGGTGTGAGTTGATGGAATGCCTGGTTTCCCCCTCGGCAGGCGGAATGTAGGGCATGCCCGCGTTGCCGCCAAGCCCCGGAGGCGGTTTTTTTCGGGCTTTTTTTCGACCTGCGGACGGGCGGCCCATGTTTGGCCGCTCAATCGTCCTCGATCCGTGGCTTGAAAGCTTCCACCAGGCGCGATTGCACCTGCGGCGGCACCGGCTCGTAGTGGCTGAAGTCGAGTGCGTAGCGACCGCGGCCGGCGGTCACGGATTTGAGCTCCGCGGCGTAGCCTTCGAGTTCCGACAGCGGGACCTGCGCACGCACGACGATCTCGCCGCCGCGCAGGGAATCGGTCCCGCTGATGCGCGCGCGCTTCGACGACAACCCGCCGCTGATGTCGCCCATGTGTTGCTCGGGCGCGGCGACTTCCAGGTCGACAATGGGTTCGAGCACCTGCGGCCTGGCCTTGGCGATGGCATCCAGGAACGCCTTCTTGCCCGCGGCGACGAACGCCACTTCCTTGCTGTCCACGCTGTGGTGCTTGCCGTCGTAGACCACCACGCGCACGTCCTGCAGCGGATATCCGGCCACCGCACCGGCGCCGAGCACCTGCCGCACGCCTTTTTCCACCGCCGGCATGAATTGGCCGGGGATCGTGCCACCCTTGACCTCGTCGACGAATTCGAAGCCCGCGCCGCGCGGCAGCGGTTCGATGCGCAGGAACACTTCGCCGAACTGGCCCGCGCCGCCGGTCTGCTTCTTGTGGCGATGGTGGCCCTCGGCGTTGGAACTGACGGTTTCGCGGTAGGCGATGCGCGGCGGCCGTGTCTTGACCTCCACGCCGTGCTTGTCCTTCAGCCGCTGCAACATCACGCGCAGGTGCAGGTCCGACAAACCGCGCACCACCGTTTCGTTGAGCTCGCCGTGGTGTTCGACGTTGAATGCGGGGTCTTCTTCCGCCAACTTGTGCAGCGCGGTGGAGAGTTTCTGTTCCTGCCCCTTGTGCGCGGCTTCCACCGCCAGGCCGAACATCGGCTTGGGGAATTCCGACGGCGCCAGGTGGATCTGGTCCTCGTCGTGCGAATCGTGCAGCACCGCATCGAAATGCAGTTCGTCGACCTTCGCCACGGCGGCGATGTCGCCGGGCACCGCCTGTGCCACTTCGACGTGGTCCTTGCCCTTGATCTTGAACAGGTGCGCCACCTTGAACGGCTTCTTGCCGTCGTCGATGAACAACTGCGAGTCCTTCTTCACCGTGCCCTGGTAGACGCGGAAGATGCCGAGCTTGCCGACGAAGGGATCGTTGACGATCTTGAAGACGTCGGCGATGACGTGCTTCGACGGATCGGGCTGCGCGTCGATGGGGCTGGCCTCGTCGCCCGCGCCCTTGACGAAATTCGGCGGATTGCCTTCGCCCGGATGCGGGAACAACTTGCCGGCGATCGCCAGCAGGTCGTCCATCCCCACGCCGCTGCGCGCGCTGACGAAGCACACGGGTACCAGGTGCCCTTCGCGCAGGCATTGCTCGAAGGCGTCGTGCAATTCCTGTCCCGACAGCCCGTCCTCGCCGAGGTCGAGGTAGTGGTCCATCACCGTCTCGTTCACCTCCACGACCTGGTCGAGGATCTTCTGGTGCCAGTCGGCGACGGGGCCCAGGTCGGAGTCGCCTTGCGCGACCTTGCCCGAATACCCGAAGCAATCCACCACGCGCGCGCCGTTGTCGGCGGGCAGGTTGAGCGGCAGGACCTCCGGGCCGAAGGACTCGCGCAGCGATGCGAGCAACCGCGCGTTGTCGGCTTCGGCGTGGTCGATCTTGTTGACGATGATGACGCGGCACAGGTTGCGCGCCTTGGCGTATTCCATCATCCGGCGCGTGCCGTACTCCACGCCCGCGCCGGCGTCGCAGACGATGGCGACGGTTTCCACCGCGGCCAGCGTGGAGAGCGTGGGGCCGCGGAAATCCGGGTAACCCGGTGTGTCGAGGAGGTTGACGTGCACCGGCGCGTTGTCGGTGGCGGTGTCGATGCTCGCGATCGCCGCATCGATCGAGTGCCCGCGTTCCTTTTCGATGGGATCGAAATCGGAAACCGTCGTGCCGCGTTCGATGCTGCCTGCCGTCTGGATCGCGCCGCCGGCATGCAGCAGGGCTTCGAAGAGCATTGTTTTGCCGGCGCCTGGGTGGCCTGCGAGGGCCACGTTGCGGATGTTCTCGGTGGTATAGGACATGAGGCCGTCTCTCCCGCGTTCGGGTGGAAGGAGGCCGTCATGGCTGTCCGCGGCGAGGCGAGACGAACCGGAAGCAGTGCCGACCAAGCTGTTCGCTCGGGGCGGGCCGTCATGGCGGGGACCCGGCGAAAGCGCCGCCGGGATCGCAAATCTCCCGCAGCGGCGGTGAAGGGTCAAGCATGGCGTTGGAGTAGGCTGCCATCCCCCACCCGCGATCCGACGGAGCACGACGCCATGGCCTCGATCACCCGCAAAGCCGCCGCCCACTGGGAAGGCGACCTCAAGTCCGGCCAGGGCCGGCTCGACACGCCGCAAAGCGGCCTGCTCGCGGGCACGCGCTACGGCTTCAACACGCGCTTCGGCGGGGAGAAGGGCACCAATCCGGAGGAGCTGATCGCCGCCGCGCACGCGGGCTGTTTCACCATGGCGCTGTCGGCCAAGCTCACCGAAGCCGGCCACCCGCCGCAGTCGCTCGACACGCAGGCGGAAGTGGAACTCGGGATGGATGGTGGCCCGACGATCTGCGAGATCCGCCTGAAGACGCAGGCGCGCGTCGAAGGCCTGGACGCGGCGAAGTTCCGCGCGCTGGCCGACGATGCCAAGCAGAACTGCCCGGTGTCGAAGGCATTGAGCGCCGTGCCGATCTCGCTGGATGCCGAATTGCTCGGCTGACGCGGCGGGTTTCCCACACATCGCACAACGCGCGCTGACGGCCCGCTGTCGGCGCGCTAAACGGTCGGGTTGCAAGCGTTTACACGCCCGTTCGATTCAGGGTGCATTGCCCGCGCGAATCCGACGATCCCCTCGCGCCATTCCGGCGCCCGGGAGTCACGCCATGAAGCGCTTGTCCGCCACCTTGCTCGCACTGGGCCTGGCCGCCGCCGTCGGTACGGCATCGGCGCAGAACTACGGCGGTTACTCGAACGGCGGTTACTCGAACGTGCCGCAGCAGAACGCCATCTACGATTGGGCGCGCGTGGTGCGCGTCGACCCCGTGATCGATTCGCGCTATTCGAACAACCGTTACAACGCGAACAACGGTTACAACAACACCTACGCCAGCAACGGCCAGCGTTGCTACAGCTCGGGCGGGCGCCATGCGTCGAACGGCGGTTACACCTCCAACGGCGGCTACTACCCGAGCAACGATCCCTATGACCCGCAGCAGGGCCGTTACGGCACCGATACCGGCCGCACGGTCGCGACCGTCGTCGGCGGCCTCGCCGGCGCGGTGCTCGGCAGCAAGGTCGGCGGCGGCAGCGGCCAGGTGGCCGCGGCGGCGATCGGCTCGATGGTCGGCGGCCTCGCAGGCAGGCAGATCTACGAAGGCACGCAGCGCCGCAAGTACGAAAGCAGCAGCGTCACCGTGTGCGACGACCAGTACGGCAACGACACCGGCTACGTCGGCAACGACGGCTACCGCAACTACAACGCGAACGACGGCCGCGTGGTCGGCTACGACGTCACGTACGAATACAACGGTCGCCAGTTCATGACGCGCACGCAATACCACCCGGGCGACCGCATCCGTGTCCGCGTGGACGTGCGCCCTGAATGACCAGGACGGTCCGATCTTCGCTTGAGGGGTGGGGGCCGCGGATTGCGGCCCCTTTTTTTTTCGATCGGGCCGTCGGCCGTGTCGTCAGGGCCAGTCGATCTGGCCGCTGACCACCGTGCACGTGCGGCCGCCCGACCACACCTCGCCATCGGCATCGACGTCGAGCTCGATGATTGCGTCGTGCCCCACTTCGCGGCCCTGGCTGATGCGATAGAAGCCGCTGTCGCCTGGCAGCGCGCCTTGCGAGGCGAGCCAGGCGGCGAGTGTCGCGTTCGCCGCACCCGAGGCGGCGTCTTCGAATTGCGCGGGCGCGCCCACCCACGCACGCACCGCGAGGTAGTACACCGGGTCGTGGCTGCGCGCGAAAACGCACACGCCCATGCTCTCGGTCTGGTTGGCGAGCTGGCCGATGGCGGCCCAGTCGGGCGACGCGGCGCGCAGCGCGGCTTCGTTCGCCATTTCGACCAGCCACCAGCGACGTCCGCCTTCGACCAGCGCCGGCGGCAACGTGCCGAGCGGCAGGCCGGCGAGGGGGCGTGCCAGGCGCGGGTCGTCGGGTGACGCGATCTCCAGCACTTTCGAACGCGGCGTGCGCACGGCGATCGTGCGTTCGCGGCCGTCGCCCGTCACGCGCAAGGGCAACTGGCCGGCGATGCCGTCCTGCACCAGCACCCCGTCCTTCGCCTCGGCCAGGCCCGCGGCCAGCGCGACGTGCGCGCTGCCCACGCTCGGATGCCCGGCGAAGGGCACCTCGCGGCGCGGAGAGAAGATGCGGATGCCGTAACTGGCCCCAGGTGCGGACGCGGGGAACAGGAACGTCGTCTCCGGCAGCCGCGTCCAGCGTGCGATGGCCTGCATGGCGGCATCGTCGAGGCCTTGCGCGTCGAGCACGACCGCCAGCGGATTGCCCGCCCCGGGCCGGTCGGCGAACACATCCACCTGCATGTAACGGCGCAAGGCCATGGCTATACCCTAGAATCGCCGAGCTGTTCACTCGCGCGCGAGCCGCGCATTCTAGGCGCAACGGGGATCGGTGGTGTCGCAACCTGGTCGGTGGGTCGTTTTGAAGTTCGGCGGCACCTCGGTGTCGCGTCGCAATCGCTGGGACACGATCGGCCGCATCGCCTCCAAACGCATGGCCGACGAGAACGTGCGCGTGCTCGTGGTCGTCTCCGCGTTGTCGGGCGTCACCAACGAACTGCAGGCGATCGCCTATTCGGCGGCGGGCGAGCCGTTCGATGCGCACTTCGACGCATTGGTCGAACGCCACCGCGCGTTCTGCACCGAACTCGACCTCGACGCGGACACGGTGCTCGGCGCGCGCTTCGAAGCCTTGCGCGCGCTGGCCGCCGATCCGCGCGCGAAATCGCGCGAACTCGCATGGCAGGCCGACGTCCTCGCGCAGGGTGAACTGTTGTCTTCGACGCTCGGCGCGGCGTACCTGCGTTCGCAAGGCCTCGACTTCGGATGGAGCGACGCGCGCGAGTGGCTCGATGCGGTCTCGCTCCCCAACGCGAGCCCGTGGGCGCAGCGACTCTCCGTGAATTGCCGTTGCGCGGCCGATCCGGCGCTGCAGGCGCGCTTCGCCGCTCAGGCCGCGCCGATGCTGGTCACGCAAGGCTTCATCGCGCGCCATGACGACGGCGGCACCGCGATCCTCGGCCGCGGCGGTTCCGATACCTCGGCGGCGTACTTCGGCGCATTGCTCGGCGCGACGCGCGTGGAAATCTGGACCGACGTGCCCGGCATGTTCAGCGCGAACCCGCGCGACGTGCCCGAGGCGCGCCTGCTCACGCGCCTGGATTACGCCGAAGCGCAGGAAATCGCGACGACCGGTGCGAAGGTGCTGCACCCGCGTTCGATCGCGCCGTGCCGCGATGGCGGCGTGCCGATCCTGATCCTCGATACCGAACGCCCCGATCTCCCGGGCACGCGCATCGACGCGAGCGCCGCGACGGTTCCCGGCGTGAAAGCCATCAGCCGCCGCAACGGCATCGTGCTCGTGTCGATGGAAAGCATCGGCATGTGGCAACAGGTCGGCTTCCTCGCCGACGTGTTCGAACGCTTCAAGCGCAACGGCCTGTCGGTCGACCTGATCGGTTCGTCGGAAACCAACGTCACCGTGTCGCTGGATCCCAGCGAAAATCTCGTGACGACGAATATCCTCGAAACCTTGTCTGCCGACCTCGCCGAAGTCTGCCGCGTGAAAGTCATCGCGCCGTGCGCGGCGATCACGCTGGTCGGCCGCGGCATGCGTTCGCTGCTGCACAAGTTGTCGGATGTGTGGGCGACGTTCGGCAGGGAGCGCGTGCACCTGATATCGCAGTCGTCGAACGACCTGAACCTCACGTTCGTCATCGACGAAGCCGACGCCGACGGCATGATCGCGCAGCTGCACGCCGAACTGATCCGCGGCGGCGCGATGCCGGTGCAGGACGCGACGGTGTTCGGCCCGAGTTGGCGCGACATCGCGCACGGCAAGCCGGTCAAGCGCGTGCCGTGGTGGGTGGGCAAGCGCGACGCGTTGCTGTCGATCGCCGGCCAGGCCACGCCAACGTATGCGTACGACCTGCCCACCGTGCGCGACCGCGCGCGCGACCTGTCGGCCATCGACGCCATCGACCGCCGCTTCTTCGCGATCAAGGCGAACCCGCATCCGGCGATCCTGCGCACGTTGGTCGAAGAGGGCTTCGGCCTGGAATGCGTGTCGATCGGCGAGTTGCAGCACGTTTTCAAGAGTGTGCCGTCCCTCTCGCCCGAGCGCGTTCTGTTCACGCCGAGCTTCGCGCCGCGCGCCGAGTACGAAGCTGCGTTCGCGATGGGCGTGACGGTCACGCTCGACAACGTCGAAGCCTTGCAACGCTGGCCCGATGTCTTCCGCGGCCGCACGATCTGGCTGCGCCTGGACATCGGCCACGGCGGCGGGCACCACGCGAAGGTCAACACGGGCGGCGTCGCGGCGAAGTTCGGGTTGTCGCTGCAGCGCTTCGACGAATTCGTCGATCGTGCGCGCGCGCTCGGCATCCGCATCAGCGGCCTGCACGCGCACATGGGCAGCGGCATCGACGATCCGCGCCATTGGCGCGTGGTGTACGCCGAACTCGCAGGCATGGCCGACAGTGTCGGCACCATCGAGATCATCGACATCGGCGGCGGTTTGCCCGTCGCGTACACGCCGGATGCGGAAGATTTCGACCTGGCCGCATGGCGCGCGGGGCTCGAGGAAATCCGCGCGGCGTATCCGCGCTTCAAGCTCGCCGTCGAGCCGGGCCGCTTCATGGTCGCCGAATGCGGCGCGCTGCTGTTGCACGCCACGCAAGTCGTCGAGAAGGACGGCGTGCGGCGCGTCGGGTGCGATGCGGGCATGAACGCGCTCGCGCGCCCGGCGATGTACGAGGCCTACCACGGCATCCACAATCTCTCGCGCCTGTCCGACGTCGAGCTGCTGGAATTCGACGTCGTCGGCCCCATCTGCGAAAGCGGCGACGTGCTGGGCCATTCGCGCCTGTTGCCGGCGGCGACGGCCGAAGGCGACGTCATTCTCGTCGCCGATTCGGGCGCCTACGGCATGGCCATGGCGAGCACCTACAACCTGCGGGCATTGCCGGCAGAGGACACCATCGAATGACCGGCTGGACTTTCTCGCGCGACGCGATCCGCGCGTTCCGCTTCGTGCGCAACACCTTCGATCCGTCGACGGGCGTCGCGCAGCTCGTGTACGCCTTCGACGACGGCCCGGAACTGATCGAAACGATCACGCTGCCCGGTGCGCCGTTCCAGCTGGACGGGGCGCGTGACGCAGCGGCACGGCGTGCATTGCGCCTGCTGCACCTGCTCGCGGGCGTGAGTTATTACAAGGCGGCGGTGCCGGGCGAGATCCGCATCGAAGGCGAAGCGATCGACGCGGCCACCGCGGAGATGCTCGAGTCGTTCTATCTGAACGGCCTGGGCGAATTCGCGTATCGCAACGGGTTGCAGCTGCACGGGCGCATCCAGTTCCCGCATGGCGACGGCGTCCGCGCGCAAGCGCCGGCGCTCGGACTCCCCGAACACGCGCTCGTCGCCATCGGCGGCGGCAAGGATTCTCTGGTGTCCATCGAAGCGTTGCGCGCGGCCGGCGTCGCGCAGACGGTCACGTGGATCGGCGGATCGCAGTTGATCAAGGCATGCGCCGAGCGCACGGGTTTGCCGACGCTCAACATCGGGCGCGCGCTGGCGCCGGCGTTGTTCGAGTTCAACCGCCAGGGCGCGTTGAACGGGCACATCCCGGTCACGGGCGTGAATTCGGCGATCCTGCTGTTCGCGGCCATCGTGCTCGGCGCGAACCAGGTCGTGTTCTCGAACGAGCGTTCGGCGAGCTACGGTTCGCTGATTCCGGGGACGGGCGAGGTGAATCACCAGTGGTCCAAGGGCTGGGCGTGGGAACGCACGCTCGCCGACTTCGTCCACTCGCATGTTGCGGCCGACCTGCATTACTACTCGCTGCTGCGGCCGATGAGCGAGCTCGCGGTCGCGCGCCAGTTCGCGAAGACCGACCGCTACGACGCGCATTTCTCCAGCTGCAACCGCAATTTCCATCTGCTCGGCGAGCGTCCGGCCAATCGTTGGTGCGGCGTGTGCCCGAAGTGCCACTTCGTGTTCCTGGCGCTGGCGCCGTTCATGCCGAAGCCGCGGCTCGTCGGCATCTTCGGGCGCAACCTGCTCGACGATCCGGCGCAGACCGCCGGCTACGACGCGTTGCTGGAGTTCCAGGACCACAAGCCGTTCGAATGCGTGGGCGAAGGGCGCGAATCGCGCGCGGCGATGGCCGCGCTCGCCGCGCGTCCGGAGTGGCGCGAGGACGCGCTGGTCGAACGCTTCGCGCGCGAGATCGCGCCGCAGCTCGATGCGGGCGAACTCGACATCGCGGGCCTGATGGAGATCGACGAAGAACATCGCATTCCGCCGGTGCTGTGGGACAAGCTGCGTGCGAATTTCATCGCTTGACGGCCAGCGCGTCGCGCTCTGGGGCTGGGGCCGCGAAGGCCGTGCGGCGTATCGCGCCTTGCGCGCGCGGTTGCCGACGCAGCCGCTGACGCTGTTCTGCGATGCGACGGAAGCGGAAGAGGCGAGGGCACTGGGCGATGCGGCGCTGACGACCGCGACGCGCGTCGATTCCGATGCGTTGTCCGCCTTCGACGTCGTCATCAAGTCGCCCGGCATCAGTCCGTATCGCGCCGAAGCCGTGTCGGCCTCCGCGCGCGGCACGCGGTTCATCGGCGGCACCGCGCTGTGGTTCGGCGAACACGCCGCGCACGGCCACGGCCGCACGCTCTGCGTGACCGGCACGAAGGGCAAGAGCACGACGACCGCATTGCTCGCCCATCTGTTGCGCGCGGGCGGGCATCGCGCGGCGCTCGCGGGCAACATCGGGTTGCCGATGCTCGAATTGCTCGACGCGGACGCATCCGCGCAGGACGCGCCGGCGTATTGGGCGGTGGAGTTGTCGAGTTACCAGACCGGCGACGTCGCCGACAGCGGCGCGCGCCCCGATGTCGCGATCGCGCTGAACATCTTCCCCGAGCATCTCGACTGGCACGGCGGTGAAGCGCGCTACGTGGCCGACAAATTGCGGCTCGTGACCGACGCGCGCCCGCGCGTGGCGGTGCTCAATGCCGCCGATCCGGCGCTGGCGGCGCTGCGCCTGGACGACGATACGCAGATACGCTGGTTCAACCACGAGGACGGTTGGCATCTGCGCGGCGACGTGCTGCATCGCGGCCAGGACGAGATCTTCGACACCGCATCGCTGCCGCTGCCGGGCCGCCACAATCGCGGCAACCTGTGCGCAGTGCTGACGGCGCTCGAAGCGCTCGGCCTCGACGCCGCCGCGCTCGCGCCGCACGCCGCGACGTTCCGCCCGTTGCCGCACCGCCTGCAGACCATCGGGACGCGCGAAGGCATTGCGTACGTCAACGATTCGATCAGCACCACGCCGCATGCGAGTCTCGCCGCGCTGGCGTGCTTCGCCGATCGCCGCGTCGCGTTGATCGCCGGCGGCCATGATCGCGGGATCGATTGGTCCGACTTCGCCGACGCGATGCGCACGCGCGCGCCGGCCGTGATCGTCACGCTCGGCCAGAACGGTCCGAAGATCCACGATCTGCTGGAGCCGGTGGCTGCGCATGCGGGGTTCGCGTTGCACGCGGCGACGGATCTCGAAGACGCGATGGCGCAGGCGCGTGCCACGCTGGGCGGCGAGGGCGTGATCCTGCTTTCCCCGGGCGCGCCGAGTTTCGGCGCCTACAAGGATTACGTTGCGCGCGGGCGCCATTTCGCCGCGCTCGCGGGCTTCGACCCCGACGCCATCAGCGCCATCCCGGGCCTCGGCATCGCCTGAGTTTCACGCGTCGCGTGCGCATCCGGGGTAGGCTCGCGCCCGGATCACAGGCAAACGGAGTCCGCCATGCGTCGCATGTTGTTCGCGTTGTTGCTGTGCGCTTTCGGGATGTCGGCCGCGCATGCGGAGATGCAGGCCAGGCCGGTCGAGTGGAAGGTCGGCAAGGACACCTTCAGCGGGTATCTGGTCTACGACGACACCAATGCGATCAAGCGCCCCGGCGTGATGATGGTGCCGGATTGGTACGGCGTCACCGACTCGGCCATCGCCAAGGCGAAACACATCGCCGGCGACGATTACGTGGTCCTGCTCGCCGACGTGTACGGCAAAGGCGTGCGCCCGAAGACCGACGACGATGCGCGCGCGCAGGTGCAGAAACTGTATGGCGACCGCGCGGTGTTGCGAGCGCGTGCGACGAAGGCGCTCGACGTGCTGCGCACCGCGAAGAACGTGCCGCTGGACACCAAGCACATCGGCGCGATCGGTTACTGCTTCGGCGGCGCGACGGCGCTGGAACTGGCGCGCAGCGGCGCGGACGTCGATGCGGTGGCCACGTTCCATGGCGGCCTGGCGACGACGATGCCCGCCAAGCCCGGCACGGTAAAGGCGAGCATCCTCGTGCTCAACGGCGCCGACGACCAGGGCACGGCCGGTGACATCCCGGCGTTCGAGACCGAAATGAACGCGGCCAAGGTGGACTGGCAGTTCGTCAACTTCAGCGGCGCGGTGCACTGCTTCGCGCTCCCCGACGCGAACAAGCCGCCGGGCTGCATGTACAACGAACTGGCGGCGCGCCGCTCCGAGCGGATGATGCGCGTGTTCTTCGCCGAGAAATTCGCGAACTAGCGGTCGCGCGACACCGAATACCGCGCCAGTCCGCGCAGCGCGTCGACGGCGATGTTCGACGGCATGCCGTCGAGCGCCGCTTCGGCGGCTTCGGCGAATTCGTAGGCACGCCGGCGGCTGTACTCCAGCCCGCCGGTGGCGTGGATCGCGGCGACCACGTGCGGCATCGCATCGACGTCGCCGTGTTCGACAGCGTTGCGCAGCGCGGCGCGCGTCGCATCGTCGCTGTGCCTGATCGCGTGGATCAGCGGCAACGTGGCCTTGCCTTCGGCGAGGTCGTCGCCGAGATTCTTGCCGAGCGCGTCCGCATCGGCTGCGTAGTCGAGCACGTCGTCGGCGATCTGGAACGCGTATCCGAGTTGCAACCCGTATTCATGCATCGCATCGCACGTGCGCGCATCCGCACCGGCGAGCAGTGCGCCCAGACGCGTGGCGGCGGCGAACAACACGGCGGTCTTGCGCTCGATGACGCGCAGGTATGCGGCCTCGTCGGTGTCGGGGTTGCGCACGTGCAGCAACTGCAGCACTTCGCCTTCGGCGATCTGGTTGGTCGTGTCGGCGAGGATGCGCATGACTTCCATGCGGTCGAGTTCGACCATCAGCTGGAAGGCGCGCGAATACAGGAAATCGCCCACGAGCACGCTGGCCGCGTTGCCCCACACCGCGTTGGCCGTGCGGCGGCCGCGGCGCAGGTCGGACTCATCGACGACGTCGTCGTGCAGCAACGTGGCGGTGTGGATGAACTCGACCACCGCCGCGAGCTGGTGCGCATGCGGGCCGCGGTGGCCCAGCGCGCGCGCGGCGAGCAACAGCAGCATCGGCCGCAAGCGCTTGCCGCCGGCGCCGATGATGTATTCGCTGACCTGGTTGATCAGGACGACATCGGAGGCGAGGCGCCGCCGGATGAGCGCATCCACCGCGGCCATGTCCTCCTGCGCGAGGGCCTGGATCGCGGGCAGGTCGGGGAGGAGGCGGTCGGGGGCTGCGTTCACAGGGCGGTCGAAGGCGGGCAGGCGGCAATTATAGGCAGGGCGGTGCACGCGCCGTCCCGCGTTTGCCGCACGGGTCCGCCCCGTGAGACCATTCGCCGGCACCAAATGCACCACCTGTCGCGTGGGAGAGACCGGCCGAGCGCCGGCGCCGAAGGAGCAACCGCCCCGGAAACTCTCAGGCAAAAGGACCTCGCGGCAGACACAATCTGAAAAGTGACCGGCGGCCTCGCGCCGCGCGTCCCGGAGATCCTCCCCCCTCCGGCCGCGCGATCCTGCAAACGCGAACCGCACCGGCCCGCCGAAGGAGTAACGCTCTCAGGCGAATAGACAGATGGGGCGCCCTATTTCCTCAAGGCGCGCCCATGTCCACCCCTCTCGATACCCGCAACGAATTCATCGCGCGCCACATCGGTCCGCGGCAGGCCGATACCAAGGCGATGCTCGACCTGCTCGGTCATGCCTCGCTCGACGCCCTCACCGACAGCGTCGTCCCCGCCAGCATCCGCGGCACCTCGGTGCTCGCTGCCAGCGACGGGCTCGGCGAAGCCGAAGCGCTCGCCGAACTGCGCGGCATCGCCGACCGCAACAAGGTGATGCGCTCGTTCATCGGCCAGGGCTACTACAACACGCACACGCCCGCGCCCATCCTGCGCAACCTGCTCGAGAATCCGGCGTGGTACACGGCGTACACGCCGTACCAGCCGGAGATCTCGCAGGGCCGGCTGGAAGCGCTGCTCAACTTCCAGACGCTGGTCGCCGACCTCACCGGCATGGAAATCGCGAACGCCTCGCTGCTCGACGAAGGCACCGCCGTCGCCGAAGCGATGACCTTCTGCAAGCGCCTGTCGAAGAACAAGGGCGCGAACGCGTTCTTCGTGTCGAACCACTGCCATCCGCAGACCATCGACGTCGTGCGCACGCGCGCCGAGCCGCTGGGATATGAAGTCGTCGTCGGCGACGAGTTCGCGCTGGACGACGTGTCGAAGTTCTTCGGCGCCGCGCTGCAATACCCGGCGACGAATGGCGACGTGCACGATCTGAAGGCCATCGTCGACAAGTTCCATGCGGCCAACGCGCTCGTCGCGGTCGCCGCGGACCTGCTCGCGCTGACGCTGCTCACGCCGCCGGGGGAATTCGGCGCGGACCTGGCCATCGGCAGCGCGCAGCGCTTCGGCGTGCCGCTCGGTTTCGGCGGCCCGCACGCGGCGTATTTCGCGACGAAGGACGCCTTCAAGCGCGACATGCCCGGCCGCGTCGTCGGCATCTCCATCGACCGCCACGGCAAGCCCGCGTATCGCCTCGCGATGCAGACGCGCGAGCAGCACATCCGCCGCGAGAAGGCCACCTCGAACATCTGCACCGCGCAGGTGCTGCTGGCCAACATCGCCAGCATGTTCGCCGTGTACCACGGGCCCGAGGGGCTGCAAGCGATCGCGCGGCGCACGCATGCGCTCACGGTCATCCTCGCCACCGGGCTGAAGCAGCTCGGCGTGCAGGTCGAACAGGACACGTATTTCGACACGATCACGCTCGCCACCGGCGGGCGCACGGGCGCACTGCACGACAAGGCGCGCGCGGCCGGATACAACCTGCGCGAAATCGATCCGTCGCGACTGGGCATTTCGCTCGACGAAACCACCACGCGCGCCGACATCGACGCGCTGTGGCACGTTTTCGCGGGTGAAGGCGCGGCGATCCCCGATTTCGACGCGCTGCACGACACCGATGCGACGTTGCCGAAGGCGCTGCGCCGCACCTCGAAGTTCCTGCAGCACGCGGTGTTCAACACGCATCGCTCCGAAACCGAGCTCATGCGCTACCTGCGCCGCCTGGCCGATTACGACCTCGCGCTGGATCGCACGATGATCCCGCTGGGGTCGTGCACGATGAAGCTCAACGCCGCCAGCGAGATGATCCCGGTGACGTGGGCGGAGTTCGGCGCGCTGCATCCCTTCGCGCCTGAAGACCAGGCGCAGGGCTACGCGAAGATGACGCAGGACCTCGAACGCATGTTGTGCGAGGCCACCGGCTATGACGCGGTGTCGCTGCAGCCCAATGCCGGTTCGCAGGGCGAATACGCGGGCCTGCTCGCGATCCGCGCGTACCACGCCAGCCGCGGCGAAGGGCATCGCGACATCTGCCTCATTCCGTCCTCGGCGCACGGCACCAACCCGGCGACGGCCAACATGGCCGGCATGCGCGTGGTCGTCACCGCGTGCGACGCGCGCGGCAACGTCGACCTCGACGACCTGCGCGCGAAGGCCGCGCAGCATTCGGACAAGATCGCCGCGATCATGATCACGTACCCCTCGACGCACGGCGTGTTCGAGGAAGGCGTGCGCGAGATCTGCGACATCGTGCATGGCCACGGCGGCCAGGTGTACATCGACGGCGCCAACATGAACGCCATGGTGGGCTTGTGCGCGCCGGGCAAGTTCGGCGGCGACGTCTCGCACCTCAACCTGCACAAGACCTTCTGCATCCCGCACGGCGGCGGCGGCCCCGGTGTCGGCCCGATCGGCGTGAAGTCGCACCTGGCGCCGTTCCTGCCCGGGCATCGCACGGGACACCTCTCGCGCAAGGACGGCGCGGTGTCCGCGGCGCCGTACGGCAGCGCGAGCATCCTGCCGATCACCTGGATGTACATCCGCATGATGGGCGGCACCGGCCTGCGCCGTGCCTCGCAGATGGCGATCCTCAACGCGAACTACATCGCGCGCCGCCTCGAGGAGCATTATCCGGTGTTGTACGCGGGCCACGAAGGCCTCGTCGCGCACGAATGCATCCTCGACCTGCGCCCGCTCAAGGACAGCAGCGGCATCAGCGTCGAGGACGTGGCGAAGCGTTTGATCGACTTCGGCTTCCACGCACCGACGATGTCCTTCCCGGTCGCGGGCACGCTGATGATCGAGCCGACGGAAAGCGAGTCGAAGGAAGAACTCGACCGCTTTTGCGAAGCGATGATCGCGATCCGCGAAGAGATTCGCGCCGTCGAGGAAGGGACGTTCGACAAGGACGACAACCCGTTGCGCAACGCACCGCATACCGCGCAGGAAGTCGTGGGCGAGTGGTCGCATCCGTACTCGCGCGAAGTGGCGGTGTATCCGCTGCAGTCGCTGGTGGCCGGCAAGTACTGGCCGCCGGTGGGGCGCGTGGACAACGTCTACGGTGACCGCAACCTCGTCTGCTCGTGCCCGCCGCTCGAGGCGTACGCCGAGTAAGAAGACAACGGCCGGCGTTGTGCAGTGCGCAATGCCGGCGGTCCGCCCGACCGTCCTTCCCCTGCAACGCGCCGCCGGTCCGGGCGGCGCGCCTGCCGACGCCCCGTCGTGCGCGCTCGTCACCGGGCGCGGAACGGCGCGCTAGCATCGGCGCATGGACACGGCCACCGTCGCTTCCGACCAGCGCAGGCATGCGCGATTCAACGTGTTGTGCGCGGTGCTCGTCGCGCCCAACGGGCATTCGCACGAGGGGTACATCCTGGACCTGTCGCAGGGCGGCGCGCGCGTGGACCTGGTGCCGGGCTGGACGCCGGCGAACGGCACGCAACTGAAGATGTTCTTCGACGTGCCCGACAGCGATGCGATCACCCTGGAGACGCACGTCGCGTGGGTGGCGGTGGACCACATGGGCCTGCGCTTCGACGAATCGCAGGACGCCGAGATCGGACGCCTGCTGGAAGCCGCCGGCGCGGTGTGATGCCCGCGCGCGGCCTTGATCGTCAAGCCGAATCGGTTTCGCGCGCGAGCTCGATGAGGTCGCGGATGTTGCGCGCGCCGAGCTTGCGCATGATCTTCATCTTGTAAGCACTGACGGTCTTGTTGCTCAGGCGCATGTGTTCGCCGATGTCGCGGTTGGATTGGCCGGCGACGAGGCAGCGGAAGACTTCGAACTCGCGTTCGGTCAGGCGCGTCACCGGGCGGCCATCTGTCTGCCCGTCGCCGGCGAGCATCAGCAGCTCCTGGTTGAAGTAGGACTTGCCGCGCGCCACGACGAGCGCGGCCATCGCGATCTCGCTCATCGCATCGGTCTTGTGCACGAACCCGTTGGCACCCGCGCGCAGCGCACGCAAGCCGCTTTCATGCGCTTCCCCGCCGGAGACGACGAGGATGCCGACACCCGAGCCGCCCGCGCGCAGCCGCGAAATCACTTCGACGCCGCCGAGCACCGGCACGCCGAGGTCGATGATGAGCAGGTCGGGCTGCAGCGTGCGTACCGCGGAAAGCGCGGCGCCGCCGTTGTCGTGCACGGCGACGACTTCGAAGGTGTCGTTGTTTTCCAGCAGGTCTTTCAATGCGGCCGACACCATGGGGTGGTCGTCGACGATGATCACTCGGTACATGGAACTGGCCCTGGTTGGACGAAGGTGGCGAGCGAGCGCGCCCCCGCGATCGCATGCGATCCGATTCTAGGCACGCGATCGCCGTGGACGACGGCACGCGATGCAGATCTGCACCAAGGGGCACGCGTGTCGCACGTGGGCGACATCGCGAAGGCGCGGATTAGAAGACAAGCACGCATCGCACGAAACAAACGAAGTGCGAACATTCGCGGAGTCGAGACGTTTCCCGTCCGCATCGGAGTTGATTCATCGATGCGCAACCTGTGCGTGTTCGCATCAGGCGTTATTTCGCATCGTGCGGCGGACGACGGTCGCGGGGAGAGGGCGGGGCGGCGAACCGGTCCCCGGCCCCGGTGAACGGTCCCCGGGCCGGTGGCGGTTCCGCCGACGGGTCGGCAAGCGGCGTCGCCCGCCGCTGGTACCATGTGCCA
>NZ_JRKJ01000024.1 GCF_000770795.1 Lysobacter dokdonensis DS-58 | reverse complement strand
CAGCGACGTCGCGCAGCGCCTCCATCGCGAGCAATGCATCGCTGTCGGCACGCGGCGGAACTTGGACGTCGGTGATGCCTGCGCGGCGCAGTGCTGCCGCCGTGCCCGCGCCGATCGCAAAGACGTGCTGCGCGCGCCGGCGCCGCAACGGCGCCATCGCCGCCGCGGCCCGCACGGCGTTCGGGCTGGTGAACACGACGCGCGGCGCGGCGAGTGCGTCACGCAACGCACGACGGGCCGCCGTGTCGCCTCGCGCCACGATCCGCATCGTCGACAGCGCCACGCATCCCATCCCCGCGCGCATCGCGGCGCGGCGCACGGCGTCGTGCTGCCCCAGCGGCCGCAGGGAGATGACGTACCATGCCGGCGTTCGTTGGCTCGCTTTCTCGCGCATCGTGCGCAGCTTGCGGCGTGCCGCGCGCTCCCGCAATCGCAATGGTTCGATCGATGTCGCACGCAGACCTGCTCGCCCACCTCGACGCCCACTACCGCGGCATGCCGCCCGTCGCCGCGATGGAGGTCGCCATCGCCGGGTACGACGGGAAAGCGCTGCGCCTGCGCGCGCCGCTTTCGCGCAATGTCAACGACAAGGGTTGTGCGTTCGGCGGCAGCCTCGCCTCGCTGATGACGCTCGCGGCCTGGGGCGTGGTGACCCTGCACATCCAGGACGCGGGCATGGAAGCGGAGGTGTACGTCGCCGATTCCCAGGTGCGTTACCTCGCGCCCTTGTTCGCCGACCTGGAAGCGCAGGCGCATGGCGGCCCCGACACCGATTGGCCCGCCTTCCTCGCCACGCTCGCCGAGCGCGGCCGCGCCCGCACCGAACTCGTGGCGCGCGTCGCGCTTCCCGATGGCGGGGACGCGGCCACCTTCACCGCACGTTTCGTCGCCTTCCGGAAAGGCTAGGATGCGGGCGTCGCCACAGGGGATGCACCCGATGCGCAAGTCGATCCTGTCCTCGCTGATGCTGGCGCTGTGCCTGTGCGTGCTCGCGCTGTCAGGCTGTGCGTCGTCGAAGGACACCAACCAGCTCGACCGCCAGACCTACGCCTATTCGGCGGCGATCCGCTGGGGCGATTTCGAAGGCGCGTGGACGCTGGTCGATCCGAAGTACCGCGAAGCGCATCCGCTCAGCGACGTCGAACTCGAGCGCTACAAGCAGGTGCAGATCGCCGGGTATCGCGACCTCGCCGAGCAGGTGCTGCCCGATGGCGACGTCGTGCGCGAGATCGAGATCGACGTGGTCAACCGCCATACGCTGACGCAGCGGCAGACGCGCTATACCGAGCGCTGGCGTTTCGATGCGGAATCCAAGACGTGGTGGCTCGTGGTCGGCCTGCCGGACCTCTGGCAGGACTGAGCCGGCCCCGGGCGAGCCGGGTACAATCGCCGGCCCGCTCCAACCCCCGGCGATCCTTGTGACTTTCGATGAACTGCTGGCCTTCGCCGGCCGCAACGTCTTTTACGTGATCGCCCTGGTGGGCATCACGCTCGCCCTGCTCTACACGGAAGTCGCGCGCCTGTTCCGCCCGTTCAAGGCGCTGCGCCCGGCCGGCCTCACCGTGCTGATCAATCGCGAGAACGCGCTGGTCGTGGACTTCTCGGCGATCAACGATTTCGAGAAAGGCCACATCCCCGGCAGCAAGAACGTGGTCTTCAGCCAGTTCGACCCGGACAACAAGGTGCTGGCCAACGCCAAGTCGCTGCCCGTCGTGGCGGTCTGCCGCAACGGCCAGGCCTCCGAAGGCGCGGCCAAGCGGCTGAAGGCGGCCGGCTTCGAACACGTGTACTGGCTCGAGGGCGGGATCGCCGCCTGGCAGCAGGCCGACCTGCCGCTGGTGAAGGGCCGCTGAGGTCCCCACATTCGCGATGAGGGTCCGCCGGGAGACGGTGGGCCCCATGCCATAATCGCCCTCTTTTTCGAAGTATTCCCGGAGCAGCAACGATGTCCGAAGAGATCACGCAGCAGCCGAACGCCGGCGCTTCCTTCACGGTCGAGAAGATCTACGTCAAGGACGTTTCGTTCGAAGCGCCCGGCGCCCCGCAGGTGTTCAACGAAGCCGGCGCGCCCGAGCTGCAGATGAACCTCAACCAGAAGGTGCAGCGCCTGAGCGACACCGCGTTCGAAGTCGTCCTCGGCATCACGCTCACCTGCAACGTCGCCGGCAAGACGGCGTACCTGGCCGAAGTGCAGCAGGCCGGCGTGTTCACGCTGGCAGGCTTCGAAGACGCCGGCATCGACGCGATGCTCGGCACGCAGTGCCCGAACCTGTTGTATCCCTACGCCGCGGCCAGCGTCTCGCACCTGATCCAGTCCGGCGGCTTCCCGCCGTTCTTCATGCAGCCGATCAATTTCGAAGGCCTGTATGCGGAAAACCTGCGCCAGCGCGCGGCCCAGATCGGTTCGGGAACCGACCTCGGCGGCACGGAGACGGTCGGCAACGCCTGACCGCCCATGGCGAGCGATCCATCTGACATTCGATTGTCGGTCGCCGTCCTCGGCGCGGGCTCATGGGGCACCGCGCTCGCCGCGCTCATCGCGCGCCACGGGCACGACACCGTGCTCTGGGGGCGCGATGCCGCGGCCGTCGATGCGCTGAACGCATCGCACGAGAACGCCCGCTACCTGCCAGGCGTGCAACTCCCGGCGTCCCTGCGCGCCACGCACGATCTGTCCGACGCCTTGCGCGGCTGCGACCTCGTGCTCGTGGTCGTGCCCTCGCATGCGTTCGCTGCAACGCTACGCGCGCTCGCACCGTTCCGTCCTGCGGGCGCTGGCGTGGCGTGGGCCACCAAGGGCTTCGAACCGGGCTCCGGGCGTTTCCTGCACGAAGTGGCGGGCGAAGTCCTCGGGGGCGACGTGCCGCTCGCGGTGGTCACTGGGCCGTCGTTCGCGAAGGAAGTCGCGCAGGGCCTCCCCACCGCGTTGACGGTGCACGGCGATTCGCCGGAGTTCACGCAGCAGGTCGCCGACGTGCTGCATGGCCCCGCGTTCCGCGCCTACACCGGCGAGGACATGCTGGGCGCGGAACTCGGCGGGGCGATGAAGAACGTCCTGGCGGTCGCCACGGGCGTGGCCGACGGCATGCAGCTCGGCCTTAACGCGCGCGCCGGCATGATCACGCGCGGCCTCAACGAAATGCTGCGCCTCAACGCGGCGATCGGCGGCAAGGCCGAAACGCTCATGGGCCTGGCGGGCCTGGGCGACCTGGTGCTCACGTGCACCGGCGATCTCTCGCGCAATCGGCGCCTCGGCCTGGCGCTCGGCCGCGGACAACAACTGGGCGACGCGGTGCGCGAAATCGGGCAGGTCGTGGAATCCATCCAGACCGCCGACGAAGTGATGCGACAAGCCGATCGCCACGGCATCGAACTGCCGATCTCCGCGGCCGTGCAGGCCGTCCTGCATGGCGACATCACGCCGGCCGAGGGGCTGCAGCGCCTTCTGGCGCGCGACCAGAAGCCCGAGTATCCCGAAGCGCTCTTCCGCTGAGCGCAGGCGAAAAAAAAGCCCGGCGCAAGCCGGGCTTTTTCATGGTGCAAGGCGCGATCAGAACGACGCGCGCACGCCCACGGTGTAGTGCTGCTCGCTCTCGGCGAATTCGGCTTCGCCGATCAGCGACCACATGTCGTTGAAGCGGACTTCGAGACCGGCGGTCGGCGAGAACTCGCCGTCGCTGTTCTTGCCGTCGGTGTAGTTGGCCTTGATCGAGCCGACCACGTACTTGTTGAACGCGCCGCGGAAGCCGGCCGAGACGCGGTAGGCGTCTTCGTCTTCGTCGGCCGACACGCCGAACGCGCTGACTTCGGCCTTGCGGTTGATCCAGCTGGCTTCCAGCAGGAAGTCGGCGTTGTCGGCGACCGACGGGTGCCAGCCGATACCGACCTGGGTCTGCGTCAGGTCGATGTCGACGCCGAATTCGTCGTTGTTGGTCGACTCATAGCCGCCGAAGACGTGGAACTGCTCGGCGAACTCGAACGAACCGTTGATGTTGTAGCCGTCGAAGTTGACGTCCGACATGTTCGGATCGACTTCGATCGCGTTGCGGGCAATGCGCGCATCGACGTACGTGTACGACGGGGCGATGGAATCGGTGGTGGTGCCTTCGGCGGCGTAGGCGCCGAACGAGGCAACGGCCAGGACGGCGGCTGCGAGGATCTGCTTCTTCATGGATTTCCTTGAGTGTGCGTTTTCGATCGAAAAAACGCCGCCTCCCCAGGCGGCGGCGCGCACCGTAACAAAATCTTCACGTTCCCGAATACATGACTCATGACCCAGTGACCGAAAGCAAACAGCCGCTTCGGGGACGCGCGCGCGTTACATCGCCTGCGCGAAAAAAAGAAGCCCGGCATCGTGCCGGGCTTCGTGTCGCAGCAGGGTCTGGCGATTGATCACCAGGTGAAGCGCGGGCCGATGAAGTACTGCTTGTCGCCGCCTTCGATGAATTTCACGTCGCCGGCCAGGCCCCAGTTCTGGTTGAACTTCACCTGCGCGCCGACCTTGCCGTAGAAGTCACCGTCGACGCGCTCGAAGTCTTCCCAGCCGGCCATCGCGTAACCCTCGAAGCGGTCGTTCGCCGCGCCGCGGATGCCGACTTCGGTCGAATAACCGTCGACGTCGAAGTTCGCGCCCGCATCGAGCTTCTCGTAGGCGACGCGCGTGACGAGGTCGATCTTCGGCGCGATCTGGTGGTTGTAGCCGACGCCGAAGCGGTACTGGTCGAAGTCGAAGTTCGTATCGTCGAACTCCTGGTTCTGCCAACCGCCGAAGAGGTGGAAGTTCGGGTGGATCGCGACCGATCCGTCGAGGCCGAAGCCGTCGGCGTCGAGACCGGAGTGGTTCGGGTCCGTGGCGACGTAGCCGCCCTGGACGTAGTTGTAGGAAATGCCGTCGGCGGCCGAGGCGGCGAACGGGGCGGCCACGAGGACGGCCAGGAGGAGCAGGGAACGCTTCATGCGAAAAACTCCAACGATCATTGGGGGAATGCCGGCTCGCCTTGTCGGTCGGAAAGCTCAGCGGCGGCGATCCTTACAATTTCGTTACGAACGCATCCTGAATACAAAACTCGGCAGTTCAGGAACTTTTCCCGGCACGCCTTGTCCACGCGCGGTGCCGCACCCTCGCAACAGCCCCCCTTGTGCGCCGGATCGGCGCCCCAATCCGTGTTGGAAGGGGGAAGCTCTGCGGTAGCGGGATTCGTTGCATGAATGCAACGCTGCGAACTTTTCCGACCCCGTTGTATCCAAGAAGGCCATTGCTAAAATCGCTGCCATGACCCACACCCCGAATGCCACTGCCCTCGTCGCCAACAACCTGCCGATCCCCAGCGCGCTGGGTTCGCTGGATGCGTACATCGGCGCGGTGCACCAGATTCCCGTGCTCACCGTCGAGGAAGAGCAGGCGCTCGCGCGCCAGTTCCGCGATGGCGAAGACCTCGATGCCGCCCGCCAGCTCGTGCTCTCGCACCTGCGCTTCGTCGTGCACGTCGCGCGCGGCTACAACGGCTACGGCCTGCAGATGGGCGACCTGATCCAGGAAGGCAACATCGGCCTGATGAAGGCGGTGAAGCGTTTCGATCCGAACGTCGGCGTGCGGCTGGTGAGCTTCGCCGTGCACTGGATCCGCGCGGAGATGCACGAGTTCATCCTGAAGAACTGGCGCATCGTGAAGGTCGCCACGACCAAGGCGCAGCGCAAGTTGTTCTTCAACCTGCGCAAGAGCAAGACGCGTTTGGGCTGGATGAACGCCGAGGAAGTGCGCGCGGTCGCGCAGGACCTCAACGTCTCAGAGCGCGAAGTGATGGAGATGGAATCGCGCCTGTCTGGCCGCGACGTCGGCTTCGATGCACCGTCGGACAGCGATGACGACCACGCGCCGCCCGCGCCCGTCTCGTACCTGATGGCCAACGACGAAGACCCGTCGATGGCCTACGAGCGCGCCGACAGCGAGGACAACCAGCTCGAACTCCTGCGCGAAGGCCTCTCGCGCCTGGATGCGCGCTCGCGCGACATCATCAAGCGCCGCTGGCTGGACCCCGACAGCAAGGTGACGCTGCAGGAACTGGCCGACGAATACGGCGTGTCCGCCGAGCGCATCCGCCAGGTCGAGGCGAACGCGCTGAAGAAGATGAAAGCCCTCTTCTCCGCGTAAACGAGCCACGAATGAAAACGGCGCCGCAAGGCGCCGTTTTTCATTGTCGGGCCATCATTTCTGTTCGCGCCCCAACACGATCCGCGCGTTGCGCTGGTAGGTCCAGTACGCCATCGCCCAGTCGAGCAACACGACGACGCGGTTGCGGAAGCCGATCAGGAAGAAGACGTGCGCGATCAGCCAGAACGCCCACGCGAAGTAACCGGAAAACCGGAAGCCGTGCAGGTCCACGACCGCGGCGCGCCGGCCGATGGTCGCGAGGTTGCCGTAATCCTTGTAGCGGAACGGTGGCGGTGCAGGCCTGCCGAACAAGCGCGCGCGAATGACATCGGCGATGTACGTGCCCATCTGCTTCGCCGCGGGCGCCACGCCGGGCACCGTGCGTTCGCCCCATTGCACCGTCGCCAGGTCCCCGGCACAGAAGATCTCCGGATGACCGGGCAGGGTGAGGTCCGGGGCGACCGCGACGCGCCCCGCGCGATCCAGCGGCACGTCGAGCGTGCGCGCGAGCGGTGACGCGGCCACGCCCGCGGCCCACAGCACCGTGTGCGCATCGACGCGTTCGTCGCCGAGCACGAAGCCGGCGGCGTCGATGTTCGACACCGGCTTGCCCGTGCGCACGTCGACGCCCAGGCGCGCGAGCGAACGCGCGGCCTTTGCCGAGAGTTCTTCCGGGAACGTCGCCAACACGCGCGGCCCGGCCTCCAGCAACATCACGCGCGCGCAGCCCGGGTCGATGTTGCGGAATTCCTTGCGCAGCGTATGACGCGCGATCTCCGCGAGCGTGCCGGCGAGTTCGACGCCCGTCGGCCCGCCGCCGACGACGGCGAAAGTGAGCCATGCGGTGCGGCGCGCGGGATCGGGTTCGGCTTCCGCGCGCTCGAACGCGGTGAGGATGCGGCGGCGGATCGCGAGCGCATCGTCGAGCGTCTTCAGGCCCGGCGCGTGCGGCGCCCATTCGTCGTGGCCGAAATACGCGTGCGTCGCGCCCGTGCACACCATCAACGTGTCGTACGACAGCGACGTGCCGTTCGCCAACCGCACCGCGCGCGCGGCCTTGTCGACCGCGACCGCTTCGCCCATCAGCACCGTGGCGTTGCGCTGCCCGCGCAGGATGTGGCGCAGGGGCGCCGCGATGTCGGGCGCCGAGAGGCCCGCGGTGGCGACCTGGTAGAGCAGGGGCTGGAACAGATGATGGTTGCCGCGATCCAGCAGCGTGATGCGCACCGATGCGCTGGCGAGTGCACGCGTGGCCCAAAGCCCCGCGAAGCCCCCTCCCACGATCACGACATGCGGCGTGTCGGCCATGCGCGCATTCTCGCGCAAGTGCGCGGCCGATCAATAGAGGTCGATGGGGTCCACGTCGAGCGACCAGCGCACGCGCTTGCCTTCGGGTGCATCGCGCAGCCTGGGGAGTGTGGCGTCGAGCGCGGCGTGCAGCGCGCGGCGATGGGGCGCCGACACGAGCAACTGCGCGCGCTGGAACCCCGCGCGCCGCGGCATCGGCGCAGGCAGCGGACCGTGCACGTCGACGTCCGCGATGCCCGCGTCGTCGAAACACGACTTCGCCAACGCGAGGAACCGCGCGTTCGGCTCGGCGGACTTCGCTTCGGCGCGCATCAGGGCCAGGTGCGCGAACGGCGGAAAGCCCGCGGCCTCGCGTTCGGCCAGCGCGCCGTCGGCGAACGCGCGATAACCGCCCGCGATCAACGTCTGCAACAACGGGTGTGCGGGATGGTGCGTCTGCAACCACACCTCGCCGGCGCGTCGCGCACGCCCCGCGCGGCCCGCGACCTGGATCAACAGTTGCGCGAGCTTCTCCCCCGCGCGGAAATCCGCGGAGAACAGGCCTTCGTCGATGCCGACCACCGCGACGAGCGTGAGATTCGGCAAGTCGTGCCCCTTCGCGAGCATCTGCGTGCCAACGAGGATGCCCGGCCGATCGCCGAGCTGCGCGAGCAGCGATTCGAGCGCGTCACGACGGCGCGTGCTGCCGCGATCCACGCGCAACACCGGCACGTCGGTGAAAAGTTCGACGAGACGCTCCTCGATGCGCTCGGTGCCGACGCCCTGCGGCTGCAGCGCCAGGCCGCCGCAATCCGGGCACGCCATCGGCGCGGGTTGGCGTGCGCCGCAGTGATGGCACTGCAGGCGGCGGCCGCCGGCATGCACCGTCATCGGATGCGGATGATCGGGCGTGCTGCAGCGCTTGCACGCGGCGCTCCACCCGCAGTCGTGGCACAACAACACCGGCGCGTAACCGCGTCGATTGCGGAACACGAGCACCTGGCCGCCGGCGTCGACGGTGGCGCGGATCTTTGCGAGCAGTTCGGGCGACAACCCCGCGTCGAGCGCGCGCTTGCGGATGTCGAGCACGCGGACGGCCGGCGGCTTCGCATCGCCCGCGCGCTTCGACAAACGCACGTGCGTGTAGCGCCCGGCCTGTGCGTTGTGCAGCGTTTCCAGCGACGGCGTCGCGCTGCCGAGCACCACGGGCACGTCGAGCGCCTTGCCGCGCACCAGCGCGAAATCGCGCGCGTGATAGCGGATGCCGTCCTGCTGTTTGTAGCTGCCGTCGTGTTCTTCGTCGACGACGATCAGGCCCGCTGCGGGCAAGGGCGTGAAAATCGCCGAACGCGTGCCCACGATCACGCGCGCCTGCCCACGTGATGCGGCGGCCCACACGCGGGCACGCGCGGTGTCGTTGAGCCCGGAATGCAGCGCGTGCACGTCGATGCCCAACCGCGCGCGGAACCGCGCGAGCGTCTGCGGCGTCAGCCCGATTTCCGGCACGAGGACGAGCGCCTGTTTCCCGCGCGCCAGGCAATCGGCGATCGCCTGCAGGTACACCTCGGTCTTGCCGCTGCCGGTGACGCCTTCGAGCAACACGGCGCCGAATCCGTCGTGCGCGGTGATCGCATCGACCGCCGCGCGTTGTTCGTCGTTGAGCACGGGGCCGGGCGTGCCCGGGACTGCGTCGCGGCCCGGCGTCGTGCGGATCGGCTCGGCAAGCCCCTTCGTTGCCAGTGCGCGCGCGGCGGTGCGCCACCCGGGCAATGCGTCGTCGAGCTCGTCCTCGGTGCGCGCGCGTTCGGAAAGCAGTTCCGCCAACCGCTGCGGCATCGCGCCGCGCTTGAGCTTGTCGAACGATGCGCCCGCCACCGGGCGCCACACGATCTCGTCCGTGTCCGGCATCGGCCCGCCCTGGCGCAACGCCGCGGGCAGTGCGGTGGCCAGCACTTCGCCGAGCGGGGCGTGGACGTACCGCGCGAGCCAGCGCAGTGAATCGAGCAACTCGCCCTGCAACACCGGCGCCGTATCGAGCACCGCGAGCGCCGCCTTCGTTTCGCGCGCGGCCGTATCGATCGGGCCGGTGCCCGCGACGACACCGATGAGTTCGCGCGGACCGAACATCACGCGCACGCGCGCACCGACCGGCACGGCTTCGACGTCGACGCCCTCGGGCGCGCGATAGTCGAACAGCCGAGCCAGCGGCACGGGCAGCGCCACACGCAACACGGTGTCGTCGGAGGACATCGCGTGCAGTCTAAGCGGCCGATGCAACGTGCATGAATGCGTCGTGCGATGCCGCCTGCAATCGCACCATCGGTTTGCCGGAAAGTCTTTCCGCTTCGATGCGATAAGTGGTGCAAGTGACTGCCGCGTAACGGCTTTCGCCTTTATCCACACGATCTGTGGATAAATCTGTGCATGGCGCGATTCCAGCGCATCGTTCACGGCAAAAAATGCGAATTACCTCTACCTTGGTGAAAAAAGTGCCATCCGTTCGGAAACCAACGAAATCAACGGCTTGCGCGTGAAACAAAGTTGCAACGTGGCCGCGCGGCGTCCCGGCGAGGCGCCATGTGACGGTCCTGTTATCGCTGTGCACAACCGATTTGGGCGAAACCCGCGCCGGGCTTGGAGGAGCGGGCGCGGGACGTTTCGTCAAGCCGATTTTTGCGCGCAATTTTTCGATGGCTTCACTATCCTCGGACCCCGATGAGCACGCCCCGCGAATGACCAGCACCCCGTCACCCGGCACGACGACGGTGGGGGCGCCGGCGGCATTCGCGCGCGGCGTCGAACGCCGCGCCGTGGTCTTCGCCACCCTGCAATGCGGATCGGTCGAGCGCGGCGATGCGGCCGTCGCCGCCGCCCTGCGCGCCTTCACGCGGATCGCGGCCGATGCGCCCATGGCGAC
>NZ_JRKJ01000023.1 GCF_000770795.1 Lysobacter dokdonensis DS-58 | reverse complement strand
GCCGGCGGCGCCGTTCGTGGCGACGCGCGCGACGCCGCTGCCCATCCCGCGCAGCGTCACGCTGCCCGAGTCCACGAGTTCCGCCATCGCACGCATTCCCGCGCCGCTGCAGCAGGACCTGCGCGACCAGGCGGCGCTCTGGACGTCATGGACGGCGGCGCAACGCCAGGCGTTCGCGCAACGCACGCACGCGTGGGATGCGCAGCCGCGCGCGACGCAGATGCGCTTGCGCGAACGCTATGCCGCGTGGCGCGCGCTGGATGGGATCGCGCGCGAAGCGGTCGAGAGTGCGGTGCAGGCTTTCGCGCAAAAGACGCCGCAGGAGCAGGCGCAATTGCGCGTGCAGTTCGATGCGCTCGACCCCATCGCGCAACGCGGATGGCTGCTCGGTCCTGCGATCGGCGGCGATTACCCCAAGCTGCACGCCTTACTCGCGCAATTGCCCGAAGCGCAACACGCGCCGATGTTGCGCCTGCTGCGCCGGATGACGAACGCCGAACGCGCGGATTTGTCGATCCTCGCGCAACGCGTGCCGCCGCAGGACCGCGCGGCGCTGGTGCAGGCGTTGTTGTCGACCGCCGATGCGCAACGCAGCGCGTGGCTGCAGGTGCGCCTGGCGCAGTAGAACGGGTTACAGCCCGGTGTCGCGCAACACGCGGCGGCGATAACGCACGCCTTCCTCGCCGAAGCGCGAGAGCCCTTCGGCGCGCAGGCGCGGCGCGTGTTCGCGCTGGTAGGTTTCCAGCGCGCCGAGGTCGCTCACCATGTACCGCACGCACAAGCCCTGGCGGCCCGCCGTCGGGAGCGGATCCATCACTTCGTGCACCTGCGCAGACTCGAAGCCCGGCAGCGCCAGCAACTCCTGGATGTGCGCGGAGAGCCACTCGCGGTAGGCCGCGGCGATGGCGACGTCGAATTCCAGGTTGACTTCGTAAACGACCATTTCACATCCAGACGAGGCCCGCCAGCATGGTGAACGCGGCACCGATGCTGAGCAGGACGGAGTAGCAAAGTCCCAGCACGCAGTATTTCAACAGGGTCATGGTCCAGCCTTGACCGTAGACACGTTTTTGCATGATGAGCAAATAAAGCGGCATCCAGATGCCCAGCGCCACTTCCCCCAGTTTGATGAGGGAATGCAGCGGGGACGCCATCGCGCCGACCGAATCCTGCAGGGCCATCAGCCCGAACATCACAAGCAGCGCCAGGCACAGGAACGCGTGGCTGTGCAGCGCCACGATCAGGTGTTCCATGTACAGCCGGCGCTTGAAGGCGTAGGCGATCTTCAGCATCAGCGCGAACAACGGCAGCATGAGGATCAGCGCCGTCGGCACGGTGCTGAGCACCGCGTCCTTGATGAGGTTCGGATCCTTCTCGCCGCGGTGCACATTGTCGCGCAAATGCCCCGCCATATCGTTGAGCTTCTTGTTGCCCGCATCGGGCAGCCAGTCCACGTGCAACGGGTTCTTGACCGGATCCCACGGTTTGCCGTTGAAGGAGATCTCGTCGTCGTCGGCCTCTTCGGCGGCGATGCCCGGCGCCGGCGGCGGCTTGCCCGCTTTCGAGGCCGCCTCCAGCATCGCGATGCGGCGGTCGGCCTGCCCGTTGATCGTGGTGATCGCCGCATCCAGGCCCACGCCGACGCCCGGCGTGTCCTTCGTGTCGCGCTTGGCTTTCTCCAGTTCCTTCACCGCCGCGTCCCGGCGCGCGTTGACCTGCGCGACGGTGGTGGCCTTCGCGATCTGGCTGTCGCCGCCGTCGAACCCGACCTTGACCCCGCTGAAGTCCACCGACAACTGCGCGACGAAGAACGCCACGATGCTCAGGAACACGAACAACCGCACCGGGCTGACGTAGCGGATGCGGTGGCCGGCGAAATATTCGAGCGACAACATGCCCGGCTTGGTGAACAACGGCCACAGCGTGCGGAACACGCGCGCGTCGATGTTGAACACCGTATCGAGCAGATCGCCGATGATGCTGCTGAAATGCCGCACCAGCCCCTTCACCGGCTGGCCGCAGGCGTGGCAATGCTCCCCGAGCAGCGGCACCCCGCAGTTCTGGCACGCCGGTCGCGGCGCCGCCGCGCTGTTGTCGTTCGTTTCGCCCATGAACCATCCCCTAGACGCCCGCTAAGATAGCCCATGTCCCCACGGCCCCCGTTCGCGCGGGAACTGCGCACCAGCGCGACCCTCGCCGCTCCCCTCGTCCTCGGCCACCTCTCGACCGGCCTGATCGGTTTCGTCGACAGCGTGATCGCCGGCCACCACGGCACGCGCACGCTCGCGGCCGTCGCCGTGGGCACGGCCTTGTTCTGGCTCCCGATGATGGTGCCGATGGGCACGCTGATGGCTTTCCCGCCGGCGGTCTCGCAACTCGACGGCGCGGGGCGCCGCGGCGAAATCGCGCCCTTGTTCCGCCAGGCGATGTGGCTGGCCGCGATGCTCGGCGTGGTGTTGTTCGCCTTCCTCAGCGTCGTGACCGTCGCGCTCGAACCGATGGGCATCGCGCCGGAGATCCGCCCCGGCGCGGTCGCGTTCCTGCACGGCATCCGTTGGGGCGTGCCTGCGCTGACGCTCTATCTGTGCATGCGCTATCTCAGCGACGGGCTGCACTGGACGCTGCCGACGATGATCCTCGGGTTCGGCGGGCTGGTCGTGCTCGTGCCGCTGGGCTACGCGCTCACGTGGGGCGTCGGGGGGTTGCCCGAACTCGGCGCGGGCGGGTTGGGCCTCGCCTCGGCGGCGATGATGTGGGCGCAGGCCATCGCGTTCTTCGCGTACCTGTGGCGTTCGAAACGTTTCGCACCGTTGGGCCTGTTCGCGCATTTCGAGCCGCCGCGCTGGCGCGCGTTGCGCGAGCTGCTCGCCACCGGCTTGCCGATCGGCGTGACGGTGATGATGGAAGGCAGCCTCTTCATCGTGACGGCGTTGCTCATCGGGCGCCTGGGCGGCGTGGAAGCGGCGGCGCACCAGATCGCGATCAACGTCGCGAGCCTGTGCTTCATGATTCCGTTCGGCCTGGCCGAAGCCACGACCGTGCGCGTCGGCCACGCCCTCGGCCGTGGCGATCGCGACGGCCTGCGCCGCGCGGCCTTCGCCGGCTTCGTGCTGATGTTCGCCACGCAGGCGGTGTCCGGCGTGCTGTTGTTGTTCGGCAACCACGCGCTCGCCGGCCTGTACACGGCCGACATGGCGGTGGCGACGCTCGCCGCGACCTTGCTGCTGTACGCCGCGGCGTTCCAGTTCCCCGATGGCGTGCAGGTCCTCTCCGCAGGCGCGCTGCGCGGCCTGCGCGATACGCGGCGCCCGATGCTGCTCGCCGCGCTGGCTTACTGGGGCGTGGGCATGCCGCTGGGGGCGGGGCTCGGCCTGGGGTTGGGCTGGGGGCCGCAGGGCATGTGGATCGGATTGATCGTCGGCCTCACGACCGCTGCCGTGCTGTTGTCGACGCGCTTCTTGCGCACCTCCGGCCGCGTCCCCATGAACGCAGGCACCGGTGGCGAATCCTCGCCATGACCGACGGCGCATGAAGTCCACACGCGCCAGCCGCTAACCTTGTGATCCCCGGGCATGGTCCCGGGCGCACACTTCCGCCAGGAGCTTTACCGCAATGAACGAACCCAGCCGTCGTGGCCCCATCGCCCGCGTGATCGTGGGGATCTGGGACGCCATGAATTTCACCCGGCGCCTGGTGTTCAACCTGATCTTCTTCGGGTTGTTGCTGGTGTTCCTGATGTTCGCCTTCTCCGGCCGCGGGATCGCGCCGTTGAGCGAACGCACCACGCTGGTCGTCGCACCGGAAGGGCGCCTGGTCGAGCAGTACAGCAGCGATGTCGCCAGCCGCGCGTTGTCCAAGGCGATGGGCGATGGCGGCACCGAGGAAGTGCAGTTGCGCGATCTGTTGCGCGCGCTGGACGCGGCCTCGAAGGACAAGCGCATCGAGCGCGTGTACGTGCGCTTCGATCGCCTGCAGCCCACCGGTTACGCATCGTTGCGCGAAGTCGCCGCGGCGCTGGCGAAGGTGCGCGCGTCGGGCAAGCAGGTCGTCGCTTTCGGCGACAGCATGATGCAGGAGCAATACCTGCTCGCCGCGCAGGCCAACGAGGTCTATCTCGATCCGATGGGCGGGCTGGTGCTCGAAGGCCTCGACCGTTATCGCCAGTACTACCGCGAAGGCTTGCAGGACAAGCTCGGCGTCGACGTGCATCTGTTCAAGGTCGGCGAATACAAGTCGGCAGCCGAGCCCTACGTGCTCGACGCGGCCTCGCCGCAGGCGAAGGAAGCCGACCTGTTCTGGATGAACGATGTCTGGCAGCGTTTCCTCGGCGACATCGCGAAGGCGCGCGATCTGTCGGCGCAGCAACTCGCCGCCGGCATCGACACGTTGCCCGAAGGCCTCGCCGCCGCGCGCGGCGACCTGGCGCGCTACGCGTTGCAGCAGAAGCTGGTCGACGGGCTGAAGACCGAGGAAGAAGTCGACCAGCTGCTCACGCAGCGCGGCGTCGCCGACGCCGATGCCGAAGGCGGTTTCCGCCAGGTCTCGCTCGATACGTACCTGCGCCACATCGACGATGCGGCGCTGCCGTCGGCGGCGCTGCGCCCGCAGGTCGCGGTCGTCGTGGCCGAAGGCGAGATCGAAGGCGGCGAGAAGCCGCCGGGCCACGTCGGCGGTGAATCCACCGCGGCGTTGCTGCGCGAGGCGCGCGACGACGAAAACGTCAAGGCGGTCGTGCTGCGCGTGGATTCGCCGGGCGGCGAGGTGTTCGCATCCGAGCAGATCCGCCGCGAAGTCGTTGCGCTGCAGGCCGCGGGCAAGCCGGTCGTCGTATCGATGGGCGACCTCGCCGCGTCGGGCGGTTACTGGATCGCGATGAACGCCGACCGCATCTACGCCGATCCGTCGACCATCACCGGTTCGATCGGCATTTTCGGCGTGATCCCGACGCTGCCGCGCGCACTCGACAAGATCGGCGTGCACACCGACGGCGTGGGCACGACGCGCTTCGCCGGTGCGTTCGACATCACGCGCACGCTCGATCCGGCGGTGGGCGACATCGTCCAGTCGGTGATCGACAAGGGCTACCGCGATTTCACCGGGCGCGTCGCGCAGGCGCGCAAGAAATCCGTCGAGCAGATCGACGCCATCGCGCGTGGCCGCGTGTGGACCGGCGCGCAGGCGCGCGAGCGCGGGCTCGTCGATGACTTCGGCGGATTGCAGACCGCGCTCGACGATGCGGCCAAGCGTGCGAAGCTCGACAAACCCGATGCGTACACCGTGCGCTACATCGAGCGCGAAGCCACGCCGTTCGAGCGGTTCTTCGCCGGCTTCGTGTCCAGCCGCGCGGGCAGCGCGATGATGCGCGACTCGGGCTTCGCGCAAGGCATCGCGCGCACCATCGTCTCGCGCAGCGTGCCGCAGGTCGACGCGGACCTGCGCTTCCTGGACGCGGCGCTGCAACGCAAGCCGGGCGCGCCGGTGAAGGCGCTGGCCTACTGCTTCTGCGAGTTCTGACGCGCCTTACTGATCGCTCGGCGGGGGCGTCGCGTTGCCTTGTTCCTGCGCGTCGATCGCCGCGCGCTGTTGGTCTGCGGCTTCGAGGGTCGTGGCTTCCACGGAGCGGGCGCGGTCCAGCGGTTTCTGGATCGCCTGGGTGAGCTCGGTGGCGGGCTTCTCGCGCTTGCTCGCGTCGTCCCAGGTTTCCGCATCCGGCAGGGTCGCGTTGGCCTGCGGTGCCGGCGGGCGCTCGGTTTCGGGTTTCTCGGGGCGCGAGCAGGCCGACAGGGCCAGGGCACAACACACAGCGAGCAGCAGTCGCGACATCGTGGCGGCGTCCGTTGGAAGGCTGCGGCTATCCTACGCCGACCCGACGGGACGCAAACGAGGCAGGCGGCATGGATCCGAAGCGTTGGCGGCTGGATGGACAACTCGCCCTGGTCACCGGCGGCAGCGCGGGCATCGGGCGCGCGATCGCGCGCGAGTTGCTCGGCTTCGGGGCCGACGTGCTGCTCGCCGCGCGCGATGCGGCCTCGCTGGAATCGGCGCGCGCCGAGCTGGCCGAAGACTTCCCCGACCGCGACGTGCAGGGCTTCGTCGCCGATGTCGCCGAGGACGACCAGCGCCGCGAGCTTCTCGATTGGGTGGAGGACTTCGGCGAAGGCCTGCACATCCTCGTCAACAACGCCGGCGGGAACCTGACGCGCGCGGCGGTGGAATACAGCGAGGAGGAGTGGCGGAAGATCTTCGAGATCAACCTGTTCTCCGCGTTCGAACTTTCGCGCTACGCCTTTCCCCTCCTGACGAAGCACGCGGCCTCGAGCATCGTGAACGTCGGCAGCGTGTCGGGCACGACGCACGTGCGCAGCGGCGCGCCGTACGGCATGAGCAAGGCGGCGATGCACCAGATGACGAAGAACCTCGCCGTGGAATGGGCCGAGGACGGCATCCGCGTCAACGCGGTCGCGCCCTGGTACATCCGCACGCGGCGCACGCACGACAAGCTCGCCGACCCCGACTATCTCGACGAAGTCCTGCTGCGCACGCCGCTCGGCCGTATCGGCGAACCGGAGGAAGTGGCCGCGGCGGTGGCGTTCCTGTGCCTGCCGGCGGCGTCCTATGTCACGGGCGAATGCATCGCGGTCGACGGCGGATTCCTGCGCTACGGTTTCTGACGAACGGCAGCGCGCTTCACCCGCCGGTTAAGCGGCGGGAGGCATCCTGCCCGGACATCGCCGGAGGCCACGGACATGACGCCGCGCAACGCCAGGATGCTGTTGTTCGCCGCAGGTGCGCTCGCCCTCGCTGCATGCGGCGGCAGCGGCACGAGCGGCTCGATCACCTTCGGCAACACGCCGCCGTCGTTCACCTCGCCGAGCTCGGTGTCCGTGCAGGAAGACACGACGGGCGCGTTCTACAACGCGACGGCCACCGACATCGACGGCAACGCGATCAGCTATGCGATCGACGGCGGTGAAGACGCGAGCCAATTCCGCATCACGACCGCGGGCGCGCTGTCCTTCGCCGTGCCGCCGGATTTCGAAGTGCCCACCGACATCGGCGGGAACAACCAATACCAGGTGACGTTGCGCGCGAGCGATGGCAGCGCGTCGACTGCGATGGCGCTCACCGTCACCGTCACCGACCGCAGCAGCCTGGCCTTCCGCGTGCGGCGCGTGGCGTCGGGGATTTCCTCGCCCGTGTTCGTCGCGCCTGTGCCCGACAATTCGGGGCGCGTCTACGTTGGCGAACTCGCGGGGCTGATCCGCATCCTGTCGCCGGGGACGGGGACCTTCGCAACGACGCCGGTGCTCGACCTGCGCGGGCAGTTGTCGACGAACGGCGAACGCGGCCTGCTGGGCTTCGCGACCTCGCCCGACTTCGCCAGCTCCGGGCAGTTCTTCGTGTTCGTCACCGACCCGGTGGGCACGATCGAAGTGCGGCGCTACACGATGAGCGCGGCCAATCGCGACATCGCCGATCCAGCGAGCATGCGCGTGATCCTGCGCCAGCCGCATCCGCGCACGAATCACAACGGCGGATGGATCGGCTTCGATCGCGCAGGATTCCTGTATGTCGCCATCGGCGATGGCGGCGGCGCCGGCGATCCGGACAACAACGGGCAGAACCGAGACACCTGGCTCGGCAAGATCCTGCGCATCGACATCACGCGCGACAGTTTCCCGGGCGACGACACGCGCAACTACGGCATACCGACGGACAACCCGTTCGCGCAGGCAGGCGGCGCGCCGGAAGTGTGGGCGCTGGGCCTGCGCAACCCGTTCCGCGCGAGTTTCGACTTCGGCCCGTTCGGCACGGGCGAGGGCGGCCTGATCCTCGGCGACGTCGGCGAGAACACGGTCGAGGAAATCAACGTGATGGTCGGCCCGACCGACAACGGCGGCGTCAACTTCGGGTGGTCGGTGCGCGAGGGCACGCTGCAGTTCAAGGGCGCGGACGATCCGTCGTTCCGCCTGCCGGCGGCGCAATACCTGCACGGCACGGGCGATCGCGCGGGCAGTTCGATCATCGGCGGCGTGGTGTATCGCGGGCCGGTGGAGTCGCTGCGCGGGCAGTACCTGTTCGCCGATTTCATCGAAGGCAACCTGTGGTCGCTGCCGATCGACGCGATGTACGGCTCGACGCCGCTGACGGCGGCGGACTTCACCGTGCGCAACACGTCGTTCGCGCCGGATGCGGGCGCATTCAACAACCCCGTCGCGTTCGGCACGGATCAGTCGGGCAACGTGTACATCGTCGATCTCGACGGCGAGATCTTCATCATCGAAAGCGCGCCGGCGCCGGTGCCCGGACAGCGCCTCCGCGCGCGCGGGCAATCGCAGGCCGTGGTCACGCGGCATTGGTGCGGCGAAGCCTGGGATGGCCGCACCGTGCGGTGGATCGGCGGGGAGATGGTGATCGGCGGGCAGGGCTTCGTTTGCGTGCGGAAGTATTACGACGAGCTCGCGGCGAAAGAGGGAAGGTAGGCCCGCAAGAAAACGCCCGCAGGTGCGGGCGTTTTCACGTGGCTCAGCGGTTGCCGCCTTCGGTGCCGCCGAACCGGGATCCGGGGGTCTCCTGCGCATTGCTCGGGTTGTTGCGATTGCCGCCGGAGGCTTCACCGCCCTTCCGGCCGATCATCGACATGTGTTCGCGATCGCGGCTGACGGCTTCACCGCCCTTCTGCGCGATCTTGCGCTGCGTTTCCGGATCCATGCTCGCGAATCCGCGATTGCTGGTGCCTCGGTTCTGGTTCGCCATGCGATACGCCTCGGTGCTCGGGGGAGGGAACAGCGACCATAGGCAAGCGTTGGTTAGAAAGTTGCGTGGTGCAGGTCAAGAAAAAGTAAGTCGCCGCAATTCATCTGCGCATCGAGCGCAGATCGTCATCACTCGAGCGAATGTTTCAGCGATGCGTCAGCGGCACGTGCTGTCGACCAGCGCCGCGCGCTGGCGTTCGTACTCCGCCTTGCGGGCGTCCTTGTCCGCCGGCGCGGCGTAGGTCATGCGGAAATTCGCTTCGTCGACGCGGCGCTGCCATGCCGTGCACAGCGCCTCCCCGGTCAGCGCGGTGCACGTATCGCGCCGGATCTCGCACGCCTCGCCTGCGCCGCCGCCGCCATTCAGGCCCACCGTGGCGAGCGGGACGCAACGCTCCTGCGGCGTATCGGCTTCGCTCAGATACGTCGTGAGGTCCCACACCTTGCATTCGAACAAGGGCGGAGGCGGTTTGCGATCGGCCAACGGAATCTGCGATACGGGCAGCGATTCGGTCACCGGGCCACGGACGAGTTCGAAGTGCGCATTGGGCGGCGGCCCGCTCGGCGCTTTCACTTCCACCGCGCGTTCAGCCGGCGCGGGCGCCGTGGGCAATGCGCCAATCGTGCGCACTTCCTGTTTCTCGCCGGGCTTGCACGGGGTGTCGTTCTGCAGCGTCACCGTGCCCTTGGCGTCGGTGCATTTGTAGATCGTGGTCGCGTGCGCCTGCCGTTGCGCGAAAGGCGCGAGCACCAATACGAGGGCGATGAGGGTGGAACGGGCGAGGCGCGTCATGCCGCAAGCGTATCCGACGCGAGGCGTCACTGGCCGCCGCAATCGTTGTCCAGGCGCGCGTTGAGGCTGCGTTCCTCGACGCGCAGCACATCGCGCTCGCTGGGCATCGCGTTGAAGAATCGCTTGCGCAGTTCGTCGCGGCGGTCGCGGGTGCGCGCGCACACGTCCGCCGGCGGCAGCATGTAGCAGGTGTCGCGCACGTAGGTGCCGGCGCCGTAGGTGCCCGGGCCGATCCAGTTCGGGCCGGCGACCTGCGAGCCGATGACGTTGTAACCCGGATAGCCGAGCGTCCACAGCGGCACCCAGCGTGGATTGCCCTCGCTGGTGTCGCTCGTGTAGCGCATGCCGTCGGGCGTGATGCATTCGTACAGCGGGCGCGGCGGTGCGAGGTAGACCTCGCGTCCTTCGACATACGAGCGATCGTCGTCGCGCGGCGATGGCGCTTCGGCGACCTTGGGCGCGGCAGGCTTGCGCGGTGCGTCCTGCGGCCGCGTCATCGTGCGCTGTTCCTGCTTTTCGTCCTTGCCGCACGGCGTGTCGCGCAAGGTGAGGTGGCCCTTGCCATCGATGCAGCGATAGATCGTCACGTCCTGCGCGTGCGCGACGCGGCACGCCGCGAATGCGCCGATGCCGACGAGGAGGAGCACGGAGATGCGCGGGATCGCCATGCGCGGATTCTGCGCCGAACCCAAGCGGCCGGACCAGCGCCGCCGACCGGCGGTTCAGCCGGCGCGCAGTTCGGCGCCGGTGGCTGCGTCGCGGATCGCGGTGGGCGCGCGCAGCCCGCCGGTGTCGCCGTCGCTGACACCGTCCACCCGGGACAGCACGTCGGGCGAGAGCGCGTCGAAGGCGAACGCGGGCGGCTCGCCGGCGAGGTTGGCGCTGGTGGAGACGATCGGCTGGCCGAATGCGCGGCACACCGCGACGACGACCGGATGATCGCTGACGCGCACGGCGACGCCGACGTGCGACCCGGTGATCCAGCGCGGCACGCGCGCGGTGGCTGGCACGATCCACGTGCGCGGGCCGGGCCATTGCGCGTGCACGGCTTCGACGCGATCGCGCGGCAACGCGTTCCAATCCAGGAGCCCGTCGAATTGCGCGAGGTCCGCGGCGACGAGGATCACGCCCTTGTCGACCGCGCGTTGCTTGATCGCGAGCAACCGCAGGACCGCGGCCTCATCGAAAGGATCGCACCCCAGGCCCCACACCGCTTCGGTGGGATAGGCCAGCACGCCGCCGCAGCGCAGCACGTTCGCGGCGGCGGCGGGCGGCAGGCGCTCCATCAGGCCTTCCCGGCGACCGCCTTCTTCACCACTTTCTTGGCGGCGGTTTTCTTCGTGGCCTTCTTCGACGCCTTCTTCGCGCCGGCTTTCTTCGCAGTCTTCTTCGCCGCCTTCTTGACCGTCTTCTTCGCGGCCTTCTCGGCGGGCGCCTTCACCGCTTTTGCCGGCGCCTTCTTCGCGACCTTCTTCCCGAAACGCCCGCGCATCGGCTTGCCGGTTTCCTCCATCAGCTTCTGCACTTCCTCCAGGGTGAGCGAGGCGGGCTCGCGATCCTTCGGAATGCGGCCGTTGAGCTTGCCGTCGCTGATGTACGGGCCGTAGCGCCCGTTGAGCACCTGGATGTCGCTGCCGTCGAAGGACTTGATGATGCGGTTGCGCGCAATCTCTTCCTTCTCTTCGATCAGGAACACCGCGCGCGCCAGGTCGATCGTGTACGGGTCGTCTTCCTTCTTCAGCGAGGCGTACACGCTGCCGCGCTTGGCGAATGCACCGAAACGGCCGATGCCCACGCTGACTTCGTGACCGTCGTTCTCACCCAGCTTGCGCGGCAGCTTGAACAGCTCCAGCGCGTCGGGCAGCGCGATGGTGTGCATCGACTGGCCCGGGCGGAGCGAGGCGAACGTCGGCTTGTCTTCATCTTCGGCCGTGCCGATCTGCGCGTAAGGCCCGTAACGGCCCAGGCGCACGCTGACCGGCTTGCCCGACTTCGGGTCGGTCCCGAGTTCGCGCGCACCGGTGGCTTCGGAACGGTCGACGCTTTCGGTCTTGTCCTCGACCAGTTCCTTGAACGGGCCCCAGAACTTCTCCATCAGCGGCACCCAGTCTTCCTCGCCGCGCGAGACTGCATCGAGCTCGTCCTCGAGCTTGGCGGTGAAGTCGTAGTCGACGTAGCGAGTGAAGTGGCTGCTGAGGAATTTCGACACCGCGCGGCCCACGTCCGTCGGGCGGAAGCTGCGGCTTTCCATTTCGACGTACTTGCGGAACAGCAGCGTCTGGATGATCGAGGCGTACGTGGACGGACGGCCGATGCCGTATTCCTCGAGCGCCTTGACCAGCGCCGCTTCGGTGAAGCGCGGCGGCGGCTGGGTGAAATGCTGGTCGGCGTGCACGCGGTCGAGCGGGATGCGCTCGCCGGGCTTCATCGCGGGCAGCTTGCGGCCTTCGTCTTCGTCGTCGGCGGTCTTGGTGTCCTTGCCTTCCTCGTAAACGGCGAGGAAGCCCGGGTCGACGACCGTCGTGCCGCTGGCGCGGAAGCTGTGCTCGCTGCCCGCAGCCAGGTCGACGCTGACGGTGTTGAGCGTGGCCGGCACCATCTGCGATGCGACCGCGCGCTTCCAGATCAGGTCGTACAGGCGGCGCTCGTCGTCGTTGAGGAAGCGCGCGACCTGCGAGGGCGTGCGCAGCGCGGAGGTCGGGCGCACCGCTTCGTGCGCTTCCTGCGCGTTCTTCGACTTGGTCTGGTAGAAGTTGGGCTTGTCCGGCAGCGCGCGCGTGCCGAAGTCGCGCGCGATGACATCGCGCATTTCGCTCAGCGCCTCGGCCGACAGATGTACCGAGTCGGTACGCATGTAGCTGATCAGGCCGACCGTGCCTTCCTCGCCGATGGCCACGCCTTCGTACAACTTCTGCGCCACCTGCATCGTGCGCTTGGTGGTGAAGCCGAGCTTGCGCGCGGCTTCCTGCTGCAGCGTCGAGGTGGTGAACGGCGGCGCGGGGCGACGCTTGCGCTCCTTGCTCGCCACGTCCGTGACGTGCAGCGCGCCGCCGGCGGACTTGAGGATGCGCTGGCGCGCCGATTCGGCAGTGTCCCCGTCGGTGACGGTGAATTGTTCGAACTTCTTGCCGTCGAGCTTCGTCAGCTTGGCGGTGAAGGTTTGCGAGGGGTGCGCGAGTTCGGCCTCGATGCTCCAGTACTCGCGCGCGATGAACGCTTCGATTTCCTCTTCGCGCTCGACGATCATGCGCAGCGCCGGCGACTGCACGCGGCCGGCGGACAAGCCGCGCTGCACCTTGCGCCACAGCACCGGGGAGAGATTGAAGCCGACGAGGTAGTCGAGCGCGCGGCGCGCCTGCTGCGCATCCACCAAGGGCGTTGCGATCGAACGCGGCTGCGTCATCGCCTCGCGGATCGCGCGGGGCGTGATCTCGGTGAACACCACGCGGTGCAGGGCCTTGTCCTTCAGCAGCCCGCGTTCCTTCAGGATCTCCGCGATGTGCCAGGAGATCGCTTCGCCTTCGCGGTCCGGGTCGGTTGCGAGGAACAGGGAGTCGGCGGACTTGGCGGCCTTGGCGATCGCATCGACGTGCTTTTCGTTTTTCTCGATGAGGTCGTAGCGCATCGCGAAGCCGTGGTCGGGGTCGACCGCGCCTTCCTTCGGCACCAGGTCGCGCACGTGGCCATAGGAGGCCAGGACCGTGAAGTCCTTGCCGAGGTATTTGTTGATCGTCTTGGCCTTGGCGGGCGACTCGACGATGAGGAGATTCTTGGCCATGGGGGTCCGGCGGCGTCGGGTTTTTCCCGGCGCGAAGAAGGCGACGCCCGGGGCCTTCGGGCCACGGGCGCGGGTCAGTTCCTTTTTTAGTGGTGTCACGTGGCGGCCGGCCGTGTCAAGCCGAACCGCGCCCCGTCCCCCCGAATGGCGACGGCCGTCGAAGCCCTGGCCGGTGGCTCAGTGCACCGGTTCGGGCTCGTCCAGGAACATCTGCGTCTCCATCCAGGCGTAGGCCGCCTCGGAGCCGGGCTGGTTGAACAGGACCATCAGGACCACCCATTTGAGGTCGTCGAGGTCCAGTTCCTCCTGGTCCAGCGCCATCGCACGGTCGAGGACGAGCTCGCGCTGGTCGGGGTCCAGGACGCCGTGCTGTTCGAGGAACAGCAGGAAGCCGCGGGTTTCCGTGTCGAGCTTGTCGAGTTCGGGGCCGTGGAAGACGCGGGTGGGGCCGTTGATGCGCTTGGGCGCCGATTCCGGGCGTTGCTCGGCGAGCGCGTCGAGCCAGTCGAAGGCCTTGCCGATTTCGGCGGGGCTGAAGCCCGCCTGGGTGAGTTCGGAGTAGAGCGGGCTGCTCTGGAGGGAGTCGCGGTCCCCCACCGGTGGGACGGTGTCGTTGGTGAAGTAGTGCTCGAACAGGTACAGCAGGACGTCCAGGATGCTCTCTTTCATTTCCCTCGGCCTGCGCCATCGGCGCTGTGGAGGTTCAGGATGCCTTGCGGGTGTAGCGGCCGTGTTGCGAAACCACGCGCCCTTCCAGCTCCATGACCAGCAGCATGGAGACAAGTTGCGCACTCGTCAATCCGGTTCGATCGACCAGCACGTCCATAGGGGTTGGGTCGTGACCCAGTGCTTCCCACAAGCGCTTGTTGCCCGCATCCATCGTCGATGAATCGTGTTGCGGTGCGGCGATGGCTGAGTTGGGGGCGTGCAGCCGCCGCCGCAAGTCGCCGGCGTACGCATCGAGCAGGGGCTTCAGCGCAGCGATCACTTCGTCGGGCGACTCGACGAGTTGCACGCCTTCACGGATGAGCCGGTGGCAGCCGCGCGCCATCGGGTTGTGGATGGAACCCGGGATGGCGAAGACCTCGCGGCCCGCGTCGCCGGCGAGCCGCGCGGTGATGAGGGCACCGGACTTTTGTTGCGCTTCGACGACCACGGTGCCGAGGGTGAGACCGGCGACGATGCGGTTGCGCGCGGGGAATTGGCCAGGGTGGGGCACCGCGCCCGGCGGATATTCGCTGACGACCGCGCCGCGTTGCGCGATCTCTTCCATCAGCCCCGCATTGCTGCGCGGATACGGCGTGTCGATGCCGGTGCCCAGCACGGCGACCGTCGGCGCATCGACATCGAGCGCGCCGCGATGCGCTGCGGTGTCGATGCCCGCGGCCATGCCGCTGATGATGCAGAACCCCGCGCGGCCGAACGCGCGTGCGAACCCCCGCGCGTTGTCGAACCCGTTCGGCGTCGCCGTGCGACTCCCGACGATGGCGATGGCGGGATGCCACAAACATCCGGCGTCGCCGCGCATGTACAGCGCACGCGGTGCGTCGGGCAGGCGGCGAAGCAGCGCGGGGTAGTCGTCATCGTCGATGGGGAGCAGCGTGTGCATCGCCCCAGCGTGCGCCGCAAACGACGACGGCGCCCTAGGGCGCCGTCGCGTTGGAACGTCAGGAAACCCTGATGTTCGCGTTACTGCATCGTGTCCGGATGCTTAAGCTCGTAACCGATCCGCGCCGGCTTGATGCCGTCCATGATCAGGCCGTAGCTCATCTTGTCGAAGGTGCGGAACACCATGACGTGGCCGGTGAACTCGTCGGGCAGACGCACGCGGCTGCCATCGCCGAACAGGTCCGGGCTGCGGTTCATCGAATACTGCACGCGATCGGGCGTGTTGCTGCCGACGCGCCAGACCGAGAACACCGTGCCGTTGTCCACGCCGTCGCGGGCGCCGACCGAGAGCGCGATGACGTCGTGCGGACCGCCGTGGTACAGCGCATCCGGCACGCCGATGACCTGCGCACGGCCGTACTCGAACTGCTGCTTCGGCGGATGCGGGAAGAACTGCAGGTCGTAGGGCTGCGCGTCCACCGGGATCAGGCGATCGCCGATGCGCACCTCGTTGCCGCCCTCGTCCAGCACGATGGTGCTGGCTTCGACGCCGCCGCCGGCCACCATGGTGACCGAGCCGGTGTTCATCTGCCGCAGCTCGTAGCCGAGCTGTTCGTAGCCCTTGTCCGGCAGGACGGCCGTGGTCCAGTACTCCTCGTAGTCCGCGAAGATGCGGGCGCCGCGGAAGTCCAGGTCCGTCTTGAAGCCGATGTCGCAGCAGGCCGTGCGGTCCAGCCAGGTGAAGCGCACCGTCGGGCGGACGAAAGCGTAACGCTGGCCGGGCCGTGCGCCTTCGAGACCGACGACGTAGGCCGACATCCCCGAGATGCCGCGCGAACGGTCCTCCTCGATGGAGACCACGTACGGCAGGTGCTCGAACTCGTCGACGACTCGCACGTCCTTGAGGAACGGCTCGACCTCCGACAGCGGCACGCCGGTGATCGGCGCCTCACCGCGGGGGCCTTCCTGCACCGCGACGCGGTCCAGGTACGCCAGCGAAATGACGTCGCCGGGGTAGATGAGGTGCGGATTGTTGATCTGCGGGTTGGCCTGCCAGATTTCCGGCCAAAGCCACGGGCGCTTCAGGAACTTGCCCGCGATGTCCCACAGCGTGTCGCCCTTTTTGACGACGTAGGTGTCCGGATGGTCGCCGCGCGTTTCGACAGCGGCGGCATAACTGCCCACCGTCAACAACGCGACCGCGCAAACCGGAAGAAGCCGTTTAAGCATGGCGGCCATGTGCCCGCTCCCCTTGAGAATTTCCCCTTGCAGCCGGGCCACTATAGCCCACATTCCGCGGGCCTTTGCAAGCGCGCGGCGTTACAATCGAGACCCTAGGACACCCCGCCGCTTGCGCCTGTGACCGGCGCCCCCATTTGAAAGCCATGGCCCTGCTCCCCATCCTCGAATTCCCCGATCCGCGCCTTCGCACGAAGGCCGCAACGCTCACGCCGGAACAGGTGGGCGACCCCGCGTTCCAGCGCCTGGTCGACGACATGTTCGAGACCATGTACGAAGCGCCGGGCATCGGGCTGGCCGCGAGCCAGGTCGACGTCCACCAGCGCTTCATGGTCATTGACGTGTCGGAAGAGAAGAACCGGCCGCTGGTGTTCGTCAACCCCGAGATCCTCGAGCGCGCGGGCGAACAGGTCTACCAGGAAGGTTGCCTCTCGGTGCCGAACATCTTCGCGGACGTCACGCGCGCCAACGAGATCCTCGTCAAGGCGCTGGACCGCAACGGCCAGCCCTTCGAGATGCGCGTCGACGGCCTGCTCGCGGTGTGCATCCAGCACGAGATGGACCACCTGGAAGGCAAGCTGTTCGTCGATTACCTCTCGCCGCTCAAGCGCGAGATGGTCCGCAAGAAGCTCGCGAAGGCCCGCCGCACCGCGGCGGCCTGACGCCGCATGCGCATCGTCTTCGCCGGCACGCCGGAGTTCGCCGTGCCGTCGCTCGTCGCGGCCGCGCAGCGCAACGAAGTCGTCGCGGTCTACACGCAGCCCGACCGCCCCGCCGGGCGCGGCCGTGCGCTGACGCCCTCGCCCGTCAAGCGGGAAGCGTTGAAGCGCGGCCTGCCCGTGCTTCAACCCGAAACGCTGAAGACGCAGATCTCGCGCGATGCGTTGCGCGCGCTGCAGCCCGACGTGCTCGTCGTCGTCGCGTACGGATTGTTGTTGCCGCAATCGATCCTCGACATCCCGAAGTTCGGTTGCTGGAACGTGCACGCCTCGCTGCTGCCGCGCTGGCGTGGCGCCGCGCCGATCCAGCGCGCCATCGAAGCGGGCGACACGCGCACCGGCGCGTGCCTGATGCAGATGGAGAAGGGCCTCGACACCGGCCCGGTGCTGTTGCATCAGTCCCTCGACATCGCGCCCGATGAAACCGCCGGGCAGTTGCACGATCGCTTGTCGACGCTCGGCGCGCAGGTGCTCGCCGACGGCCTCGGCCTGCTGCGCGCGGGCATGCGTCCCGTGCCGCGGCCGCAGCCGGAGGACGGCGCGACGTACGCACGCAAGCTCGAGAAATCCGAAGCGCGCCTGGACTGGACGCAACCGGCCGACGTGCTCGCCCGCAAGGTGCGCGCTTTCGATCCGTGGCCGATCGCCGAAGGCGAAATCGCCGGCGACGTGGTGCGCATCCATCGCGCCGTTCCCGTCGAAGGCCGCGCCACGCCGGGCACCGTGATCGCCGCGGGCCGCGAGGGCATCGACGTGGCCTGCGGCGAAGGCGCCCTGCGTATCCGCGTGCTCCAGCGCGCGGGCGGCAAGGCGATCACCGCCGCCGACTATCTCAACGCGCGCCGCGAGCTGCGCGTCGGCGCATGAAGCCGGCCCCCGGCGTCGCATTGCGCATCGCGGCCACGCAGACGCTGGGCGTCGTGCTGCAGCGCCAGCGTTCGCTGAAGGCCGAACTCGCACAGCGCCTGCCGACCTTGCGCGACGTGCGCGATCGCGCGCTGCTCGAAGCGATTGTGTTCACCGCGATCCGCGGGCACGCGCGTTACGACGCAGCGTTGAAGGCATGGATTCCGAAGCCGCTGGGCTATCGCGACGAGGATCTGCGCACGCTGCTCTACGTCGGTTTCGCGCAGATCCAGATGGGCCTGCCGGCGCATGCGGCGGTCGACGCGACCGTCGAAGCCACGCGCGCGATGGGCCGCACGCACCAGGCCGGCATGGTCAACGCATTGCTGCGTCGCGCTTTGCGCGAAGGCTTGCCCGAGGTCGCGAACGACGCGGCGTGGCCCGCGTGGCTGCGCACGCGCGTGCGGCGCGATTGGGGCGACGCGGCATCGGTCGTGTTCGACGCGAGCACGACGCCCGCGCCGATGTGGCTGCGCGTGAATCGCACGCGCGTCGATCGCGACGCGTACCGCACGCGATTGCAGGACGCAGGCATCGAATCGACCGCCCCGGGATTCCCCGAGGACGCGCTCAGGCTCGCCACGCCCGTCGCGGTCAGCGAACTGCCGGGCTTCGACGACGGCCTGGTCTCCGTGCAGGATGGCAGTGCGCAATGCGTCGCCGAAGCGCTCGCGCCATCGCGGGGCGCGCGCGTGCTCGATGCGTGTTCCGCGCCCGGCGGGAAGTCGGCGCACCTGCTCGAACGCGATCCGACGCTGCGCTTGCTCGCGCTCGACATCGATCCGCAACGCCTGCGTCGCGTCCGCGAGACGCATGCGCGTTTGGGCGTCGGCTCGAATGCGGAACTGCGCGCGGCCGACGCCGCCGCGCCCGACACGTGGTGGGACGGCGTGCCCTTCGACGCGATCCTGCTCGACGCGCCGTGTTCGGCCACCGGCATCGTGCGCCGCCAGCCCGACGTGCTGCTGCATCGCCGCGACACCGACATCGATTCGCTGCGGGAGATCCAGGCGCGCCTGCTGGACGCGGCATGGACGATGCTCGCGCCCGGCGGCGCGCTGCTTTACGCGACGTGTTCGGTGCTCGTCGAGGAGAACGCCGCGCAGGTCGATGCCTTCCTCGCGCGCACCCGGGGCGCGGTCGCCGAACCGCTCGACGCCCGTTTCGGCCGCGACTCCGGCGCCGGCCGCCAGCGCCTGCCCGGCGAAGACGGCATGGACGGGTTCTTCTACGCGAAGCTGCGCAAGGCCTGAGCCGCGTTCGTTTACTCTGGCCGCGATGACCCCCCAGCGCCGCGAATTCTTCTGGTTCCTCGCCATCGCCCTGCTCGTGCTGGGCGCGGGCATCGGCCTGCGTGCGCCGTGGCCCGCCGACGAGCCGCGCTTCGTGCTCGTCGCCAAGCAGATGTGGGACAGCGGGGACTGGCTGTTCCCGCATCGCGGCCACGAACTCTATGCCGACAAGCCGCCGCTCTATTTCTGGCTGCTCGGCGCCGCGTACGCGCTCGTGCGCGATTGGACCTGGGCTTTCCTTTTGCCGTCGCTGGTCGCGGCGATGGCGACGCTCGCGATGACCTACGACCTCGGGCGCCGCCTGTGGTCGCATCGCGCAGGCCTCTGGGCTGCAATCGCAGTGCTGGCGTGCGTGCAGTTCATCTACCAGGCCAAGCGCGCGCAGATCGATCCGACGGTGGTGTGTTTCATCACGCTGGGCGTCTACGGCATCGCGCGGCACGTGTTGCTCGGGCCGGCGTGGCGCTGGTTCTGGCTCGGCTGCTTCGCCGCGGGCCTGGGCGTCATCAGCAAGGGCGTGGGTTTCCTCGCGCTGCTCGCGTTGATTCCTTACGCACTCATGCGTTGGCGTGGCTGGAACGGGCTTGCCGACATCGGCCGCGGCAATGCGTTGCGCTGGAGCGCAGGCGCGCTCGCCTTCCTCGCGGCGATCGCCCTGTGGTTCGTCCCGATGATCGTCACCGCAACGACCAGCGGCGATCCCGAACACCAGGCCTACGTCAACGAACTGCTCTTCAAGCAGACCGCCACGCGCTACACCGCGGCGTGGCACCACACGCAACCGGCCTGGTACTTCCTCGAGGTCATCGCCGCTTATTGGTTGCCGTTCTCGCTCGCGTTGCCGTGGCTGTTCCCGCGTTGGCGCGACGCGTTCCGCGCGCGCGACGCGCGCGTCTGGCTGCCGCTGGGGTGGGCGTTGCTCGTGCTGGCGTTCTTCAGCGCGAGCCCGGGCAAGCGCGACATGTACATCCTGCCGATGTTGCCCATGGTGGCGCTCGCGGCGGGGCCGTACCTGGAAAACGTCACGGCGTCGCGCTGGTTCCGTCGTGCATTGCTGGCGCTGGTGATCGTGCTGGGCGTCGTGTTCCTCGGCGCCGGCATTGCCGCGCTGCACGGCGATCCGTCGTTCGAGTCGAAAATCGAAGCGCAGCGGGGGCTGCCCCCCGCGAGCGACACGCTGTGGTGGCTGCTCGCGCTTACGGGCGCGGCGGTGCTCGCGGCGTGCGCCTGGTGGCGGCGCGATGCGCTGAAGGGCGCCGCGGTGGCGTTGTCGATCCTCGTGGTCGTGCTCTTCTCCGGCACCGCGGTGCTGCTCGACGACGAAAACTCCGCACGCGCCGTGATGTCGCGTGGCCACGCACTCGCGGGCGACGCGACGCTCGGCCTGGTCGCGTGGAAGGAACAGAACCTGCTGCAGGCGCAAGGCCCCGTTGAGGAGTTCGGGTTCCGCAAACCCGTGGATGCGCAGTTGCGCGCGGGCATCGCGTGGATGCTCGCCGCACCGGACGAACGTCGCCTGTTCGTGCAGCAGGATGCGCTCGGCGGATGCCTGCTGCGCGAGCATGGCCAGGACGTCGGCACGGCGAATCGGCGGACGTGGTGGTTGTTCGACGCCTCGGCGGTCGCGCCCGCGTGCCGCGCATCAACCCGCTGAGGAACGCGCGAGCAGGTCGTACTTGCGCTTGGCGTAACGCGCGTGCAGCCAGTGGAAGCGGAATCCCGCAGCGCCATCGACGATGCCGCCGCGCAACACCAGGTTCTTGAGCAAGTAGGCCGTCGCCGCGAACCAACCACGCAACGGCCCCGCCGTCTTGCCTTTCGCCTGCTGCTCGCCGGCCCACAATGCCGCGTAGCGTTGCAGCTTGCTCCAGTAATCCTCGGCGCTGCGCGCGGTGTCGTGCTCGAGCACGATCCGCGAGGGACGCACCGTGCGGCCTTCGACGTCGAGGTATTCGTGCACGGCGCGCAAGCCGTGGCGGATGTTGGACCGGAACAGGCGGTGCACCGGTTCCTTCGCGAAACTGCCACCACGCAGGGCATGCCCGAGGAAATGCGTGCGGCGCATCAGCAGCCACACGTCGGATTGCTCGATGTCCCCGGCGAACAACGCGCGCAATTCCGCCTGCGCCGGCGCTTCCAGCCATTCGTCCGCATCGAGCAACAGCACCCACCGCTCGCGCGCCATCGCGATGGCGGCGTTCTTCTGCAGCGCGAACCCTTGCCAGTCGAGATGCTCGACGCGCGCACCGAGGTCGGCGGCGATGCGCACCGTGGCGTCGGTCGAACCGGAGTCGAGCACGATCACCTCGCTGCACAACGGGATCATCGACGCGACGCACCGCGCGATGCGGTCGCCTTCGTTCTTCGTGATCACGACGCCGGACAGGGGCAGGGGCTGCGACATGCGCATGGATTATGCCGTCGCGGCCGGTAGACTGCGCGCCATGCACGCGCCCGATGCCGCCCGTTCTTCCGAGCCCCGACCGGTCCGCGTCCTGCACTTCGTCACCGGCGGGTTCTCCGGCGGCGCCACGCAGGTCGCGATCGCGTTGACGCAGGCGGGCGTCGAGAGCCCCGACATCGCGCCGCTGCTGGTGCTGCGGCGCAAGCGCCGGACCGATCCGGCCCGCATCGCGGAACTGGAACAGGCCGGCGTGCCGCTGCGCGTCGTGCCGGGGTGGTCGCACGCGGCGACGATCTGGGCGCTCGTGGAGGCGTGCCGCGAATTCCGGCCCGACGTGCTGATCGCGCACGGTTTCAGCGAGCACCTGTGGGGCCGCTACGCCGGTCTGCTCGCGAAGGTGCCGCACCTGGTGCACGTCGAACACAACACGCGCGAGCGGTACACGGCGTGGCGGCTGAAGCAGTCGCGATGGCTGGCCAAACGAACGGATCGCATCGTCGGTTGCTCCGAAGGCGTGAAGGACGAACTGCTCGCCCAGGGCATGCCGCTCGAACGCACCATCGCCATCCCGAATGGCATCCGCCTCGAGCCGTTCGCCGATGTCGACGCGCATCCGCTCGCGCAACGCATCCCCGGCATCGTGATGGTCGCGCGCCTGTCGAAGCAGAAGGATCACGCGACGCTGATCCGCGCGGTCGCGCACCTGCGCGATCGTGGACGCGTCGTGCCGGTGCTGTTCGCCGGCGGCGGCAAGGCGCGACATCGCGACCCGTTGGAAAGGCTCGTCGCGTTGCTCGGCCTCGAAGACCAGGTGCGTTTCCTCGGCGTTGCACGCAACGTCCCCGAACTATTGATGACGCATCGCATCGCCGCGCTCGCCACGCATTGGGAAGGCATGCCGCTCGCCCTGATCGAAGGCATGGCCGCGGGCTGCGCGGTGATCGGCAGCGCAGTGCCCGGCGTGCGCGAAGTGATCGAAGACGGCGTCGACGGGCGTCTGGTGCCGGAGAACGACCACGTCGCGATGGCGGAGGTGATCGAACGCCTGCTCGTCGACGATGCGGAGGCGACGCGCCTGGGCGCTGCCGCACGCAAGTCGGCACGGGTCAAGTACGGCCGCACCCTGATGCACCAGCGTTACGAGGCGCTGTGCCTCGCGCTGGCGCGTTAGCTCACCAACGCAGTTTCCGCGCGGCCAGCGACTTCGCCAATCGATCGCACAACGCCCGCGCTTGTGCTTCAGGGATGTGCGCGATGCGAATCGGGCCGCTCATCTGGCTTGCGCCCGCGGTATCGAGCCACAGCGTCGCCATGCCCCAACGTCGGTCGAGCGGGCCGCACGACAGACGCAGCGCCTGCAACTTGTCGATTTCCGCGAACCGCCACTGCCGCGACCACCAGCCCGAGCGCACGGCGACGATGCGGTTGTTGAGTGCATAGCCCGCGCGGCGTGCATGGTGGCGCGCGGCGTATGCGATCCACGCGGGCCATGCGAGCGCGAGCAAGCCGAGCCATCCGAAACGCCAGCACGCCGCGGCGACCAGCAGCGCGGGGAACCACGCGTTGCCCAGGAAGATGCGCACGCCCGAACGTGGATGCAGGCGTTCCCATTGCAGCGACGACCAGCCGGCCTCGGGCAGCAGGTGTTCGATCAGCGCATCGCATTGCGCCGGCGTCGCGATCGGCGCGAGTTCGCGCAACGCTCGCGGCGCCTGGCCGTCGCGCGCCTGCGCGCCGGCGGTGTCGACGTGCAGGCTGCGCCGCTTGAACAGGCGGTGCAGCACGCCTTCCTGCAAGGTCCACGCCTGCAAACGGCGCTTGGCGGCGGAGTTGCGCGAGCGCGCGAGCAACCCGCGTTCGACCGTCAGCCGCGGCCCGTCCTCGTTGAGCGTGAAGCCGTAGTACTGCAGCAACGCGAGCACGAGCGAGAGCAAGCGCATCAACGCCAGCAGCGCGAGCACGAGCGTCACGCCGGCGATCGCGTAGTCCTGCACGCCGAAGTGATGCGACTCCGCCCAGCCGAACATCGCCTTGCCCCACTGCTCGAAGAGGTTCTCGGCCAGGCGCGGCGCGAATTGCGTCGATGCCGCGTAGCCGCCGAGCAACACCAGCATCCCGCGATTGGAGATGACGCCGAGCCGCACGATTTCGCCGGGCGACATCGCGAGCAGCAGGTGCGACGCCGGCGCTTCGCCCTCGACGGCCTCCACCGTCGCGCCGCGGTGCCGGATCAGGCGCTCGAGCGCGAGCGCATCGTCCATGCGCAACACGCGCATCGTCGCTTCGGGCTTCTGCCCGCCGGCCGAATCCAGCCGCAATTCGGCCACGCCGAACATGCGGTGCAACATGGTCTGGTTCACCGACACGTTGTGGATGCGCGCGTACGGGATCTCGCGGCGCTGTCGATGCAGCCAGCCGCTGCGGATGGTCAGGACGTCGGGGCCGACGGTGTAGCGATACGTGAGGTATTGCAGCACCGCGGTGAGCGTGAGCACGCCGACGCCGATCAGCGGCCACAACTCGTTGCGGTCGCCGCCGAAGAAGAACGCCGCGATGATCGGCAGGATGAACTGCCGCAATTGCTGCAGCAGCACGAACAGCCACGACAACGGATGCAGCCGGCGATCCGCCGCTTCCGCGTCAGAGGGCGTCATCGTCGTCGAGTTGGCGGGCGAGGCGGTCGCGCAGCGCTTCGGCGTCGTCGGCATCGATGTGCGACACCGACACCGCGCTCATCTTGCTGCCGGCGGTGTGGATCACGAGCGTGGCGAGTTTCCAGCGCCGTTCCAGCGGCCCGTGCTTGAGGTCCAGATGCTGCACGCGCGAGGCGGGCACGCGCGTCTCGCGGAAGAACAGGCGGCCGCGGCGATAGGCGAAGCCGTCGTCGTCCAGGCGCCAGGCGATCGAACGGAAGCGGCGCGCACCGACGACCAGGCTCGTCGCGAATACGCAGATCCACAACGCAATGCCGATCCCGATGCCGAACGACGCTGCGTCCATCGCATTGCCGAGCAGCGTGCCGAGCACCACGAACGGCACGCCCATGCCCGCCCCCGCGATCGCATGGCCGAGCAGGAACAAGGTCTTCGCGCGCGACGGCAGCGGGTGCCAGTCGTACGCCATGGGCACGGCTTCGTTCATTGCGTTTCCCCTTCGGCCCGCGCGATCGCGTCGCGCACGACGTTCGCAGGGTAGCAGTCAGGCCAGTACGGATTGCCGAGCGCGCTGCCGGGCGCCGGGATCGACCAGCGCTTGTAGGTCCACTGGTATTGCGCGGGGTCGCGGCGGGCGACGCGCTCGACCGCCGCATTGAGCGCGGCGACGCTGTCGCCGGCCTCGGGCACGGGTTCGAAGCGCAGTGCGAACGCCGGGCCGTCGGGCGTCTGCCCGATGCGCTCGCAGTACCCGACCAGGACCGTCGCGCCCGTGCGCTGCGCCAGGCGCGTGAGCAACGTCATCGTCAGCGCGGGGATGCCGAAGAACGGCGCGAATTCGCCGTCGCCAGCCTTCGGCTGCTGGTCCGGGAGGATCCCGGCGACGCCGCCGCCCTGGAGCAGCTTGAACAAGCCGCGGATCGCCGGGCCTTCGGCGCGCACCTGCGTCACGCGTTGCGCATCGCCGTGGGCGGCGCGGACGCGGCGCAGGAACGCCTCGCCGATCGCCGAATCCGGCGGCGCGTACAGGATCGCGAGCGGCGTGCGCGACGCGAGCCACTGGTTCAACAACTCCCAGTTGCCGTAATGCGGGGCGGCGACGATCAGGCCCTTGCCCGCGGCCAACGCCGCATCGAACAGGTCGACACCGTGGGATTCGCGGATCAGCGCCAGGTTGCTTGCATGCGGCCGCGTCCAGAAGCGCAGGGTTTCCAGCGCCTGGCGCATCGTCGTTCGCAGGACGGCGTCCGTCAGTTGCGTGCGTTGCGCGGGCAACAGGTCCGGATAGGCGAGGTCGAGGTTGCGCCGCACCACTTTCCCGCTGCGCGCGTCGCGCATGGCCCACAACCGCGCGGACGCGTCCGCCATCCCCCGCAGCCACGCCCATGGCAGGCGGGCGAACCAGGTGGCGAGGGCATGGAGCAGGCGCGCGGCGAAGTCGGTCACGCCGGGCAGTCTAGCGGGCGCCGTCTGTAAGCTTGGCGCTCCCGGACTTGAATCCCGCCATGCTCGCCCTGATCCAGCGTGTCACCGAAGCCAGCGTGGTGGTCGACGGCGACACCGTCGGCGCCATCGACGCCGGCCTGCTCGCCTTCGTCGGCATGGAGCCGGGCGATACCGATGCGCAGATCGCGCGCATGGCCGAGCGCCTCCTGGGCTACCGGGTCTTCGAGGACGCGCAGGGCAAGATGAACCTCGGGCTGAAGGACACGGGGGGCGGGCTGTTGCTCGTGAGCCAGTTCACCCTGGCCGCGGAAACGCAGTCCGGCATGCGCCCCAGCTTCAGCACCGCCGCCCCGCCCGGGATCGCTGAACCCGGATTCAACAAATTGGTCGAAGCCTGCCGGCAACGGCATGCGGGAAGGGTGGAAACAGGCCGGTTCCGGGCCCATATGACCGTTCGTCTTGTCAATGACGGGCCGGTCACCTTCCTCCTCCGACCCTGATCATCACCCCCGGCGGGTATAATGCCGGGTTCCCTCCGACCCTCATCAAACGGTGGCGCACCACATGGCAACCGAACGCCAGGCCCCCCAGTCCGACATCAAGCAGCTGATCAGCAAGGGCCTGGAACAGGGTTACCTGACCTACGCCGAAGTCAACGATCACCTGCCCGACGACGTCGTCGATCCCGAACAGATCGAAGACATCATCGGCATGATCAACGGCATGGGCATCGAGGTGCACGAAGTCGCACCCGACGCTGAAACCCTCCTGCTCGCCGGCGCCTCCGGCGGCGGCCGCGAAGTCGACGACACCGCTGCCGAAGAAGCCGCGGCCGCGCTGACCGCGCTGGATTCCGAAGGCGGCCGCACGACCGACCCGGTGCGCATGTACATGCGCGAGATGGGCACGGTCGAACTGCTCACGCGCGAAGGCGAAATCGCCATCGCCAAGCGCATCGAGGAAGGCCTCAACCAGATGCTCTCGGCACTGGCGAGCTTCCCGTGGTCCATCCAGCTGCTGCTGGAGGAATACGACCTGCACAAGGCCGGCAAGAAGCGCCTGGCGGAAATCGTCGCGGGCTTCAACGACGTCGAAGAACCCGCGCCCGAGGTCATCCCGGTCGCCGAGATCGACGAGAACGCCGAAGTCGAGGAAGAGGAAGAAGCCGCCGACGGCGACGACGCCGCCGAGGAAACCGGCCCGACGGGTCCGGATCCGGCCGAGGTGCTGCGCCGCATGGACGCCATGGGCGCGCTGTACCAGAAGTTCCAGAAGTCCTACCAGAAGAACGGCCCGACCGCGAAGCCGGTCGCCAAGCTCCGCGAGGAGATGGCCGAGATCTTCATGACGCTCAAGCTGCCGCTGCCGCTGACCGACACGCTGGTGCGCAAGCTGCGCGACGTCGTGGGCGAGATCAAGGACCACGAGCGCCGCATCCTCGACCTGGCCACGCGCGTTGCGCGCATGCCGCGCAAGGATTTCCTGCGCGCATGGGAAGGCAACCAGACCAACCTGGGTTGGGTCGACGACGTGCTCAAGCGCAAGCAGAAGTGGTCGTCGGGCCTGCGCGACGTCAAGGACCAGATCATCGCCGAGCAGGAAGCCACCATCGCGGTGGAGCAGGCGTTGTACCTGACCCTGCCGGACATCAAGGAAATCTCGCGCGCGATGGCCTACGGCGAAGCCAAGGCCCGCAAGGCGAAGAAGGAAATGGTCGAGGCCAACCTGCGCCTCGTCATCTCCATCGCCAAGAAGTACACCAACCGCGGCCTGCAGTTCCTCGACCTCATCCAGGAAGGCAACATCGGCCTGATGAAAGCGGTCGACAAGTTCGAATACCGCCGCGGCTACAAGTTCTCGACCTACGCCACTTGGTGGATCCGCCAGGCCATCACGCGCTCGATCGCCGACCAGGCGCGCACCATCCGCATTCCGGTGCACATGATCGAGACGATCAACAAGCTCAACCGCATTTCCCGCCAGATGCTCCAGCAGTTCGGCCGCGAGGCCACGCCGGAGGAGCTGGCGAAGGAAATGGACATGCCCGAGGACAAGATCCGCAAGGTCATGAAGATCGCGAAGGAACCGATCTCCATGGAGACGCCGATCGGCGACGACGAGGATTCGCACCTGGGCGATTTCATCGAGGACACCAACGTGGAGTCCCCGATCGAGAGCACCACCAACATCAACCTGTCGGAAACGGTGCGCGACGTCCTCGCGGGCCTGACCCCGAGGGAAGCGAAGGTGCTGCGCATGCGCTTCGGCATCGACATGAATACCGACCACACGTTGGAAGAGGTCGGCAAGCAGTTCGACGTCACGCGCGAGCGCATCCGCCAGATCGAAGCCAAGGCGTTGCGCAAGCTGCGCCACCCCAGTCGGAGCGAACAGCTCCGCAGCTTCCTCGACATCGATTGATGCAACAAGCAAAAGCCCCGCGAAAGCGGGGCTTCTGCTTTGCAGCGCCGAACGTCAGTCCTCCGTGGACTTCGCGTCCGCGAGGATCACGCGAATCGCATCGGCGACCGCCTTCGGGTCTTCGCGGTGGATGTTGTGCCCGGTCCGGAAATACAGATGCTCGCCGCGCGCGTAAGTGGCGAACAGTTGCGCATGCTGCTGCTTCCACAGCGCCTTGCCGGCTGCGGTCTCCTCGAAGACGAACGGTTCGGTGACGACCTGTGTCGACGTCAGCAACGCGACCGGCACGTCGGGTTGCGCGTGCGGCGTCGCGTTGGCCGGTTCGTCGAGCTGCGTGACGAGCAACGTGTAATCCTCCGCGAGCTTCGGCGGCAACATCGACAGCAGCGCTTTGTCGTCGGCCGCCACGCGCGCGGCATCCGCCTGCTTGAACGCGACGCGCTGGCCCATCGTGGCCGGATCGACGAGCACCAGGCCCTGCACGCGTTCGGGATGCAGGCGCGCGTATTCGGTGACGAGCAGGCCGCCGTACGAATGACCCACGAGCACGACCTTGCGGCCCTTCGCCTGCGCGTCGATCACCGCGCCGAGATCCTGCAGGTGCGCTTCGATCGTCTTGGGTTTGCCGTCGGTGCCGGACTTGCCGAGCCCCGCGCGCGAATACGCCACGCAACCGCACGTCGCGCCGAGTTCGTCGACGACGCCCTGCCACACGCCCGCGCCCTGGCCGAAGCCCGACTCGAACACGATGGCGACCGGCGCATCGCCCTGCCGCGCGACCTGCAGTGAATACCCGGGGCGATCGACCTTCGCCTCCTGCGCCATCGCGGTCGATGCGATGGCCAATGCCATCGCCGACATCCATGTGCCGACTCGAATTCCCTTGCGCACGCGCGACCCCGATGCGATGAATGAGCGCGCAGTGTAAGCGGCCAGCGGACGAGGGGGCGCGTGCCCGTTGTGGCAGTTCGCTAAGATGCGCGCGCAAGCGACGGGCCCATAGCTCAATGGTTAGAGCAGAGGACTCATAATCCTTTGGTTCCAGGTTCGAGTCCTGGTGGGCCCATTACACTCCCGGCATGACCGCACCCGAACCCACCACGATCCTGCTGCACAAGCCCGTCGGCTTCGACGCGATCGAGGGCAGCAGGCCTGCACGCGCGCTGGTCACGCCGGACGCGCGCTGGGAAGGCGACGCCACGGGCATCGACCCGCAGGACATGCATTTCGTACGGCTCACGCCACTGGTGCCGCTCGACCGGGAAGACAGCGGCCTGATGGTCCTCACGCAGGACGGGCGCTGCTGGCGTCGCCTGACGGAAGACGCCGAATCGATCGAGCACGAGTACATCGTCGAGGTGTCCGGTGAAATCCGTCCGTGGGGTCTGCAACGACTGAACCACGGACTGCGCTATCGCCGGCGCGAACTGCCGCCCTGCAAGGTCAGTTGGCAGAACGAGATCCGCCTGCGCTTCGCGATCAAGGGCGCCGAGCCGGGGCAACTGCGCGACATGTGCGCGCAGGTGGGCCTCGGCGTGGTGGCGATTCGTCGCATCCGTATCGGCAAGGTACCGCTTGGCAAGATGCCGCCGGGAACGTGGCGCTATTTCCCGGTGGGTGAGAAGTTCTAGACGCTCCGTCTTCGAGGTGCCGCATGGCCATGAAGAAGTCGATCCCCGCTGCATCGCCCGAGGCCTACCTCGCCGAACTCGACGGCTGGCGCAAGCCGCTCGTCGAACGCCTGCGCAACGCCACGCGCTCCGCGGGCGCGCTCGAAGAGCGCATCAAGTGGGGGCACCTCGTCTACTTCCACAACGGCCCGGTGTTGTTGATCCGCGCGGAAGACGAACGCGTGTTGTTCGGTTTCTGGCGCGGCAAACGCATGCGCGAAATGGACGAGCGGCTCAAGGGCAACGGCAAGTACGAATTGGCGACGATCGATCTGCGCGAAGGCGACACACTCACCGCCGCGAAGGCGAAGCAACTGGTGATCGCCGCGATCGGATTGAACGACGAATTCGGCGATCCCACCGCGAAGACATGACGCGCGATAGGCGTAGCGCTTACTTCACCGCGACAAGCTTGCCCGACATCTCGTCGTGCATGTGCATCATCGATTCCATCATCTGCTCGTCGGCGCTCGAGCACACGCCGAGCAACAGGACTTCCTCGCAGCCTTCCGCGGCGATGTACGCGTGGCCCATGTTCGAGTCGATGTACACCGCTTCGCCGGCCTCGAGCACGATCGGGTCGTAGAACTCGGTGTGCACTTCGGCGCGGCCTTCGATGACGTGGATGTATTCCTCGCCGGGGTGTCGCACGAGTTCGCCGAACTCTTCGATGCTCTTGGCACGCACGCGCGTGAGCACCGGGATCATGCGCTTGCGGCGCAATTCGGGGCACAGGTAGAAGTAGTCGTAGTTCGGCGTGGTGACGCGCACCGCGTCGTCGATGCGGCCGATGCTGCGACGCGCGGTGACCGCCGGTTCCGGCGCCGCGGTTTCCTCGGCGAACAATTCCGACATGCGCAGGTTCAACCGCTGGCTGATCTGCAGCAACTTGTCGTAGGTGAGGCTGAGGCGGTCGTGTTCGACCTTCGACAGCGTGGACAGCGGGATGCCGCAGCGCTGGCTCATCTCCTTGAGCGTCCAGTCGTTGCGCGTGCGCAGGCCGCGGAGGAGGGCGCCGATGGTCGGGTGCTGCCGTGTCATGCGAATTCCGTTGCTCGTGGTGGGCCCGTGCCCCAGGGCCGACCCCGGTGAATGGGGGCGGACCTACGTTACTGGAGAGGATTCTAGGCGGAAATGACCAAAGTAGGTTGACAATTCTCTGATCAGGACGGTTATTCTCCTTAACGGCCAAATCGCGGGGGCGCGGTGGCCATTCGAGATCACCCCTGGGGAGAGGAAAAGATGCGTTTGATCCAACGTCCGTTGTTCACCGCCTTGTTGGCGCTCGGCGTCGCGTTCACCGCGGCCGCGCAGCAGGCGCCGGTGAACGTGCCGCCCACCATGCAGGCGCCCGCGACGTCCGCCGCGCCCCCGCCGTCCGATGCGATGCCGGGCCCGACCGACCGGATGACGCAGGCCGATGTCGAAGCCTGGCTCGACGGCTTCATGCCGTACGCGCTGGAGCAGACCGACGTGGTGGGCTCCGTCGTCGTCGTGGTGAAGGACGGCAAGATCCTGCTCAACAAGGGGTACGGGTTCGCCGACCTGGCCAAGCGCACGCCGGTCGATGCCGACAAGACGCTGTTCCGCCCGGGTTCGATCTCCAAGCTGTTCACGTGGACGGCGGTGATGCAGCTCGTCGAGCAGGGCAAGGTCGACCTCGACGCCGACGTCAACCAGTACATCGATTTCAAGATCCCGCCGTACGAAGGCAAGCCGGTCACGTTGCGCAACATCATGACGCACACGACCGGCATGGAAGAGGTGATCCGTGGGCTGATCGCCAACAACGAGAGCGAGATCCTGCCGCTCGACGCCACGCTCAAGCACTGGATCCCGGAGCGCATCTACGCGCCGGGCACGACGCCGGCGTATTCGAACTACGCCACCGCGATCGCCGGTTACATCGTGCAGCGCGTGTCGGGCGAGCAATTCGACCAGTACATCGAACGGCACATCTTCACGCCGCTGGACATGAAGCACTCCACGTTCCGCCAGCCGGTCCAGAAGGACCTGCTCGCGATGACGTCGAAGGGCTATGTCTCCGCGTCCGACGGCAAGGAGAAGCCCTACGAGTACATCAACCTGGCGCCCGCCGGCAGCCTGGCTTCGACCAGCACGGACATGGCGAACTTCATGATCGCCCACCTGCAGGATGGCGAGTTCAACGGCCAGCGCATCCTGCGTGCCGACACCGCGCGTGAAATGCACGGCACCGGCCAGACGTCGGTCGGCCCGCTCAACAAGATGATGCTGGGCTTCTACGAAACCACCGCCAACGGCCACCGCGCCATCGCGCACGGCGGCGACACGCAGTGGTTCCACAGCGACCTGCAGTTGTTCCTCGACGACAACGTCGGCATCTATGTGTCGACGAACAGCTCGGGCAAGGAAGGCAGCGCGCGCCTGATCCGCGATGGCCTGGTCACCGCGTTCGTCAATCGCTACCTGCCGCCGAAGAATCCGCTGGCGCAGGCCGCGGGTGTCGACGCCGCCACTGCCAAGCAGCACGCCGCGCTGATCGCCGGCACCTACAACAGCAGCCGCCGCGCCGATTCGAACTTCATGAACCTGGTCTACATGCTGGGCCAGACCAAGGTCACCGCCAACGAAGACGGCACCATCAGCGTCCCGATGTTCGCCGCCTACAGCGGCGCGCCGAAGAAGTGGCGCGAAGTCAGCCCGTTCGTGTGGCAGGACACCAACAGCGGCGACCGCCTCGCGGCCGACGTGGTCGATGGCAAGGTCACGCGCTTCAGCGCCGAACCGTACGCCTCGATTATGGTGTTCCAGCGCGCCGCGTTCTGGCAGACGCCGCCGGTGTTCCTGACGATGCTGTTCGGCAGCCTGGTCGCGTTGCTGCTCACCGTGCTCGCCTGGCCGGTCTCGGCGATGGTGCGCCGCCACTACGGCATGCGTTACGCGCTGGCCGGCCAGGATGCGCGCGCGCATCGCATCATCCGCATCGCCAGCCTCGTGGTGCTGCTGGCGATGGGCGGCATGCTCGGCCTGGTCGTGGCGATGTTGTCGAACTTCGACCTGATGACGCCCGCGCAGGACGGCACGGTGGTCGCGTTGCGCTCGCTCGTGTCGATCGTGTTGCCGATCGGCGCCATCGTGTCGTTGTGGAATGCGTGGAAGGTCCTCACCAGCCAGCGCCGCAAGTGGGCGAAGCTGTGGGCCATCGTGCTCGCCGCCGCGTTCTGCTCGCTGCTCTTCCTCGGTTTCGCTTGCCACGTCATCGGCTTCTCGGCCGACTACTGACGGACCCCCGCGCGGCGCCTTCGGGCGCCGCGCCTTTTTCCGGGAACTTCTTTCGTGATCCAGACCGACCGCGTCGAGCTCGTGCTGCGGAATGAACTGCTGCGCCTGTCCGAACCCTTCCGCATCTCCGGGCATGTCTTCGAGGCCTCGCCCGTCACCGTCGTCAACCTCAAGCAGGGCCATTCCATCGGCCGCGGCGAGGCCTCGGGCGTCTACTACCTGCGCGACGAACCGGCGGACATGATCCGCACGCTCGAATCGTTGCGCGATCGCATCGAAGGGGGCCTCACGCGCGACGAACTGCGCGACATCCTGCCGCCCGGCGGCGCGCGCAACGCACTGGATTGCGCGCTGTGGGAACTCGAAGCGCGCAACGCCGGCATTCCCGCGTGGAAATTGGCGGGCATGGAAAAACCCAGGCCGCTGACGACGACGTTCACCGTCGGCGCCGCCGATCCGGATGTCATGGCGGAGAAGGCGCTGGGCTACACGCACGCCAAGGCCATCAAGCTCAAGCTCACCGGCGATGTGGAGATCGACATCGCGCGCCTGAACGCGGTGCGCGCGGTGCGCCCCGATGCGTGGATCGGCGTCGACGCCAACCAGGGCTACATGCCGAACACGCTGCAACGCCTGTTGCCCGCGCTGGTCGATGCGAAGGTCGCGTTGCTCGAACAACCGTGCCGCCGTGGCATGGAACGCGAACTCGACGGCATCGATCGCACGGTGCCGATCGCCGCGGACGAATCGATCCTCTCGCTCGTCGAACTCGAGGAACGCGCGCATTGGTTCGACGTGTGCAACATCAAACTGGACAAATGCGGCGGCCTGACCGAGGGCCTGATGATGGCCCGGCGCGCGCGCGAGCTCGGCCTGCAGGTGATGGTCGGCAACATGGTCGGCACGAGCCTGGCGATGGCGCCGGCGTTCCTGCTCGGCCAGTTCTGCGACATCGTCGACCTCGATGGCCCGATCTTCCTGCAGCGTGACCGCTCGCCGGGCGTGGTGTACTTCGACGGCCTCGTCGATTGCCCCGCGGCAGTGTGGGGCGCGCCGGACGTGCTGCTGTGAATTCGATCGCCGTGCGCAGCGCGGGCGCCGGGTGGCTGAAGCAGCCGCCCGGCCTTGCGATCCTGTTCTTCACGCAGATGTGGGAGATCTTCTCCTACTACGGCATGCGCACGCTGCTCGTCTATTACATGACGAAGCAGTTGCTGTTCTCGCAACAGCACGCGTCGATGGTGTACGGCGCGTACATCGCGACGTTCTACTTCACGCCCATCCTCGGCGGCATCGTGTCGGACCGCTGGCTCGGGCGGAAGCGCTCGGTGATCATCGGCGCGGTGGTGATGTCGTTCGGCCATTTCCTGATGGCCTCCGAATCGCTTTTGTATTTCGCGCTGGCCGCGATCGCACTGGGCAATGGGTTGTTCCTCCCGAGCCTGCCGAGCCAGATCGACGATCTGTACGCGAAGGACGATCCGCGTCGCGGCTCGGCGTACAACTTCTACTACGTGGGCATCAATGTCGGCGGGCTGCTCGCGCCGCTGGTCTGCGGCACGCTGGGCGAGTTGTACGGCTGGCATTACGGTTTCGGCGCCGCGGGCGTCGGCATGCTGGCGGGCCTGGTCATCTACACGCTCGGTGGCAGGTGGTTGCCGCCGGAGCGCCCGAAGGCGAAAGACCTTGCACCGGCCGATCGCATGCCGCTGTCGTCGATGAAGCAGCGCGTGCTGACGCTCATCGCGGTGGGCCTGTGCGTCATGGTGTTCCGCGGCGCGTACGAACAATCGGGCAACACGATCGCGCTGTGGGCGGACGTCGGGCTGGATCGCAACGCCGGCGGCTTCGTCATTCCGATGACGTGGTTCCAATCGCTCAATCCCTTCCTCGTGATCTTCCTCACGCCGCTGCTCGTGGCGATGTGGACGAAGCAAGCCAATCGCGGCCAGGAACCCGCGCCGGCGAAGAAGATGGCAATGGGCGCGTTCGGCGTGTCCATCGCGTTCCTGTTGCTCGCGCTCGTCGATGCGAGCGCGCAGGGCCATGCGCACTGGGTGTGGCTCGCCGCGTTCTTCGTCCTGTTCACCGCGGGCGAGTTGTTCATCCTGCCGATCGGGCTGAGCCTGTTCGCGCGGTTGGCGCCGGCGGGATATGCCGCGACATCGATCGCCGCCTGGTACTTCGCGTCGTTCGGCGGGAATCTGCTGGCCGGGGCGCTTGGCACGTTGTGGAGCGCGATGGCGCACGCGGCGTTCTTCGCCCTGATGGCGGGCGTCGCCGCCTTGGCGGGCGTCCTGTTGCGCCTGCTCCATCCGGCGGTGGTGCGCGCCGAAGCAATGAATGGGCGCGGGTCCGACGAGCGGTCGCGATCCACGTCCAAATCCGGTTGACAGTTTTCTGATCAGGATGCTTACATCCTGATAAGGCCATAGCACACCTTCTGGGGAGATAGGGAATGCACAAGCACCATCCGCGCGCCGCCTCGATGCGCCGCCACACGCTCACGTCGGCCATCGCGATCACGCTGGCGCTCGGCTTCGCCGGCCAGGCCATGGCGCAGGACGCCGCGCCTGCCGACCAGCAACCTGCAGCCACGGCGCAGGAGCTCGACGTCGTCACCGTCACCGCGAACAAGCGCACCGAGAACATCCGCGAAGTCGCCGCCGCCGTGACCAAGCTGAGCGACCAGCAGCTCGAGAACATCAACGCCACGCAGATGTCCGACTACGCGAATTACGTGCCGGGCCTGCAGGTGCAGGATTCGGGTTCGCCGGGCCAGACGCAGGTGTCGATGCGCGGCATCGCGGCACTGTCGCCCGGGTCCACCGTCGGCACCTATGTCGACGAAGCGCCGGTCGGTTCCAACAGCCTCTACCAGCAGGCCACGCTGTTCGCGCTCGACCTGCTGCCCTACGACATCGAGAACATCGAAGTGCTGCGCGGCCCGCAGGGCACGCTGTACGGCGCGGGCGCGATGGGCGGCCTGATCAAGTACGTGATGAAGAAGCCCGACACCTCGCAGAACGAATTCCGCGTCGGCATGGGCGTGGGCGATACGCAGGGCGCCGACGGCACGTCGCTCAACTGGCGCATCGGCGGCAACCTGGTGCTCGCGCAGGACAGCATCGCGCTGCGCGCCAGCTTCGCCAGCAACCAGCCCAATGGTTACGTCGACAACCTCGTGACGGGCCAGCAGGACATCAACGATTCCGAGCAGAACAGCGGCCGCGCCTCGTTCCTGTGGCACAACGACAAGGCGAGCGTGCAGTTCGCCATCATGAAGCAGAAGATCGACAGCCCGAACAATTCGGTGATCGCGCTGCAGCCCGAAACGCACGACGACATCTACGGCCTGGCCAACTTCGTCGTCGTCGACGAAGTGTTCAAGAAGGACATCGAGAACTACGCGCTCACCGTCGACTACGACTTCGGTTTCGCCAACTTCGTCTCGGCGACCAGCTACGGCGACGTGTTCACCTCGATCACCACCGACCAGACCTACACCTACGGCGACTACACCACGCTGTTCGGCCTGCCCGGCGGAAGCGCGTACCTCACCAACGACCTGCGCCTGAAGCAGTTCACGCAGGAGTTCCGTCTCAGCTCGAAGGGCGACGGCGCGTTCGAGTGGCTGGTCGGTGCGTTCTACGACGACGAGCGCGGCGACAACCACCAGTTCGTGCCGCTGACGCAGTTCGACGGCAGCCCGCTGCCCGAACCCTTCAATTCGCTCGTCGGCTCGCTCGGTGATCTGTATCTGCCGAGCACGTACGAGGAAACGGCGGTGTTCGGCAACGCGTCGTACAAGTTCAACGAGTGGTTCAAGCTCGGTGCCGGCGTGCGCTGGGCGCGCAACGAACAGGAATTCACCCAGGACGTCGTCGCCGGCCTGCTCGCGCCGATCGGCACGGAGTTCAACACGTCGGAAGAAGACGTGGTGACGTGGAGCATCACGCCGCAGTTCCAGGTGTCGGAGGACGTGATGGTGTACGGCAAGGTGTCCACCGGCTACCAGCCCGGCGGCCCGAACATCGTCGTCAACGGCCTGCCGCCCCAGGTCGATTCCTCGACGCTCACCAGCTACGAGCTCGGCATGAAGTCGGCCTTCGCCGACAACCGCGTGTTCCTCGACGTCGTCGGCTACCAGATCCACTGGGAAGACATCCAGGTCGCCTCGCTGGTCAACGGCGTCAGCGGCCTGGTCAACGGCGGCGAAGCGACGAGCCAGGGCCTCGAGGTCTCGGCGATGTTCCGTCCCGTCGACGGGCTGACGCTGGGCCTCAACGCCGCGTACAACGACGCGAACATCGACGAGGATTTCCCGCTGATCACCGTGCCCGCCGGCGGCGGCGCGAACGTGCTGATCAACACCGGCCTGAAGGGCGACCGCATGCCGTACGTGCCGGACCTGACGTGGTCGGCGACGGCGGACTACTACCTGCCACTCTCCGGCGACTGGGGCATGAACGTCGGCGGCGGCTACCGCTTCGTCGACGACCGCACCACGGCGACGACGCAGCGCCAGGTCGTCGAATTCGGCGGCACGGTCCTCGACACCGAACTCACGCCGGGCCTGGTGATCGACAGCTACCAGGCGCTCGACCTGTACGCGTCGTTCTCCAATGCGCACTGGACGGTGCGCGGTTACATGAAGAACGCGTTCGACGAACGTGCGTACTCGACGATGGGCGACGTCACCAACCAGGTCACCGGCGTGACGCACCACACGTCGGCGACGCCGATCATGCCGCGCACCTTCGGGATCGAAGTGGATTACCGCTTCTGATCCTCGAACGGAAGATCGCCGCATGAACGTCGTTTTGCCGCAGCCGTACCTGTTGTTCCTCGGCGACACCACCGAGCCGGGCTATGCCAAGACGGCGTTCGGGTTGCGCGATTGGGCGCCCGAACGCTGCATCGGCGAGTTCTCGCTCCCGGGCGCCACGGTGACGACGGGCCTGCCGTTCCTCTCGCCCGCGCAGGCCCGCAACTCCGGCGCGCAGGCGATGGTGATCGGCGTCGCCAATGCAGGCGGGTTCATCCCGCCTGCGTGGATCGCGGCACTGGTCGAAGCCCTGGAATCCGGGCTCGACCTCGTCGCCGGAATGCACGCCCGCTTGCGCGACATCGCGCTGCTGCGCGAGACCGCCGCGCGCCTGGGCCGTCGCCTGATCGATGTCCGCGTTCCGCCCGAGGGCATTCCGGTAGGCACGGGCAAACGCCGCACGGGCAAACGGTTGCTGACCATCGGCACCGATTGCGCGCTCGGCAAGAAATACACCGCGCTCTCGCTCGCGCGTGCGTTCCAGTCCCGGGGCGTCGATGCGACGTTCCGCGCGACGGGACAGACCGGCATCCTGATTGCCGGCGGCGGGATCCCGATGGATGCAGTCGTGGCCGACTTCGCCGCCGGGGCCGCCGAGCTCCTCACGCCCGATGCGCCCGCCGCGCATTGGGACGTGGTGGAAGGACAGGGTGCGCTGCACCACCCTGCGTATGCCGGCGTGTCGCTCGCGCTGCTGCATGGCAGCCAGCCCGACGTGATCGTCGTGTGCCACGAACCGGGCCGCGAACGCGTGCTCGGCCATCCCGACTATCCAGTGCCGGGCCTGCGCGACACGATCGAACTCGCACTGCGCCTGGGTTCGCGCACGTCGCCGCGCATCCGGTGCGCGGGCATCAGCCTCAACACCGGCAAACTCGATGCCGATGAAGCCGCACGCGTGATCGCATCGGAAAGCGACCGCCTCGGCTTGCCGGTCGCCGATCCGATGCGTGGCGGCGAGGCGTTCGACCGACTCGTCGACGCGTGCCTGTCGTGAGCGACTCGCGCTTCCAGCGCTGGATCATGCCCGGACTGGCGTTCAAGGCCGCGGTGATCGGCGGCGGCTACGCGACAGGCCGCGAGCTGGCGGAATACTTCATCCCGAGCGGCCCGCAGGGCGGCGTCATGGCCATCGTCGTGGCGATGGTGGCGTGGAGTGCGTTGTGCGCGTTGACCTTTGCACTCGCGCACGCCACGCGCAGCTATGACTACCGCACGTTCTTCGCACAACTGCTGGGGCCGTTCGCGATCGTCTTCGAAATCGCCTACCTGGTCTTCATGGTGTTGATCCTCGCCGTGTTCGGCGCGGCGGCGGGCGCGATCGGCAACGCGATGTTCGGGTGGCCGACGCTCGCCGGCACGCTGGTGTTGATGCTCGCGATCGGCGCGTTCACCGCGTTCGGCAACGCCTCGGTCGAACGGCTCTTCAAGTACGTCTCGTTCCTGCTGTACGGCGTGTACGTGTTGCTGATCGTGTTCGTGCTGACGAAGTTCGGCGGACAGGCGACCCAACAGTTCGCGACGCCGGTACCCACGGACGGTTGGCTCTCGGGCGGCCTGACGTACGCCGGGTACAACATCGTCGGCGCGGTGATGATCCTGCCGTTGGCGCGCCACTTCCTCAGCCGGCGCGATGCCGTGGTCGCAGGCGTGATCGCAGGGCCGCTGGCGATGTTGCCGGGCCTGCTGTTCTTCATCTGCATGATCGCCTGGTACCCGTCGATCGGTGCCGAAGCCTTGCCGTCCGACTTCATGTTGCGGCAACTGGACATGCCGGTCTTCCACTTCGTGTTCCAGGCGATGATCTTCAGCGCGCTGCTCGAAAGCGGCGCGGCCTGCGTGCACGCGGCGAACGAACGCATCGCCGCGACGTGGCGCACCTCGCGCGGTGTCGAACTCACGCATGTCGCGCGGTTCTCCATCGCCGCCGTGCTGCTGGTCGGCTCGATCTTCATCGCGGCACGCTTCGGCCTGGTCGACCTGATCGCGCGCGGCTACCGCGGCCTGGCGTGGCTGTTCCTCGTCGTTTACGTCCTGCCGTTGCTGACGGTCGGTGTGTGGCGGTTGCGCAATCGCGCCGCGCAACCGACGCCCGCGACGCAATCCTGATTCCAACCCCTTCCTGAAGGAAACGCAGATGTCCCGACGTCTCGTCCGTTCCGCGCTCGCGGCCGCCGCCATGCTGGTGGTCGGCAACGCGAGCCTCGCCGCCACGCCGGCCGATCTCGACGCGCAAGTCGAAACCGCGATGCGCACGCACGGCGTGCCCGGCATGGCGATCGCCATCGTCGAACAAGGCCAGCCGAACTTCGCCAAGGGCTACGGCGTGCGCAAACTCGGTTCGCCCGAGCGCGTGGATGCCGACACGATCTTCCCGACCGGCTCCACCGGCAAGGCGATCACGACCGCCGCGCTCGCCGTGCTGGTCGACGACGGCAAGCTGAAGTGGGACGACAAGGTCATCGACCACATGCCGTGGTTCCGCATGTACGACCCTTGGGTGACCAACGAGATGACCGTGCGCGACCTGCTCGTGCATCGCAGCGGCCTGGGCCTCGGCGCCGGCGACCTGATGTTCGTGCCGAGTTCCTCGCGCAGCCGAGCCGACACCGTACGCGCGCTGCGCTACATCAAGCCGGCGACGAGTTTCCGCAGCGGTTATGCGTACGACAACCTGCTGTACGCAGTCGCAGGCCAGTTGATCGAGGAAGTCAGCGGGCAGACGTGGGAAGTGTTCGTGCGCGAACGCGTTCTCAAGCCCGCGGGCATGAGCAGTTCGGTGACGGAGCAGTCCGCGCGGTTCGCCAACCCCAATCGCGCGTGGCCGCACGCGCGACTCGGCGGACGCGTGCGCGGCATGGGCGAGCAGGCGCCGCTCGACGAGCGCAAGACACTCGGCGACAACGCGGCGCCTGCGGGCGGCATTTCGTCCAGCGCGAACGACATGGCGCACTGGATGCAGGTGCAGCTCGGCCATGGCACGTGGACCGACGCGAACGGCAAGCAGGTCAAGGTGTTCTCCGAGGCGCAGTCGCAGCAGATGTGGACGCCCGCAATCCTCACGCCCACCGCCCAGTACCCGGGCAAGCTCGCGGCGTTCTCGCCGAAGTTCTCTGCGTACGCGCTCGGCTGGAGCGTGCGCGACTACCGCGGCGCGAAGCTGATCGACCACGGCGGCGCGGTGTTCGGCGTGCAGACGTACGTCGTGCTGATTCCCGAGAAGAACGTGGGCATCGCGGTGCAGATGAACTCCGAGGACTTCCAGGCGATGCGCGGCATCGCGATGGAACTGGTCGATCATTACCTCGGCGCGCCCGACACCGATTGGGCGACGGCGTTCGACGAGTTCGCCGACAACCGCATCGCCGGCGGCGTCGCCGCGCTGGATGCCGGCGCGAAGGCGAACGGCGCGTCGCCGGGCAAGGCCTCGTTGCCGATCGCGCAATACGCCGGCCGCTACAACGACGCGTGGTACGGGCCGATCGCGATCACCAACGGCAAGGGCGGCCTGCACATCGACTTCACGCGCACGCCCGGCATGGTCGGGCGCCTCGAGCACGCGCAGCACGACACGTTCCGCGCCGTGTGGGACGACCCGAACATCGAACCGGCGTACGTCACATTCGGCCTGGATGCCGAAGGCAAGGTCGACCGCGTGACCATGAAGGCCGTTTCGCCCATCGCCGACTTCAGCTTCGACTACCAGGACCTGTTGTTCACGCCGGTCAGGCAGTAGGCCAAAGCGGCAGGCTATGATCGCCCCCCACATCACCGGGGAGGGGGCGAGATGCGCACGTTCCGTTGGATGTTGTCGGCCCTGCTCGCCATCGCGGGCAGTGCCGCCGCGCAAGACCCGCCGCAGGCCATCGTCCTGCAAGCCGCGCACCTGTTCGATGGAAAGAGCGGCACGCTCGTCTCCCCGGGTCGCGTGCTCGTGCGCGGCAAGACGATCGAAGCGGTCGGTGACTTCGCCGTCCCCGCGGGCGCGAAGGTCGTCGATCTCGGTGATGCGACGCTCGTGCCCGGCTTCATCGACGCGCACACGCACATGGTGAGCGACTACGACGCGTCGTGGACGCGCGGTTTCTACAACTCGATGATGCGCCTGCCCGTCGAGCAGGCCTACCACGCCGAACACAACGCGCACGTCACGCTGCAGGCCGGCGTCACGACGATCCGCGAAGTCGGCGCCGGCGATTACATCGACGTCGCGTTGCGCAACGCGATCGAACAGGGCCTCGCCGAGGGCCCGCGCATGCTGGTGTCCGTGCACGCCATCGGCTCGACCGGCGGCCATTGCGACGGCCCGGCGTTCCCGACGGGGCTGGTGCGCGAGTTCGGCGAAAAGGACGGCGTGTGCAACGGCGCCGATTCCTGCCGCCGCGCCGTGCGCGAGCAACTGAAGTACGGCGCGGACAACATCAAGGTGTGCGCGTCGGGCGGTGTGTTGTCGGAAACCGATCCGGTCGACGTGCCGCAGCTGACGCCCGACGAACTGCGCGCCATCGTCGACGAGGCGCACGCGTGGCGCCGCAAGGTCGCGGCGCACGCTCACGGCGACCGGGCCGCGCGCATGGCGGTGGATGCGGGCGTGGATTCGATCGAGCACGGCAGTTTCCTGACGACCGAAACACTGCAGCGCATGAAGGACAAGGGCGTGTATCTGGTTCCCACGCGCATGACGGTGAAGTTCGTGCTGAAGCAGGCCGACACGTATCCGCCGCACGTGGCGAAGAAAGCGCGCGAAGCAGCCGCCTCGCACGGCGAGATGATGAAGAATGCCCTGCGCATCGGGACGCCGATCGCCTACGGCACCGACGCGGTGGTTTATCCGCACGGCATCAACGCGCAGGAATTCGGCGATTACGTCGAGCTCGGCATGTCACCGGCGCAAGCGTTGATGACGAGCAGCCTGGGCTCGGCGCGCCTGCTCGGCATCGACAAGGAGACGGGCACGCTGGAGGCGGGCAAGTTCGCCGACATCGTCGCCGTGCCGGGCGATGTGTTGCAGGACGTGCGCGCGACCGAGCGCGTGGTGTTCGTGATGAAGCAGGGCAAGGTCGTGCGGGAGAAGTGACCCTCAGGCGATCCGCGACAGCAGCGCCGTGAACCGCGGATGCCCGTGCAGCGGGTCCAGGTCGCTGTCGTGTTCCATCCACGCGCGGTCGCCCCAGCCCAGGCTGACCGCGCGTTCGAGCAGGTCGATCGCGCGTTCGAGGTCGTCCTGTTCGACGTAGAAGCACGCCAGGTTGTACAGCACGACCGGTTCGTCCTGCGCTTGTTTCAGCGCCTGTTCGGCCATCGCGATCGCGCGCTCCTTCTCGCCCACGCGGTACAGGTCCTGCGCGCAGAAATACAGCGCGCGCGTGTCGTGCGGGTTGAGCTTGATGTGGCGTTCCAGCGTGTTGAGCGCGCCCAGGCGCACGCGCATTTCTTCCTGCTTCTGCCCGAGCGAGGCCAGCGTCTGTGCGAGGAACATCGGGACCTGGAAGTCCGCGGGGTTCACTTCCGCCGCGCGGCGGTATTTCTGGGCGGCGCCTTCGTAATCGCCGCGCGAGGAACACGCCAGGCCGTAGTAGTACCAGGCGTCGAACAGGTTGGGGTTCTTCGCCACGGCGACGTCGAAGGCCTGCTGCGCCGCGTCGTATTTCTCGCCGATCAGCAGGGCCAGCCCGCGCGAGGCGTGCGCCTCGGCCGATTCGGGATCCAGCACCACGGCCTGCTCGCTCGCGCGATTGGCGCGCGCTGCGTTGTCGGCCGACGCATCGGCATAGCGGTACAGGTGCGAGTACGCATCGGCCATGCCCGCGTAGGCCAATGCATATTTCGAATCCACCGCGATGGCCTGTTCGAACATGCGGATCGCATGTTCGTAATCGCGCCGCGCCATCGAGTACATGTAGCTGCGGCCGCGCAGGTAGTAGTCGTAGGCTTCCGGGTCGGAGGTCGCGACGGACACCAGCGCGCGCCGTTCCTGCGGCGTGAGCGTCACCTGCAGCGCCTTGACGATGCTGTGCGCGATGTCGTCCTGGATGGTGAAGACATCCTTGAGTTCGCGATCGTAGGTTTCCGACCACAGATGCGAATCGCTGCCGGTGTCGATCAACTGCGCCGTGATGCGCACGCGTTCGCCCGCCTTGCGCACGCTGCCTTCCAGCAACGTGGTGACGCCGAGGTCGCGCGCGACGTCGGGGATCTGGAAATCCTTGCCCTTGTAGGCGAACGACGACGTGCGGGAGGCGACCTTCAGCTGCGGCAGCTGCGTGAGCAGGTTGAGGATCTCCTCGGCGATCCCGTCGCTGAAGTATTCGTTCTCCGTATCGCCGCTCATGTTGACGAAGGGCAGCACGGCGATGGTGCGGCGCCCGTCGGCGGCGGGCGGCGTCGTGCGCACTGCGGTCGGCGGGATGTTCTCCATCGGCGGTGCGGGCGAAGGCGGCGGAGCGGGCGGCGCGATCGGCGCTGGTGCGGGCGGCGATTCGGGCGCGGGCTGGCTCGACATCGGCGGCGTGCGCTCCAGCCCGCGCGGCCCGGCGTCGAACATCCATGCCATCGACAGGGCAATCGGCAGGCCCAGCGCCACCAGCACGATGACCAGCGTGACGGACCAACTCGGGAGTTGCAGGCTCGGCAGCACCGTTGCGGCGACCTGGATCACCAGCCAGCCGGCGATGCCGTAGACGATGAGCACGCGCACGACCCGCCGCCGCCGCAGTTCCGCGAACAGCCGCCCGAGCGATCCCGCCATGTGCGCCTCCGTCGGGGACGCGAAAACGCGCCCCCATCTGCGAGCCAACGCGGCGCACGGGCGCGGTCGGACAGCCGCCGCGCGCACGGCGGGCTTGTTCTAGACTGCGGCGAAGGACAGCGGAGCCCGACCATGGATGCCATCGACCTGCTCGAAACCATCGAAGAGGAGACCGGACCCGATCCGCGCTGGTCCGTTCTGTGGCTGCACGGCCTCGGGGCGGATGGGCACGACTTCGTGCCGCTGGTCCCCGAACTCGCGCGGCCGGGCTGGCCGTCGGTGCGTTTCGTCTTCCCGCATGCGCCCGTGCGCGCGGTGACGATCAACGCCGGCATGCGCATGCGTGCGTGGTACGACATCCGCGATTTCGACCTGGCCAATCGCGCCGACGCCGACGGCGTCGCGGTGTCGACGGCGCAGGTCGGTGCGTTGCTCGATCGCGAACAGGCGCGCGGCATTCCGCCGGAACGGATCTTCCTCGCGGGGTTCTCGCAGGGCGGCGCGATCGCGCTGGCGTCCGCGCTCGGGCGCACGACACCGCTGGCGGGCATCGTCGCGTTGTCCACCTACATTCCGATGTCGCATGCCGACGCGCGCGCGAGGGTCACCGACGCCGCGCGCAGGCAGCCGGTGTTCCTCGCGCACGGCGAATCCGACCCCGTGATCCCGGTGCAGGCCGGCACGGCGACCGCGGCGACGTTGACGGAGCTGGGTTTCGACGTCACCTGGCGCACCTACGCGATGCCGCACGCGGTGTGCCCGGACGAAGTGCGCGACCTGCGCGACTGGTTCGATCGCAGGTTCGCCGGCTGAGCATGGAGCCCGCGCCCGGCGAACCCTGGCTGCCGGACCTGTGCCGCCTCGGGCGGCTGGCGATCATGCTCGGCGTGGCCGAACTGGTCGTGTGCATCATCGCGCTTGCGCCGGCTTCGGATGCCGACTGGACGGCCGCGCGCTTCGCGTCGGCCAGCGCATTCGCGTTGTGGTTGTCGCTCACGGTGTCGGTCGTGCTGTGCGTCTCGCGCAGGCCCTTGTCGCGGTTGCGGCCCTGGATGGGCGGCACGGCGGCGGTGCTGGGCGCGGCGCTGATTTCGGCCACCGGCGCGGCGCTGGTGCACGCGGTGGACAACGGGCTGGCACTCGGGCTGGTGCCGGATACGGTGCGCCTGCACCGGTTCGTCGGCGGCAGCGCGGCGATCGCCACGCTCATCGTCAGCGTGGTGCTGCGCTATCTCTACGCGGTCGATGGCTGGCAGAAGCAGGTGCGCGCGAGCGCGCGCGCCGAGGCCGACGCGCTGCAGGCGCGCATCAAGCCCCACTTCCTGTTCAACAGCATGAACACCATCGCAGGCCTCGTGCGACGCGACGCCGACGTGGCCGAGCGCGCGGTGCTGGACCTGTCGGACCTGTTCCGCGCCGCGCTGGGCGCGGGCGAGGGCGACTCGACCCTCGCGGAGGAAGTCGAGCTGGCCGAGCGTTACCTGTCGATCGAGCAATTGCGCCTGGGCGAACGCCTCCAGGTGCGCTGGCGCGGCCGCCACGACTCGTTGCCCTGGCAGTTGCGCCTGCCGCGCCTGGTGCTGCAGCCCCTGGTCGAAAACGCCGTCCTGCACGGCATTTCGCGGCTTCCGGCAGGCGGCACCATCGACATCGAACTCGCGGTGCGGCCGGATGGGCTGCACATCAGCGTTCATAACCCTGCGCCCCCGCCGAGGGAACGGGACATGGCCGCCGAAGACTTGCCGACCCCGGGGAGGGGCGGGAGCGGCCATGCGCAGCGTTCCATCGCCCATCGACTGGCCTATGCCTTCGGCCCGAAGGCCCGCGTGCACGGACACTGGCACGAGGGCTACTATCTGGCTGAGCTTCGGGTCCCGCTCTAGCAGTAGGAGGCCGATCGTGAGAGTGCTGATCGCCGACGACGAACCCCTCGCACGCGAACGCCTGCGCGGGCTCCTTGCGGAACAGCCCGGCATCGAGCTGGTCGCCGAGGCGGGGGATGGACGCGAAGCGTTGCATGCCTGCGCCACGCACCATCCCGACCTGGTGCTGCTCGACATCGCGATGCCCGGCATCGACGGGCTCGAAACCGCGCGCCACCTTGCCGCATTCGAGCCGCGCCCCGCGGTCGTGTTCTGCACCGCGTACGACGCGCATGCGCTGTCGGCTTTCGAAGCGGCGGCCATCGACTATCTCGTCAAGCCCGTGCGTCCAGAACGCCTCGCCGCCGCGCTCGAGCGCGCGCGCACCTTCGCCGCAGGCCGCAACGGCAACGGCGCGGCGCCGGACGGCGAGCCGCGCCACGAACAACACCGCACGCACCTGTGCGCGCGCCTGCGCGGCAGCCTGCGCCTGATCCCGATCGAAGACGTGCATTACCTCCAGGCCGAAGAGAAGTACGTCGTCGTGCACCACGCGCGCGGCGAGGACCTGATCGAGGAATCGCTGAAGTCGCTGGAGGAGGAGTTCGGCGACCGCTTCGTGCGCATCCATCGCAATTGCCTGGTGGCGCGCCACGAGATCGTCGAGCTCAAGCGCGCGCCCGACGGCCATGTGCAGGCGGTGCTGCGCCACGGCGAGCATCCGCTGGAAGTCAGTCGCCGCTGCGTGGCACACCTGCGCGAGACGGTGAAGCACCTGTAGGCCCGCGCGGGCGATAATGCCCGCATGCCCACGCTCCGCATCGCCACCCGCAAATCCCCGCTCGCCCTCTGGCAGACCGAACACGTCGCCGCCCGGTTGCGCGCCGTGCATCCGGGGCTCGACGTCGTGCTCGTGCCCATGAGCACGCTCGGCGACGAAGTGCTCGATCGCTCGCTCGCCGCCATCGGCGGCAAGGGCTTGTTCCTCAAGGAACTCGAAGTCGCCATGCAGCGCGGGCAAGCGGACTGCGCGGTGCATTCGCTGAAGGACGTGCCGATGGTGCTGGAACCGGGTTTCGCGATGCCCGCGATCCTGGCGCGCGCCGATCACGCCGATGCGTTCGTCAGCAACACGTGCGATGGCATCGATGCGTTGCCGCAAGGTGCGGTGGTCGGCACCTCATCCCTGCGCCGCCAGGCGCAGTTGCGTGCACGCCGCCCGGACCTCGACCTGCGCGACCTGCGCGGCAACGTGAACACGCGACTGGCCAAGCTCGATGCGGGCGAATACGACGCGATCGTGCTCGCCTGCGCGGGTCTGGCGCGCCTCGGATTCGAATCGCGCATCCGCGCGCGACTCGACGCACCCGACTGGTTGCCCGCACCCGCGCAAGGCGCGATCGCGATCGAATGCCGCAACGACACGCCCGACACGTTCGCGCTGTTGGCCGCGCTCGACGACGCATCGACGCGCGAATGCGTCGAAGCCGAGCGCGCGATGAACCGCGCGCTGCATGGCAGTTGCCACGTGCCGGTCGCGGCATTCGCGCGCCGTCAGGGCGCGACGTTGCATCTGCAGGGACTCGTGGGGTCGGCGAGCGATGGCCGCGTCGTGCGCGCCGAATCGACGGGCGCCGATCGCGAGGCGCTGGGGATCGAAGTCGCGCAACGCCTGCTGGACCAGGGCGCGCGCGACTTCATCGACGCTCAGTAATACAGCGTCACCATGTGCTTGGCTTCGGCGAAGAACAGCCAGCGTTCGACGAAGGCGCCGGCCAGCGCGCTCAGTGCGGCCACGACCAGCAGCGGCATCGAATGCAGGTGCGGCACGATCACCGGTGCGAGGAGCACGATCGGAATGACCGCAAACAACGCCACCGATGCAACGCGTAGCCATTTTGCGTGTTTGCGCGCGACGACGAACCCCATTTCCCTGGTCAGATAGTTCGCTTCGGTGTGGGGCCGCTCGAAGACCGTCGCAGTGCGACCGGGCAAACCGATTGCGTCGCCGCGCGTAGCCGGCAATGCCGCGCCGATTGCGCGCCAATAGCGCACCTTCATGATCCAGAGTGCGGCGGCGAGCAGGATCAACAGCAAGGCCGACGAATCAGGCCCGCGGATCACCATGTCGAGCAGGCCGCCAGTGAACAGGGCGAACAGCACGTACACCGTCGGCACAAGGCGGTGCCGCCAGGCCGGGATCGGCTTGAGTGAGGCGTAGATCATCGCGGTGCAGAACACCGTCGCCATCGCCATCGCCATTGCCAGGACGGCGATTCCCCGACCCGTCCAGTCGAATGAGGGCATCGTTCCCCGCGCATCGCCGTCCATCAGGTCCGGCAACAACGTCGCCGCAAGCGCCACGGCGGCGACAAAGGTCGCCAGAGAGGCCACGCCCTCACGCGACAGCCAGGAGGTGCGCCATTGCGAAAACGCACGCCACGCGCGGGCCGGCTTGCCGAGATGCCACAGCGAGCTGAGCAGGCCGATCGTCGACAGGACGACGGAGACAGCGATCGCGATCAGCAACGCGCGCGGCTGACCCTGCCCGCACAGCACCGCATACGCCGTCCAGAACAACAGCCCGTAACCCGCGCCCGACAGCGTGGTGAAGAAGATGACCGACAGCGCGGGATGCATTTAAGCGATCACTCCAGCACGACCGCGGTGCCCGATGCGGACACCATCAGCATCGAGCCGCCGTCCTGGATCTGGATGGTCTCGTAATCCAGGTCAACGCCGACGACCGCGTTGGCGCCCATCTCGCGCGCCTGCTCCATCATGTCGTCGATCGCCTCCTGCTTGGCCTTGCGCAAGACCTTCTCGTACGCGCCAGATCGGCCGCCGAGGATGTCGCGAATGCCGGCGAAGAAGTCGCGGAACATGTTCGCGCCGAGGATCGCGTCGCCGCCGACCAGGCCCTTGTAGGCGACGATGCGGCGTCCTTCTATCGAATGCGTGGTGGTGACGAGCACCGGGGTTTGGTCGGCCATGCGGGAACTCCCTAGCGGCGGAGGATGCGGTCGAGCCAACGCTTCGGCGTGGCTTCCGTGGTCGTGTCTTCGGCAACGGCGACGTCATCGCCGCCCGCGCGGCGCGGCCGCGGCGGCAGGTAACGATTGACGGGCGCGTAACCGAGTTCGGGCAACAGCGGCAGGCCGCCGCGTTCGGCGACGAGTTTGGACACCTTCGATTCCGGATCGCCCAGGTCGCCGAAGTGGCGCGCGCGCGTCGGGCACACCTGCACGCAGGCCGGCTCGCGTTCGGATTCGGGGAGGTTCTCGTTGTAGATGCGGTCCACGCACAGCGTGCATTTCTTCATCACGCCTTCGACTTCGCTGTACTCGCGCGCGCCGTACGGGCAGGCCCATGAACACAGCTTGCAGCCGATGCACTTGTCCTCGTCGACGAGCACGATGCCATCGGATGCGCGCTTGTAGCTGGCGCCCGTCGGGCAGACGGTGACGCACGCGGGGGTTTCGCAATGCAGGCACGAGCGCGGGAAGTGCAGCGTCATCGCCGGTTGCGCGGGCGCTTCGGGCGTTGCGGGCACTTGCTCCAGTTCGTACGCGTGGATGCGGTTGAACCAGACCCCCGCCGGATCCTTGCCGTACGGCTTCTCGTCGGTCACCGGCCCGGCCATGCCGCCGCTGTTCCACTGTTTGCAGCCCGTCGCGCATGCATGGCAACCCACGCACGTGTCGAGGTCGATGACGAGCCCGAGCTTCTTCTTCGACGGCGGCGGCAGATCGGTCATGGCAGCGTGTCGTCCGTCGAGGTCTTGCTGGGATGTTCGTGGTTGCGCGACTTCGCGCCGTAGCGCAGCGGGTGGTCCGGCGCGGGTTTGAACTGCAGCGGTGCGAACTGCGGCGCGCTTTCGTCGGCGGTGGCGTCGGATTTGCGGATGCGCACCCGCAGGTCGAACCACGCCGCCTGGCCCGTCACCGGGTCGGCGTTCGCGTAATCACCCTTCGGCGTGACGTCGGAAATCAGATGGTTGAGCAGGAAGCCGCGCTTGCTCTCCGGCGCGTCCTTCGACAACCGCCACGCACCGCGGCGCTTGCCGATCGCATTCCACGTCCACACCGTATCGGGCTGCACGTTGCCGGCAAAACGCACCTGCACGGTGATCGTGCCGTGGTGCGAATCGACATCCACCCAATCGTCCTCCGCGAGCCCGTAGCGCGCGCCGGTGTCGGGATGCACGAACAAGGCGTTGCGCGTCTGGATCTGCCGCAGCCACGCATTCTGCGAATGCCACGCGTGGTACATGTGCATCGGGCGTTGCGTGATCGCGCTGAGCGGATACGTCTCGCGCGAGGTCTGGTCGTGCTCGAACGGCTCGTACCAGATCGGCAGCGGATCGAAATACGTCGCCACGCGCGTGCGGTGTTCGTCCGGCGGCTGGTGCGCGCCGTGTCCGAGCGCCGCAAGCCGGAACTTCTGCAGCGTTTCGGAATACAGCTGCATCACGATGGGTTGTTCGTTGGGCACGAAGCCGAAGCCGTGCGCCCAGCGCAGGTAATCCCGGTTCGCCATCTTGTAGTAGCGCGCCGATTCGGGAATGGGCGAATGCCAGAACCCGCCGTGCGCGATGTACTGCTGCAACTGGTGCGGGTTCGGTGCGCCCTTGCCTTCCAGCGATCCGTCTTCGCCGCGCCAACCGGCGAGCAGGCCCACCCCGGGCGTGCGCTCGTGGTTGACGATGTAGTCGGCGTAGTCGGCGTACTTCGGCGCGCCGTCGGCTTCGACCATGCCGGGCAGGCCGAGGCGCGCGCCGAGTTCCAGCAGCACGGTCTGGAAACCGCGCACGTCGCGCGGACGGCCGTCGTCGGTCGGCTGCGTGGCCGAATCGAAGATCGGATGGCGGATCGCGTCGCTCGCGCAATCGGCGTCGGAGATCGGGCGATCGAGCAGCGAGATCGCGTCGTGGCGTTCCAGGTACGTCGTGTCCGGCAACACCAGGTCCGCGTAAGCGACCATTTCGGACGCATACGCATCGCTGTAGATGATGCGCGGAATGCGGTACTCGCCGTCCTCGAACGTGTCGGTCAGCCAGTGCATCGTCTCGGACGTGTTCATCGCCGAGTTCCAGCTCATGTTCGCCATGAACATCAGCAGCGTGTCGATGCGGTAGGGATCGCCCGCCCACGCGTTGCGGATCATCGTGTGCATCATCCCGTGCGCCGCGAGCGGATACGCCCACGAATACGCATGGTCGATGCGGCGCGGCTGGCCGTCGGCGTCGACGACGAGATCCTCGGGTGCGTGCACGAAACCGAGCGGTGTCGAATCCAGGCCGCCGTCCGCGCGCCGCGCCTTGCCGGGGCGGTTGCCGGGCGGGATCGGTTTCGGGAATGGCGGCTGGAACCGGAACGAGCCCGGCGCGTCGACGGCACCGAGCAACAACTGCAACACGTGCAACGCGCGGCACGTATGGAAGCCGTTGCTGTGCGCGCTGATGCCGCGCATCGCATGCATCGACACCGCGCGGCCTTCCATCGTCGCGTGTTCGCGGCCCCAGGCATCGGTCCACGCAATCGGCAGCGAGAGTTTCGAATCGAACGCGGCGCTCGCCAGTTCGCGCGCGATGCGGCGGATCGTGTCGCCGGGGATTCCGCATCGCTCGCTCACGGCGTCCGGTGCGTATTGCGGATCGAGATATCGTTCTGCGAGCAACTGGAACACCGGCACGGCGGTGCGGCCGCCGGGCAGTGTGTATTCGCCGACGACCATCGGCGTGGTGTCGACCGCGCGCGCATCGACGGCGCCGCGTTCGCGATCCCAGCACAGCACGTTGCCGTCGAGGTCGCGCGCGAACAGCCCATCATCCGCGCCGCCCGGATTGCGGACCACCAGCCAGTGCGCGTTGGCATAGCGCACCAGGTAGTCGAGGTCGATGCGGTCGCTGCGCAGCAGTTCGTGGATCAGCGCGAAGGCGAACAGGCCATCGGTGCCCGGGCGGATGCCGATCCATTCGTCCGCGATGGCGCCGTAACCGCTGCGCACCGGGTTGACGGCGACGATCTTCGCGCCGCGCGCCTTGAGCTTGCCCAGGCCGAGCTTGATCGGATTGGAGTCGTGGTCTTCGGCCACGCCCCACAACATCAGGTACTGCGTGTGGTCCCAGTCGGGTTCGCCGAATTCCCAGAACGAGCCACCGAGCGTGTACAGCCCGCCGGCGGCCATGTTCACCGAACAGAACCCGCCGTGCGCGGCGTAGTTGACCGTGCCGAACTGCTGCGCCCACCACCCGGTGAGTGCCTGCGATTGGTCGCGGCCGGTGAAGAAGGCCAGTTCATCGGGGTTGCGCGCGCGGATCGGCGCGAGCCACGACGTCGCGATCGCCATCGCCTCGTCCCAGCCGATCTCCTTGAACTCGCCCTTGCCGCGCTCGCCCACGCGCAACAGCGGCCGCGTCAGGCGCGCCGGCGAGTAGTGCTGCATCAACCCGGCCGAACCCTTGGCGCACAACACGCCGCGGTTCACCGGGTGGTCCGGATTGCCCTGGATGTAGCGGATGCGCCCTTCGAGCGTCCACACCTTGATGCCGCAACGGCATGCGCACATGTAGCAGGTCGTGGCATGGACCGCGTCGCCGGGAGAGGGCGACGGATTGAGCTGGGGCTCGCGCATGCGGCGATTGTAGAAGAAGCGCACCCCCGCATCTGCTTTAATCTGTGCCATGGACCGCTACGAACGCATCAACGCCCTCCACCGCCTCCTCAAGGCCGCGCGCTACCCGGTGACGGTGGCGCGGCTGCAGGACGAGCTCGGGTGCTCGCGCGCCACCGTCTACCGCGACCTGGCCTTCCTCCGCGACGGGCTGATGGCGCCGGTGGTGGGCGACGGCGAGGCCGGCTTCAAGTACGACGCCAACGAGGACGACCGCTTCGAACTGCCGGGCCTGTGGCTGAATTCGGAAGAGTTGCACGCGCTGCTGGCCGCGCAGCAGTTGTTGGCGCGCAGCGGGGGCGGGTTGCTGTCCACCGCGCTCGCGCCGTTGCAGTCGCGCGTGGAGAAGCTGCTGGAGGAGCAGGCCGGCGGCAAGCAGTGGCCGGTGGAGCGCGTGCGCGTCATCGCCTCGCGCCCGCGCCGCCTGGACGAACACGTCTTCCGCGTCGTCGCCTCGGCCGTGCTCGGTCGCCGCAAGCTCGCCTTCGACTATCGCGCGCGGTCCACGGATGAGAAGACGCGGCGCACCGTGTCGCCGCAGCGCATCACGCACTATCGCGACAACTGGTACGTCGATGCGTGGGACGAGGATCGCGAAGGCCTGCGCAGTTTCGCGGTCGATCGCATCGGCGCGGCCAAGATGCTCGACGGCGCGGCGCGCGACATCGAGGACGCACAACTCGACGAACACCTGGCCTCGAGCTACGGCATCTTCTCCGGCCCGCCGAAGAACTGGGCGACCATCGTGTTCAGCCCGAAGGCCGCGCGCTGGGTGGCGGACGAACGCTGGCATTCGCAGCAGCAGGGGCGCTTCCTGCCCGACGGGCGCTACGAGTTGAAACTGCCCTACAGCAATTCGCGCGAGCTGCTGATGGACATCCTGCATTACGGCAGCGATGCGGAAATCATCGAGCCGCCGGTGCTGCGCGAACAGGCGCGTTCGCTGCTCGCGCTCGCCATCTCCAACTACGAGCGCTGATGACGCCCGCCGATCCGCCGAAGATCCGCAGCGGGGAAAAGGTCGCGCTCGTCCTGGGCGCCGGCGGCGCGCGCGGCCTGGCGCAGATCGGCGTGATCGAAGCCCTGCAGGCGCGCGACATGGACATCGTCGCGATCGCCGGGTCGTCGAGCGGTGCGCTGGTCGGCGGGCTGCATGCATCGGGCAAGCTCCCGGAGTATCGCGACTGGCTGCTGTCGATGGATCGGCGCACGATGCTGCGCCTGCTCGATCCGGGGTTCGGCCGGTCGGCGTTGTTCGAAGGCACGCGGCTGATCGCCGCGCTGCGGGAGATCGCGGGCTCGCCGAAGATCGAGGACCTGTCGATCGACTTCACCGCGGTGGCGGTCGACGTGCTGCGTCAACGCGAGGTGTGGTTGCGCGAGGGCGACATGTGGGATGCGATCCGCGCGTCGTTCGCGATCCCGGGCTTGTTCACCCCGCACATGATCCACGGGCGCGCGCTGGTGGATGGCGGATTGCTCGCGCCGCTGCCGATCGCGGCCACGCGCTTGTCCGATGCCCATCGCCTCATCGCGGTGGACATGCACGGGTGGCCGCAACGTCCGCCGGGCGAACCGGCCGAACAGGGTGCACCCTCGGGGCCGACGCCGCGCAGCTGGCTCACCGCATGGATGCACACGCGCGCGACCGACGCCTCGGCCGAAGCCGCGCGCACGCGCCTGGGCTTCACCGACCTGATGGCGCGCTCGCTCGACACGATGCAGGCGCAGATCGCCCGCGTGCAGCTCGCGCTCGACCCGCCCGAGCTCGTCGTCCGCATCCCGCGCGACGCCTGCCAGTTCTACGAATTCTGGCGCGCGAAGGAGTTGATCGACATCGGCCGCAAGGAAGCCGACAAGGCCCTCGACGCCGCCGGCTATTGATCGCAGCTCCTGAGATCACCGCCCCCGAAGCTCCGCTCCAACGTCAACGGAGCGAACGCCATGCACCACGCGCAAATCACCCGCCTCGCCAGCCTCCTGCGCATCGCCCTCACCGTCGGCGTCCTCGCCGTCCTCCTGCTCCCCGCCGCGCGCGACAACACGCCCCTCGGTTTCCTTCCCCTGTGGCTGATCGCGATGCCGGCGAGCGCGCTGTGGGCCCTGCGCCGGGTGCGCGCGGGGTAATCCGCGCCCGTGATAGCGTGACGGCCCGCCCATCCAAGCCGGAGCCGTCATGCCCAAGCGTTCGCCTGTCCTTCTTGTTGCAGGGATCGCCTTCGGGCTCGCCGCGACCAGCGGCATCGTGATCGCCGCCGATGGGTCCCCCGCGCAGCAGGAGCCCGCCGTGGCGAACGACCCCTACCAATGGCTCGAGGACGTGAAGGGCGACAAGGCGATCGCCTGGGTCCGCGAGCAGAACGCGAAGAGCGAAGCCGAACTCGCCGCCACGCCGCAGTTCCGCAAGCTCGAATCCGACATCCGCGCCATCCTCGATTCGACCGCCAAGATCCCGGGCGTCGAGAAGATCGGCGCGTACTACTACAACTTCTGGAAGGACGCGAACCACGAGCGCGGCCTGTGGCGCCGCACGACGCTCGAGGAGTACCGCAAGGCGGATCCGAAGTGGGAAACCGTCCTCGACCTCGATGCGCTCAACCGCGCGGAGAAGGAAAACTGGGTCTGGCACGGCGCCGATTGCCTCAAGCCCGATTACACGCGTTGCCTGATCGCGCTCTCGCGCGGCGGTTCGGACGCCGACGTCACGCGCGAATTCGACCTGTCGACGAAGGATTGGGTGAAGGACGGCTTCTTCCGTCCCGAAGCCAAGGGCGGCATGGGCTGGATCGACCGCGACACCACGTACGTGTTCACCGATTTCGGTGAAGGGTCCATGACGCCGTCGGGCTACCCGCGGATCGTCAAGCAATGGTCGCGCGGCACGCCGCTGGCGAAGGCCACGCAGGTGTACGAAGGCCAGGCGCAGGACATGTACATCGCCGCGGCGCGCGATCTCACGCCGGGGTTCAAGCGCGACTTCGTGTATCGCACGATCGCCTTCTACAACGACGAGCTGTACCTGCGCGGCGCCGACGGCAAGCTCGCGAAGGTGGATGCGCCGAACTCGGCGAACAAGTCCGTCCACAAGCAGTGGCTGCTGCTCGAACTGCGCGATGCCTACGAAGCCGGCGGCAAGACCTGGCCGGCCGGTGCATTGATCGCGGCGAAGTTCGACGACTTCATGGCGGGCAAGCGCGAATTCACCGAGCTGTTCGCGCCCACCGACAACACCTCGCTTGCCGGGTTTTCGTGGACGAAGGACCGCCTGGTCCTCAATGTCATGGAAGACGTCAAGAACAAGCTCAGCGTGCTGACGCCGGGCGATGGCGCGTGGACGCGCAAGCCGCTCGCGGGCGCGCCGACCATCGGCACGGTGAGCGTGGGTGCGGTCGACGCCGACGACAGCGATGCGGTGTGGATCACGGCCACCGACTACCTCACGCCGACCACGCTCGCGATCGCCGATGTCTCCAAGGACGCCGCGCCCGAAGTCCTCAAGTCGAACCCGCAGTTCTTCGACGCCACCAAACACGTCATCGAACAGCACTTCGCCACGTCGAAGGACGGCACGCGCATCCCGTACTTCCTCGTCAAGCCGAAGGACGCGAAGAGCGATGGTTCGACGCCGACGTTGCTCTACGGCTACGGCGGTTTCGAAGTCTCGATGACGCCTGCGTATTCCGGCGGCGTCGGCAAGGGCTGGCTGGAGAAGGGCGGCGCGTATGCGGTGGCCAACATCCGCGGCGGCGGCGAGTACGGTCCGCGCTGGCACCAGGCGGCGCTGAAGGCCAACCGCCACAAGGCGTACGAAGACTTCGCCGCCGTCGCCAACGACCTCGTCGCCTCGAAGCTCACCACGCACCAGCGCCTGGGCATCATGGGCGGCAGCAACGGCGGCCTGCTGATGGGCAACATGCTCACGCAGTATCCGGAGCTGTTCGGCGCGATCGTCGTGCAGGTCCCGCTGCTCGACATGAAGCGTTACAGCCACCTGCTCGCCGGCGCATCCTGGATGGCCGAGTACGGCGATCCGGATACGTCCGATTGGGAGTTCATCAAGACCTTCTCGCCGTACCACCTGTTCGACCCGGCGAAGACCTACCCGCCGGTGTTGTTCGCCACCTCGACTGCCGACGACCGCGTGCATCCCGGCCACGCCCGCAAGATGATGGCGAAGATGCTCGAGGCGAAGAAGGACGTGCGCTACTACGAGAACATCGAAGGCGGCCACGGCGGCGCGGCGAACAATGCGCAGTCGGCGCACATGAACGCGCTCGCCTACACCTTCCTCTGGAACGAACTGTCGAAGTGACCCGACGCTAACGGACCCGACATGAAACTCACCCCTTGCCTCCTCGCACTGACGCTGATGACCTCGACCACTTCCGCCGCCGATCTCCCGCAACCGCCCGACGTCGCCAAGAAGCCGCACGTCGTCAAGGCGCCGTTCGGCGCCGAGCGTAACGACGAGTACTACTGGCTGCGCGACGACACGCGCAAGAACCCGGACATGCTCGCCTACCTCAACGCCGAGAATGCGTACACCGACGCGTTCATGGCGCCGCTGAAGCCGCTGCAGGAGACGCTCTACGAGGAAATCGTCGGGCGCATCAAGCAGGACGACGCCTCCGTGCCGTACCGCGAGCGCGGTTACTGGTACTACTCGCGCTTCGAAACGGGCAAGGACTATCCGATCCACGCCCGCCGCAAGGGCGCGATGGATGCAGCGGAGGAAGTGCTGCTCGACGTCAACGTGATGGCTGCCGGGAAGGATTACTTCAGCGTCGGCGACTGGGAAGTCAGCCAGGACAACACGCTCCTCGCGTGGGCCGAGGACGCCGTGGGTCGCCGCCAATACACGATCAAGATCAAGAACCTCGCCACCGGCGAGACCTACGCCGACGAAGTGACCGGCGTCGCGCCCAACCTCGTCTGGGCCGACGACAACAAGACGCTCTTCTACGTCTGGAACGATCCGAAGACGCTGCTCACCACGCGCGTGCAGAAGCACGTCCTCGGCACGCCGGCGAGCGCCGACGAAGTCGTCTACACCGAGAAAGACGACAGCTTCTACATGGGCGTGGGCCGCACGCGCGACGACAAGTTCCTCTGCATCCAAGTGGACAGCACCGTCTCCAGCGAATTCCGCTGCGCGCCGGCCGCCGATCCCAAGGCCTTCGCCGTGCTCGCCCCGCGCGAGCGCGATGTGGAATACGAAGCCGACCACCATGGCGGCCGCTGGGTGATCCGCACCAACGCCGACGGCGCGAAGAATTACAAGGTCGTCACCGCCGCCGACGGCAGCACCTCGCGCAAGGACTGGAAGGACTGGATCCCGCACAGCGAGGACGTCTTCATCGACGGCTTCGAGCTGTTCGACGGCTTCACCGCCGTCGCCGAACGCAGCGAAGGCCTCGAACGCCTGCGCCTGATGCGCGCCGACGGCAAGTCCGAATACGTCAAGGCCGACGAACCGGCGTACGGCATGGGCCTGTCGACCAACGCCGAACCGAATACGGATTGGCTGCGCTACACCTACACGTCGATGACCACACCGGCCACCGTGTACGAATTGAACACGAAGACCGGCGAACGCAAGCTGATGAAGCGCGATCCGGTCATCGGCTACGACCCGGACAAGTACACGACCGAACGCCTGTGGGCCACGGCGCGCGATGGCACGAAGATCCCGGTGTCCGTCGTCTACAGGAAGGGATTCAAGAAGGACGGCACCGCCGCGCTGCTGCAATACGCGTACGGCAGCTACGGCTCCTCGACCGACCCGGGCTTCAACCTGCCGGCGGTGAGCCTGCTCGACCGCGGCATGGTGTACGTGCTGGCGCACATCCGCGGCGGCCAGGAGATGGGCCGCAAGTGGTACGACGACGGCAAGCTGTTCAAGAAGAAGAACACCTTCACCGATTTCATCGACGTCACCGACTTCCTGGTCAAGGAAGGCTACGCGTCGAAGGATCGCGTGGCGGCCTACGGCGGCAGCGCCGGCGGCCTGCTGATGGGCGCGATCTCCAACATGGCGCCGGACAAGTACCGCGTGATCCTCTCGCAGGTGCCCTTCGTCGACGTCGTCACCACGATGCTCGACCCGTCGATCCCGCTCACCACCAACGAGTACGACGAGTGGGGCAATCCGGAGAAGAAGGACTTCTACGACTACATGCTGTCGTACTCGCCCTACGACAACCTGAAGGCGCAGGCGTATCCGGCGATGTTCGTCGGCACGGGCCTGTGGGATTCGCAGGTGCAGTACTTCGAACCGGCCAAGTACGTGGCGCGCCTGCGCGACCTCGACACCGCCGGCCCGGACCGCCCAGTGCTGTTCCGCATCAACATGGATGCCGGCCACGGCGGCAAGTCGGGGCGCTTCCGCCGCTACCGCGAGCTGTCGGAGATGTACGCCTTCCTGCTCAACCAGCTCGGGGCGGACGGCGGCAAGGTGCAAACCGCGGCCGCGAAGTGACACACTGGCGTCCATGAGCCCAGTCCGCCTCGCAGCCATCGCCCTCGTTGCCGCCTTGCCGCTCGCCGGCTGCGGCAACAAGGGGCAGCTGATCCTCAATCCGAAACCGCAGGAGATGCCGCCGGAAGTCGCCGCGGCATCCTCCTCGATCGCATCGCCCGCCACCGTCGCGCCACCGTCGCCTGCGACGTTTGCGCCGCCGGAGACGTCGGTCACGCCGCCGGCGAACACCTATGGGACATCCGGAACGCCGCGCTGAAGCCGATGCGATGACCCAGCCGCACGCGGCCGGCGGCCGCTCCCTGCGCTTCACGAAAATGCACGGCGCAGGCAACGACTTCGTCATGGTCGACCTGCGGCATGGGCAACCGGTGCCGGATGCGTCGCTGTGCCGCGCGCTCGCCGACCGCCATGCGGGCGTAGGGTGCGACCAGATCATCACGATCGAAGCGCCGCGCAACGCCACCTCGGCCGCGAGCTACCGCATCTGGAACGCCGACGGCTCGCACGCACAGCAATGCGGCAACGGCGCGCGCTGCGTGGCCGCGTTCGTCGTCCGCGACGGCACCGCGCAGGGCGCGCGCTTCGCGCTCGACAGCCCGGCCGGCACGCACGCGGTCGACGTGTTGCCCGGCAACCGCTATCGCATCGCGATGGGCGTGCCCGATTTCGTGCCGGCGCACGTGCCTCTCGCCGGGTGCGGCGACGACGCGCGCGACGCCTATGACGTCGACGTGGACGGTCAGTCGCTGCACATCGGCGCGGCCTCGATGGGCAACCCGCATGCCTTGATCGAAGTCGACGACATCGCCACCGCGCGCGTCGGCCTGCAGGGCCCGGCCCTGCAGCGCAGCGCGGCGTTCCCCGAATCGGTGAACGTCGGCTTCGCGCAAGTCATCGCGCGCGACCGCATTCGCTTGCGCGTGTACGAGCGCGGGGTCGGCGAGACGCTCGCCTGCGGCAGTGGCGCATGCGCCGCCGCGGCGATCTTGATGCGGCGCGGCCGCATCGATCGCGAAGTCGTCGTCGCCCTGCCGGGCGGTGAATTGCAGATCGCCTGGCCCGACGCGGCCAGCCCGGTCACCATGGCCGGTCCGGCCGCATTCGTGTTCGAAGGGGAGTGGTTGCCATGATCGAGACGACCGAAAAACTCGGTGCGCATGAAGTCGCCGCCTGGTTGCGCCGGCATCCGACGTTCCTCAAGCAGTTTCCCGACCTGGCGATCAGCCTGGTCGTGCCCCGCGAGGAAGGCCCCGCCGCGTCGTTGGCGAGTTACCAGCTCGAAGTCTTGCGCGACAAGAACCGCGAACTCGCGCGACGCCTGCAGGAATTGTTCGGCAACGCGCAGGAGAACGAGCGCCTCGCGGTACGCACGCACCAGCTCGCGCTGAACCTCATGCGCCAGGACACGCCGGCGGCCACGCTGCGCGCGATGGCCGCGACGCTCGAAGAGGATTTCCAGGGCGACCTCGTGCGCATCCTGACGTTCGCGCCCGTCGCGGGCCTCGACGATGCGGAGTGGTGGCAGTCGGTTCCCGCCGGCGACCCGCGCCTGGCGCCGTTCCGCGACGCGATCACCGACGGCGAACCGATCTGCGGCCGCCTGCATCCGGACAAGCACGCGCTGCTTTACGGCGTGCGCGCGGACGACGTGCAATCCACCGCGCTGCTGTCGGTGCCGGGCATCGGCCTGGTCGCGGTCGGCAGCCGCGACGCCAACCGTTTCTTCCCCGGAATGGGCACGCTGTTCCTGCGCATGATGGGCGAAGCCTTGTCGGTCGCCTTGCAGCGTTTCCCCGGCTGACGGACGCGCGGCAACCGCATGGGCTCGGTCGCCGACTATCTCGCGCACCTGGAAGTGGAGCGGCGCATGTCGCCGCACACGCTGGATGGCTATCGCCGCGATCTCGATTGCCTGCAGGCGTACGCCACCGCGCAGGGCCTGGACGTCGACACGCTGCATACCGAGCAACTCCGCGCGTTCATCGCGTCGGAACATCGCCGCGGCCTCTCGCCGAAGAGTTTGCAGCGACGGTTGTCGGCGTGCCGCAGTTTCTATCGCTGGTTGCTCCGCCATGGCCGCATCGCCGCCAACCCCGCGCAGCCGATCCGCGCGCCGAAAGCGCCGCGCAAGTTGCCCCAGGTACTCGATCCGGATGAAGCCAAGGCGCTGGTCGAAGTGCCGACCGACGCGCCGCTCGGCCTGCGCGACCGCGCGCTGCTCGAACTGTTCTATTCCTCCGGCCTGCGCTTGTCGGAACTGTGCGCACTGCGCTGGCGCGACCTCGACCTCACCGGCGGCATGGTCACCGTGCTCGGCAAGGGCAGCAAGCAGCGCACGGTGCCGGTCGGTTCGTACGCGCGCGCGGCGCTCGGTGAATGGAAAAAAGACCAGCGCCCGTCCGCCGACGATGCGTTCATCTTCCCGGGCCGCAACGGCCCGCTGACGTCGCGCGCGGTGCAGTTGCGCTTGCGCACGCTCGCGCAGCGGCAAGGCTTGTTCAAGCGCGTGCATCCGCACTTGCTGCGCCACAGCTTCGCCAGCCACGTGCTGGAATCCTCGGGCGACCTGCGCGGCGTGCAGGAGCTGCTCGGCCACGCGGACATCTCGACGACGCAGATCTACACGCACCTGGACTTCGGCCACCTGTCGAAGGTGTACGACGCCGCGCATCCGCGCGCGAAGCGGAAGAAGGGTTAGCCGTCCCGGATCCGTGGTGCGATCACGCCCGGAATGCGCGACATGGATGACATTGCCGTAGCCGCGGCGCCGGCCGGAGAGCGCGACCTCGATCTGGCAGAACCGTCGCTATCTGACGGGCGACAGGCCGCACGGGTTGCCGCTTGATCCGCCCGCGTGCATCCCCAACTCAGCTGGACAACCCACTGGAACCCCCGATCCATGGATCCCAATCGCTTCCACGCCACCACCATCGTTTCCGTCCGCCGCGACGGGAAGATCGCGGTCGGTGGCGACGGCCAGGTCACGCTCGGCAACACGGTGATGAAGGCCAACGCGCGCAAGGTGCGCCGCCTTGGCCGCGGCGGGCAGGTGCTCGCCGGCTTCGCAGGCGCTGCCGCCGACGCGTTCACCTTGTTCGAACTGTTCGAATCCAAGCTGGAAAAACACGGCCAACTCACCCGTGCCGCGGTCGAATTGGCCAAGGATTGGCGCACCGAGCGCCGCCTCGGGAAACTCGAGGCGCTGCTTGCGGTCGCCGATAAGGAGACCTCGCTCATCGTCTCCGGCACCGGCGACGTGATCGAACCGGAGGACGGGATCATCGCCATCGGTTCGGGCGGGCCGTACGCATTGTCCGCGGCGCGCGCGCTCATCGCGCACACGACGCTCGATGCGAAGACCATCGTCACCGAAGCGTTGAACATCGCCGGCGACGTCTGCATCTACACGAACCGCAACATCGTGGTGGAAGAGCTCTGATGAACAAGTTCGCAACCGTGCAAACCTCCTCCACCATGACGCCGCGCGAGATCGTGCAGGAGCTCGACAAGCACATCGTCGGCCAGCAGGCGGCCAAGCGCGCGGTAGCCATCGCGCTGCGCAACCGCTGGCGCCGCATGCAGCTGGAGCCGGACCTGCGCGACGAGGTCATGCCCAAGAACATCCTGATGATCGGCCCCACGGGCGTCGGCAAGACCGAGATCGCCCGTCGCCTGGCCACGCTCGCCAACGCACCCTTCGTGAAAGTGGAAGCCACGCGCTTCACCGAAGTGGGCTACGTCGGCAAGGACGTGGAGCAGATCGTGCGCGACCTGGCCGACACCGCCGTCAAGCTGTACCGCGAGCAGGCCAAGCAGCGCGTGCGCACGCAGGCCGAGGAGCGCGCCGAAGACCGCCTGATGCAATCGCTGCTGCCCAAACGCCAGGTGGCGACCGTGTTCGGTTTCACCAGCGAGGAGAACGCCGAGGAGGTCTCGCCGGAGGAAACCGCAACGCGCACCAAGCTGCGCAAGCAGTTGCGCGCCGGCACGCTCGACGAGCGCGAGATCGAACTCGAGGTCGCGATGAACGTCGGCGTCGACATCATGGCGCCGCCCGGCATGGAGGAAATGGGGCAGCAGTTGCGCCAGATGTTCTCGCAGGTCGCCGGCGGCAAGACGCACACCAAGCGCATGACCATCAAGGCGGCGCGCCCGCTGCTGATCGAAGAGGAAGCGGGCAAGCTCGTCAACGAAGACGACGTGCGCGCCGCCGCCATCGAGGCGTGCGAGCAGCACGGCATCGTGTTCATCGACGAGATCGACAAGGTCGCCAAGCGTTCGGAAGGCTACGGCGCGGACGTCTCGCGCGAAGGCGTGCAGCGCGACCTGCTGCCGCTGGTGGAAGGCTCGACGGTCAGTACCAAGTACGGCCCGGTGAAGACCGACCACATCCTGTTCATCGCGTCCGGCGCGTTCCACCTGGCCAAGCCGAGCGACCTGATCCCCGAAATGCAGGGCCGCTTCCCGATCCGCGTCGAGCTCTCGGCACTGAGCAAGGACGACTTCGTCCGCATCCTCACCGAACCGCGCGCCGCGCTCACGCGCCAGTACGTGGAGCTGCTGAAGACCGAAGGCGTGACGCTGCGCTTCGCGCAGGATGCGGTCGACCGATTGGCCGACATCGCCGAGCAAGTGAACGACCGCCAGGAAAACATCGGCGCGCGCCGCCTGCACACGGTGATGGAACGCCTGCTGGATACGCTGAGCTTCGAGGCACCGGACAAGGACGGCACGTCGCTGACGATCGACCGCACCTACGTCGACCAGCACCTGGGCGACCTGGTGCAGGATCCGGATCTGTCCCGCTACATCCTCTGATCGCGCTCCCTCCCCTGCGAAGGCAGGGGAGGGATTGCGCGGGCGCAGACGCGTCGTCGTCTACTTCGCCGCCGCCTTGCGCGGATCGTCCTTCGGATCGACGTACGTGATCTCGAACGGCCCCATCGCGTTGACCTGCACCACCATGCCGCCCTTCGTCGATGCTTCGTGCTGCATCTTCGCGGGGAGATTGACGTAATCGCCGGGCGCGAAGTCCGCGTCGTGCGCGCTGGCCGCCTCGCCCATCGACAGGTGGAGGTCGCCTTCGATGATCGTCACCTGCTCATCGGTCGGATGCCAATGCCGCGGGATCTTCCCGCCCGCCGGCGCCTTCAGCCGGATCGCGAACGGGCCCGCCTTGCTCGGGTCGCCGTACAGCACGGCGGCCTGCACGCCCTTGGGCAGGAATGCCGGGCCTTCGCCCCACTGCGTCTCCGAGGCCTTGACCATCTTGTGTTCCGCGCCGGCGCCGGGCGTCGATGCGGTCTGCGCCAGCGCGAACGCCGGCACCAGGACGAGTGTGAACAGGGCGGTGGTCTTCACGGGGCTCTCCCGTTGGGGTGTGCCCCCGCCAACGCGCCGCGCGCATGGAACCGGCCTTCGTCAGCGATAATCGTCCGCATGAGCCAGCCCAACGACCGCGACACCACCCATTTCGGCTTCCGCGACGTTCCCGTCGGCGAGAAGCAGAAGCTCGTCGGCGAAGTCTTCTCGTCGGTCGCGGGCAAGTACGACCTGATGAACGACCTGATGTCGCTCGGCATCCATCGCGTGTGGAAGCGCTACTTCGTCGCGACCGCGCAGGTGAAGCCCGGCGACCGCGTGCTCGACCTCGCGGGCGGCACCGGTGACATCGCCGCATTGCTGCGTGATCGCGTCGGCGATGCGGGCGAGGTGGTGATCGGCGACATCAACGGCGCGATGCTCCGCGTGGGCCGTGACCGCATGACCGACCGCGGCAACGTGCGCGGCCTGTCGTACGTGCAACTCAATGCGCAGGCCTTGCCGTTCCCGGATGCGAGCTTCGACCTGGTCACCATCGCCTTCGGACTGCGCAACGTGACCGACAAGGACGCCGCGCTCCGCGAAATGCATCGCGTGCTGAAGGTCGGCGGGCAGGTGCGCGTGCTCGAGTTCTCGGAAGTGAAGGCCGAATGGTTCAAGCCGATCTACGACTTCCATTCCTTCAAGGTACTGCCGCAGCTCGGCAAGTTGTTCGCGCAGGACGCGGGCAGCTACCAGTACCTGGCCGAGTCGATCCGCAAGCATCCGCCGCAGGACGCGTTGAAGGAGATGATGGAGGCGGCGGGGTTCTCGCGGTGTTCCTACAAGAACCTCAACGCCGGCATCGTCGCCGTGCACACCGGCTACAAGGTCTGATCAACCCGGCTGCCAGGCGTAACTGATCTTCACGAACAGGCTGCGCGTGTTGGTGAACATCTGGCGCACTTCGTCGTCTTCGAACCCGCCTTCCGAATAACCCGCGTACAGCGCGCTGCGCGGATTGAGCTTGTACGAATACAGCAACTGCGTCGCCAGGTCGCTGGAGTGGCGCAGCACCGGCGCGTCGTACAGCGCGGGGTGGCGGTCGATGTCGCTGCTCTGCACCGACAGGCGGATGCGCTGGCGCGGGTCGAACTGCCAGCTCAGGCGTCCGTCGAACACGCGTGCGTCGTACGCCGTACCGCCGTCGCGATCCAGCCGCTGCATCGTGTAATTGAGATTGACGTTGATGCCGCGGCCGATGTCGAGCTGCACGAACGGCTCGGCGTCGAACAGATGCCCGGTGCGCGAGGCGAGCAGGTCGAGCGCATCGCCGTCCTTGAAGAAGCTGCCGACCTTGATCGGCGCCCACGGCACCAGTTCGAAGTAGGCGGTGCCCCACTTCTCGTCGAACATCCGGCCGTTCCAGAAACGCGTGCGCGTCAGCCCGCCGAGTTCGTAATAGCCCTGCCGCGATGCGCGCGCCGAGAGATACCCCTCGATCTCCTTCTCGAGCAATTGCCCGTCGAAGCGATGCGTGATGTCCCAATCGCCGTTGAACTCCACGCGGCTGATCGTCGAGCCTTTCGGCAGGAACCACGTGTGGCCTCCGCCGAGCAGTTGCTTGTCGTAGCCGACCTGCGTGATGAACCCCAGGTCCGCGCGAAAGCCGTCGTCCAGCTTCTGGTGCTGCGCGTTGAAGCGCCAGTTGCGGTTGGCGAACCCGTACTTCAGGTACAGCGCGTCGCCCTTCGGCGCGGTGTCGCGCAACGCCAGGCCGTCGGGATACGTCGAATCGCTGCCCAGCCACTGGCCGATCAGCGTGTGTTCGTCCTTCTGCCAGCGCGCGTCCACGCCGCCGACCGAATTGCGATACCCCTCGCCCGCGCGATAGGTCGCGATCGCACCGACGCTGGTGTACGCGTCGATGTCGTAGCGATAGCGCCCGACGAAATCGTCCGCCGATTGTTCGAGGAAGCGGAACGACGAGCCGAGCGGACCCGGTACGAGCAACTGCGTCGTCGCATCGCGCGCGAGGATCGCGCCATACGCCTGCCCGCCGTTGCGGCCGGTGACGCGCAAGCCACCGTCGGGATCGGCGATCTGCCGCGTGTAGAGCACCTGCAGCGGCGTGGTGAAGTAGTCCGCGCCTTCGAGGAAGAAGGGGCGCTTCTCGGGGAAGAACAGCGCGAAGCTCGTGTTGAGGTCGAGCTGCGCCTGGTCGGTCTCGACCTGCGAGAAGTCGGGGTTGAGCGTCGCGTTGAGCGTGAGGTTCGGGCTCGGGGCCCAGGCGACGTCGAGGCCCGGTTCGATGTCGGTGCCCTCGTTCGTCCACGGTGCGCCGGGGCGCGCGCGTTCTTCGGCGCGCAGCATCGTCAGCGTCGGCGTGATCTCCAGGTTCTTGCCCTGCTTCACACCGATGAAGCCGTCGACCTTGTCGAACGTGCACGTCAGGCACTTCGAACCGCGCTCGACGCGGTTGCTGAAGTACTGGTAGCGGAAATCGCGCGGGCGCACGCGCAGGAACGTCGCGCCCCAGCGGCGCGTGCCGTCGGTGTCGCGGAAGCGCAGCGTGGCGAAGGGAATGCGGATCTCGACGTCGTAGCCCTCCGCGGTCACCTTCGCCGCGCTTTCCCACAGGCCGTCCCAGCTGTCGTCCTCGGTGTTGGTCGACTCTTCCTTGATCAGGTCGGCCTGCACGCCGAAGGGATTGACGAAGAATTCGTACGCGCGGCGCTGGTCGTCGAACGTATCGAGCATCACGCCGACGAAGTCGTCGCTGTACAGCGCGTCGCGGTCGCGCAGGAACGCGCGCAGCTTCGACGGATCGGGGTCCTCCGCGTGGAAGGAGACCAGCAGCGCGTCGTCGGTGTACGCCATGCGCGCGGTGGTCTTCACCGGCGCGGGCGTGTTGTCGTTCGGCGTGACTTCGAACGCCAGTTCGATCGGCGTCGCGGCCGCCCAGGCGGCCTCGTCGAGCACGCCGTCGACGACGATGTCGGACGCCGCGCGCGGAATGTCGCGCACGACGGTTTGCGTCGCGGGCGCGACGGTGGCCGCGGTTTGCGCGAAGGCAGAAGGGGCCGCGGCGAGCACGACGAGGGAGAGCAGGGCGCGCCGGAGCGGGCCGCACGAAGACAGGACAGGCATGGGCGCGGAGCATGGCGATTCGCGCGGCGCGGCGACCGTGCCGGAAGTCGGGGCAGGGACACATTGCGTCCGGTTCGGCACCCGGCCTCACCAAAGGCCGATTTTTCGCATGCGCCGCGGCGCGCAGCATCGCGCCCACATCCACCCTGAGGTTTTCCTGATGCGTTGCTCCCTGTTCGCCCTCGTCCTGCTCGCCGCCGCCCCGTTCACCGCGAGCGCGACGGACGTCCTGTCCTACGATTACGTCGAAGCCGGCTACGTGAAGTCCGATTCGCGCGACGATGCCAGCGGCTACGGCATCACCGGTTCGGTCTCCATCGACGAGCGCTTCAACCTCTTCGGCAGTTACGTCGACCAGAACTCCGACCGCTTCAACGGCGTGGACCTGCGCCAGTGGTCGGTGGGGGCGGGATTCCACCATTCGGTGAAAGACAACGTCGATCTCGTCGCGCGCCTGGCGTGGAATTCGGTCGATACCGCGCAGACGAAGGAATACGACGGGGTCTCCGCCGAGGCCGGCGTGCGCGCCGCGATGGGTGCGCATTTCGAGACCTGGGCGCTGGCCGGCTACGGCGACGTCGATGCGGGCAACGGCGAGTTCTACGGCCGCCTCGGCGCGCAGGCCAAGTTCGGCAAGCACTTCGGCCTGGCCGGCGACGTGAAATTGATCAGCGGCGACACCCAGTGGTTCGTCGGCCCGCGCTTCAGCTGGTAACCCGGCCCGATCCCGCCCACGAAGCCTGGCACTTGCCGGGCTTCGCGCGTTTTGCGGAACCATTGCGCGCCCGGGCGCCGCCACGGCTAATATCGGCCGCCTTGCGCCCCAACTGCGTTCCGGAGATCGCCAACCCCATGCGCCACACCCCGCTGATGCTGTCCCTGGCCGCCGCGCTCGCGCTGTCGGCCTGCGCGAAGAACGAAACGGCCGCGCCGGCCACCGCGCCCGCCGCCGCTTCCACCGCCGCCGCCGCCCCCGCCACGCAGGCCGCCGCCGTGACCGATGAACACTCCTACGCGCAGCCCGACAAGGTGCGCACGACCGACCTGGCGCTCGACCTGGCGATCGACTTCGCGAAGAAGACGATCTCCGGCACGGCGACGTACTCGCTCGACTGGCTCGATGCCAACGCCACGCAACTCGTGCTCGACACGCGCGACCTGACGATCTCGAAGGCCGAGGCCCTCGGTGCGAACGGCCAGTGGGCGCCCGTCGAATATCGCCTGGACGGCACGGCCGACAAGGTGCTCGGCACGAAGCTGACCATCGAAACGCCCGAGCGCCCGAAGCAGGTCCGCGTGACGTACGCGACCTCGCCGAATGCCTCGGGCCTGCAGTGGCTCGAACCGTCGATGACCTCGGGCAAGCGGCAGCCCTTCATGTTCAGCCAGTCGCAGCAGATCCACGCGCGCTCGTGGGTGCCGTTGCAGGACACGCCGATCGTGCGTTTCTCATACACCGCGCACGTGACCGCACCGAAGGACGCGATGGTGCTGATGAGCGCCGACAACGACCCGAAGGCTGCGCGCGACGGCGACTACAGCTTCAAGATGCCGCAGAAGATCCCGTCGTACCTGCTCGCGATCGCGGCCGGCGACCTGGTCTTCCAGCCGATCACCGACAAGGCCGGCGTGTGGGCCGAACCCTCGACGGTGAAGCCGGCGGCGACCGAATTCGCCGACACCGGCAAGATGATCGATACCGCGGAACATCTGTACGGCCCGTATCGCTGGGATCGCTACGACATCCTCGTGCTGCCTCCGTCGTTCCCGTACGGCGGCATGGAAAATCCGCGCCTGACCTTCGCCACGCCCACGGTCATCGTTGGCGACAAGTCGCTCGTCTCGCTGGTCGCGCATGAACTCGCGCACAGCTGGTCGGGCAACCTGGTGACCTTCTCCACCGCGAAGGACGCCTGGCTCAACGAAGGCGTGACCAGCTACGTCGAGAACCGCATCATCGAGTCGCTGTACGGCAAGGACCGCTCCGACATGGAGCTGGTGATCAACCGCAACGAGCTGAAGGCCGAGTACACCGACGCGAACAAGCCGCTGCAGAAACTCGCCGGCAAGCCGGGCGAACTGAAGGATCCGGACGACAACCTCAGCTCGACCGTCTACACCAAGGGCGCGTGGTTCATGCAGTTCCTGGAACAGCGCTTCGGCCGCGCGGACTTCGATGCGTTCCTGCGCGGTTACTTCGACCACTTCGCGTTCCAGTCGATCTCCTCGCAGCAGTTCGCCGACTACGCGAAGACCAACCTGCTCGAGAAATACCCGGGCAAGGTGACGCAGGCCGAGTTCGACCAGTGGCTGTACGAACCGGGCGTTCCGGCCACCGCGCCGCAGATCGTCTCGCCGCGCTTCACGGCCATCGACACCGCGCGCAAGGCCTGGCTCGAGGACGGCACGTTGCCCGCCGGCGACATGACCGCCAAGTGGACGACACAGGAATGGGTGCACTTCATCGAAGGCATGCCGACCACGCTCAACACCAAGCAGATGGAAGCCCTCGACGCGGCGTACAAGTTCACCGGCACGCCCAACGGCGAGATCGCGCAGCGCTGGTATCCGCTCGCGGTGCGCAGCGGCTACACGCAGGCGAACGCGGCGATTTCCGCGTTCCTGCAGAAGATCGGCCGCCGCAAGCTGATCATGCCGACGTACAACGAACTGGTGAAAACGCCCGAAGGCCTGAAGCTCGCCGAGGAGACCTTCGCGAAGGCCAAGCCCGGCTACCACCCGATCACGACGGGCTCGGTGCAGGCGGCCATCGACGGCGCGAAGTCGAAGTAAGGCATGACGCGACGCAAACAAGTCGCCCTCGCGGCCGCCCTCGTGGCGGCCGCGTTGCTTGCGTTCTGCGCGTACGTGATCGTCGAACCCGACGCACTGCTGCGCACGGAGTTCGCGCGACAGCGGCACGAGGCGAAGTTGTCGAAGGACGTGCGCGAGGTCGCCGGCCATCGCTGGGTGTATGCGTATCGCGACGCGAAGACGGCCGACGCCCCGACGATCGTGCTGGTGCACGGCCTGGCGGGGAGCAAGGAAAACTTCTACAAGGTCGCGCTGTCGTTCGGCGGCAAATATCGCCTGGTGATTCCCGACCTGCCGGGGTGGGGCGAGAGCCAGCGCCTGCCGCGCGAGAGCTACGGTTACCTCGCGCAGAGCGAACGGCTGGCCGCGTTCATCCGCAACGTCTCGCCGAAGCGGCCCGTGGTGCTCGTCGGGCATTCGATGGGCGGCGGCATCGCGGCGCTCGTCGCCGCGGAACACCCGGAACTGGTTTCGCGCGTCGCGTTGATCGACGCGGCGGGCGTGCGCTTCCACGACAACGCGTTCGGCAAGGAGGTCGTCGCCGGGCGCAATCCCTATGCGGTGCACGACCGTGCGAGCCTCGACCGCTTCATGGCCACCGTGTTCCATCGCGAAGACGCGAGGCCCTGGATGCCGTGGCCGGCCGACAAGGCATACATCGCGCGGCGTACGCACGATGCGGCGTTCGAGCAGCAAGTGCTCGATGCGATCGGCCGGGGCGACGAACGCTTCCTGCCTGGTCTCGAAGCCGCACGCATCGACCAGCCGGCGCTGCTGCTCTGGTGCCGGCAGGACGCGGTGGTCGATCCCAGCGCGCTCGGCCTCTACGCCGAACGCATCCCGCAGGCGATGTCGGTGTTGCTCGACGACTGCGGCCACATGTCCATCATGGAGCGGCCCGAAGACGTGGCCGCCGCCATCGACCAACTCATCCAGACAGGACGGCCCCGATGAACACGCGCATTGCCTGCTCCCTCGCCGCGGCGTTGGCGTTGTCCGCGTGCGGGCCGAAAGAAGATCCGCAGGCCGCCGCGAAGGCCGCCGCGGCCGAAACCGCGCGCGTCCAACAAATCGCCGACGCGAAGGAAAAGGAATTCGACGACGCGTACGCGCGCAGCGACTGGAAACTCGCGCGCGGCTACGGCGATTCGCTGCAGATGGATTATCCGGATTCGGCCGCGGCCAAGCGCATCGCGCCGAAACTGGAGCAAGCGCGTTCGCACATCCGCGACGAAGAGAACCAGCGCCGACGCATCGCGCTGTGGGCGTATCAAACGCAGCCGGCGAAGGGCGGCACGCAGATTTCCGCGGCGATCTACTCGAAGGACCCGGTCGACACCGGCGGCGGCAAGCGCCCCGTGCGCCTGATCTTCCGCGACCATCCCGAATGGGGGAAGAGCGCGTACCTCGTCCTGGAGAAGGGCGACTTCGACTGCTATTCGGGCTGCAAGGTGAAGGTGACCCTCGACGACGGCAAGCCGAAATCGATGGCGGCCTCGCGCCCGAAGACCGACGAGGCCATCGCGATGTTCATCACCGACCACCGCGCGCTGTGGCGCATGGCGCAGCAGGCGAAGACGGCGATGGCCATCGAGTTCCCCGTGAAGGCCGGCGGCACGCGCACGGCGGTGTTCGAAACCGGTGGCGCCGACAAGGACAAATTGCCCGCGTGGCGTTGACGCCCCGACGGGCGATCACGCGGGGTTAGCGCGACGGGATTAAGCTCGATTCTCCCGACCGGAGCGGAGGCGACCATGCTGTCACCGCGCCTGCACAACTTCCTGGACCAACAACATTCCAGCTATTCCACGCTGACGCACGATCGCACGGTCACCGCGCACGAGACCGCATCGGCCGCGCACGTCAGCCGCCAATTGTTCGCGAAGACCGTGATGCTGAAAGTCGACGGCACGCTGGCGATGATGGTGATGCCGGCGGCGTATCGCGTGGACCTGACGCGTTTGTCGCGCGCGCTCGGCGGCCGCATCGCCGAGCTGGCCGAGGAGAACGAATTCAAGGATGCGTTCCCCGATTGCGAGACCGGCGCGATGCCGCCGTTCGGGAATCTCTACGGAATGCCGGTGTTCGTCGACTCACGACTTGCCGGACAAGCGGAGATCGCGTTCAACGCGGGCACGCACACCGATGCGGTGCGCATGCCGTACAAGGAGTTCGAGCGTCTCGCGCAGCCGGAGTTGCTCTGGCTGGCGCACGTGATGTGAGGCGTTACAGCGCGTACCCGAACTGCTGGCGGAACTGCTCGGCGAATTCGTCGTAATCGAAGCGCTGGTTCTGCGTGCCCGGGTGTTCGACCTTCAGCGCGCCCATCAGGTTGCCGATGCGGCCGATGGTCATCCAGTCCGCGCCCTTCTCGATGCCGAAGATCAGCCCCGCGCGGAACGCATCGCCGCAACCGGTGGGATCGGTGACGCGGCGTTCATGAGCGGGCGGAACGTCGTAGGACTTGCCCGGCGTGTGGATCTGCGCGCCCAGCGGACCGCGCGTGCAGATGTAGGCCTTCGTGCGCGAGACGATGTCCTTCTCGTTCCAGCCCGTGCGCTCCTGCAGCAGGTTGGATTCGTAATCGTTGACGGTCACGTAGTCGGCGAGCTCGATGAACTCGCGCAGTTCCTGGCCGTTGAACAGCGGCATCGCCTGGCCCGGGTCGAAGATGAAGGGGATGCCGGCGTCGGCGAATTCCTTCGCGTTCTGCATCATGCCTTCGCGGCCATCGGGGCTCACGATCCCGAAGGTCACGCCCTTGACGTCGCGCACGTGGTTTTCGTAGCTGCGCATCATCGCGCCCGGATGGAACGCGGTGATCTGGTTGTTGTCGTGGTCGGTGGTGATGAAGGCCTGCGGCGTGAACAGCTCTTCGATCACCTTGACCTGGTCCAGGCGGATGTTCTGCTCGGCGAACCATTCGCGGTACGGGCCGAAATCCTGGCCGACGGTGGCCATCGGGATCGGATCGCCGCCCAGCAGCTTGAGGTTGTAGGCGATATTGCCCGCGCAGCCGCCGAACTCGCGGCGCATCCTCGGCACCAGGAACGACACGTTCAGGATGTGCACCTTGTCCGGAAGGATGTGGTTCTTGAACTGGTCGGGAAACACCATGATGGTGTCGTAGGCCAGGGAACCGCAGATCAGGGCGGACATCGGAAACCTTGCGTTGGGGCCGGGCTTGGCCCGCGGGGCGCACAGGGTAGCGACAGCCCGCCCGCAAGGCCAGCGCGGGCGGGTTTGCGCGCGAATCTGCGGACGCCGTCGAATTGCCCGAAATCCCCGGAAAAAACGCGCACAACGTGCTTGCTGGGGGGCAGGGGGAAGGATAGGCTAGCGACCCTTCGCGGCACGATTTCCAGCGTGCCGCCCATACGCAGGCAACTCCCCCGAATGTTCAAGTTCCTCGGCCGCTACTTCTCCAGCGACCTGTCCATCGATCTGGGCACGGCCAACACCCTCATTTACGTCCGCGGGCAGGGCATCGTGCTCAACGAGCCGTCCGTGGTCGCGGTCCGGCAGGACCGCATGGGCGGCGGCACCAAGTCCGTCGCCGCCGTGGGCACGGAGGCCAAGCAGATGCTGGGCCGCACCCCGGGCCACATCAGCACGATCCGGCCGATGAAGGACGGCGTCATCGCCGACTTCACCTACACCGAGGAAATGCTCAAGCACTTCATCCGCAAGGTGCACAAGTCGCGCCTGCTGCGCCCCAGCCCGCGCGTGCTGGTGTGCGTGCCGTGCGGTTCGACGCAGGTCGAGCGCCGCGCGATCAAGGAATCGGCCGAGGAAGCAGGCGCCCGCGAGGTCCACCTCGTCGAGGAACCCATGGCCGCCGCCATCGGCGCCGGCATGCCGGTGACCGAAGCCTGTGGCTCGATGGTCGTCGACATCGGCGGCGGCACGACGGAAGTCGCGGTCATCGCCCTGAACGGCATCGTGTACTCGCAGTCGGCGCGCATCGGCGGCGACCGCTTCGACGAAGCGATCATCGCCTACGTGCGCCGCACGCAGGGCATGCTGATCGGCGACGCCACGGCCGAGCGCATCAAGCTCGAACTGGGCTGCGCGTACCCGCCGAAGGACGTGCGCACCATGGAGATCTCGGGCCGCCATCTCGCCGAGGGCGTGCCGAAAATGATCACCATCAGCTCCAACGAAGTCCTCGAAGCCCTGCGCGAGCCGCTCGCCGGCATCGTCGCCGCGGTGAAGCAGGCGCTGGAGCAGACCCCGCCGGAACTGTGCGCCGACGTCGCCGAGCGCGGCATCGTGCTCACCGGCGGTGGCGCGCTGTTGCGCGACCTGGATCGACTGCTGACCGAAGAAACCGGCCTGCACGTGCAGGTTGCCGACGATCCGCTGACGTGCGTTGCGCGCGGTGGTGGCCGTGCGCTCGAGATGCTCGACATGCACGGCAACGAGTTCTTCGCGCCGGAATAAGCGAGCCCACACCTCCGCCAGGCCTCCATCCTCGCCGCCCTCGTGCCGTCCTACGCCGGTCCCGCAGCTGCCCGCCCCGGCGATATCGCCGGCACGCTCCGGCTGCTGGCGTACCTGGCCGCCGCGTTCGCGCTGATCCTGCTCGACCATCGCGGCGGCTGGCTCTCGCAGGCGCGGGGGCAAGCGCAAGCTTTCGTGCAGCCGCTTTGGGCCGTGGCCGGATGGCCCGGCGCGGTGATCGATTCGATCAGCGACGACGCGGGCACGCGCACCTCGCTGATCGCCGAGAACCGCCGCCTGCGCAACCAGATGCTCGTCGACAGTGCGCGCATGGCGCGCCTGCAGGCAGCCGCCGCCGACAACGACCGCCTGCGCCGCATGCTCGGCGTCGTGCAGCGCGGCGGGTTGCAGGTGCAACTCGCGCCCGTGCTCGACATCGACCTGGATCCCACGCGCCAGCGCCTCGTGCTCGATGCCGGCAGCAGCGACGGCGTGCGCGTCGGCCAGGTCGTCATCGATGCCGGCGGCGTCGTCGGCCAGGTCATCGCCACCACGCCGATGCATTCCACCGCATTGCTGCTCACCGATCCGGACCACGCGGTGCCCGTCGCGGTCATGCGCAACGGCGTGCGCCTGGTCGCCTACGGCACGGGGCGCAGTGATCGCCTCGCGCTGGCGAGCATCCCCTTGTCGAGCGACGTGAAGGTCGGCGATGTCGTCGTCACTTCGGGCCTCGGCAAGCGGTTCCCCGCGGGCTTCCCTGTCGGCACGATCTCCGCGCTGCGGCCCGACGACAGCCGCGCGTTCCTCGTCGGCGACGTCACGCCCGCCGCGCAACTCGACCGCGGCCGAGACGTTCTGCTGCTGCGCAGCGCCCCCGAACGCCCGGTGATCGGCCCCGCGACGGTGACTTCGGCGCCGAGTGCATCGACGATCGCCAACCCGGCGTCCGTCGTCGTTCCCGCGAAGGCGGGAACGCAGGCGCGCGCACCCGCGGCCGCCACGCAACCCGCCCCGCCGTCGACGCGAGCACGCCAGCCATGAGCCGCGAACGCGCCGCCTGGGTCCTGCCCGTCAGCATCGTCGTCGCGCTCCTGCTCGGCCTGCTGCCGCTGCCGCCGGCGATCGCGCCGCTGCGGCCGTACTGGCTCGCGCTCGCGGTGGCGTACTGGGTGCTCGAAGAACCCGATCGCGCAGGGCTCGGCTTCGCCTTCATCGTCGGCCTGATCGCCGACCTGTGCTTCGGCAACCTGCTCGGTGAACAGGCGCTGCGCCTGACCATCCTCGCGTTCATCCTGCAACGCTTCCGCGCGCGTTTGCGCTTCTTCCCGCTGTCGCAACAGGCACTGGCGATCGGCGCGCTGTTGCTCAACGATCGCATCGTGACCGCCGCGCTCCACTTCGCCCTGGGCGAACCGGCCGTGCCGCTGCTGTCGTGGGTGGCGCCGGCCATCGGCATGGTGCTGTGGGCGCCGCTGTTCCTGTTGTTCGACACGCTGCGCCTGCGGGCGTGGCGCAACCGCTGAAGGCCATCGCATGCGCCGCCGCCAGCTGAAGAACGCATTCGCCGAGGCGATGCAGTTCCGCAACCGCGCGCTGATCGCGTTCGGGGCGGTGACGCTCGCGCTGCTCGGCCTCGGCGGCTGGTACTTCCGCCTGCAGGTCCTCGAACACGACGAGTACGCGACGCGCTCGGAAGCCAACCGCATCAAGCCGCGCCCCGTGGTGCCCGGCCGCGGGCTGATCCTCGATCGCAAGGGCCGCGTACTCGCCGAGAACGTGCCCGCGTTCCGGCTCGACGTCGTGCCCGACGAAGCGGGCGACACGAAGGAACTCGTCGCCAACCTCTCGCGCATCGTCGCGCTCGATCCGGAAGACATCGAACGCTTCGAGGTCGAACGCAAGGCCCGCCACGGCTGGCGACCGATCACGCTGAAGATGCGCGTGGGCGAAGAAGAAGCCGCGCGCTTCGCCGTCGACCGCTGGCGCTTCCCCGGCGTCGAGCTCGTGCCATACCTCAATCGCCACTATCTGTACGGCCCCGAGCTTGCGCACATCATCGGGTACGTCGGCCGCATCGACCAGGCGGACCTGGCGAAGATGGGCGAGGTGGACGCCGCGCTGACGCACACCGGCAAGACGGGCCTGGAGCGCTATTACGAAGAAGCGCTGCGCGGCAAGGTCGGCTACGAGAAGATCGAGACCAACGTCGAAGGCCGCGCGCTGCGGCGCCTCGGCCAGGTGCCCGCGGTGCCGGGCGCGGATCTCAAGCTGTCGATCGACCTCGATCTGCAGAAGGCGATGGTCGCCGCGTTCGAAGACCACGATGGCTCGGCGGTCGCGATCGACCCGCGCACCGGCGAAATCCTCGCGATGGTGAGCCTGCCCTCGTACGACCCCAACCTGTTCGTCAACGGCATCTCGCACACCGACTACAAGGCGTTGATGGACGACCCGTCGCGCCCGTTGTTCAACCGCAACGTGCTCGGCGGCGGGCCGCCCGGTTCGACGGTGAAGCCGCTGATCGCGCTCGCGGGCCTCGACAGCGGATTGCGCCGCCCGGAAGACGCGGTGTTCTCCACCGGCGAATTCCACATTCCCGGCCAGCGCCGCGGCTATCGCGACGCGCACGGCGGCGCGGGTTGGACCGACCTGCGCAAGTCCATCGCCGCGTCGGTGAACTTCTACTACTACAAGCTCGCCTACGACATGGGCATCGACCGGTTCTCCGGTTACATGCACAAGTACGGCTTCGGCGCGCCGTCGGGCATCGACCTGTCCGGCGAGAACGGCGGCATCGTGCCTTCGCAGGAATGGAAGGCATCGCGGTCGAAGGAACGCTGGTATCCCGGCGAAACGGTGATCGCAGGCATCGGGCAGGGCTACTGGGTGGCGACGACGCTGCAGCTCGCGCGCGGCGTGGCCGCGATCGCGAATGGCGGGCGGCTGGTGCGTCCGCACCTGGCCGCATCGCGCCGCGACGGCTACGACACACCGTGGCTGCCGATCCCGCAGCCCGAAGCGCCGCGCATCACCGACAACCCGAACAACCTGCGCGCGGTGCAGGAAGGGATGATGATGACGATGCAGCCGGGCGGCACGGGCTTCAGCCTCGTGCGCGGCGCGCCGTATCTCATGGCGGGCAAGACGGGCACCGCGCAGAAGATCAGCCGGCGCGGCGGCGCGAGCGTCGACCCGCACCAGTTGCCGTTCCACCTGCGCCACCAGGCGTTGTTCGTCGGCTATGCGCCCGCGGACAACCCGACGATCGCGGTCGCCGTGGCCGTCGAACACGGCGGCTTCGGCGCGAGCACCGCCGGCCCCATCGCGCGCAAGATCTTCGACGCGTACCTGCTCGGCAAGCAGCCCGAAGCGAAGCCGACGACGCAGGTGCCGGTCGCCGCGGCCGCCACGTCCGTGCCCACGCCCGCGCGATGAACGCGATCCTGCGCATCGGCGTCGACCTGTTCGCGCGCATCATGCGCACGGTCGACTCGTGGCTGCTCGGCGCGCTGCTCGCGTTGATGGGCATCGGCCTGGCCGTGCTGTATAGCGCGGGCGCTGAAACGCCGCGATTGGTCTACGCGCAGGGCGCGCGCTTCGCGGTGGGCCTGGCGGCGATGTGGGGCCTTTCGCGCATTCCGCCCACGCGGCTGCGGCATTGGTCGCCGCTGGTGTACGGCGTGTCGTTGCTGCCGTTGCTGCTCGTGCTCGCGATCGGGCAGGGCAAGCACGGCAACCACTGGATCAACCTCGGCGTGTTCTATTTCCAGCCGTCGGAAGTGATCAAGCTCAGCCTGCCGATGATGGTCGCGTGGTTCCTGCAGCGCGAACCGCTGCCGCCGAACGTCCGCGTCGTGCTGGTCTCCGGCGCGCTGATCGCGATCCCGCTCGGGTTGATCCTGCTGCAGCCGGACTTCGGCACCGGGATGCTGGTGGCCTCCAGCGGCGTGTTCGCGCTGTTCCTCGCGGGGCTGTCGTGGTGGTGGTTCGTCGCCGCGGCGGCGGGCGTGGCGGCGGTGGCGCCGGCCGCGTGGTTCTTCATGCTGCGCGAGTACCAGAAGGAACGCATCCTGACCTTCCTCAACCCCGAATCCGATCCGCTCGGCGCCGGCTGGAACATCATCCAGTCGAAGATCGCCATCGGCGCGGGCGGCATGACGGGCAAGGGGTGGGGGCAGGGCTCGCAATCGCACCTGGACTACCTGCCCGAACACACGACCGACTTCATCTTCGCGGTGCTCAGCGAGGAGTTCGGCTGGATCGGCGTGGCCACGGTGCTCGCGCTGTACCTGTTCGTGATCGGGCGCTGCCTGTGGATCGCGGCCGAAGCGCGCGATGGCTACTCGCGCCTGCTGGCGGGCGCGCTGGGCCTGTCGTTCTTCGTGTACGTGATCGTCAACGGCGGGATGATCTCGGGGATGTTGCCCGTGGTCGGCGTGCCGATGCCGCTCCTGAGTTACGGCGGCACCTCGGCGGTGTCGTTGCTCGCCGGATTGGGGCTGGTGATGGCCGTCGGTGCGCATCGCCCACGGCACACGACCTGAAGCGCACCCTTCGATCCGGTTTGCATCGTGTTGTTTCTGCGCTACATTCCGGCGCGATGACGTATTTTCGTGCAGCACTGCTCATTCCGCTGGCCGCGCTGACCGCGTGCGCGACCCAGGCCCCGCCTTCTCCGCAGACGACGCCGCCGCCCGCCGCCACGCGCGTGGCGCCCGCGCCCGCGACGCCGGCCGCGCCGATCCCGCCGCAGATGCGCGACATCACCGCCGCGCGCGCGGACTTCGTGCGCCTGACCGCCGCGAAGTACGACATCGATCCGGCGTACATCGAGTCGGTCCTGGGCAAGGCGCAGATCCGCGACGGCATCATCGCCGCGATGTCGCGCCCGGCCGAGGCCAAGCCGTGGCGCGATTACCGTCCGATCTTCATCACGCAGGGCCGCATCGACGGCGGCAAGGCGTTCATGGCGAAGAACGCCGACGCACTCGCGCGCGCTGAAGCGCGGTTCGGCGTGCCGGCGGAAATCATCACCGCGATCATCGGCGTGGAAACCAGCTACGGCGGCAACAAGGGCAGCTATCCGGTCATCGATGCGCTGTACACGCTCGCCTTCAACTACCCGCGCACCGGCGATCCGGCCAAGGTCGCGCGCGAGAACCAGCGCGAAGCCTTCTTCCGCGACGAGCTGGGGCAGTTCTTCGCGCTCGGCAAGGAAACGGGCATGGACATCACGCAGCTCAAGGGCAGCTATGCCGGCGCGATGGGCTGGGGCCAGTTCATGCCGTCGAGTTACCGCCAGTACGCGGTCGACGGCAACAACGACGGCAAGCGCGATCTGTTCGACAACATCGACGACGTCACCGAATCGGTCGCCAACTACTTCCAGAAGAAGGGCGGGTGGACGCGCGGCGGCCCGGTGATGGCGCCGGCATTGCGCGCTTCGTCGGCGGCCGACTACAGCGCCACCGACATCGACGTGATGCAGCCCTACGAGATGTTCGCGCCGCTGGGGTATTCGACCAACATCCCGCTGGCCGCGAAGACGCCCGCGCAGGTCGTGCGCTTCGACGGCGCGGGCGGCACCGAGTACTGGATGGTGTTCGGCAACTTCCGCGCGATCACGAAGTACAACACCTCGCGTCTGTACGCCACGGCCGTGCACCAGCTCGCCGAATCCATTGCCGGGCGCGATGCGCTGGTCGCGCAACAGACGCAACAGGCCACCGTGCCCGTCGCGCCCGTGACGTCCATGCCCACGCCGTCCACGCCCCTGCAGGCCACGCCTCCATGAAGCGCGCGCTGCCGGTGGTGTGCGTGTTGCTCGCCGCATGTTCCGGTGCGCCGAGCAAGTCGCCGCCCCCGTCGCAGTCCGCGTCGACGAGCGGTTCCAGGGCGCCCGCGAGCGCATCGGGCGCGCAGCGCCGTTCGCCGTACGCGCCCGCGCAGGAAGACACGTCCAAGCGCGGCGACTACACCGCCGGCGGCCTGTACGCGCCGCTCGTGAAGGACAGCGCGCCGCCGCCGATCGACGACGTGCACCTGATCCCCGAACCCGACGTCGTCCCCGAGCCGCGTTCGCGGTACGGCAACCGCGACTACACCGTGCTCGGCAAGCAGTACCACGTGCTCGACGATCCGTCGGGCTACGTCGAAAGCGGCACGGCCTCGTTCTACGGCCAGAAATTCCACGGCCGGCGCACCTCGTCGCTCGAGGTGTACGACATGTACGCCTTCAGCGCGGCGCACAAGACCCTGCCGTTGCCCTCGTTCGCGCGCGTGACCAACCTGGCGAACGGCAAGTCGGTGATCGTGCGCGTGAACGACCGCGGTCCCTTCCACGATGGACGCGTCATCGACCTGAGTTACGCCGCGGCGGTGAAACTCGGCGTGTACCCCGCCGGCACCGCGCGCGTGGAAGTGCGCGCACTGACCGTGGACGATCGCGGCCCCGACATGCGCGTCGCCGCACCCGATCCGGCGCCGCCGCCCGTTGCGCCCAGCGCGATGGACCGCATGGTCGCCGCGTTGCCGATCGCCGGTGCCGAAGCGGGCGAACGCAAACCGGCAGCCGCGAGCAACGAACCCGAACCCACGCCGCCCGGCCCCTGGCGCTTCGACATGCGCCAGGACGGCAAGGCGATGACGGCCGACGAGTTCGACAAGTGGATGAAGGAGCGCCAGGTGCGCGTCGCCACCGGCAAGTCGGGCACGCCCGACAAGCGCCAGGCCGACACGCCCGTCGCACCGGTGAAGCCGCCGCCGCGCGTCGATACGGCCGCTTCGAACGAAACCAGACCCGCGCCCGCGGTGAAGGGCGACGACGTCGTGCTCCAGGTCGCGAGCTTCGCCGCGCGCGCCAATGCAGAGCGCGCGCTGGCGATGCTGGAAGGCGCGGGCATTCGCGATGCACGCCTGCTCGATGCCAATGCCTCCGGGCAGAAGGTGTGGCGCCTGCGCGTCGGCCCCGTCGCCAGCGAGCGCGTCGCGGAACTCAGCGCGACCGTCGCCGGTCTCGGTTTCGGACGCCCGAACGTCGTGCGCGATTGAAATCCACGCCCGCGTCCGCGCGGGACCTCTAGAATCCCCGTCTTTCCCCTTTCCGCTCGCATTCCCGGAGCCGCCTTGCCCATGAACGTCCGTCCCCTTGCCGCCCTCACGCTCGCGGCCCTCGCCACGTCCGCCATCGGCCTCGCGCTCGCGCAGACGCCGGCCCCCGTCGCGACGCCCGCCGCGCCCGCCGCGCTGAGCGATTCGTTGCCGGTCCCGCCGCCGCCGCAGATCCAGGGCAAGGCCTGGGTGTTGATGGATTTCGCGACGGGCCAGATCCTCGCGGGCGACAACGCCGACATGCAGGTCGAACCGGCGAGCATCACCAAGGTGATGACCAGCTACGTCGTCGCCGCCGAAATGAAGTCCGGCAAGGTGAAGGGCACCGACCCGGTGATGATGAGCGAGCACGCCTGGCGCGAAGGCGGCGCGGGCACCGAAGGCAGCTACAGCGGTTTCGAAGTGAACAAGACCGCGCCGCTGGTCGAGATGGAAAAGGGCATGGTGGTGCAGTCGGGCAACGACGCGGCCATCGCGCTCGCCGAACACGTCGCCGGCAGCGAAGACGCATTCTCCTCGCTGATGAACGCCTATGCGCAGCGCATCGGCATGAAGCAATCGCATTTCGAGAACCCGCACGGCCTGTCGCAGCCGGGCCACGTCTCGACCGCGCACGATCTGGCGATGCTCGGCCGCGCATTGATCCGCGATTTCCCCGAAGCGTATTCGTACAACAAGATCAAGGAATACACCGTCGGCCCGATCACGCAGCGCAACCGCAACCTGCTGTTGTGGCGCGATCCGTCGGTCGACGGCATCAAGACCGGCCACCACAGCGGCGCCGGCTACTGCCTGATGGCCTCGGCCAAGCGCGGCGACCAGCGCCTGATCTCGGTCGTCATGGGCTCGACGAGCGAAAACCAGCGCGCCGTGGATTCGCAGGCGCTGCTCAACTGGGGCTTCCGCTTCTTCGAAACGCACCGCCTGTACGAGGCCAACAAGGCGATCTCGAAGCAGAAGGTGTGGAAGGGCGCGGCCGACGAAGTGCAACTCGGCGTCGACGCGCCGATGCTCGTCAGCACCCCGCGCGGCAAGTACGCGCAGCTCAAGCCCAGCATGGACATTCCGAAGACCCTCGTCGCGCCCATCGCGAAAGGCCAGAAGATCGGCAGCGTGAAAGTCACGCTCGACGGCAAGGTCGTCGCGCAACGCCCGCTCGTCGCGCTCAATGCGGTGGAAGAAGGTGGCTTCTTCAAGCGCATGTGGGATGAGTTGATGATGTGGTGGGATTCCTGACGCCGCTTGCGCGGCACTGGCGCGTGGCGTCAGGAATGCCCGCGCGAGCAGCGCGGGCTGGCGAAGGGGAAGCGGCGACGAACTGACGCGCTATCGTCCGTACGCGCCGTACAAGTAGCGCCCCTGTCCGTCGGGCCTCGGCACATCGTCGTAATCGTCGGCCGGAGGCTGCAACGCCGTCGGCAGCGCGATCGCCGGGACGAATGCCTGGTCGAAGCGATACGGCTGCAGCGCGTTGTCCGGATCGGTCAGGCGATAGTCCTTGTTCGCCAGCGAACGCAGCAGGTTCGGGATCGCCTCGCCACTGACCGAGTTCGTCAGCAACGGAAATTGCGCCGGATCGAAGTCGATGATGTTGTACGCGCCGCGGATGCGGTTGTCGGCGCCCGGCGAACCGTTGAGCGATTCGATATCGCCGTCGACATCCGCATCGCGGTTGCGCCAGAACACGTTGTAGTACACGTGCGCGGTGCTGTCCTGCACCGCCAGGCCCGCGCCGTCGTTGTCGGCGACCGTGTTGTTCACGATGGTCGCGAAATTGCGGCCCTGGTTGCCGTTCGGGCCTGCGCACGTATCCCCGCAGTTGCCGTCCACGATGATCGCGCCCGTGCCGAAGTTGCGCACGACGACGTTGTTGTAGACGTAGCCCACCGTGTACTGGTCCAGGAAGATCGCCGACCCGAGCTTGGTCGTGCGGTTGGCTTCGAACCAGTTGTTGCGCACCACGAGCAACGCCACCGACGCACTGCCACCACGATCGTGCTGCCCGATCAGGCCCGCGCCGACGCCGTAATGATCGCCGTCGCTCACCGTGTCGTTGCCGAAGAACACGTTGTGGTGCACGTCGCCGTGCATCCCGATGGCCATGCCCGCGCCGTGCGGTAACGATTCTTCGTACAGACGGTTGTTGCGGATGACGTTGTGGTGCACGTTCGCCACCAGCCCGGTCATCGTCACGACGGTGCCGAAACCATCGTTGGCGCCGGTCGTTTGGTCGAGGAACCCGAGGTTCTCGGTCGCGCCGCCGACGTCGATGCCGCCGCCGTGGTGGCCGCCGCCGTTCTCTTCGACGAGATTGTTCGCGATTTCCACCGCGACCGTGCGCCCGCCACCCACTTCGATCCCGCCGCAATCCGAACTCGCGGTCGGCGTCGAACACCCGTTGTGATGCACGTGGTTGTTGCGCAACGTGATGCGCTCGCTGGCGTCCCACGTCGTCGCCAGGATCCCGCGCGCGTGCGTGCCGGTCACGACGAAACCGTCGATCACGAGTTCGACCGGCGCTTCGGCGTCGATGACGGGTCGCGCCAGGTCCGTGGGCATCGTCGTCGTGCGCCACGCGATGGGATCGCGCGCGGTGAAGTTGCCATTCAACCCGCCGACGAGGATGTGGTTCCGGCGCATCCCGAGGTGGATGTTCGCCACGTACGTGCCCGCCGCGACGCACACCACCGTCTTCGCATCGCCGCCGGCCGCGATGGCCTGGCCGATCGTGCCGTAGGGATTCCCGCGCGTGCCATTGCCCGCCGCGCCGGCGCGCACGAAGAGACTGCTCCAGCCCGCAGGCCGCGTTGCATCGCTGATGCAACCGTAGTCGAGGTATCCATTGCCGCCGATGCCGGTGCGACGCACGTTGGTCGCGCGATTGGGCCCGCCCGTGCGGATCGTGGGACGCGACCACGGCGGCGCCGGCGCGGTGACCGGTGCGCGCGGCGCGATGGCGGTGCGTTGCGGCTTTGGCGCACCTCCGCCCCCGCCGCCACAGGCGGCGAGGGCGATCAGTGCAGCGATGAAGGTCGCGTTGCGCATGATCGAGATCAATTGCATTGGCTCGCCCCCAGCGTCGTGTGCGCGCTGCGTGCGCTGACGACGAGCACGCCCGGCGTCCAACCGCCGGCGCCGTTGTCCTGCAGGCGGACCTGGTAGTTCGGGCGCACCGCCGACGGAATGTCGTTCGTCCACGCGACCGCCTGGTTGCAAACGGCGCTTCCCGTCAGGGGTGCAGTGGTGCGCACGTCGAGCGCGAGGCCGCCGACCAGCAGGTTCGCCGCACCGGTGACGTGGTGCATATCGTGCGCACCGGGGTAGCTGAAGTCAGGGATCGCGACTTCGTTGTCGCCGTAACCGGGCGTCGGGTAGCCCGTCCACAAGGGCTGGTTCCAGTTGCTGGTGACGAAGTTGCGCCGCAGCTCGATCTGCTCGCCCTTGTACGTGTTCCAGTGGAAGGGCTGTGCGTTGGCGAGCGTGTTGGTCGCGCTCATCACCTGCACGGCGTTGTTGACCGCGATGTAGCGGCCCCAGAACTCGTTCGGCGTGCGGCGACGGACCACGCCGTAATTCTTGCCGCCGACGACCATGCGGAAGTCGACCTGGTTGGGATCCAGCACGAGATTGCCGTCGTAGTAGACGTACGAGTCGGCGTTGTCCAGGCAGCAGCTGAACAACGTCGCCGCGCCCGAGCTGGAATGCTTGTCCAGGCTGGTGACGATGGTGTTGAAGTAGAACCGCAGCGTGCCGCGGCGGCCGTCGATCGGGCTGTTGTCCGAACCGAAGTGCACCATCGAGGCGCCCATCGTCTGCTCGTGCACCTTCTCGTCGCGGCGGAAGATGTTCCCGTACATGTAGCTGCCGGCGTCGTACTTGGCCCAGTCGCGCTGCATCTGCGTGCGCGCCGCGGCCGTGGCGACGGCCGGCTGCTGGTCGGCGAGCAGGTCGAAGAGCCACGGGAAAACGGAAGGACGGAAGTCCTCGATGTCGATCAGGTCGATCGCGTGCGCGCCATTCTCGAAATAGTTGTAACGCACCAGCTCGCCGACGGTGCGCATCTTCAGGTCGTTGCCGTTCGACGCCTCGTCGGTGTCGATCGTGCCGCTATTGTCGATGTCCCAGCGGATCGGGTTGCCGAAGTAGTTGTACTGGACGATGAAGTTGACGCCCTGGATGTAGGCCTGGTGCACGTTGTAGTCGTCGACCAGCCCGTTGTCGTGGAAGAAGTTCCCTTCCAGCATGAAATTGCGCGTCAGGTAGTGGTCGCCGCCGTAGTCGAGCCCGCGGCTGATGACGTACACGCCGACCGGGCAGAACGAGAACTCGTTGTCGCGGATCGTCACGTCCTGCGCGCGCGAGACGTACAGGCAACCGGTGTGGTTGTTGTACAGGTGCGGCTGGTTGTCCATGCCGATGTAGCTGGCCGCGTGGTCGTCGCCGGAATAGGGCGGCGACATCGTGGCCGTGAGGTTCAGGCCCTCCACGGCGATGTTGCGGATGCCGCTGTCGCGCGCGATAGCCACGATGCCGCGATTGACGGTCGAGTATTCCTGCGCCGGCGTGCCGATCAGGCTTTGCAGCGCGCTGCTGTTGCGCACGCGCCCGTTCAGGCCCGAGATCTTCGGGCGCGCGCCGTTGGCGTCGCGGATGCCGCAGACCTTGATATCGCCGGTGACGATGAAGATGCGCTCGTTGTACGGCGTCGCCTTGGGATGGATGCGCACCATCGTGTGCGCCGGCAGCGATTCCCATGCGACCTGGGTGAGGTTGGTGAGCGACTGCGTCGGCCCGACGTCGATGACGTTGGCCGCGAAGTTCGCGTTGTCGGGATGGGCCGGGTCGCAGTTGGCGGCCGTGCGCGATTCGCGCAGGTTCGGGAAGTCTTCCCCGACGAATCCGAAGTTGGTGACCGGTTGCTTCTGGTGTCCGCCGCCCGTGCGGATGCTCGGGCGCGACCATGCCGGCGCGGCGGCGACGGGCGTGGATTTCTTCCTGGGCTGCGGACTTCCCGCATTCCCGCCACCGCATGCGGCGAGGATGGATAGTGCGGCGATGCACAGCACGCCGCGTGTCGTGGTTTGCCAATTCATCCGAAACTCCCCCTGTTGATGAATGTCGTTAGGTGCATAAAGCGACGCCCGACGGAACGCGGAGCTGCACGTTCCGCCGGGCGTGCCGGTGGCCGGTCGCGCGTCCTGCGCGAGTCGGCCGCCTCTCCCAGCGTCGATCAGTTGTGGCGCGCTTCCAGGGTCACGCCGGCGAACGCTTTCGCGCCGACGACCTTCACGAAGTACAAGCCGCCGCGCGTCACGGGGACGCGGATCGTTTCGTTGTTGCCCGCGTGCACGGAGGCGAGGTCGTACTCGGTGGGCGTCGGCACCGCGCCGTAGCGCACGAGCAGCGTGACGTCGCCCGTGCCGCCGTACGACAGGAAGCTCAGCCCGGTCGCGCCGACCGGCACGTCGATGACGTACGACAGTTGCGCACCCGTCGCGCCCGCGAGGTTCCTCGCCGGCGTCTTGTTGAGCAGCGGGCGCGCGGCGGAATCGCAGTCCGGGCCCTGGCACGGCGGCAACACGGTGGCGAGCGCGGCCTTCGCATCGAGGATGCCGGCGCCCATCGGTTGCGAGGCGGGGATCGCGACGGGGAAGCGGCGCGCGGTCGCCTTCAACATCGCTTCCATCTGCGCGGGCGTCAGCGGTGTGCGCGCCTTGCTCTGCACGAGCGCGGCCACGGCCGCGACGTGCGGTGCGGACATCGACGTGCCGGCCATGCCGCCGTACGCGGGGCTGCCGAGTTCCGGTGCGGTCGCGCTGTCGTTGAGCGTCTGCCAGACGTAACCGTTCGGATTGCCGTCCTGGCCACCGCCGCCGCCCGGTGCGGAGAGGTCGACGGTCTTGCCGAAGTTCGAATAGAACGCCTTGCCGCCGTTGACGCGCGAGGCGCCGACGGTGATGACGTTGGCGCAGCTCGCCGGCGAGAACTGCGAGGCATTGGCATTGCTGTTGCCCGCCGAGACGACGACCGTCGTGCCGTTGGCCACCGCCGTGTCGATCGCGCCCTGCAACACCTCGTCGCACGCGAACTGGCCGCCGAGGCTCATGTTGATCACTTCGGCGGGGTTCGCGTTCGCGGGCACGCCGGGCACGTTGCCGCCCGAAGCCCAGATGATCCCGTCGGCGATGTCGGAGGTGTAGCCGCCGCAGCGGCCGAGCACGCGCACCGGCAACACCTTCGCGCCGTGCGCCACGCCGGCCAGGCCGAGACCGTTGTTCGACACTTCGCCGACCGTGCCCGCCGTGTGCGTGCCGTGGAAGCTGCTGTCGCTCAACTCGCACTGCGAGAAGTCATCGTTCCAGTCGCCGTAGTCGTGCGCGCCGGGCACGCGTTCGTCGGTTGCGCGGCGCGAAACGAAGGCATCGGAGATGAAGTCGTAACCCTGCAGCAGGTTCGGCGCCAGGTCGGGGTGGTCGGTGACGCCGGTGTCGAGCACCGCGACGACGACGCCCGCGCCGTTCGCGCTGTCCCACGCCGCCGGCGCCTTGATGCCGCCGACCGAGTTGTAGAAATGCCACTGGTATTGCTGGCTCATCGGATCGTTCGGCATCAACGACGGTGCGCCGATGCCGGTGTGGTACATGCGGCGGTCGGGCACGACGGACGCGACGTTGGGATCGGCGGCGAGCGCGCCGAGCAACGACGCGGTCGCGGCGGCATCGAGCGAACGCGAGAGTGCGATGACATCGCTCCCCGATCCCATGCGGCGCACGTGGCGCACGGTGAGGCCGGGGAGGGACGCGCCGATGCCGGAACGCACGACGGCGGCGCGCGCCGCGTCGAGCGCGGCGGTGGTGCTCGCGCGCTGCAGCGTGCCGGTGCGATAGCGGACGATGAAGCGCTTCTGCGGTGCTTGCGTGGTCGGGGCCGGCGTGGCTTCGTGCACGCGCACGGTGACGCCGGCGGCGGTCGCATGCACGCCGATCAGGGAGAGGGACACGGCGGTGGCGAGCGCGCACGCACCGAGGGTGGAAAGACGGATACGCATTGGGGAACTCCGGAAAAAAAGGGGCCGATCCCTGGCCCCAGTCAGGGAAGGGATTACCAGCCGAAGCCGATGCCGGCGCCGGCCGACGCTTCGTCGTCGCTGAACGCGCCACCGAAGGTGATCGTCGCCTTGTCGCCGATCGCGCGCTGATAGCCGATCGACAAGGCCTGCGAGTTGCCGCTGAAGCCGACGCCCACGCCGACGCGATTGACCTGGTGCACGCCGGCCGCGCTCGTCGCCATGTTGAGCATCGCGGCGTTCATCGCGCCCATCTTGTCGATGCGCTCGTCGGTGTCGTCGAATCGCTTGTTGACCTGGCTACGCAGGTCGTCGATCGCCTGCATGGGCGCGGCGACGAGATCGGCGAAGCGTGCATCGGTGTACGCGCGTGCATCGTTGAGCGTGCGTGCGTCGGCGGCGTTCATCTGCGCGACGTTGGTCGCGTCGGTGTCGGCCGTGCCGGCGGCGACGTTCGTCACCTGGCGTTCTTCGCCCTGTGCGCCCATCGACACGGTGTTGGCACGATCGGCGACGGAGCCCTGGCCGATCGCGACGCTGTTGGTCGCGTTCGACGTGACCGTCGCGCCGGAACCGACGGCGACGCTGCCGGTGCTCGCCGCATTCGCGTTCGAACCGATCGCGACGCCGCCCGTGCCCGTGGCCGCGTGCGCGTCGTCGGTGCCGGGCATGCCGCCGTCGACGTCGACATGGCTGTCGTCGCCACCGCCGGTGCCCGGCGTCGGCGTCGCGTTCTCGAGGGTGGTCACGCGCGAATCGAGCGCGCTCAGCTGGTCGAGATAGCTCTGGCCGAAGGCGTACAACTGCGCGCCGTTGACCGCATCGGTGCTGGTCGCGCTGATCGCGCCGGCACGCACGTTGGTCAACACCGTGCCGCCGAAGCCGCCGAAGCTCACGCGATCGGACGCCATCGAGTCGTAGGTCACCGCGTGCATCGTGTTGCCGTCGACATCGACCAGGCCCGCCGCGCGCAGCTGGCGCACGTTCACCGCATCGAAATCCTCGGTGCCGTCGGCGACGTGCGTGAGCTGGCGCTCGTAGCCGTCGCTGCCGATCGAGACGCTGTCCGCGCGGTCGGCGACCGAATTGGCGCCGAGCGCGATCGCGTTGTCCGCCGTCGCGCTCGCGTGCGCACCGAGCGCGGTGCTCGCCGCGCCGCTGGCGTCGCTGCCGTTGCCCATCGCGGTGGCGTCGTCGCCGATGGCGGCGGCGTTGTAGCCGTTGGCCGTCGCGTATTCGCCGCGCGCCATCGCGCCGTTGCCCACCGCGGTGGAACCGGTGCCGAGTGCGTTGCTGTAGGTGCCGACAGCCGTCGATTGATCGCTGTCGGCGAGCGACATCGCGCCCAGGGCCATGCTGTCCAGGCCGAAGGCCTGGCTCAACGTGCCGACCGCGGTGGCCTGGTCCGCCATCGCCTGCGCGCCTGCGCCGGCCGCGGTCGCACCCTGGCCGTCGGCCATCGAGCGCACCAGTTCGCCACCCCACACGCTGCCGTCGTCGGACGCACCGACGAAGTAGGCGCCGCCGAGCACGGTGCTGTTGGCGCTGAGCGCCACCGCGCCGACGCCGAGCGCCGTGGATGCGAACCCATCGGCTTCGGCGAACGAACCGAACGCGTTGGCGTAATCCCACTGTGCGAACGCGCTCGTGCCGATCGCGCTGCTGAAGTTGCCGCGGGTTTCGGAGAACGAACCGATCGACGTGCCGCTCTCGCCGGACGCCGACGCGCCAACGCCGATCGCCGTGGCGGCCATGCCGGAGGCGTAGCTCGCCAGGCCCATCGCGACGGCCTGTTCGCCACGCGCGACCGCCGCTTCGCCGACGGCCACCGCATCCTCGCCATCGGCGACCGCGCCGGTGCCGAGCGCCGTGCTGAAGTTGCCCGAGGCGATCGAGCCGGTGCCGACCGCGACGGCCAATGCGCCCGTGGCCTGCGTGTTGTGCCAGCCCGCGACCCAGTTCGTCGCGCCGCCGATGGCGACCGCGCCGTTACCCGAGGCGACCGACATCTGGCCGATGGCGATGTCGCGCGAGGTCATCGCCTGCGCGGCGTAGCCGAGCGCGACGGTCCATTCGCCATTGGCCATCGACCCCCAGCCGAACGCGACGGCCTGGTTGCCGAGTGCGGAGGTGTACGGGCCGCCGGCCACCGAACCCCAGCCGGCGAGGGTGATGTCCGTGCCGTCGCTGGTGCCGTTGGAGGAGTAGTAATCGAGCCCGTCGCCGTCGGGGATCGGCGTCGGGCCACCGCCTTCGCCCGGCGGGGGCTTGAGCGCGGCGACGGGAAGCGGCGCGTTGCCGACCGACGCCGCCGGCGCACGCGTGCATTCCAGCACTGCGCGATAGATGCCTTGGGCGTCGGGTTCGGCGGATTCGACGACGCGACAATCGTCGCGCGTGGTGCCAGTGGTTTCGACGTCCTGTCGTGCGGCCTGCTGCGCGAGCGCGGCGGGCGGCGTGGCGATCATCAACAGCAGTGCGGCGTACAACTTCGTGCGGTGCATCGGGGTGGTTCTCGCTGCCGGGGTGAATCCCCGACGCTGTCACCGTCCCCGCCGCGCGCCATTCCAAACACGTGACGATCGCTTTACAGGCGCGTTATCACCGGCCGTTCCCCGGCCAACCTGCGCGCAAGGGCGAGCGCGGCCTGCTGCTGGCCGGCCTGTCGCAGGTGCGTATAGAGCGCCACCTGCAACAAGGCGAGTTCGAAATCGCGGTCGGCCCACGGCGCCACGCGGCCGACGAGCGCGGTGGCTTCGTCGACGCGGTCCTGCGCGAGCAGGAAATGCGCGCGCGCGATCACCGCGTTGGCGATCATCCCCGGCACGCCGCTGGCCTCGGCGATCGCGATGGCGGATTTGTACGCGGTGTCGGCGGCGTTGAAGTCGCCTTCCCGACGGTGGCGTACGGCGATGCCGAGTTGTTTCGTCAATGCATCGGCGTCGAGCGCGCTCGCGTTCGGCGGCGTCGGCAGCTCCGCGTCGAGTGCGGCTTCGTGCGCCCGCCAGGCGACCCAGGCGCGCAAGCGGCCGTTGCGTTGCGCGGGCCAATCGCGCAGGACCTGCGTCCCGATGCGCGCGACCGCCGCCGCGTCGCCGCGCTGCCGCGCGAGTTCCATTTCCAGGTATTCGTGCCGGTGGAAATCGCCGGGCGAGGACGCGCGCGATTGCGGCAGGCGCAGCAGTGCGTCGGCTTCCTGGAGCCGGCCGAGGGTGATGAGGGTTTCGGCGCGAGCGAGGACCAGGTCGGCGACGTGTGCGGGGTCGCGCAAGCGTTCGCGCACGGCCCAGGCGCGGTCGCTGACCGCGACGGCTTGTTCCGGCTGCAACAACATCAGGTGCATCGCGACGAGCATGTTGCGCACGCCGGACAACTCCACCGTCGCATCGAGCGCCTTGAAGTCGCGTTCGGCCTTCTCGAAGGCTTGCGCCGCTTCGCGCGGGCGGTCGCGCTGCATTTCCAGCACGCCGAGGTTGCCGTCGACCTTCGCCACCGACAGGCGATCGCCGGCGCGCACCAATTGCACGCGGGCGCTGCCCAGGTCCGACAGCGCCTCGTCGAAACGCCCTTGCGCCATCCGCGCGGTGCCGCGTCCGATGAGGGCGCGGCCGAGTTCGCTGGCGTTGGGCGTCGGCACGAATGCGGCGATCGCGCGATCGAAACTGCGCTCGGCGTCGGCGTAGCGATCCAGACGCATGAGCAACCGGCCTTGCAGCGATTCGAGTTGCGCGCGCAGCGTGGCATCGCCTTGCACCGCCGGCAGCCGCAGCAGGTGCGTGGTCTTCGCCAGGCCGTCGGCGTGGCGGCCGTCGGCGAAGTCGACTTGCGCGAGGCGATATTGCAGTTGCGGCGTCTGCCGTTGCGCGAGCGGGGCATCGTGCAGCAAGCGACGCGCGGTGTCGGGGTCGTTCGCCAGCAACGCCGATTGCGCGCGTTGCAAGCGTTCTTCGAAATCGGGCGCGTCGTGCGCGACGCGCGGCGAGGTCCCGCCGATGGCCGCGAGCAAGCGGTCCGTCGCCTGCCGCGTCGCGCCGACGAGGTCGGCGGCATTCGCGCGGCCGGTGATCGTGCGGCCCTTCGCATCGAGCGCCGTGAGCGCGACGTCCCAGCGCTGGCGCACGTTGCGCGCACGGGATTCGACGATCCACGCGGCCGGCGAATCGCGCCGCACGCGTTGCGCGTCGGGCGTGTCGCCCTGCGTGCGCAACAGCGCCAGCGTCGCTTCGCTCGACCACACCGGTTGGTTCGCGCGGCGCAGGCGGTCGACGACGAAATCCATCATGCCCAGGCGCGCCCAGGCGGCCGAGTCGTCGCCTTCGACCTGCATCGGCAGCACGACGATGGCCCCGCGCGATTGCGCCGTGCTGGCGACCGCATGCATCGCGCGCCACTGCGGCCATGCGAACACGGAGGCGATCGCGCACAACGCGATGACCGCGGCCAGTGCGAACGGCCAGCGGCGACGACGCGGCGCGCGCGTGGCGACGACGCGGATCGGTTTCGGCGCATCGTCGTCGTTCGCGGCGACGGGCGGCGGCGTCGGCGTTTCGATCTCCGGTTCGACAACTGCCGCTTCCACCGGCGCGACTTCTTCGCCGACTTCCTCGATGTCCATCGCCCAGCGGAAGCCGAACCGCGGCACCGTGCGGATCGCGCGCTGCTCCTGCCCGTCGTCGCCGATGGCGCGGCGCGCGCGCAGCACGACTTGCGCGAGTTGCGCATCGGACACGTCGGGACGGCCGAACACCGCGCGCACCAGTTCGTCTCGGCCCACCGCGCGATCGCGGTGTTCGATGAGGGTCTGCAGGCACTCGAAGACGCGCGCGGGCAACGGCTGCGGGATGCCGTCCAGGCGGAGTTCGCGTTGCGCCAGGTCCAGCACGCGCGCACCGAAACGGTAGCGGGCGGCGGCAGGCTCGGGACGGTGTCGCATGGCGGCAGGCTGCGGATGAGCGCCCGATCCTATGGGCTGGGCGCCCCGAATGCCCGCGAAATAATTAAATCGTTACGCTCCCGGACAGGGTTGGGTTCGCCCGGGAGCGGACCCATAATCCGCCGATGGAGATCAAGTCCGACAACCCCGACCACGGCTTCCAGTTCCCCGGCACCTTCGAGCTCTCCGCCATGGGCGCGGCCGACAAGGACCTGCAGGCGGAGCTCCCGAAGCTGTTGATGGCCGCGGGCATCGACGTCGTGCACGAATCGGTGAGCTGGAAGCACTCGTCCAACGGCAAGTACGTCTCGGTGCGCATCGCCTTCAAGGCCGATTCGCGCGAGCAGTACGACGCCGCGCACGCGGCCCTGCGTGCGCACCCCGAGGTGAAGTGGACGCTGTGAGCTACGTGCGCGACCTGGGCCGCATGGCCTACGAGCCGGTGTGGCGCGCGATGCAGGCCTTCACCGACGCGCGCACGCAGGACACGCCCGACGAGATCTGGCTGGTCGAGCACGATCCGGTGTTCACCCTCGGCCAGGCCGGCAAGCCCGAACACGTCCTGATGCCCGGCGATATCCCCGTGATCCACGTCGATCGCGGCGGACAGGTCACCTACCACGGCCCCGGCCAGATCGTGGCCTACCCGCTGCTCGACCTGAAGCGGCTGAAGGTGGGCGTGCGCGAATACGTGGATCGCATCGAACAGGCCGTCATCGACACGCTTGGCGACTGGAACATCGTGGCGGCGCGCCGCAACGGCGCCCCGGGCGTCTATGTGAACGACGCCAAGGTCGCCGCGCTGGGCATCCGCGTCCGGCGCGGGTGCACCTTCCACGGCCTCGCATTCAACATCGCGATGGACCTGGAACCCTTCCACCGCATCAATCCCTGCGGATACGCGGGGCTGCAGGTGGTCGCGATGGAAGATCTCGGCGGCCCCGGCAACCTCGACGCCGTCAAACCCCGGTTGCTGGAGCACCTCGCCGTACAATTCGGCCTGCGGCTCCAGCCCGCCTCCCCTGAGCTATTCGCGGCAGCGACCCCATGAGCGAAACCGAGTCCAAGGCCATCCCGCTGACCATCGTCGGCGACAGCGCGCCATCGCTCGTGCCGGGCGTGAAGCAAGTGGCGGGCGACAAGATCGCGCGCTCGCCGGTGCAGTTCGCCGACACGCCGGTGCTGCGCAAGCCGTCCTGGATCCGCGTGCGCATCCCGTCGGGCAACTCGGTGGCCAACCTCAAGGCCAAGCTGCGCGAGAACCGCCTGGTCACGGTGTGCGAGGAAGCCAGCTGCCCGAACATCCACGAGTGCTTCAGCCACGGCACCGCGACCTTCATGATCCTCGGTGAGGTCTGCACGCGCCGCTGCTCGTTCTGCGACGTGGCCCACGGCCGCCCGAAGCCGCCGGACGCCGGTGAGCCGTTGCATCTGGCGACGACGATCGCCGACATGGGCCTGAAGTACGTCGTCATCACTTCGGTGGATCGCGACGATCTGCGCGACGGCGGCGCCCAGCACTTCGTCGATTGCATCAGCGCCGTGCGCCACCACAGCCCGCGCACGAAGATCGAGATCCTCACGCCCGACTTCCGCGGCAAGGGCCGCATGGACCGTGCGCTGGAGATCCTCGCCACCAATCCGCCGGACGTGTTCAACCACAACGTCGAGACGGTGCCGGACCTCTATTCGAACGTCCGCCCCGGCGCCGACTACGCCTGGTCGCTCACCCTGCTGAAGAAGTTCAAGGCGCAGCATCCGAACGTCGCCACCAAGTCCGGGATCATGCTCGGCCTGGGTGAAACGATGGAACAGGTGCAAGCGACGTTGCGCGACCTGCGCGCACACGACGTCGACATGGTCACCATTGGCCAGTACCTCCAGCCCAGCCCGCACCACCACCCGGTGCTGCGCTACTGGACGCCGGACGAATTCAAGGCGCTGGAAGTTTTCGGCATGTCGCTCGGCTTCACCCACGTGGCCTCGGGCCCGTTGGTGCGTTCGTCGTACCATGCCGATCGCCAGGCCATCGACGCCGGCTTCGTCGCCGCGTAAGCGGTTCGCTCCAGGGGGACAACATGGTGAATCGGTTCGGCGCGGTCTCCGCGCTGTCGCTCGTGCTCGCGTGTTCGGCGGCGCTCGCACAGGTGCCCGAAGAAAAGACGTTCGATCCGGGGATGGCGATCCGGATGGTCCATGGCCTGGTGAGCGACACCCGATTCGACTACTTCGCCGGGCGACCGCAGGAGGGGCGCGCGCAACGGCTGTTCGACCTGTGGATCGAAACGTTCGACCCGAACGCGATGTACGCAAGCACCGCCGACCTCGCGCCGCTGCAGGACCGGCGCGATGCACTGCTGCAGGTCGCGAAAAAGGAAGACTTCGCCGCGGCGTTGTCGCTCGCTGATGCGATGAAGGCGCTCGCCATCGCACGGCTCGAAGCGGCGAAGTCCGGGATCGATGCCGCGATCGCGGACAAGGCCGCCGACGACTGGAGCGCGCGCACCGCCGATTCGCCGCGCGCGCCCGATGCGGCCGCGCTCGATGTGCTGTGGGCGCGCAAGCTGCGCCACCAGGTGCGCGACCTGCGGAAGACCGGGCAGCAGGACGCACAAGTGCGCGATGTGCTGCGCCGCTATTACGACGCAGCCGCCACGCGCATCCGCGGACTGGGCTCGGACGACATCATCGAAGGGTTCATCGATGCGTACGCGAACGCGGTCGATCCCGATGCCGACTTCATGCCGCCACCGCGCGCCACGGACATGGCGGAGTTGAAGCAATCCAAGTGGAGCGACCTGGGCATCGGCCTGGTGCTGCGCAGCGATGGGCTGGAAACGCGCGTCGAATCGGCGCTTCCGGGCAGCGCCGCGCACTTCGCGGGCATCGCGCGCGGCGATCGCTTGCTGGAAATCGCCGATGGCCCCGGCGGCGCGTTCGTCGATGTCTTCGGCGAGCCGTTGGACAAGACGATCGAACGCCTGCGCGGCCCCGCAGGTTCGAAAGTGCGCATGCGCCTCCAGGATTCCGATGGGCTGATCCGGGTCGTCGATGTCGGGCGTGCGAAGTCGCCGACGAACCCGCTCGGTTATGAAACCGAACAATCGACGCTGCACCTCGACGGGAAAACCATCGGCGTGCTGCGTCCGGGCTCGCTCTACGTGGACTGGGATGCGCGGGCCCGCAAGCAGCCGGACTATGCGTCCGCCTCGCGCGACGTCCACCGCCTGCTCGGCGAGATGCAGGCGGCCGGCGTCGACGCGGTCGTGTTGGACCTGCGCAACAACGGCGGCGGCGCGCTGAGCGAAGGCATCGACATGGCGGGGGCGTTCGCCGGCAAGCGGACGATGGTGCTGATCCACGAACAGGGCGGGCGCACCTCCAACGAAGTCGCCAAGGTGGACGCGGCGTGGGACGGCCCGCTGGTCGTGCTCGTCGATCGCGGCACCGCCTCGGGCGCCGAACTGATCGCGGCGGCCCTCCAGGATCACGGCCGCGCGGTGATCGCGGGGGAGCCCACCTACGGCCGCGGCACGATCCAGAGCCTCATCGACCTGGATCGCTGGCCCTCACCCGGCACGAAGCGCATGGGCCAGCTCAAGATGACGATCGCGGCGATGTACCGGGTCAACGGCGCGACCCTGGAACAAGGGGTCGAACCCGATGTGGCCTTCGCGTCCACGCAACCGCGCGAACCGCGTACGCGGCACGTGCTCGTCGGTCCACGGATCTCCACGAAGGTGGACATCGCACGCCCGGTCGTCGACCGCGCCCGGTTCGCCGGCCAGCGACCGCTGCCGGCGGCCACGCCGTCGCAAACCGACCCGACGCTGGGGGCCGCCGCCGCTTTGGCCGCGGAGATCGCAGCGGCCGTTTCGCGTTAACGACTCGCGAACATTTCGTCCGCAGCTTGAACCGCGGCCGAATCCTGAACACACAGTCTCACGTGTCCTCTCTGGCGCATCGCGGAAACTTTCGGCACTGTCGACCCATCGACGCTGGCAGCAGTCTGGCCGTGCCGTCGTAACCGCGGCACCCCGTTGTTCCCCCTGAAGGCCCGCCCCACCGGGCCCGGATGCGCCCATGAAGCTCAGCAAGACCCTGCCTGTCATCTCCCTCGCCCTCGCGCTCACCGCGCCGATCGCGCTGCTCGCGCGTGGCGCGGACGACGATGCGACGCTGGCCGGCGCACCCAGCGCCGCGCAGGCCAAGACGGCCGAACTCGTCTACGGCCTGTTGTCCGACAGCCGCTTCGCGTATCGGCCGCGCGCGCTCGATGACACGCTCTCGCGCGACATCCACAAGCGTTACCTCGAGGCGATGGATCCGGGGAAGCTGTTCTTCACCGCGCAGGACATCGCGAAGTTCGCGCCGTACCAGACGCAGCTCGACGATGCGATCAAGAGCGGCAAGATGGACGCGGCGTACGCGATGTTCGCCGTGTACAAGCAGCGCGTCGCCGAGCGCACCGCGTATGCGCGCAAGGTGCTGAAGACCGACAAGTTCGATTTCAGCGGCAGCGACCGTTACGACTACGAGCGCAAGGATGCCCCGTGGGCCGATGCGGCCACGCTCGACAAGATCTGGACGCAGTCGGTGCGCAACGACTGGCTGCGCCTGAAGCTCGCCGGCAAGGCGCCGGACGACATCCGCAAGACGCTCGACAAGCGTTACGCCAACCTCGTCAACGGCATCGACGATCTCAACGGCGAGGACATCTTCCAGACGTTCCTCACCTCCTACGCCAACTCGATCGATCCGCACACCGATTACTTCAATCCCCGCACCGCGGCCAACTTCAACCTGACGATGTCGCTGTCGCTGGAAGGCATCGGCGCGGTGCTGCAGAAGCAGGACGAAACCGTCGTGATCCGCGAGATCATCGTCGGCGGCCCGGCCGCGCGCAGCGGCAAGCTCAAGCCGGGCGACCGCATCGTCGCCGTGGGCCAGGGCACGTCGGGCGAAATGAAGGACGTGGTCGGCTGGCGCATCGACGATGTCGTCGAGCAGATCCGCGGAAAGAAGGGCACGCCGGTACGCCTGGATGTCGTGTCCGCCGAGATGCCCGCAGATTCGAAGCCCTCGCGCCTGGTGCTCACGCGCGACAAGATCCGCTTGGAAGAACAGGCCGCGAAGGCGCAGACGATCACCGTGCCGGGCGTCGCTGGCGGCGCGTCGCGCAAGATCGGCGTCATCAAGCTGCCGGCCTTCTACCAGGACTTCGAGGGACGCCGGAAGAACGCCAACGATTACGCTTCCGCCACGCGCGACGTCGCCAAGCTGCTCGCACAGCTGAAGGTGCAGAAGGTCGACGGCGTGGTGCTCGACCTGCGCAACAACGGCGGCGGTTCGCTCACCGAAGCGGTGGAGCTGACCGGCTTGTTCGTCGATCGCGGCCCGGTGGTGCAGGTGGTCGAATCCGGCGGCCGCGTGGTCGTCGAGGACGACACGCGCGCGGGCGTGGCATGGGACGGCCCGCTCGCGGTGCTGATCAACCGCGGCTCGGCGTCGGCGTCGGAAATCTTCGCCGGCGCGATCCAGGATTACGGCCGCGGCCTCGTCATCGGCGAGACCACCTTCGGCAAGGGCACGGTGCAGAACCTGATCGACCTCGACCGCTGGCCGCAGAACGACGGCGACAAGTACGGCCAGGTGAAGCTCACCATCGCGCAGTTCTTCCGCATCAGCGGCAGCAGCACGCAGCACAAGGGCGTGGTGCCGGACATCCGCTTCCCGGTGACGGTGGATGCCAGCGAGTTCGGCGAGAGCACGTACGACAACGCGCTGCCGTGGTCGCGCATCCAGGCGGTCGACCACACGCAGTACGGCAACTTCGCGCCGATCATCCCGCGCCTCGATGCGCTGCACACCGCGCGCGTGGCGAAGGACAAGGAATTCCAGTGGTGGTCGGAGGATGTCGCGCAGTTCCGCGCCGAGTCCGAGAAGAAGTTCGTCTCGCTCAACGAGGCCGAGCGCCGCGCCGAACGCGACAAGTTCGAGGCCAAGCGCAAGCAGCGCCAGGCCGAACGCAAGGCGCTGGGCCTGCCGCTGGATCCTTTCGCCGAGGACAAGGACGACGGCCTGCAGGCCAACGAGCGCAACATCGCCGAAGACGCCAAGCGCGAGAAGCTCGAAGAGAAGCGCCCGGATCCGCTGCTGCGCGAGTCCGCCGCGATCCTCGCCGACGCGCTCACGCTGCTCACCAACGACCAGAAGCTCTCGCAGCAGGTGCTGCCGGCCTCGCGCACGATGGGCCACTGGTCGGAATGAGTCGGATGTCGGGGTTTCCCGACATCGCGGCGGGCAAGAATCGGATAGCGGGCGCCTTCGGGCGCCCGTATCGTTTTCCCCCATGGACATGACCGCGACCAAGGCCAGCGACATCACCATCCGCAAACTCGAGCACGCACGTCGCGTGCTGGATGCGGACGAGCCGACGCTCGAAGCGCTCGCCGACATCGTCGGGCTCAGCGCCTCGCATCTGCAGCGCAGTTTCACCGCGCGCTTCGGGCTCAGTCCGGCGCAATACCTCGCGCAGCGCAAGCTCGGTGCGCTCAAGACTGCGTTGCGCGACGGCGACGACGTCAGTGGTGCGTTGTACGACGCGGGCTACGGCTCGCCCTCGCGCGTGTACGAAGCCGGCGCGGCGCGCCTGGGCATGACGCCGGCGCGCTACCGCTCCGGCGGCGCGGGCGAACAGATCCGCTGGAGCATCGTCGACACTGCGCTGGGGCAGGCGCTGGTCGCCACCACGCAGCGCGGCATCTGCATGGTGGAACTCGGCGGCGAAGCCGACGCCCTGGCGCGCAAGCTGCATATCGAGTTCCCGCACGCGCAGCTGGAGCGCGTCGATGCCGGCCGCGATGAATTCCTGGCGCCGCGCGTGCGCGCGGTGGCCGACGTCCTCGCGGGCAAGCAGGCGCACGTGGACGTCGACCTGCTCGGTACCGCATTCCAGAAGAAGGTATGGGACGCGTTGATGCGCATCCCGCGCGGGCAGACGCGCAGCTACTCCAAATTGGCCAACGAGCTCGGCACGCCGCAAGGCGCACGCGCCATCGCACGCGCCTGCGCACTCAACCGCATCGCGATCCTCGTCCCGTGCCACCGCGTCGTCCGCAACGACGGCACGCTCGGCGGCTACCGCTGGGGCCTGCCGCTGAAGGAAGCGATCCTGCGCCGGGAGAAAGCGGCGTAGTCCGCCATCACTTTTTCTTCTTCACCGGCGCCCGCGTCGGCAACTGCAACCCGAGCTTGATCGGCTCGAACACCATGCGCGTCTCGTAGCGCTTCAACGTTTCATCCGTGCCGAACAAGCGCTCCGCCACCTCGCGCGTGTGTGGCAGGCCGGTGGTCGCGAGGATCACGAGATAATCCCATTCGCCCGCCAGCACGTAGCACTGCTGCACTTCGGTGGCGTTGCGCATGCGCGCGTAGAACGCGGCGTGGTGGCGCGCCGACTCGCGGTCCAGCGCCACCAGCACGGCCGCCAGCGTGATGCTCCCGAGCATCGCCGGGTTGAGCACCGCCACCTGCCGCATCAGGCCCGACTCGCGATAGCGCTTGATGCGCCGCTGCACGGCGCTGGCCGACAGGCCCACCTCGTCGCCGAGCGCGGACAACGTCGCGTCCGCATCGTGCTGCAACAGCTCCAGCAGCCGGTGGTCGAATTCGTCCAGCGCAATGGGCGTCGTCGACATCGTGTCTCGCCAGTGGTGACGCGCGTTCCCGCGCCTTGCAAGATTCTTGCGCGCAGGCGCACGAATTTTCAAGCGCGATTCTGGGCGGGCCGATAGGCTGTGCGCTTCCGACCTCCTCCCCGTCGGGCACCCCCCATGCAGCAGTCGATCGCCGCGCTCATCGCGGCCCTCGCGCAGTTCCCGCAACACCTGCGCACGCATTACGCCACGATTCCGCCCGCCCGCGCCCGCTTCCGGCCCGCTACCTGGGACGGTTGTCCGAGCGAGCATTTCGATCCGCTGGAACAACTCTGGCACGTGCGCGACATCGAGCGCGACGGCTATCACGTCCGCTTCCGCCGCACGCTGGAGGAAGACGCGCCCGTGCTCGCGGACATCGACAGCTACGCGCTCGCCGCGTCGAAAGGCGAGCGCGGCACCGCGGAACAGGCGCTCGACGAATTTGCCGATGCGCGTGCGCACACCGTCGGAATGCTGTCCGCGTTGACGGCCGAACAACTCGATCGCCCCGCGCAGTTCGAAGGCTACGGGCCCATCACCGTGCGCGGCCTGATGCATCTGTTGTGCAGCCACGACCACCAACATCTGTCCGGCCTGCAATGGCTGGCCGCCAAGGGCCAAGAATGAGCAGCACCCCGCTGAAACCCGCAACGCCGCTCGCAATCGGCCTGGCGCTCGCGTCGGTCTACATCCTGTGGGGTTCGACGTACCTCGCGATCCGCTTCGCGCTGCACGGCTATCCGCCGTTCCTGCTGGCCGCGATCCGCATGGCCATCGCCGGTTCGATCATGTACGCGGTGCTGCGCATGCGCGGCGTGCCCGCGCCGACGAAGAAACAATGGTTCACGCTCGCCAAGCTTTCGATCTTCATGGTCGTGCTGTCCAACGCGCTGGTGAACAAGGCCGAGACGCAAGTCGGTTCGGGCCTGGCGGCGATCGCAGTGGCGTCGATGCCGTTGTTCGCGGGCGTCTTCGCGATGCTCAAGGGCCGCCATCCCTCGCGCATGGAATGGGCGGGGCTGCTCATCGGCTTCCTCGGCGTGATCTGGTTGAGCGTGGGCGGCGAGTTGTCCGGTTCGACGGTCGGCCTGGTGTGTCTGATCATCGCGCCCATCGCGTGGGCGTGGGGCTCGATCTGGTCGCGCGACCAGGATCTGCCGGAGCCGTTCATGGCAGCCGCCGGGCAGATGATGGTCGGCACGTTGTGGCTGGTCGTCGTCGCGCTGGTCGCCGGCGAGCGCATCACGACGATGCCGAGCGTCGAATCGACCGCCGCCTTGTTGTATCTCGTCGTCGCCGGTTCGATCTTCGGCTTCACTGCCTACATCTGGCTGCTGCACCACGTGCGGCCCGCGCTCGCCACCAGCTATGCGTACGTCAATCCGCCGCTCGCGGTGCTGATCGGTTTCCTGATCGGCGGCGAATCGTTCACCACGCACGACCTCGGCGCGATGGCGGTGATCCTCGCCGGCGTCGTGCTGATCACGCTCGCGAAGGCGCGCACGGCGCCGCCGGTGCCCGCGGCGGTGCGCGAGGCAGCGCAGGAGCCCGCGGCATGAGCGACCAACCGCTGGATCGTCGCGGCCTGTGGGTCGCCATCGGCGCCTTCCTCGCGTGGGGCGTCATGCCGCTGTGGTGGCACCTGATGAAGTCGGTGCCTTCGTTCCAGATCGTGCTGCATCGCATCCTGTGGAGCGCGGTGATCGTCGGCGCGTTCCTGTTCTGGCGCGACGGTCGCGGCTGGCTGAAGCAGGCGCTGTCGAAACCGCACACATGGTGGATGCTCGCGCTCTCGGGCGTGCTGATCGGCTTCAACTGGGGCCTGTACATCTGGGCCGTCAACGCGGGGCACGTCGTCGAGACGAGCCTGGGCTATTTCATCAATCCGTTGCTCAACGTGTTGCTGGGCGTTGCGTTCCTGCGCGAACGCCTCGGCCGCGCGCAGTGGGTGTCGGTGGCGATCGCGACGCTCGGCGTCGCGTGGCTCACGCTGCGCTTCGGGCAGTTGCCGTGGATCGCGTTGGCGCTCGCCGGGTCGTTCGCGCTGTACGGCCTGATCCGCAAGCTCGCGGCGGTCGATTCGGTCTCCGGCCTCGGCGTCGAGGGCGCGTACCTGTTCCTGCCGGTGGCCGCGATGCTCGCGTGGAGCGAAACGCACGGGCAGGGCGGCTTCTTCGACGGCTACGGCCTGGCGATGAGCGCGATGCTGGTCGTCAGCGGCGGCCTGACCGCGCTGCCGCTGGTGGGCTTCGCCTACGCCGTGCGGCGCGTGCCGCTGTCGATCGTCGGCCTGCTGCAATACATCGCGCCGACCATGCAGTTCCTGCTCGGCGTGTTCGTCTTCCACGAAGCCTTCGACGGCGACCGCGCCATCGGCTTTGCCTGCATCTGGGTCGCGCTGGCGATCTTCGCGGTGGATGGCGCGCTTCGCGCGCGCCGTGCCAACGCACGCGCCACGCTCGTCCCCGCACACGACTCCCCCCGCTGAGATCCCGCCATGCTGCAGATGCGCCCCAACTGCGAATGCTGCGACAAGGACCTTCCGCCGAACGCGCACGACGCGGTGATCTGTTCGTTCGAGTGCACCTTCTGCGCGGACTGCGCGACGGGCATCCTCAAGGGCCGCTGCCCCAATTGCGGTGGCACCTTCGCACCGCGCCCGACGCGCGCGGCGCACCTGCTCGGGAAGTACCCGCCGTCGGTGCAGCGCGTCCGGAAACCCTGCAAGCAGACCGGCTGAAAAAAAAGCGGCGCCGGAGCGCCGCTTTCGTGACAACCGTTGCACTCCGGATCAGGCGGCGCGCAATGCCTCGGTCACCGGCATCCGCGCCGCGCGCACCGCCGGGAACAACCCGCCGACGAAGCCGATCGCCAGCGCCCACTTCAGGCCTTCCCACAGCACGCCCGGCGAGACGGAGAACTTGAAGGTCAGCTGGCCGACGCCGCCGGCGATGGTCGAGGCGGTGAACCCGTTGAAGATCAACCAGGCGATCACGCCGCCGATCAATCCGCCGATCAGCGCGAGCAACATCGTCTCGAGCATGACCGCGACCACCACGGGCACGCTGCGGAAACCCAGTGCGCGCAACGTGGCGATTTCGCGCGCGCGCGTGGCGACGGTGGCGAACATCGTGTTGAGCGCGCCGAACACCGCGCCGATGGCCATGATCGCGCCGACGACGATGCCGATGATGCGGATGATCTTCACCATCTGCTCGGACTGCTTGGCGAAGTACTCGTTGGTGGTCATCGCGTCGGTGTCCAGCCGCGGGTCGGCGTCGAGCGACGCCTTGAACGCCTTGAACGCGGCCGGATTCGTCAGCTTTGCCGTCACAGACGTGCGCGTGCTGCCACGGCGGTAGGTCGAAGCGACGATGTCGCCATCGCCCCACACTTCCGAATCCATCGCATCGCCCGAGGCGAACTCGCCGACGACCGTCCACGTTTCGCTGCCGAGCTTGATCTGCTTGCCGACATCCAGGCCCGCGAACTGGCGCTTCGCACCCTGTCCGACGATTACTTCGCGACGGCCCGTTTCGAAACGACGGCCCTTGACGATCTTCAGGCCGGGACGCACCGCGAAGGCCTGGTCGCCGACGCCGCGCAACTGCACGCTGCCGTCCTCGTTCTCACCGCCGCCCATGAGCGGCAGGTTGGCAGCGACGACGATTTCCGCCGACGCGATCGGGCGGCCCTGCGCGTCGCGCGCGATGCCCGGCGTGCCGGTGATCGCGTTGAGGCTATCGCGCTCCAACGTCGACATCACTTCCGACGCCGATGCGCCGCGCAGCACGATCGCCGTGTCCGGGCTGCCGCTGCGCGCGAGCGTCGCACGGTAGCCCTCGGCCATCGCGAACATCGCCACCAGCACCGCCACGACACCGGCGATGCCGATCACGATGACCGACGAGGACCCCAGGCGCTCCTTGATCGTGCTGATGCCCACTTGTGCGACGGAGGCCGCCTGGCGGCCGCGACGCGTCGTCGCCATCCACACGGCGAGCAGCGCGAACAGGCCGACCGAGACGTACCAGGGCAGCGTGAGCCATGCCCCGATGCCGACGATGACCACGACGAACATCAACAGGCCCCACAGGAACGGTTGCAACTTGTTCATGGCGTGCTCCTCAGCGGCCCGACAGTGCGTCGACGATGTTCAAACGCATCGCCCGCATCGCGGGCAGTGCCCCCACCAGCAATCCGATGCCGGCCATCAGCATCAGCCCGAGCGTCCAGCTCGCCAGCCCCACCGGCGGCATGTTGATCATCCCCTGCGAACCCGCGCCGAGGATCGGGCCGAGCACCGCCGCCAGCCCCAGGCCCAGCACGCCGCCGATCACCACCAGCAGGATCGATTCGGCAAGCACCAACCCGAGCACCTGCCCGTTGGTGAAGCCGATCGTCTTGAGCACGGCGAGTTCCGGAATGCGCTCGCGCACCGCCTGCGCCATCGTGTTGCCGGTGAGCAGCAGTAACGTGAAGAACACCGCGCCCATGATCGAACCGACGATCAGCCCGATGTCCGCGGTCTGCTTCATCCAGTTGGCGAAGGAGGCCGCCTCGGTCATCGTCTTGGTTTCGTTCGGCGAATTGAGCGAGAGCTGATCGATGGCCTTCGACACGCGGTCGGCCTGCGCCGGGTCCTTGACGCGCACCACGTACCAACCCACGTCGCCGCGGTTGTAGGGCGTGGATTCGTCGAAGTACTTCCATTGCATGATGATCAGGCCGTCGTACCAGCCGGCGGCCTTCTTGTCCTTCGCCGCCATCGTGCCGACGATCTCGAAGTCCCAGTTCTTCGTGCCGTCGCGGTTGGGGAAGATCGTCGACTGCAACGGGATCTTCTGCCCGACCTTCCACTTGAAGCGCGTCATCAGCTGTTCGCCGACGAGGATGCCGGTGCGCGTGTTGTTGAACTTCTCGCGCTGCGCCGGATCGACCGCGATCTCCGGATACAGGTCCAGGTAGTTCGGTGCCACCGCGAAGCTGAAGATCTGGTTGCGCGGGTCCTGGTAGGCGCCGCCGAACCAGTTGGCGTAGGTCACCGCGTCGACGCCGTCGACGTTCTTGATGCGCTGGTCCAGCGCCAGCGGCAGCGTCTGGATGAAGGAGAGCTTCGAGCCGGTTTGCAGGCGCGAGGCGCCCGCCACGCTCTTGCCCGCGTCGTTGAACGATTCACGCACGCCGTTGAGCAGGCCGAACAACAGGAACGCGGCCAGGATCGACAACAGGGTGAGCACGGTGCGCGTCTTGCGCCGGAACAACTCGGCCCAGATCAGATGCAGATATTTCATGGCGTCGGCCCTCAGGCGTACTGCGTCTGTTCGACGAGGGTGCCCTTGTCGAGGTGCAGCGTGTGGCGCGCGTACTCGGCGGCCTTGGGATCGTGCGTGACCATCACGATCGTCTTGCCGTGCTCGCGGTTCAACAACTGCAGCAGTTGCAGGATCTCCTCGGCGGACTGGCGGTCGAGGTCGCCGGTGGGTTCGTCGCAGATCAGCAGTTGCGGATCCGACACGATGGCGCGCGCGATGGCCACGCGCTGCTGCTGGCCGCCGGAGAGTTCGTTCGGCTTGTGCGCCTTGCGGTCGCCCAGGCCCACGAGCTGGAGCGCGATGTCCGCATTGCGCTGGCGCTGCGCCCCATTGAGCTTGGTGAGCAGCAGCGGCAGTTCGACGTTGCGCTGCGCCGTGAGCATCGGCATCAGGTTGTAGAACTGGAAGACGAAGCCGACGTGGTCGCTGCGCCACTGCGAGAGTTGGCCCGCGGACATCTGGTCGATGCGCTTGCCGCCGACATCGATCTCGCCCGCGGTGGGCGAGTCCAGGCCGCCGATCAGGTTCAGCAGCGTCGACTTGCCCGAGCCCGACGGGCCCATGAGCGCGATGAAGTCGCCTTCGGCGATGTCGAGCTGGATGCCGTGGAGGACGTCGACCTTTTCCGGGCCGCGCTGGTAGGTCTTGTGCAGGTTGCGAATGCTGACGAGCGTGGTCATGCGGTACTCCGGTGACGAAGGGGAGATGGAGACTGCTTACTGCTGTTCGGTATCGGCTTGCGCGCGCTTGACGCGCGCGCCGGCCTGCAACGTGGCGGGAGGGTCGAGGATCACGGTCTCGCCGGCGGAGACGCCGCCGAGCACCTGCTGCCCGTTGGCGAGCGCGCGACCGAGCTTGAGCGTGCGCTGCTCGACGACCATCGGGTCGCCGCTCGCGACGAACGCCACCTTGACGCCGTCGCGTTGCGCGATGGCGTTGGTCGGCAAGAGCGCGCCCTGCGGCCGCTGCGCCTGCTGCTTGTCGGCGCCCGGTTCCAGGAAGCTCACGCTCACGCCCATGTCCGGCACGATGCGCGCGTCCTTCACCTTGATCGCCACGCGCACCTTCACCGTCGCCTTGCCGCGGTCGGCGGCGGGGATGATGGCGATGACTTCGCCCGGGATCCTCCAGTCGGGATACGCATTGAGCGTGGCTTCGACCGGCATCTTTGGCTGCACGCGGCCGATGAAGGCTTCGCCGACTTCGACCTCGACTTCGAGCGAATCCATGTCCACGATCGTGCCGATGCCCGTGCGCGTGAATCCGCCGCCCGCCGACATCGGCGAAACGATCTCGCCCGGCTGCGCGGCCTTGGCGATGATCACGCCGGCGAAGGGCGCACGCACGACGGTGTTGTCGACGCCCTGGTCGGCGATGCGCAGGCGATCGCCCGCGACACGGGCATTGCGTTGCGAGGTGAGCAACTGCGCGCGCAACGAATCGCGTTCGGCGACGGCCTGGTCGTATTGCGCCTTCGCGACGAGCTGTTGCTTCACCAGGCCGTTCAGGCGCACGACGTTGGCTTCGGCTTCGCGCAATTGCGCGCGCACACCGGCGATCTGGCTTTCGGCGGCGCCGACCTGCGAGGACGCAAGATTCCGTTCGGCATCCGCATCGACCGGGTCGAGCGTCGCGAGCACCTGGCCGGCTTCGACATGCTGGCCTTCTTCGATCAGCACTTCGCGCACCTTGCCGGTGATCTTCGCCGACACCGTCGCCATGCGACGCGCGACGACGTAACCGGTGGCATCGAGCACCGCGGCCGACGCGCTGCCGCCGTCGCCGAGCGCGACGACATCCGCCGTCTTGACCTCGATGGGCTTGTCGCGGCCGAGCGCGACCCACGCACCGAGCGTGGTCGCCAGCACACCCGCACCGATCGCCACGAACACCCAGCGCTTGCGCTTGTTCGGCGCGGGCAGCGGTGCACTGCGGTCGATGCGCAGTTCCTTCAACAGATCGGCGGAAGCGTTGGACATTGAGGACCCAAGGACGGGGGGAGGCGCCTAGTGTGACCAAGCGGGCAGGCGGATGCCATTCGATACGGGGCGCAGCGTACGGAAGGCGGCCCACCGGCGCACCTGACGCCTGTCATGTCGTTTCCATGAAACCCCTGACTGGGACGCGCGCTTGTGCAAGCGCAGCATCCGTCCCACATCCACCAGGAGCGTCGACATGGCCGGCCCCGATCTCGCGCTTGCGAGACTGCACCAGGCGAGCAAGTCCTACGGCAAGGTCCGCGCGCTGGACGGCGTGGACCTGAAACTGCGCGGCGGCGAGCTGCTCGCGCTGCTCGGCCCCAACGGCGCCGGCAAGACGACGGCGATCGGCCTGTTCCTGGGCCTGTTGCGCGCCGACGGCGGCACGGTCGAATTGTTCGGACAGGATCCGCAGGACATCGCCGCCCGCCGCCATATCGGCGTGATGTTGCAGGACGCGCAACTGCCGGCGACCTTGCGCGTCGGCGAACTGATTCGCCTGGCCAGCAGCTATTACCCGGCGCCGCGCAGCGTGCAGGAAAGCGCGGATCTGGCGGGCGTCGCCGATCTGCTCAAGCGGCCGTACGGCAAGTTGTCGGGCGGACAGCAACGGCGCGTGCAATTCGCGCTCGCGCTGTGCGGGCGCCCGAAGCTGCTGTTCCTCGACGAACCCACCGTCGGCATGGATATCGAAGCGCGCGGGAAACTCTGGGCCGCGATCCGCCACCTGGTCGCCGAAGGCAACGGCGTGGTGCTGACCACGCATTACCTGGAAGAAGCCGAAGCGCTCGCCGACCGCGTGTGCGTCATGGCGAAGGGCCGGATCATCAGCGAAGGCAGCGTCGATGCGCTGCGCGCGCGCGTGGCGATGAAACGCGTGCGCTGCCACACGCAGTTGCCGGAAGACATCATCCGCGCGTGGCCGGGTGTCGTGGAGATCGCCCATGAAGGCGACCGCCTGTGCATCAGCACCGAACACGCCGAAGACGTGGTGCGCCGCCTGCTCGCGCTGGATGCCGACCTGCGCGGGCTGGAAGTCCGCGCAGCGGGCCTGGCCGAAGCGTTCACCGAACTCACCCGCGACGACAGCGTCGCCGCATTGCAGGAGGCCGCGTGATGTCCGCCGATCTGTCGATCCTTTCCGATCGCCCACGCGTCGCCGAGATGCCGCGCGCCCGCGTGTTCAACGCCTACCTGCAGGAAATGCGCGCCGAATGCCTGCGCTACCTGCGCAACCCCGGCTTCATGTTGCCGACGTTGTTGTTCCCGACGGTGTTCTACCTGATGTTCGGCGTGTTCCTCGCGCGGCCGGGCAGCGAAGCGGGGCGTTATCTGCTCGCCGCGTACGGCACCTTTGGCGTCATGGCACCGGGATTGTTCGGCTTCGGCGTGTCGATGGCCATGGAACGCGAGAACGGCCTGCTGACGCTGAAGCGCGCGATGCCCATGCCGCCGTTCGCGTATCTCGCCGGCAAGATGGTGATGGCGATGGCCGTCGCGTCGGGCGTGCTGACCTTGCTCGTGCTGCTTGCGGTGTTCGTCGCGCACGTGCCGGTGACCGGCGCGCAGATCGCGGGCCTGTATCTGTCGAACGTGCCGGGCGTGCTGCCCTTCTGCGCGCTGGGCCTGCTGCTCGGCACGCTGGTGAAGGGGCAGGGCGCGCCGGCGGTGATCAACATGCTCTACCTGCCGATGGCGTTCCTCTCGGGCCTGTGGTTCCCGATCGCGAGCCTGCCCAAGGCGATGCAGTCGATCGCGCCCGCACTTCCGAGCTTCCACCTCAACGCGCTCGCGCTCGACGCGGTGGGCCTGGTCGATACGCAACCGCTGCCGCACATCGCCCTGCTGGCCGGCTTCACCGTCGGTGTTTCGTGGCTCGCGGCGCGTCGCCTGCGCAAGGTCGGCTGATAGCATTCGCCGCATGCACCTGGCCGCCGCCGCACCGATCCCGCCCCGCATCGCGCGCGTGCTCGCGCGCTGCGGTTTCGCGCCCGCGCCCGATTCGGCCATCGCCGATCTCATCCGCCAGGGCAAATCGCCGTGGACCGACGCGGTCCACCTGCTCTGGTCGATGTGGGTGTTCATCACCCCGATGTTCGGCCTGGGCTACACGTGGAAGTGGGTCGGGCTGACCGCGCTGTCGTATCCGGTGTTCATCGCGTTGTACGCGAAGACCTTGCTGTCTTCGCGGCGCATCTCGGACCGCTACGCCTACGGCATGGCGGCGCTGTGTTTCGTGTTGCTGCCCTGGTATCCGTCGGGCATCAGCTATTTCGTCTTCGGCTGCGTGATGCTGCATGCGGGCAAGCGGCATCGCGCGATCCCGGTGTATCTCGTGCAGTGGCTCGTGCTCAACGCGCTGTACGCGGGCATCGCCACGCTGATCGGCTACCCGTGGCAGATGATCGTATGGATGCCGGTGATGACGCTGATCATCGGCCTGATCGTCAACGTCGAGCGCGCAGCCGCCGACAAGGACATCGCGCTCAAGCTCTCGCACGACGAAGTCCGGCGCCTGGCGGCCACGGCCGAGCGCGAACGCATCGGCCGCGACCTGCACGACCTGCTCGGGCACACGTTGTCGCTGATCACGTTGAAGCTGGAGCTGGCGCGCAAGTTGAGCGAGCGCGACCCGGCCGCTTCGCGTCGCGAGCTCGAAGAAGCCGAGCGCGTCGCACGCCACGCACTGGCGGAAGTGCGCAGCGCGGTGACGGGCATCCGGTCGTCCGCGGATCTCGCCGCGGAACTGGCATCGGCGCGCTTGCTGCTCGAATCGTCCAACGTCCACCTCGAATACGAAGGCCCGCCGCTCGGCCTGCCGCCCGACATCGAGCGCGGGCTCTCGCTCGTCGTGCGCGAAGCGGCGACCAACATCGCGCGCCACGCGCAGGCCACGAGCGCGCGCGTCGCGTTCGAATCCGACCCGCGCAGTGTCCGCTTGTGCGTGGAAGACAACGGGCGCGGCGGCGTGGCGGAAGACGGCAACGGGCTCGCCGGCATGCGCGACCGCGTGCGTTGCATGGGCGGCACCATGAGCATCGAGTCGCCGAAGGGCCAGGGCACGAAGGTGCTCGTGCGCGTCGGGCTGCCCGCGTGATCCGCATCCTGCTGGCCGAAGACCAGGCGCTCGTGCGCGGTGCGTTGTCCGCGCTGCTGTCGTTGGAAAGCGACCTCGAAGTGATCGGCACCGCCCCAGACGGCGAAGCCGCCTGGCGCGAAGTGCAACGCCTGAAGCCCGACGTGCTCGTCACCGACATCGAAATGCCGGGCTTGTCGGGTCTCGAACTCGCGCAACGCATCCAGCGCCATGCGCTGCCGATGAAGGTCGTGATCGTCACGACGTTCGCGCGCGCGGGGTTCCTGCGGCGTGCGCTGGATGCCGGCGTGTCGGGTTACCTGCTGAAGGATGCGCCCGCGGAGGACCTGGCCGAAGCGCTACGCAAGGTGCATCGCGGCGGCCGCGCGATCGATCCGCAGCTGGCGATCGATGCATGGACCGATGCCGATCCGCTCAACGACCGCGAACGGCAGGTGCTGCGACTGGCGGGCGATGGCATGTCCGCCTCGGAGATCGCCGCGCAACTGAATCTGTCGAGCGGCACGGTGCGGAACTATCTGTCCGAAGCAATCGGCAAACTCGGCGTCGGAAACCGCATCGAGGCCTACCGGCTCGCGCGCCAGAAAGGCTGGCTGTAGCCCTCAACCGAAGCGGTGCTTCAGCATCGCCCAGGCCGCACGCAACCCCTGCGCTTCCCCGCCCGCCGGCTTGCCCGGGCGATCGGTGTCGTTCCACGCATACACGTCCAGGTGCGTCCACGCCTGCGTCGCCGGGACGAAGCGCTCCAGGTACAACGCCGCCGTGATGCTGCCCGCCATGCGCGACGGCCCGCTGTTCGCCAAGTCCGCTACGTTGCTCACGAGATAACGCAGGTACGGCCGCCACATCGGCATGCGCCACACCGGGTCGCGTTGCGCGCTCGCGGCTTCGATCCAATCCGCGGCCGCCGACTCGTCGTTCGCGTACAGCGCCGGCAGGTCCGGCCCGAGCGCGATGCGCGCCGCGCCCGTCAACGTCGCGAAATCCATCAGCAACGCGGGCTTGTCTTCCGCCGCGCGCGCCAGTGCATCGCACAACACCACGCGCCCTTCGGCATCGGTGTTGTCGATCTCGACGGTGACGCCCAGGCGCGTATGCACGACATCGCCCGGGCGGTAACTCATCGGGCCGATCGCGTTTTCGACCGCGGCGACGTACAGCGTCAAACGCACGGGCAACTTGCGCGCCATCACCAGGCCCGCGAGCGCGATCGCGTGCGCCGCGCCGCCCATGTCCTTCTTCATGTTGCGCATGCCGTCGGCCGGCTTGATGTCCAGGCCGCCGGTGTCGAAGCACACGCCCTTGCCGACGAGCGTCAGCTTCGGCGCGTCTTCCTGGCCCCAGTGCAGCGCGATCAGCCGCGGCGCGCGATGCGATGCGCGGCCCACCGCGTGGATCGCGGGGAAGTTGTGCTTGAGCAGATCGTCGCCGCTGATCACCTCGATGCGCCCGCCGCTGGCTTCCGCCAGCTCACAGCACGCTTGTTCGAGTTGATCCGGCCCCATGTCCTCGGCCGGCGTGTTCACCAGGTCGCGCACGCGCAGGCTCGCTGCGAGGACGTCCAGCGTTTCCGCATCGGGTTCTGCAACCAGGCGCGCCGGTGCACGCAACGGCGTCTTGTAGCGCGTGAACTTGTACGACCCCAGGCCCCACCCGAGCTGCAACGCACGCAATGCGTCGCCATCGAGGTCGGAGGCCAGCGCCCAATCCCCCGGCGGCAACGCGAACGGCGCGTGCGCGTAGGAGAAGGGATCGAGCGGATCGCCGATGCCGAGCACCGCGCCAGCGATGCCGTCCTTGCCCGGCAGCAACAACACGCTGCCCGACATTCCGCTGAAGGAATGCGCGTCGATCCAGCTCCCGAGCTCGGGCAACTGCAACTGCCGCCATGCGTCGAAGCCCGTGCGTTCGACGCAATACAGCGGCAAGCCCTGCGTGCCACGCGGCGCGAAGCCGTTCGAATCGGTCATGCGACGTCGTCCTGGAGGTGCGCGTCCAGCCAGTCGGCCAACGCGTCGAGGGTGGGAAAGGCGAGGTCGGGGCGCACGTGCGCGTGCGGCCACGTCGGTTCGGGATGCAGGTCGTTGCGATGGATCCAGCACGTGCGCAGCCCGGCTTGCGCGGCGCCGACCACATCGAGATCGATGTCGTCGCCGACGTGCAGCACGTGCTGCGGCGCTTGCCCCAAGCGTTCGCACGCGGCACGGTAGATCGTCGGGTCGGGCTTCGGCGCACCATGCTGGCTGGCGCCGAGCTGGAACGCGAACAGATGGCGCAGGCCGATGCGTCCGAGGTCGGCGTTGCCGTTGGTCACCGCTGCGACGGGCACGCGTGCGGCGATGCGCTCCAGCGCGTCGATCGCGTCGGGATAGCACTCCACGCGGTTGCGCTCGGCGAAGAAGGCTTCGAACGCCGGTTCGACATGCGCCACGTCGTCGCCCGCCAGTTCCATCGCACGCGCCAGGGTGAGCTTGCGCAGCCGGCTGAAGTCGTGGGCCAGGTGCGGATGCTCGGCGTTGATGACATCGCGCAGGCGGCGCATCGCATCGACGGGAAACCGTTCGGCCGTCCGCGGGCAATTGGCGAGCAGCCAGTCGTGCTGGACGAAGTCGACGCGCGCGCCGATGGGCGCGAAGGGCCACAGGGTGTCGTCGAGGTCGAGGGTGATGGCGCGGATGCGAAGGCTCACCCGGCCATTCTATTCCAGGAGCTTGGCCCAGCCCTCGAGGCCGTCGATCCGCGCCAGCACCAGCTTGACGCACACCAGCAGCGGCACCGCGAGCAGCAGCCCGATGATCCCCCACAGCCAGCCGAAGACCATCAGCGCCAGGATCAGCACCAGCGGCGAGAGCGCCATGCGCCGGCCGAGCACGATGGGCGTGACGATCTGCCCTTCGAGCGTGTGCAGCCCGAGGTAAAGCGCGGCCGGCGCGAACGCGTCCAGCTGCTCCCCGTAGCTGACGAAACCCATCACCAGCATCACGCAGATGCCGATCAGCGGGCCGACGTAGGGCGCGAAGTTCAGCAGGCCCGCCATGGTGCCCCACAGCAACGCCTCGTCCGCGGGCAGGTCGAGCAGCACGTACAACAACCCGGCGAACACCAGGCCGACGATCACGTTGATGATGCTGATGGTCAGCACGTAGCGCGAGATCTCGGTTTCGATCGCATGCAGGATCTCGACCGTGAGCTTCTTCTGCTGTCGCCCCGGCAACAATGCGATCGCATTGCGTTGCAGGTCCCCGCCGTAAACCATGAAGAAGAACGTCAGCAGCACCACCGCGAGCACGGAGGCCACCACGCGCGGCGTAGCGGTCAGCACGCGGTAGGGGTCGTTCACCTCGGTCTTGACGACCTGCACTTTCGTGCCGGTTTCGCCGCCCGCGGCGCGCGCGATGTTCTCGGCCGCGCGATTGGCTTCGGTCACCGGCTTGGTGAGCGAGCGCAGCTTCGGCGCCAGGCCTCGCAACTCGTTGGGCACCTCGCGGATCCATTCGGCGCCCGGCTGGATCAATTCCTTGCCCAGCATGTAGGTGCCGAACATCCCCAATCCGAGCACGAGCAGCGCGGACACGAAGCGCGGCACCCAGAGCTTCTTCAGCCCGCGGATGATCGGGTTGCCCACCAACGCGAAGAACATCGCCAGCAACACCGGCAACAGCAGGTCCTGCGCGACGTACAACGTGTAGGCCACCGCGAGGACCGCGAGCACGATTGCCGCGTTCGTCGAACGCGGGCGTGGCGGTGCCGGCGGTTGTTCGTCGGTGCCGGTTTCGAAGGAGAAGCTCATGCGTCCACCGGCGGCGTGGCCTGCGCGACCTGTTCGGCGGACTGCGCGGCATCTTCGGCCTTGCCGGCGGCGGCCTGCGCGCTTCCGCCGGCGAACATGCCGGCGACCGCGGTGAGCATCTGCAGCACCGTATTGCCCTTCGCCACGCTTTTCGCCGGTTCGAGCTTGCCGACGGCGAAACCCGCGACGAGACCGGCGACGACGATGCGCCCCGGCGTCCACGCCTGCAGCCACGTCGACTTGGTCTGCCGCCAATCGGCCGCGGCCTGGCGCTCCTTGGCCTCGAGCGCGACCTCGGCCTGCCGGACTTTCTTCTGGAGATCTTCGAAGCTCATGGGGGGGTGACGTCCACGCCGAGTCCTTTCTTCTTGCCGTTTTCGGTCGCTGCCTCGACCTGGTCTTCCGCGGCCTTCGCGGATTTGCCGGAACCTGCGTCCGGCGTCATGTCGCCCAGTTCGCCGATCCCAAGGCGTGCCAACTGTCGGCGCGTGGCCTTCATGCGCGTGTGTTCGAAGTAGCGGACCGCCATCCATCCGGCGAGCCCGGCCAGCAACACGCTGCTGACGCCGCACACGAGCAGCGACATCCACCACGCCCAGCCGGCGTTCAACGACAGCCACGCGATCAGCGCGGCCGTCAGCAACAACCACGCCGACGCACCGAAGATGATCGCCAGCGCCGTGAATGCGAGGGTGCGACCGAAGGCGCTGCGCGCGAGCGAGAAATCGGCGGTGACCAGGATGCGGAGCGCGGTGGCGGCTTCGCGCCCCGCGGCCCACGTCGCCTTGCCGGTGTCGCCCAGTTCCTTCAGCGCATCGGCGATGCCGGGCGCGGCGCGCTCGCGCGCGCCGTCTTCAGTGCCGTCCCCGTTGGCATCGCTCCCCGTCATCGCGATGTCCGCTTACTTGTCGCTGCTGCGACCGAGCTTGGCGATGATCCAGCCCGCGGCGAACGCGACGCCGAAGGAGGCGAGCGGACGCTCGCGGATCAACTCGGCGGCGCTGTCGATCAGGTCGCGGCCCTTGTCCATGATCGCGTCGACCTGTTCGCGCGAGGCCGCACCGAGATTCTCGGCGGCGGAAATCGACGACAGCGTGCCGTCGGCGAGTTCGGCCTTCATCTGCGCCTTGCCCAGGCGCATTTCATCGCCCGCGGCGGTGGCCGCGCCCTTGATCGCATCGCCCGCGGCGACCGCGGCGCCCTTGAAGTGCTGGCCGGCTTCGCCGAGATCCGTTTTCATCGCGTCGGTCGCACGACCGTTGTTGTCCGGGGACATCGCCTTCTCCTCATCCGTTCGGTGTGTGGGGGGTCACTGCATCTGGAGGTCGCCGCGCGAGTTCCCGCGCAGCACGCGCAGCACCAGGCGCTGCGGCGATTGCGAGAAACTGGCGCGGAAGCCACCCAAGTCGCTGAACTCGCCGCTGGTGGCGGCGAGCACCACGTCGTCCTTCTGCAAGCCATTCTGCGCCGCACGGCTGCCGCGTGCGACCGCACTGACGAGCACGCCGTCCAGGCCGGCCTGGCGCAGGCGCTCGGGCAGCTCGGCGAAGGTGGCGCCGGTCAGGCGCGGATCGAGCACGACGCCATCGTAGGCGCGCGGTTGTTCGCGCAACGTGGCCTTGAGGGTGAGCGGCGCCTTGTCGCGGCGCAGTTCGAGCGCGATGTCGCTGCCGACGGCCTGCAGCCCTTCGAAGTTGTGCAGCGCCTCGCGGCTGTCCATGCGCTGACCGTTGGCCGACAGCACGACATCGCCGACGCGCACGCCGGCGGCGGCCGCGGCCGAGTTCGGGAACACGCGCGTGACCACGGCGCCGCGCGTGGATTCCAGGCCGAGGCCCTTGGCGAGCGCATCGTCGACCGTCTGCGTTTCCATGCCGAGCGTGCCGCGCCGCACTTCGCCCGTGCTGGCGAGCTGGCGCATCACGTTGCCGGCGAGATTGGCGGGAATGGCGAAGCCCAGCCCGATGTCACCCGCGCGCGAGCCCTGCGGATTGAACGTCGCGGTGTTGATGCCGACGAGTTCGCCGCGCAGGTTCACCAGCGCGCCGCCCGAATTGCCCGGGTTGATCGACGCATCGGTCTGGATGAAGTTCTGGAAGCCCAGGCCCGGCAACCCGCTGCGCCCGACCGCCGAGACGATGCCCGAGGTCACCGTCTGGCTGAAGCCGAACGGGTTGCCGACCGCGACGACGAAATCGCCCACGCGCATCTGGTCGGAATTGGCGAGCGGCAACGCGGTGAGCTTGTCGGCGCTGATGCGCATCAGCGCGACGTCGGTATCGGGATCCGAACCGACGAACTGCGCGGGGAACGTGCGCCCGTCCGACAACGTCACGGACACCTCGTCGGCGCCTTCGATCACATGGTGGTTGGTCAGCACCAGGCCCTTGGCCGCGTCGACGATCACGCCCGAACCGAGCGACTGGTTGATGCGCTCCTGCGGCACCTGCGGGAACAGGCGGCGGAACATCGGGTCGTCGGCGAAGGGATTGCGGATGCGCACGCGCTGCTTGGTGTGCACGCTGACCACCGCCGGCGTGACCTTCTCGAGCATCGGCGCCAGGGACGGCATCGGCTGGCCGTCGACGGCCGTCGGCAACGCGCCCATCACCGGAACGGCAGCCGCGGCGCGCGGCTCGGCCTGCGCGGGCGCTTCCAGGCCCTCGCGGATCGCGGTCGCGGCGAAGCCGCCGAAGCCGGCGGCGAGGGTGAGGGCAGCGAGCGTCTTGAGTGGTGCGTGGCGCATGAGTTCATTGTCCCGGGGGCAAGTGAGTCAGCGATGTGAAATCGCGGCGGTGCGCCATCGAATCAAGGGAATGCTGAACGCGGGCGTTATTCGCACACCCGTGGCCGGATGCGTCGGGCGACCGCGTTTCTGCGCCTCCGCACCTGTCGTCTGGAGCACGCAAATTATTTTTCGCAAGTCGTTGACACGCTGCGCAACGCGGGCGTAGTTTCGCTCCTCGTCGCCACAACATGTAGTGGTGGCGGCAACGGACGGTCCCGAATGTTGTGTTCCACGGCTTCGGGCCGATCGCACCGACACAGGCGGTAAGCGTGACCGCAATCGCGGTTACGTCAGGGGAAAATCAGGGTTCGAAGGGAGCGAAGGACACGCCGTTGGGTGGCGTTTCCCCCTTGCTTTCGTGGAACCCGAGGTGCCCCGAGCGCGACACACAACGATGAGAACCGGGCACGACCCGGCCACGACGAGAAGAAGGAGCAGCATGAGCACGGTGCGCCTCGAGGCGGTCAAGATGGACAACGCGGTCCAGGACATTCCGATGCAAGCGGCCTCGGCCGACATCTGGGACAAGAAGTACCGGTTGAAGACCAAGTCGGGCGAGGCGATCGACGCCGACATCGACGGCACCTACCAGCGCGTGGCGAAGGCCCTGGCCGAAGCCGAAGGCGCGCCGGAGAAGCAGAAGTACTGGCACGAGCGTTTCGTATGGGCGCTGCGCCGCGGGGCCATTCCCGCCGGCCGCATCACCTCCAACGCCGGCGCCCTGGAACACAAGCCCGCCACCTCGACGATCAACTGCACGGTCTCCGGCACGATCGAAGACTCGATGGACGGCATCCTGGAGAAGGTGCACGAAGCGGGCCTGACGCTGAAGGCCGGCTGCGGCATCGGCTATGAATTCTCGACGCTCCGCCCGCGCGGCGCGTTCGTCGCCGGCGCCGGCGCGTACACGTCGGGCCCGATGTCCTTCATGGATATCTACGACAAGATGTGTTTCACCGTCTCCTCGGCCGGTGGCCGCCGCGGCGCGCAGATGGGCACCTTCGACGTCTCGCATCCCGACGTGAAGGATTTCATCCGCGCCAAGCGCGAAGACGGCCGCCTGCGCCAGTTCAACCTCTCGCTGCTGATCACCGACGGCTTCATGGAAGCGGTGGAATCCGACGGCGACTGGCCGCTGGTGTTCCCGATCAACATCAAGGAACAGGGCGACACCGACCTGACCGACGCCAGCCAGGTCGTCTGGCGCGAATGGCCGACGCACAAGAACTACATCGTGCGCGACGACGGCCTGGTGGCCTGCAAGATCTACGGCCACATCCGCGCGCGGCACCTGTGGGACATGATCATGGTCTCGACGTACGATTACGCCGAGCCGGGCTTCATCCTGATCGACCGCGTCAACGAGATGAACAACAACTGGTGGTGCGAGAACATCCGCGCGACCAATCCCTGCGGCGAGCAGCCCCTGCCGGCCTACGGCGCGTGCCTGCTCGGCTCGGTGAACCTCACCAAGTTCGTGCGCAATGCCTTCACCGACCAGGCGGAGTTCGACTGGGAGGAATACAAGGAAGTCGTGCGCGTGTTCACCCGCATGCTCGACAACGTGGTCGAAGTGAACGGCCTGCCGCTGGAACAGCAGCGCAACGAAATCATGCGCAAGCGCCGCCACGGCATGGGCTTCCTCGGCCTGGGCAGCACGATGACCATGCTGCGCATGAAGTACGGCTCGAAGGAGTCGTGCGAGTTCACCGAACGCATCGCGCGCGACATGGCGGTGGCCGGCTGGGAAATGGGCCTGTCGCTGGCGAAGGAAAAGGGCGCCGCGCCGATCATGGAAGAGCGCTTCCCCGTCACCGCCGAGATGCTGCGCAAGCGCCCGGAGATGGCGAAGGACGGCTGGAAGGCCGGCCAGGAAATCGAAGGCAAGCTGCTGCACGCCAAGTACTCGCGCTACATGCAGCGCGTGGCCGAAGTGGCGCCGGAGCTGGTGGAGGAGCTCGCCGAAGTCGGCGCGCGCTTCACGCACCACTCCTCGATCGCCCCGACCGGCACGATCTCGCTGTCGCTGGCCAACAACGCCTCCAACGGCATCGAGCCGTCGTTCGCGCACCACTACAGCCGCAACGTCATCCGCGAAGGCAAGAAGACCAAGGAGAAGGTGGACGTCTACTCCTTCGAGCTGCTGGCCTACCGCGAGCTGGTGAACCAGAAGGCGATGCCCTTCGCCGACACCGCCGAAGCCAAGCTGCCTGAATACTTCATCTCCGCCGACGACATCTCGCCGAAGGAACACGTCGACGTGCAGGCCGCCGCGCAGAAGTGGGTGGACTCCTCGATCTCCAAGACGGCCAACGTCCCCACGGACTACCCGTACGAAGACTTCAAGGACATCTACCGCTACGCCCACCAGCAAGGCCTGAAGGGCTGCACCACGTTCCGCTTCAACCCCGCCGCCTTCCAGGGCGTGCTGGTCAAGGAAGCGGACCTGGAAAACACGACCTACCGTTTCGAGCTGGAAGACGGCTCGGTGCTGGAGGTCAAGGGCAACGAACAGATCGAATACGACGGCGAAATGCACACCGCCGCCAACCTGTTCGACGCGCTGAAGGAAGGCTATTACGGGAAGTTCTGACGCCGGCCCGATCACATGCTGACCATGTGTTCACGCATGTGACGGGTATAGGATCGCGTTGTTCCACAAGCCAACGGCCAACAGGAGGCCAAATGAGCAACGGCAACGGGGTCACGGCGACCCTTTCCAACGCCGCCGACACGGTGGTCGAAACCGCCAAGTCCGTCGCCAAGCGCGCGGGCAAGGCAGTGTCTGGTGCGAAGAAGACGGCTTCCAAGGCGGCCAAGTCCGCCAAGAAGGCAGTGACCAAGGCGAAGAAGAAGCTCACCGCGGCCTCCGCTGCGGCGAAGAAGGAAGCCGCAACGCTCAAGCGCAAGGTGGCCGGCAAGAAGGCCGCCGCCAAGCGCGCGGGCAAGAAGGCCACGCGCAAGGTCGCCGGCAAGAAGGCCGCCGCCAAGCGTTCGGTCAAGAAGGCCGCCAAGAAGGTCACGCGGAAGGTTGCAGCCAAGAAGACGGCGATGAAGCGGACGGCGAAGAAAGCCGGCCGCAAGGTCGCCGCCAAGAAGGCCGCCACCAAGCGCGCAGTGAAGAAGACGGCCCGCAAGGCGACCGGTCGCAAGACCACCGCCCGCAAGGCCCCCGCTCGCAAGGGCGGCGCCCGCAAGACCGCGCGCAAGCGCGCGTAAGCGACACCATCCCCTCCCGCGTGTTGCGGGAGGGGATTTTCGACCCAATTTAGAGAACGCACATGGCCGTCAAAATCGACAAGAAGATCAAGGGCTACGCCGTCATCACCGCCGACGACAAGGCACGCGAAGCGAAAGCCGAAGCCGTCGCCCGCGCCGCGGTGGAAGCGCAGCTCCCGACGGCCGACGTCATCCAGATGCACGAGCGCATCGAGCGCCCGGAAGTCCTGATCGGCAGCACCTACAAGATCAAGTCGCCGCTGGTCGAACACGCCATGTACGTGACGATCAACGACATCGTGCTCAACGCCGGCACCGAGCACGAACTGCGCCGCCCGTTCGAGATCTTCATCAACTCCAAGTCGATGGAGCACTTCCAGTGGATCGTCGCGCTCACGCGCATCATGTCCGCCGTGTTCCGCAAGGGCGGCGACGTGACGTTCCTGGTGGAAGAAATGAAGGCCGTCTTCGACCCCCGCGGCGGCTACTTCAAGGCCGGCGGCGTCTACATGCCCTCGCTGGTGGCCGAACTCGGCGCGATCGTCGAAGAACACATGAAGTCGATCGGCCTGATCCACGACCCCGAGATGAGCCCCGCGCAACGCGCGCTCATCGCCGAGAAGCGCGCCGCCTACGAAAACCGCGCCTCAAAAAAAAACAGTGAAGTGAGCCTGGGCCTGGCGACGGGCTCGGATGCACGCACCGAAGAAGTGATCGAAGTCACCGGCGAAGGCGCGAGCTTCCCGCCGAGCGCGACGATGTGCCACAAGTGCTCGACGAAGGCCGTGGTGATCATGGATGGGTGTGCGACGTGCCTTAACTGCGGTTACAGCAAGTGCGGGTGAAGGACGGAAGAGAGGCGTCTAGCGAGCCAAATTAGGGGGAACCGGTGGCCACGAAAAAAGCAGCCAAGAAGTCCGCGAAAAAGGCCGTTCGAAAGACTGCAGCTAAGAAGTCTGTCAAAAAAGCGGCCAAGAAATCAGTCAAAAAGGCCGCGAAAAAAACTGCTAAGTCTTCGGCAAAAAAAACCGCGGCAAAGCGGCTAAGGACCGCGGTTAAGAAGGTGGGCCGCAAGGTGGCTAAGGCCGCTGCGAACATCGGAATTGGGTCCGGCGGATAAATGTCATCCACCCAAGAATCTCCCCGCGATAAGCGGCGTTACGAGTCTCCCGCTGACGGGCTTAAGTCGCTTGAAACCAGTTATGCATACTGGACATCGAAAATCACCGACATCAGCTTCCAGAGCTGTATTGCTCTGATCGCAGCGAACTGGGCGATCAGCGGCGGAAGCCGAGCCCTGTTTGGAAATGTTTGGGCGATTTCCTCAATCACTACTGCTTTGGCGGCGGTTCTCGTGAGTCTAGTAGGTGCGTTCTGGGTGTCGCGCGTCACTTACAAAGAGTTCTACGCGGCTGCGCACGATAGGGCGAAGTGGGCTGACAGGTGGGAGGTGGCGGAACGAATTCCTTCCGAGTGGCCCTTCTCTGCAAAGATCACTCACTTGGGAACGACCTTCACCTGGTTGAAGGTATTGCTGCCAATTTTCAGCGGCATCCTGTTCGTCATTGGCGCGGTGATCGCGCTTCCGCCAGCAACCGCGACCGGTGCACAGGCAACCAAGTCGTCCTGCTGCTTGCCGGCAACGACAGCAACTCTCAATGATGCTCATTGATCGGAAGACGAACTCTTCGCACTAAGGGCCGGGAACCGTGAATCTCATCCCTAAACCTCCCTCGCTTCGAATCGACGAGAAGGACCCTTTTAGTTCGGATACGTTCGATCTCCAAGAATTCGCTGATGCATTGAGTGGACTCATTGCCAAATCGCCGGAGTCTTTCGTAATTAATCTGGAGGCCCCTTGGGGGCAAGGAAAGACCACGTTTCTGCAGATGTGGCGACACAGGCTGCGCCGCGACCACGTGCAATCCCTCTACTTTAATGCATGGGAAAGCGATTTCTCGCGCGACCCGCTTATTGCTCTTATTGGAGAGTTGAGTGCGGGAATGGCGGCAATGCGTATCCAGGCGGACAGTCCGGCTTGGGCTCAATTGGCCAAGCTGAAGAAGGTTGGTGCAAGAGTTGTCGTGAGAGCGCTTCCCGCCCTCATTAAGGCTGGAACACTGGGAGTTCTTGACCTGTCGGAGCCCTTAGAAGAGGTGGTTGCGTGTGCGTCTGAAAAGCTGGCGGAAGACGAGATTCAGCGGTATCAAGATGCGAAGCAATCAATTTCTGACTTTAGGCGCGAACTCGAAACGTTTGCTACGCAGCTTGCCGCCGAGAACGGGAGTGCCGCGCCTCTTGTCATCGTCGTTGACGAACTTGACCGTTGTCGGCCCGACTACGCGATTTCAATCCTAGAAACAGTGAAGCACCTGTTTACGGTGCCATCTGTTGTTTTTGTTGTCGCTACTGACTCTCGACAACTTTCAAACGCTATCCGACACGTTTATGGCTTGGACGCTGCCGCAAGCGACTACCTTCGTCGATTCTTCGATCTGGCGATTTCCTTGCCAAAGCCCTCTGCTAGACAATTCGTCGAGGCGTTGTTCGCAAGGCATGGGCTGGAAGAATTCTTCGAAAACAGAAAGCATTTGGAGCTTAGATTCGACCGTGATCAAGCGGTCGCCGCGTTTGTCGCAATGTTCGAGGCAACTAATTGCTCGCTACGAGATCAGCAAAAGTGCGCGGTTCTCTTCACCATATCGCTGAGGACGATGCAAGAGAATAGTTACTTACATCCACTTCTCCTCTGTACTCTTGTTGTGTTGCGCGTGAAGAGGAACGATCTTTACGAACGTTTCGTAAGTGGTGAAATCGGAGCCAAGGATCTAGTGGATGAGTTATCGCAGTCCACAGCAGGCCGCTCATATTTCGAATCACCGAGTGGATACGGCGCTCCTACGCTTGCCCATCTCATAGTGTCCGTTCAAAGCCGGGAAAAGCGCCGTGCCGACGAAGCGTGGTTGCGAGAGCGTGCTGAGGCAGACGAGAAGTCTGCAGACGCAGAATTGGCTCGACGAGCTTTGGAAATAATTCAGCACTCATCGTTTAGAAATGCGCGCGGGGCGTTGCGACACATTCTCCCCCGGCTCGAGTTCATTTCGAGGCAAACACGTCAGGACGACGACAGCTTCTAAGCATGAGAAGGATTAGCGGCCAATCAAGTTTGCTTCCTGCTATCGCTACGCCAGGCTACTTGACTGAGGAAGGGGTCAGTCTGATCGATGCTGCGAACCTAGCTCGGCCGGCAGTCCATGTCACAACCGCTTTCAACAAGACTGCGACCGTCCTCCGCATGCTGATAGGCCTGCTGGATTTTGAGGGCCTAGAATCGCCAGAAATCGAAGGCCGCAAGGCGGAGGTCTTCAACTATCTGGAGCTTCTTTTTCATCGAAGCGCGGCGCTTGGCGAGTACTTGGGTGACATAGTCAAGGCTTGCCTGGGGGGCAGCAAGAAAGCGCATCAAGTAAAGAGAGCAATCGATTTTAGAATCGAGAGGCTCTTCAAAATGCCGATCAACACCATAAAGCACAGTAGCTTCGATTTTTGCTGGATTAACATGCATGATGCGTTATCGGCAACGTTTGGATATAGCATCACCGGGCCTACTGAAGAAAAGATCTACGCACCAATCAAGTTCAGAAAAAAGGACAAGAATAGCCCTGAAGCATATTCAATGGCGCTTGTGCTGCGCGACTACCTTTTGTCGTTGTACGACATGACAGCATTGGTGGAGCAAAGCCTGATCGAAGCTGGACTTGCGCATAAGGGCGCTTGTCCTAATCAGCATGGGGCCGATCAGGCGATGATTTCAGAACTTATCGAAGGATTGAACACGTTGCCGCTTCACGGGTTCCCTGATGAGGCAGGCAACCGCATTCCGATCTACTCCATCTCCGACGGCGCGCTCACTGTCGTGATGCGGCCATTGAGAATGCTCACCGGGCAGGTAAAGATCCAGAGTGAGATTCGCTCAGTGAGCAGTGGAGTGAGCTATAAACTTCCATACTTTGGCAAGCGGTGATCGGCGGTATGGCAACAAGCCACATGGCTTCTCCCCGTCGTATCGCCTCTCAATCTGACCGACTCTCTCGTGCGCGAAACACCGACTCAGCAGGCTCGGCTGAGCGTTCGTACGCGAGGAGGATTGTCTTCATAGCCTAAATCGTGTCTCCGTAGCCGTCGCAAATGCTTCCGAAGAGACTCGCAGTGTGTCCTTACACGTCTTCAGCGTCTCCGTAGGTATTCGCCGATTTTCTCTCTATACACGCGATGGTGTCTCCCAAGTCGCGGCCATCGTCTCCAGAGGGATTCTCGGTGTGTTCTAACACGTGTCCGGTGTCCCTGCAGACACCCGCCTAAGCCTCCCTAGGCACCCGTTGTGGTCTCCGGAGTCGCCGTCATTGTCTCCGAGGAGATTCGAGGAATGTCCGTAGACGGTGCCGATGTCTGCTTAGACGTCTGGAGTGGTTCGAGGGGTGCCAATCCCGCCCCCTGACGCTTCGCATCCCTCACGAGATTCCTAACACGCTGCCCCAGAGCACAATTACGTTCTTTCACGCCTAAGGGAAGACTCCGCCATACACATCAAGCGGAGTTTTCCAATGAAGCAGCAAGACCTCGTGTCCATGGTGGTCACGAAGGAAGTCCAGGCCACGGTGCTGGGGCTGATCGAGCAGATCCGGCAGCAGATTCCGGGCAGGGTGTCGCTCTCGGTGGACCAGCGCCGCTCGCTCCAATTGATGGGGCCGCGCAGCGAGAACTACGGGCGGCTGTGCCTGGTAACGATCGCGCAGAACCTCGATCTGTTGCCGCGCGGCATCGACATCGATGAGGCCTTCGCCGACCTTGAGGCGCGCGACAACCTGATCCCGATCCTCAAGGCGCTGCAGCAGCTCGTCGAGGAGATCGACGACACCATCGCCGCGCTCGGCAGCGACGTCATGGTGGTGGCCAACACCAGCTACGGGGTGATGAAGGCGGCCGGCGGTAATGCGGCGCTCGACGAGGCCGTGCGCGAACTGAGCATGCGCCATCGCAAGACGCGCAAGAAGTCAGAAAAACCTGAAGGCGAATCCTCCTGATGAAGTGAACGGTCTGTTGGATCGTGCGCCTGCGGCTGATCGCTCCTGTGTGTGGGCAGGCGCACGATCCTCTTCGGAGCTTCAAATCTCCGAACACACAGACCGCTTCAACGCATGTCCTCTGCGTCGGGAGGGGACGAATACAAGACCTCGCAAGAGGAAATCACTCCGCCGGCTGTGTGTTCCCGGATTTGAACCTCCCGACACCTTGCGTCGCCCCGACGCAAGGGTCCCTTCATCGAGGAGGTTGCAATGACTATATTCGCCGACGCGCAGCACCGCGCGCCTGTCGTGTACGCCATGCCCGAGTCCGCGCATATCGCACTCGTCGAGATGAGCTACCACCTTGAGCTCATGGCGGCGCTCACCGAATGCGGATCCCCGGCCAGCGACGAATCGCATCGGCCAGTCGCGTTCGCCTGGTGGTTCTCGCGAATGCAGAAAGATATCGAGCGGATCATCGAGGCGAGCTCCCTTTGCGTTGAACAGTCGTCGCCGCCTACAGGAACTCGGGTCGCAGAAAAGCGATCGATTTGAAACGCTCGGCGAGCCGCCCGGGCGGCGGTAGACTCCTCTTCATGCCGAAGACCACCGCCACCGAAGCCAGCGTCGAGTCCTACATCGCCGCACTTCCCGACGCCCAGCGCCGCGCCGACTGCGCGACACTGCGCGAAATGATGGAGCGCGCGACGGGGCACCCTGCGCGGATGTGGGGCCCGACCATCGTCGGCTTCGATCGCTACGCGTACACCTACGACAGCGGTCACTCCGGCGAGATGTGCATCACCGGCTTCTCCTCCCGCAAGCCGGATCTCAGCATCTACCTTGCCCCGGACGCACCTGGTCAAGCCGCGCTCCTGGCGAAGCTGGGCAAGCACAAGATGGGCAAGTCGTGCCTGTCCGTGCGGCGATTGACGGATGTCGACTTGGACGTTCTCCGGCAGCTGATCGCCGATACGGTTGCAGAGACCAGGCGGCGACATCCATCGAGCGCGTCCTTGCCTGGCGCTGAGCTTCGCGCCGAATGACGGACTCGCTTGGCTTTCTCGCGGCCTTCTTCTTCATCGGCTTGTTTGCTTGGGCCTCTGCTTGGCAGTACCGACGCGATAGCGCTCGCTTGCGCGGGTCGTTCGACTCGATGCGATTCAACGGACCGGATGGCCCCGTCAAGGGCCACCAGTTGAAAGTGGTGAAGCAGGTTTCCTATCAGCCGGGCGAGAACAGTGCGGGGCTGGGTGCGCGCATGGGGGAGACGTTCTGGTACTGCGTCGGCCCCGGACAGAGCTACTGGCTCGCGATGCCGATGCGGATGTCGCGGAAGGGGCTGATCGAGTGGGTGGTTCGTCCCCTGACCGAAGAGCGGATGCGGGCTGCGCTGCTCGGCGACAGGCGTGCCTTGGCGGCGCTTGATGCGGAAACCACCGGCTGAGCCATTGCGGTGGCGAGGACGTGACGGTATCGGCGCCGATAAAATGCTCCCCCGATGGCAATAGCGATGCGAGACCCACGATGACCGAAGACCGCTACGCAGGCCGCCCGTTCCTCCGCTTGCTGGAATGCCTGGCGCTCGACGCCATCGGCGAGCTGGATCCGCAGCAGCGCACCGTGCTCGAAGCGATGACCCCGAAGCTCGCCGAATCGCTCGGCCGCGAAGGCACCTGGCAGCAGATCGTCGCCGCGCAGATGAACTGGGGCGACGGCATCGAAGTGGCGATTCGCGAGTTGTGGGATCGCAACAGCGCGGTCGCACGAGAGGAGGGCATCGAACTGACGCCCGATGAGTTCTCGATGTTGTTCGCCGATGCCAACACCTCGGAAGCCGATAACGACTGACATTGCAGCCGGCCGGCCATTTTGCTGGCGCCAGCAAAAAGGTCGGAGCTGCGCTAGGGTGGCGCCGCCTGTTGCCACCTCCGAAGGTCTGCCATGCCGACAACCTTCGACCTGCTCTACGTCCTGCTCTTCGCCATCGCGCTTCCGCTCTACGACACGCTCTTCAGCTGGAAGGCGTACGCGCGGCGGTTGCGCGAGTCGCCTGCACGCGCGCGCGCATGGCTGTGGTCGACGAGCACGGTGCAGGCCTGGCTGCTCGTCGCCGTCGGCGTCGGTTACTGGCTCTACGCTGGCCGCCCTTGGTCGGACCTCAACTTCACGATGCCGGAAGGTTGGCGTCTCTCGCTCGCGACGCTGCTGGTCCTCGCATACGGTGCCTACCAGGCGTACTGCATCTTCCACGTCCGCCGAGACCCGGCATTACGCGAACGTCTGCAGGCACAAGTCGCCCCCGTCGCCGACGTCGTGCCGCACACCCGCCCGGAAGTCCGCGCCTTCATCGGCGTCTCCATCACCGCGGGCGTCTGCGAAGAGTTCCTCTACCGCGGCTACTTCACCTGGGCGCTCGCACCGTGGCTGGGCTGGTGGGGTGCCGCCGCGTTCTCGACGCTGCTCTTCGCGCTCGGCCACGCCTACCAGGGCTTCGGGGGCATCCTGCGCACGGGCCTCTTCGGTGCGCTGTACATGGTCACCGTCGCGGTCTTCGATTCGATCTGGCCGGCGATCGCGCTGCACATCCTCGTCGACGTGTCCGGCGGCGTGATGTCCTGGCTCGTGCTGCGCGACGCCCCGCGGGCCGCCATCGCACCGCACAACGAGGGCTAGACTCGCCGCACGCCCCAGCAAGGAACGACGCCATGCCGCGCTTTCTGATCGCGCTGATCCTCGGCCTCTTGTTCGGCACGCAGGCATTCGCGTCGGAGCCCACGCTCCGCGACTACCACTCGCGCGCCAACCACCCCGACGCATGGCAGGGCGGTGTGCGCATGATCCCGATCCACACGCCGGCGGGCGATTTCAAAGTGTGGACCAAGCGCGTCGGCAACAACCCGCGCATCAAGGTGCTGCTGTTGCACGGCGGGCCCGGTGCGACGCATGAGCCGTTCGAGGTGTTCGACAGCTTCCTGCCCGCCGATGGCGTCGAGTATTACTACTACGACCAGCTCGGTTCGTATTACAGCGACCAGCCCGACGATCCGAAGCTGCTCGACGTCGATCGCTTCGTCGATGAAGTCGAACAAGTGCGCGTCGCGCTCGGCCTCGACAAGGACAACTTCTACCTGCTCGGGCATTCCTGGGGCGGCATCCTCGCCATCGAGTACGCGCTCAAGCACCAGGATCATCTCAAGGGACTGGTGATTTCGAACATGGTGTCCAGCATTCCCGCGTACAACAAATACGCGAACGATGTGCTGATGCCGCAACTCGCACCTGAAGCATTGGCCGAACTGCGCAAGCTCGATGCCGCGAAGGACTACGCCAATCCGCGCTTCGAAGAATTGCTCGTGCCGCATTACGAAGCCCACGTCCTGCGCCGTCCGATGGCCGAATGGCCCGAGCCGGTCATGCGCGGGTTCGTGCGCCATCTGAACAAGAAGGTCTACGTGCCGATGCAGGGCCCGAGCGAGCTCGGCGCCAGCGGCCTCCTCGTGGATTGGGACCGCACCGATGCGCTGAAGGACATCAAGGTGCCGACGCTCGTCATCGGCGCGCGCTACGACACGATGGACCCGAAGTACATGGAGATGATGAGCAAGCGCCTGCCGCAAGGGCAGTACCTCTATCTCCCCAACGGCAGCCATTGCGCCTTCTACGACGACCAGGACGCGTACTTCGCCGGGTTGTTGAAGTTCCTGCATGCGGTGGACGATGCGAAGGCAGGTGGTTGACCGCATGCGTGTCGCATTCGTCGCCCTCGCGGCGCTGTGCATCGGCGCCGCGCAGGCCAGAACCGTCTACGCAGACAAGATCCTCGTCGACAAATCCGAGCGCCGCTTGTGGGTGTTCGTCGACGGCAAGACGGTCGCGACGTATCGCATCGGCCTGGGCCTCGCACCCGTCGGCCACAAGCAACGCGAGGGCGACAAGAAAACGCCGGAGGGCCTGTACGTCCTCGACTACAAGAACGCGGGCAGCGCGTTCTACCGCTCGATCCACATCTCCTATCCGAATGCCGATGACCGCGCCCGCGCCAAGCGCCAGGGCGTACCGCCCGGCGGCGCGATCATGATCCACGGGCAGGCCAATGACCCGCGGATCCGCGCGGCGGTGGCCATCTATCCCTCGCGCGACTGGACCGACGGCTGCATATCCCTGTCCAACGCCGACATGCTGGCGCTGTGGAAACAGGTGAAAGTGCCGGTTCCGATCGAAATTCGGCCTTGAGGTTGGCTCAAAATCCGCGCGTCCCGCCAAGTGGGCGGGGTTGATCGAACCAGGGGAATTCCATGTTGTTCCGTCGCACTCTCGTGGTGGCGCTGCTGTGCGCGCTGCCCGTCCTGTCGTCCTCCGCCGCCGACGACGCGGCCAAGCCCGCGCAATCCGTCAAGTGGGTGCTGCCGTGGAAGGACGGCACGTCGCTGACCTACGCGGCGAGCGAATCGACCACCGACGAGACGAAGGGTGTGCGCAAGCGGTCGCGTTCCTCGAGCACGACGGTGGTGCGCATCACAGAATCCTCCGCCGACGGCTTCGTGCAGACGTGGACGGGCTCGGGCTACACGTTCGAAGTGCTCGAAGGCGACAAGTCCGAAGAAGCGCAGATGAAGGCCCTCGCCGCCGCGCTCGATGACCTGCCGGTCTCGGTGCAGTTGAATGCCGATGGCAATTTCACGGGCGTGCGCAACATGGATGTGCTCATGCCGCGCTTCCGCGCCGCGATGCGCCCGATTTTCGACGGCATGATCGAGGCCGGCGTGAAGAAGATCGCCGACGAAAAGACGCGCGCGACCAAGCGCGCGGAAGCGCAGGCGGCGATGGACAAGGCGATGGAGACGATGCTGTCGCCCGCGATGATGGAAGCGCTGCTGGCGCGCAACATCTCCTGGTACAACGGGTTCGTGGGCATCGACCTCGAGCCGGAGCAGGCGTACGAACTGGAAACCGACCTCCCGAGCCCGCTCGGCGGCCCCAACATCCCCGCCAAGCTGACGTTCTCCCTCTCCGTTTCGGAGGACGATGCGGAGGATCTGTTCGTGTCCTACCACCAGGCCGTGGATTCGGAGAAGGCGCGCGCCGCGCTGCGCGCGAACGCCAACCACATCGTCGACGGCAAGATCCCGGAATCCGAGCTGGCGAAGATCGAAATGACGGTGAAGGACGAAGGCTTCTTCGTCGTGCATCGCCCGACGGGCTTGGTGGAAATGTTCGAGGCCACGCGCACGACGACCGTGAACGGCAAGGACAAGGTCGAACGCAGCCGCATGCGCCTGCTCAACGGCGACCACGACCACACGTGGAAGGACGAAGAGACCGACGCACTGCCCGCGGCCGCGAAGGACGCGTAAACCATGCGTGAGACGGGGCGCCGTGCGGCGAAGCGCGCGCGCCCGGTTCCGCATGCGCTCTTGGGGCTTGTCGCATGCGCCGCGATCGCGCTCGCGACGTTGTTCGGATGGGTCCCGTTGGGGATGGGCCAGGCGTTCGGCCTGATGAGCGGGTTCGCCTTCCTCATCTACTGGATGGACAAGGCGGCGGCGCAACGGCAAGGGCGGCGTGTCGCCGAGAACAGCCTGCATCTGCTTGCGTTGCTGTGCGGCTGGCCCGGCGCGTTGCTTGCGCAAGGCCTGCTGCGGCACAAGACGCAGAAGATGGCGTTCCAGCTCGTCTTCTGGCTGACGGTCATCGCGAACGTCGGCGTGATGGGTTGGCTGCTGTCGTCGCGGGCCTAGCGCGCGGAATCGAACGTTCCCCGATCGGTTTTCAGGTCTTCTTCTTTTTCTTCGACTTGGACTTCGATTTCGACTTCTTCTTCGCGTCGGCCTTCGCCTTGGCTTCCGCGGCGAAGCGCGCCTGCACGTCCTTGATCGCCTGGGGCAGTTTCTGTTCCAGCATCACCAGCAAATCCGCGCTGGCGTTGGTGTCGATCGGTGCGCCGTCGGGGGTGGTGGCAGTGACGCGCGTCGTCGTCTTGCGGATCGTCTCGGACAACAGCATCGCCTTGGTCAGCACGAGGAACTCCACGCCGCGGTAGCGCACCGTGTACATGTCGAGCATCTGCGAGCGGCCTTCGTATTCGACGCCCGGCGTATTGACGACGAGTTGCCCGACGGCGTTCCACGTTTCGTTCTTGTCCGCTTCGATCAGGAATTCGCCGCGCGTGGTGGTTGGCGGCGCGGGCACTTCGACCGGTGCCGGCGCTTCCTCGACGGGTTTGGGCTTGGTCGCGCAGCCCGTGACCAACAACCCCGCCACGATGATCCCCATCCATGTGCCTTGCACGCGCATTCGACCTCCCGGGTGTACATTCCGCCGGATGCGCACGGCCCTGGCCATGTTCTGCCTCCTGGCGACCTTCGTCGCGCTGCCCGCGCACGCACGAACGGTGTACCGCTGCGTGCGCGACGGCACCGTCAGTCTCTCCACCGCGCCTGAACCCGGGTCGAAGTGCGTCGCCAAACACATCGAAGACGATGTGGCGAAAGTGCCGAACCTGTGGGGCAATCTCGGCGTCGTGCAAGGCACGCTGTACGAGCGCCAGCAGGACGGCAAGACGGTGTACGGCACGCGCAAGTTGCCGGGTGCGGTGCCGGTGCTCGCGTTCACGGTGCAGACGCCGCCGGGCTCGCCGGCGCATGTCGGCCTCGGCAAACTCGGCCCGCCGCAACTGAGAACCTTCAATGCCGAGTTCCGCGCGGCGGCGAAGAAAACCGGTGTCGAAGACGCGATGCTGCGTGCGTTCGCCCATGCGGAAAGCGGCTTCGACGCGAAGGCCACCTCGAAGAAGGGTGCGCTCGGCGTCATGCAACTGATGCCCGAGGTCGCGCGCGAATATGCGGTGACCGATCCGTATTCGCCATCGCAATCCATCGACGGGGGCGCGCGGCACCTCAGGCAATTGCTGAGGCGCTACAAGGGCGACCTCGATCTGGTGGCGGCGGCGTACAACGCGGGCATCGGCACGGTCACGCAGTACAAGGGCGTGCCGCCGTATCGCGAGACGATCGAATACGTTGCGAAGGTGTCGGCGTTGTACGAGCGCTACCGCGACGCGATGACGAAGGCGCCGAAAAAGAGACGCTGAACGTTGCTGCGCCGCACACGCGGCCTTCACGCAATGCTGAACAGTCCGCGCGTCTCATGGGCGCCCCATGACGCCCCGTGCCGCCCTCGCCGGTCTGCTGCTGTGCCTGTTGCCCGTCGCGGGCGCGCAGGCGCGCACGGTGTACGAATGCCTGCGCGATAACCGGCTGAGCCTCTCGACGGCACCGGAGCCGGGTTCGAAGTGCAAGCCCAGGCGCGTCAACGACCGCAAGGCCAAGGTGCCGAACTTCTGGGGCGACCAGGGCCCCGTGCGCGGCAACCTGTATACGACGCGCATCAACGGCAAGGCCGTCTACAGCACGCGCGCGATCCGCGGCTGGAAGGAAGTGGCCGAGCCGGTGAAGATCCGCGCGCCGCGCGATTCGTGGGCGCACGAAGGCTACGGCGAGATCGGCAAGCCGCGCCTGGACGTGTTCGCCGAGCAATTCCGCCAGGCCGCGAAGAAAACCGGCGTCGAAGATGCCTGGTTGCGGGCCATCGCGCATGCCGAGAGCGACTTCAATGCACGCGCGCTGTCGCCGAAGGGTGCGCAGGGCGTGATGCAGCTGATGCCGTCGCTGGCGCGCGCCTACGGCGTGGCCGATCCGTTCCAGTCCGCCCAGAGCATCGACGGCGCGGCGCGCCACATCCGCGATCTCATGCGGCGCTACAAGGGCGATCTGGTGCTCGTCGCCGCCGCTTACAACGCGGGCACCGGCGCGGTCGAGAAGTACGGCGGCGTGCCGCCCTACGCCGAGACCGAAGCCTATGTGGAGAAGGTCCAGGCGCTCTACGAGCGCTACCGTTCGGCGCTGAAGAAGCCGGTCGCACGCAAGAGTTGAGCCAACTCTGATGCCGCGCTCACCCGGCGCGGTTTACCTTGGCGCCGTTGCAGGATGCACACGGATCCACGATGCCGCTCGCCCAACACTATGAATCCACGGAGCCAGAACGCGCGGTGGTGGACGGGCGTGCGGGTCCGGCGGTGCTCGAGTTCGGCGCGCCGTGGTGCGGGCACTGCGTCGGCGCGCAGCGGGCCATCGCGGCCGCCTTCGCCGACCATCCCGACGTCCACCACCTGAAGATCGAGGACGGCCGCGGCAAACCGCTGGGGCGCTCGTTCCGCGTGAAGCTGTGGCCGACGCTGATCTTCCTGCGCGACGGGGAAGAGATCGCGCGGCTCGTGCGTCCGACGACCCAAGGCCCCATCGCCGACGCGCTCGACGCCATCGACCCGGATTCGCGGTCGTGATCGACGACCCCGCGCCCGCCATGCAGAACGGTCGCGCGGAGGAACCGCAAGCGGCGTCGCGTTGGGTCGACATCGCCGACCGCGCGGACGTCGGCATGCTGCGCGTCGATGCGGGCGGGCACCTGGTCGACATCAATCCGGCGGCGGCGCGCATGCTCGGCCGCGGCATCGGCGCGCTACGCGGGGTCGCGTTCGAATCCCTGGGCGACGTCGCCGATCGCGACGCGATCCAGAATGCACTCGGCGCATTGCACGCCGGCAAACCGCCGGTGACCGTGGCCGTGCAACTCGCGCGTCTCGACGGCACGACCTTCGCCGCAATGGCGCGCTTCACCGCCGTGCGCGATTTCACCGGCGTGCTGCGTGCATCGACGATCACCCTGCTCGCGGTCGACGAGGACGCGGTGCCGACGCTGACCGAACCGCAGCGCCCGCGCGAAGGCTTCACGCCCGAGGTCAGCTACCGCGCGTTGTTCGACGGCATCGACCAGGGCTTCTGCGTCGTCGAAGTGGTGTTCGACGGCAATGAACCGGTCGACTATCGCTTCATCGAGACCAATCGCGCGTTCGAGCGCTACACCGGGCTCGTCGGCGCGGTCGGCAAATCGATGCGGGATCTCGCCCCCTCGCACGAGTCGCATTGGTTCGAGTTCTACGCCGACGTCGTGCGCACGCAATGCTCGGCGCAGCGCACGCTCCCCGCCGAGGCGTTGGGGCGTTGGTACGCCGTGCATGCCTTCCCGTTCGGGCCGAAGGACAGCCGCCGCGTGGCCGCGCTGTTCGAGGACATCTCCGCGCGCGTGCGCAGCGAGCAGGCGTTGCGCGACAGCGAGGAGCGGTTCCGGTGCCTGGCGAATGCGTCACCCTCCATCCTGTGGAGCGCGACGGCCGATGGGGCGATGACCTGGCTCAGCGACCGCTGGAACGAGTACACGGGGCAGGGCCTCGACGTCACGCGCGAGGAACGCAACAGCGCGATCCATCCCGGCGATCGCGAAGTGGTGGCCACGGCGTGGCGGCGCGCGTTCCAGGGCGAGGAATTCGATACCGAGTTGCGGTTGCGGCGCCGCGACGGCGCGTACCGCTGGTTCCTCGTGCGCGCGAACCCCGCGCATGACGAAGCGGGCAAGCTCACCGGCTGGTACGGATCGACCACCGACATCCACGACCGCAAGATGGCGGAGGTCGCGCTGCGCGAAGTCGACCAGCGCAAGGACGAGTTCCTCGCCACGCTCGCGCACGAGTTGCGCAACCCGCTCGCGCCGCTGCGCAATTGCCTGCACATCCTGCGCATGGCCGATCACGGCGAAGTGGGCGCGCACGTGGACGGCGAACGCCTGCGTGGCGTGATGGAACGGCAGGTCGCGCAACTCGTGCGCCTCGTCGACGATTTGATGGAGGTCTCGCGCATCACGCGCGGCATGGTGCCGATGCACCTGCAGTCGGTGTCGCTGGCCGATGTCGTCGAGCGTGCGGTAGAGACGAGCCGGCCCTTGATCGATACCGCCCAGCACGCCCTCAGCGTGTCGTTGCCCGATGCCCCGCTGGTGCTGCATGCCGACCCGGTGCGCCTGGCGCAGGTGTTGTCGAACCTGCTCAACAACGCGGCGAAGTACACCGATCCCGGCGGTCGCATCACGCTGAGCGCGCGGCGCGACGACAACGATGCGGTGATCGTCGTGCAGGACAACGGGCTCGGGATCGCGACGGACCAGATTGCGCGCGTGTTCGATCTCTTCAGCCAGGCCGAGCATTCCATCGGGCATGCGGCGGGCGGGCTTGGCATCGGACTCACACTTGTGCGCAGCCTCGTGGAAATGCACGGCGGCTCGGTGATCGCGCGCAGCGCGGGGCTGGGGCAGGGCAGCGAGTTCGAAGTGCGCCTGCCGCTCGCGCCCGACGACGTCCGCGCCGAACCGCTCGACGGTGCAACGCACGCCCCGTCGGTCAAGCGCATGCGATTGCTCGTCGTCGACGACAACCGCGAGCACACCGATTCGCTCGCCTTGTTCCTGCGCATGCAGGGCCACCAGGTGCGCACGGGCTATGACGCGGCCTCCGCGTTGACCTGGCAGGTCGCGTTCACGCCGGATGCGGTGCTGCTCGACCTCGGCATGCCCGGCGTGGATGGGTACGAGGTGTGCCGCCGCATGCGCGTGGCCGAAGGCGGCGATGCGCTGGTGATCGTCGCGATTACCGGCTGGGGCCAGATGGAAGTGCGGCAACGCACCGCGGAAGCCGGCTTCGACGCGCACGTCGTCAAACCGGTGGACCCGGTCGCGCTCGAATCGCTGATCGACTCCCTCGTGCGAATGAAGCACCGCACATAATCGAAACCCCTCCCCTGCAAGTGCAGGAGAGGGGCCGGGGGGAGGGTGACGCGTGGCGTGTTACGAAGTGCGCCCCGTGCTCTCGCCACGATTCTCCTGCGACGATGCGCCCTTCGACTGCATGTCGCGGTCGCTCGATTGCGAGCCGGCGCGGTTCCACGCCGCTTCGCAGGCCTTGTTCGCGCCGTCGTCCCACTTCAGCGCGTTCTGCTGGCCCTTGGTGTTGTTCTCGTAATCACCGCGCAGCTGGGTTTCGGACTGCGAGAAACTCTGCCCGCCGCTGCCGTACTGCTGGCGGCCCTGTTCACCGGTCTGGTAGGCCTGCTGGTAATCCTCGAACTGACGGCCCTGCTGGTAGTAGGGCTCGTTCTTGAACTGCTGCTGCCAATGCTGCTGCGAGTCCTGCGAGCCCTGGGCTTGCGTGCCCTGGTTCGCGCTGCCGCCCTTGCCTTGGTTCTGCTGACCCTGGTTCATGCCTTCGTTGCCGCTTTGCTGATTGGCCATCTCGACTGTCTCCGTTGCGGCCGACATGGCCGTCGCACGACGTTACGCATGCGCGCGTTATTCGAGATGTTGCGTGCGGTGAATTGTCGGATAACGCAGTTCAGCGTGGTGAACCCATCGCGGGGAATTGCGCGGTCATTCGCACACCGTGCACGACGCCCCAGCGGATACCGATGCGATGCAGCCGCGCTTCCATCGCCGGACGCATGGACGGGGGCGTGCGTTGCAGGATGGCGGCGTGGCGTTCGGCCCATGCGGTGGCGAGAGCGAAAATGTTTCCGGCCATCGATTGCATGCGTGGCATTTCGCGGTCGAGCGCGGTCAGTTCGGCTTCCAGCTCCGGCCCAAGGTCGACCGTCTGCCCCGCGATGGCGTGCTGTTCCTGCATGGTGTTCCCCCTGTGCACCCGGTCCGGGCGCGTGATTACGCTCGGGCATACCGGGTACAGCCGGTGTGAACGATGCGCCGGTGAACCATTCATCCGCCGAGACGCCCGTTGCACCCGCAAGGTGACGTAGCGCACGGAACCGGCCCCCGCCGGCCCCTAACCTGCGGACTTCCAGGGGGTTCCAGTTCCATGTCCGTGAAATTCGGTCGATCGCCGGCGCACGAGGGTGCGGCGCAGCCTCCGCTGCCCGAACGCCTGCTGCGCGCGTCGTCGCCACAGTCCGTCGTGCAGGCCTGGTTCGAGGCCGACCCGCAACTCGATACGCATTGCGCCTGCGTCGTGTGGTCGACGCACTGGCCCCGTGACATCGAGGCGTTCCCGCCTGCGTGCGCGGACGCCAAGGTCATCGCCGATGCCATCGACGCCGTCGCCCGGATCCGCGCCGGCGAGAACGACGACGTCAACCCCCGCGTGCTCTACGACGACGGCGAAGGCGCGGTTGCGGTGCTCAACAGCCCGCACGCGCCCATCGACCTGTGCCAGGCGTCCATCGCGCGCCTGGCCGAAACGCTCGACCTGCGCCGCATGCGCGAGAGCGTCGCGCGCCTGGAGCAGGCCGAGAAACTCCAGCGCTCGCTCTACGCGATCGCCGACATGGCCGGTTCCGATCTCGACATGCCCGACATGTTGCGCGGGCTGCATCGCATCGTCGCCGACCTGATGTATGCAGAGAACTTCTACATCGCGCTGTACGATCGCGACCGCGATGCGCTGCGCTTCCTGTATTTCGCCGACGTCGTCGACGACCAGATCCTGCTGCCGGAAGAAGAGATCCCGCTGGCGCGGATCGAACGCGGCCTGACGTGGTATCTCACGCGCGACAAGCGCCCGCTGATGGGCTCCACGCCCGAACTGATGCAACAGGTCTCCGGCCCGTTGCGCCTGCACGGCGCGGACAGTTCCGACTGGCTCGGCGTGCCGATGCTGCGCGATGGCGACGTCCACGGCGTGGTCGTCGTGCAGAGCTACACCGGCGATCGTTGCTACACCACCGCGGAGATGTCGCTGCTGGCGTTCGTCGCCGAGCACATCCTCACCGCGCTGGAGCGCAAGAGCGGCCGCGCCGAACTCGAGCGCCACGTCGTCGAGCGCACGCAGCAGTTGCAGGTCGCCAACAGCGAGCTGCGCCGCGAAGTCTCCGAGCGCGAGCGCGGCGAGCGCCTGCAGGCCGCGCTCTACCGCATCGCCGCGCTGGCGAGCCTGGACGAGACGACCGGAAACTTCTATCGCCACGTGCACGCGGTCGTCGGCGAACTGATCGATGCGAAGAATTTCTACATCGCGCTGGTGTCCGACGACGGCGGCACGGTGTCCTTCCCCTATGCGGCCGACCAGTACGAGCGCGACTGGAGTGCGCGGTCGTTCGGCAAGGGCCTGACCGAGCACGTGCTGCGCACGCAACGGCCAACGCTGGTCTCCCGCGACAGCGCGATGACGATGGTGGCGGCGGGGCAAATCGACGCCGGCATGCTCGGTGCGCCGACGCTCCAGTGGCTCGGTGCGCCGTTGCTGAGCACCGAGGGCGCCATCGGCGTGGTCGCCGTCCAGACCTACGAGGACGCGAACGCCTACAACGAACGCGATGCCGAACTGCTCACCTTCGTGTCCTACCAGATCGGCAGTTCGCTGCAGCGCCGCCGCGCGGCGGAGCTGCTGCGCCAGGCGAACGCCGAACTCGAACATCGCGTCGAAGCACGCACGCTCGAACTGCGCGAACAGATCGCCGTGCGCGAGCAGGTCGAAGCGCAGCTCCAGCACCAGGTGGTGCACGACGCGCTGACCGGCCTGCCGAACCGCGTGTACCTGCGCGATCGCGTGGAGCGCGCGCTGGCCGGGCTGCGCCGCGACGATTCGGTCGGCTTCGGCCTGCTCTACATCGACGTCGATCGCTTCAAGGTCATCAACGACAGCCTCGGCCACAGCGCCGGCGACCAGGTCTTGCAGCAGGTCTCGCGCCGCCTGGCCGGCTGCGTGCGCACGCCCGACGTGGTCGCGCGCATCGCGGGCGATGAGTTCGTCATGCTGCTCGAACACGTGCAGGATCCGCAGACCGCCAGCAAGGTCGCGCAACGCGTGCTGCGCGCGCTCGCCCCGCCCCTGCACGTGGCCGGCCGCGAAGTGCAGCTCTCGTGCAGCATCGGCATCGCGATCGCCGATGGCCAGTGCGAATCGGTGGACCGCATCCTCCATGACGCCGACGTCGCGCTCTATCGCGCGAAGGACGCCGGCCGCAACCGCTTCGTGTTGTTCGACGATGCGATGCACCAGACGGCGATGGGCGTGCTCGACCTCGAGCAGGCGCTGCGCGATGCGCTGATGCGCGACGAGTTCGAGCCGTGGTTCCAGCCCATCGTGCGCCTGGACGATGCGAGCGTCGTCGGTTACGAAGCGTTGCTGCGCTGGCGCCATCCGACGCGTGGCGTGCTCACGCCCTCGGACTTCCTCAAGGTCGCCGAAGACAGCGGGCTGGTCAGCCAGATCGACTGGCGCATGTTCCGCCTCGCACTGGAAGCCGCGCGGCCGTTGGTGTGCGCCGCACGCGACGGCGTGCATCGTTATCTCACGCTCAACGTTTCGCCGCGCCTGTTCCTGCACACCGATTTCGACAAGCGCCTGCTGGAACTGGTCGACGAGATCGGCTTCGACCCGGGCGCGCTGTTGCTGGAAGTCACCGAAGGCACGCTGCTCGGCGATCCGGACACCGTGGTCGCGATGCTGCATCGCCTGCGCGAGCGCGGCGTCGAGGCGGCGCTGGACGACTTCGGCACCGGCTACTCCTCGCTCGGCCACGTGCACCAGTTCCCGCTGCGCATGATCAAGATCGACCAGAGCTTCGTGGCGCCCTTCGCCAACGGCGTGCCCTCGCGCAGCTCGGCGCTGATCGAAGCGATCCTCGCGCTCGGCAACGCCCTCGGCACGGAGATCGTCGCCGAAGGCATCGAGACCGATGCGCAGTGGGGGGTCCTGCGCGGGATGGGCTGCGTGTACGGGCAGGGTTACCTGTTCGCGCGTCCCGCGCCGGCCGGCCATTGGTTGGGATGAAGAAACCCAGGATCGCGTCTGGCGCGCATCGCGCGTCGGCGTAACCTGTGCCGCTTCCGGGCCGCGCCGGCCCGTCGGAGCCCCCGCCATGTCGCACCCGATGCACGCCTTCACCGCGCCCGTCTTCGTCCGCACGCTGCGCAACCTCCAGCACGTCCTCGATGCGGGGCAGGCGTACGCCGCCGAGAAGAACATCGCGCCCGAAGTGATGCTGCAAACGCGCCTGATCCCGGACATGCTGCCGCTCGTGCGCCAGGTGCAGATCGCCACCGACCACGCGAAGAACGGCTGCGCGCGCCTGACCGGCACCGACGCGCCGTCGTTCCCGGACGAAGAAACCACCTTCGACGAACTGCGCGCGCGCATCGCGCGCTGCATCGCCTATGTCGAATCCTTCGACGCCGCGCAATTCGACGGCGCCGATGCGCGTCCCATCCACGTCAAGACGCGCACGACCGAAATGAACTTCAACGGGCAGGATTACGTTACGAACTACGCGCTGCCCAACCTGTATTTCCACGCGTCGATCGCCTACGCGATCCTGCGCACCGCGGGCGTGCCGATCGGCAAGGCGGACTGGCTGGGCGCCGTCGGGCGCTGAGCCGGATCAGCGCGGCGGTTTCGGTTGCGCGTTGGTCTTCGCGCGCGATTTGTATTCGTCGCTGGTCACGAAGCCGTCCGCGTTGGCGTCCATCGCGGCGAACGACCCACTGAACCCCGCGTCGGCATCGGCTTCGGTCGAGCTGACGCGGCCATCCTTGTCCTGGTCGAGACGCGCGAACGCATCGCCTCCCGTGGCCGGCGCGGCGGTCGTGGCGGCGGTGGGTGGCGTCTGCGCAAGCGCGGGCCATGCGAGCGCGCACAACAGTAGCGGCAACAGTTTCATGTCGGCGTCCTCCGTCAGGCCTCGTTCTCGGACGAGGCACGCACCACGGGATCTCCGTCGCGATCGAAGCCGACATCGAACACGATCGGGCGGCAACACACCTGGCAATCCTCGACGTAGTGTTGCGGCCCCGCCGAATCATCGATGAAGACGGTGATCGTCTCGCCGCAGTAGGGGCACTGGATGTCGAGGCTCGGCAGCATCAGTGGCGTGTCGCAGTGTCGTCGTCTTCGTTCTCCCGAAGGGACATCGGCACGTGGCGGCCTTGCGCACCCTGGTTGGACAGCGCGGCGCGTTCGCGCGTGCGCTGCGCTTGTTCGGGCGTGTCGTGCGCGTTGGCCATCGATTCGGGCGAACTCTGCTGTGCGGCAGGTTGCGATCCGACGGTGCGGGATTTGGAGCGGGAAGGCTGGCGCTGGGTGCCCATGGGGGAAATCCTCGGAGTGCGTGTGGGGTGTCTGCGAGCCATCGTGGAGAGGCGGCCATTAACGCCGTTGCATGGCCGATGTAAAACTTTCGTAAGCCTGCATCGCCGGTCGGTCGCGCGTCATCGACGGCGTTAACGCTGCGATGACGCGGACGGGGCGAAGCTCGCGAACGCCGGCGAAAAGGCCTGAAAACAGGCACATCGCCGACATGCCGCAACCCGCTCGCTCGCGATACCGCAAATCGCGAACGGGTTGGTTAATGCGGCGTGGAGGCCGCAACCGGCAAGTCGCGAGGATTCAGATGCGCGGGCGCATGGTGTCCACCGTCGCCGAAAAAGCCGATGCATCTGGCGCGACGTTTTGATCCCCCTAGGAGACCGACGAATGAAGCTTTCCAATCGCAAGCCGCTGTTCCTCGCCCTCGCGCTGACCGTTGCCGCGCCGCTCGCCTTCGCGCAGAGCACGACGCCGCAGTCGGCAACGCAGGACGCCACCAACGCCGCCACGTCGGCGACGCAGGAGGCCACCCAGGCCGCCACGCAGGATGCGACGTCCGCCACGCAGGACGCGACGGCCGCGACGCAGTCGACCACGCAGGATGCAACGCAGTCGGCCATGCCGCAGTCCGGCAAGGATGCGAAGAAGGTCAACTGGTCCGACCTGGACACCGACAAGAACGGCACGCTGAGCGCGTCGGAATCGGCTTCGGTGCAGAGCCTGTCGAGCGCATTCGCGCAGGCCGACGCCAACGCCGACGGCGAGCTGACGCAGGACGAATACAAGGCTTACCTCGCCAAGAACGGCAAGGGTGAAGCCAAGTCGGATACGGGCGGCTGATCGCACGTCCGTCACCTCGGCCGGCCCTCGTGGCCGGCCGATCCGCTTCAAGGCACATAGACGAGGAAACCCCAATGAACACCACGCTTCGCTGCTTCACCGCCGCCGCCATCGTCACTGCTTCGCTGACGCTGGCCGCATGCGCGCACGACAAGGAAACGACCACCGAGTCGACGACTACGACCACCACGGACTCGTCGGGCACGACGGGAACGACCGCGACGGAGACGACGACGTCCTCGTCGATGCCGACGTCCGCCAGCACCGCTGGCGCGCCGCCCAGCACGCCGTAACGGAACGGATGCCCGGCCGGCCCAGGGGTGTCGGCCGTGCCTTGCAGTGAACGAGGGGGTGGCTTCGGCCACCCCTTCGCGTTTTCGTACACTGTCATGCCCCGCACGGCGCACCCGCATGACTCCGTCTTCGAACCCGCACACGGCCGACGGCATCCGACTGGTCGGTTTCGACGGTGACGACACGCTCTGGCGCAGTGAGGATTACTACCGCGGCGCGCAGGCCGATTTCGAATCCATCGTGGGGCGCTACGTCGACCTGGCCGACGGCCGCGCGCACGAACGCCTGTACGCCGTGGAGATGCGCAATCTCGCGTTGTTCGGCTATGGCGTCAAAGGCATGGTGCTGTCGATGATCGAGGCCGCGGTGGAGATCACCGATGCGCGTGTGTCGGCGAGCGACCTGCATCGCATCGTCGCGCTCGGCAAATCGCTTTTGCAGCATCCGGTGGAGTTGTTGCCCGGCATCCGCGAAGCGGTGGAAGCGATCGGTACGCGACACGACCTGGTGCTGATCACCAAGGGCGATCTGTTCCACCAGGAAGCGAAGGTCAAACAATCCGGGCTCGCCGGCCTGTTCCGCCGAATCGAGATCGTCAGCGAAAAGGATCCGCAAACGTATGCGCGGCTGTTCGAGGAATTCGAATTGGCGCCGCACCAGTTCGCGATGGTCGGCAACTCGCTGCGTTCGGACATCGCGCCGGTACTCGGGCTCGGTGGTTGGGGCGTCTACATGCCGTATCACGTGACGTGGGCGCACGAAGCGGAGGCCGACGTGGCCGACGATGCACCGCGATTGCGCCGCGTCGCACAGGCCAGCGAACTGCCCGCGGCGCTGGCCGATATCGCAAGCGCCGCCAGCGGCTGAATGGCCGCTTGCGCAGCCCCGGACGGTTAGACCTCCGTTAATCCCGCGCGTCGCATCGTGCGTCCCAGGCCCGCATCGATGCCGGCCCAAGGGAGAGCACCATGTCGACACTGTCGAAGTTCATCGCACCCGCGGTGTTCGCGGCGGGTCTTGCGTTTTCCGCGCTGCTGCCGGCGCCTGCCCATGCGCAGGACGATGGGCTGACGCGCGTCATCGTCGACGTCGCCGACGTCGTGCTGCGCGGCGGCCAGCCGTATTACCGGTACGGCAATTACCGTGACGTCGACCGGTTGATCGTCGCGCGCGATCGCTACGGACGTCCGGTGTATTACCGCGTGGTCGATCGCCGCTGGAACGACGATCATCACCGCTACGCGTACCGCCCCTACGTGCAGCCGTACGTCAGCCACGGCTACAACAACACGGCGAGCCGGGTGACTTGCAATTCGCGGGGCAACTGCACCGTGTCCTACTACGACCCGCAGTACGACCGCCGCGGGTATCGCAAGCACCGGCGCGGCCACGGCCGCGACGATGACTGAGCCGTAGCGATGCGACCGACGGCGCCCCGAGGGGCGCCGTCTTGCTACCGGCGGTACGGCACAGGTGCTACCTTCCGCGCATCGATCCCCCCGAGGAGCCTAGCCATGCGCCGTCTCCGCCTCATCCAGCTGCTTCCGCTCACCCTCGTCCTCGCCGCGCCCCTCGCGATGGCCCAGGGCAAGACCGACTGCAAATTGAAGTTCAACCTCGCCGGCTGGTCGGCGTTCTACAAGACCGCGTCGGGCAACGGCACGATCACCTGCGACAACGGGCAGAAGATGGCCGTGCACATCGAAGCCAAGGGCGGTGGCCTGACCTTCGGCAAGTCGAAGATCGAAAACGGTACCGGTGAATTCTCCGGCGTCCGCGACATCAAGGAATTGCTCGGCAGCTACGCGCAGGCCGAGGCGCACGCGGGCGCGTCGAAATCGTCGAAGGCCAGTGCGATGACGAAGGGTGAAGTCTCGCTCGCGCTCGCCGGTACCGGCCAGGGCTGGGACCTCGGCGTCGCCTTCGGCAAGTTCACGATCTCGGCGAAGTAAACAATCGCCCGCGCGTCAGTCGGCGCGATGCGCGTTGTCCTCGAGCACGGGCGCGGCCTTGAAGGTGCGCCCCAGGTCGGCGTTGAGTTTGCCGGCGACCCACCCGATCGTCGCGAACCATCCCACGACGATCAACACGAGCACGATCACTCCCCACGCATGGCGTCGCAGGAAGGCGAAGGGCGAAAGATGCAGGCGCATGGCAGGGTCCCCGATGACCGCTCCATGCTCCGACCGCGCGTGTCGTGGCCGCGTGCACACGATGCTCGCCAGAATGGCCGCATGGCCGCGCCCGCACGCCATTCGTCGATCCTCCTCCTGCCGCTTCTCGCGGCGGTCGCGCTCGCCGGCTGCCGGGGCGGCGATGCGCCGAGCGATGCATCGACCGCGCGCTTCGAATCCCCCGATGCCGAACTGAGTTGGCAAGGCGTGGTTGCCTGCGCCGACTGCGACGGCATCGACACGCGCCTGCGCCTGCAGCGCGGCAACGGCGTGGTGGCGCAGTACGAACTGGTCGAGGCCTTCCTCGACGGCGAGGGCGCCGAGTATTTCCACGAAGAAGGCCGCTGGCGCCGCGACGGGCGCATCCTGCGCTTGCAGGCCACCTCGGGCGGCGAGCGCCTGTACGCGATCGACGGCACGGGCAACCTGGTCGTCGTCGACCGCCGCGGCGACGCGGCCGGCCCTGGCCACGTCCTCACGCCCGCCGGTCCGCCGGGCCTGTGACGCACGGCGCATGATGCGCGGGGCGTGACGTCGATTTCAGAACGCATTCAGGCTGTGGGCACACACTGCGTGCATCACCGACCACAAGCAGGCAGGGGCAACGTGCGTCATTCCTTCAAGGCTCTCTCGCTCGCGCTGGTGCTGGCCGCCACGGGCGGCGTCGCACACGCGCAGGACTTCACCTTCGGCTGGAACCCGCGCAGCGGCGATGTGTGGATGGATACCTGGCTCGGCGACATGAATCGCTACGGCCAGCGGTATCGCGATCCGTTCGTCGACGAACTGGTGCGCTACAACGGCGCGCCGCGCGACCTCGTTTCCGAATTGCTCGGCCCGCGCCGCTGGGCGCCGGGCGATGTGTGGATGGCGTGCAACATCGCCTCGATCATCGGCCGCCCCTGCCGTTACGTGGTCGATGTGTACGAACGCGACCATGGCAAGGGCTGGGGCAACATCGCCAAGCAACTCGGGATCAAGCCCGGCTCGGCGGAATTCCACCGGTTGAAGAAAGGCTTCGTGCCGACGTACGACCGTTGGGGCCGCGTCATCGTGCTCGACTCGGAACTCGAGCGCGCGTATCCGAACCATGGCAAGGGCAAGGACAAGTCGAAGTCCAAGTCGAAGTCGGACAACGGGCATGCGGGCAAGGGCCACGACGACCACGGCAAGGGCCATGGCAACAACGGCAAGGGCCACGGCAAGAAATGAGTCCTTCGGAACACGTGGTGCATCGCGGCGGCTGTCATTGTCGCCGCGTGCGGTTCGAAGTCGACGCGCCTGCCGACATCGATGTGCTCGATTGCAACTGCTCCATCTGCCGCATGACCGGCTTCCTGCACCTGATCGTGCCGGCCTCGCGCTTCCGCCTGGTGTCCGGCGCGGATGCGTTGACCGAGTACACGTTCAACACGGGCGCGGCGAAGCACCGCTTCTGTTCGGTGTGCGGCGTCAAGGCGTTCTACATTCCGCGCAGCCATCCGGACGGCGTCGACATCAACGTGCGTTGCCTGGATGCCGGGACCGTCGCGTCGATGCGCGTGGTGCCCTTCGACGACGACGACCGCGAGGCCGCAACGGCCGCGCTTGCGCACCTCACGCACGACTGAACGCATCCTCACGCGGCTGAATCGCGGCTTTCCCCGCGGCCGCGTGCGTGTCCTGACGTCGAACCGCGGGTCGTTCGTTCGGGCATGACGTTTCTGCAGACCACCACAGCGCAGGGCGAAGACGTGAACGCGCGCCTGGATCCCGTCGACCGCGAAGAGCTGCGCAAGCTCACCGAATCCATCACCGTGCGCCACGCGGTCGACCTCCACGCCATGGCGCGGATGGTCGAACGCGGGTACGCACGCAAGGTGATGGGCGGTTGGGAAATCACCGAAGCCGGTTGGCTCGCACTGGAACGCTCGCGCATCCCGAATGCATTGAAGTGATTCCGCAGAAGAGAGGGAGCCGCCGGCGCAGTCAGGGAGAGGGGGGATCTGCGCCGGCCGACGGGCTGCAGGCATCGGCCTGCTTGTGCGCGTCTTCGGCTCCGGCCTGCAGGTGGAGCCCGGCAGGTGCAACCAGTTGATCATCGGCAGCGCGCATCGACCATTGTCACTTCGGGCATCACGGTGCGCTTGCAGGACGAAAAGAAAAGGGGCCGGTCGCGATCCCTGCGAACCAGCCCCGGGGGAAAACGGATCAGCGCAGCGTGGACGCCGAAAACACGTCGCCGTTGAGTGCCGCGCGTTGCGTTGCGTTGGCGGCGTCACGTTCGACCAGGTAGTCCTTGACCATCTGGTAAGACTTGGTGCGCGAAATGCCGAACTCGAGCACGAGCGTCTTGGCGTACACGCTGCGCGGGCTGCCGCGCACGATGAGTTCTTCGAGACGGCGCAGGATCAACTCGCGGCCCGGCGTCTCGCTCTTCACCCACTGCTGGTACTCCTCGACGATGCGGCCCGCGATTTCGTGCGCGTCCTCGAGGTCGTGTTGCAGGCGGTGCAGGGCCTGTTCCAGGCTGCGCACGCGTTTTTCGAAGTAGTCCAGATCGATTCCCATGGTGTCCCCGTTTGATTGGCGTTGGATCGCCACGACAGGAAACCGCGTCCGCGCCGGCGCGAACATTGTCCGCGCGGGCAATTGCCCCAAGGGTCCGGGGAAGATTGCCCGGGCGGCCATGGGCCGACGGTAGAATCGTGCCCATGCCCCAGCACATCGCGCCCGAAACGCTGCGCCTGTCCGTCGCCCCGATGATGGATTGGACGGGAAAAGACACGTTTCGGCTGGTTTCTCGCTTATTTGCTCAGAACGTGTGCACGACGTGTGCAATCGCGCGTCCCCGATTCTGCCCTGCTTCGATGGCGGCGCGCTAAGCGACGCTGCTCTCCACCCAATGTGGACGTGCACATTGGTGCGTCGCCCCGAAAGGTGGCACAGGGTATCCAAGCCGCACCCGACCGAGCTCGCGCGGGCGATTTCCGGTTTTCCGAGCCCTGCCTCGACTAAGGGTGGAACGACCCAGCAATATGCTTCGTCGCGGCCTGTCGTCCGCCGTGACCGCGCCAACAAGGAATCAGTTCACACGGATTCTGCACCTTGGGGGTCGGAACGTCTGGAGGAGATGCCTGCATGAATGCCGACCTCGAACCACCCGACTCCGAAGCCGCGGCCGTGCCATCGGCCCGGCGCCCGGAGGTTCAAGCCGCGATCGACGCCCTGACCACGCTGGAGCGCCCACAGCTGATCGACCGGCTGCGAGCTGCGGCCCGACAGAAGGATCTGCCCCCCGAAGTGCTGCTGCACTTCGCGCGCGAGGCAAGTGCCCGCGATCAGGAAGTCTTTTTCTTGGCCTTCGAAGGCCTGACCCGGTGCGCCACGTCGATGATCGCCAGCCAGATGCGCATGCTGTATCGCATCTCAGAAGCTGACCTCGACGACCACCTGAGCGTGGTTTTCGAGAACCTTGTCCGTCGCATCCAGCGCGACGACCCAACGCTGGAATACGGCGTGCGCTTCTTCCACTCATTTATCCTCCGGCGTTCGATCGACGCGATGAAATCCAAGGACCATCCTTGGACGCGGCGCTATGGGAAGGCGGTGAGCGCGCTACGCAAGGAGCGCGGGAAGCGGATCAAGCGCTACGACGGCGACGGGGGGTGCGCGCCGACTGAAGTCGACGCCCGCATCCTGAGTCAAGCCGAGGATCCGGCCGAACGCGCGGCCGGGCAGGAGGAGCTTGCACAGGTCGAACAGCGCCTGGCGGGTCTGCCCGACGATGCCTGCGAGGCATTCCTGCAGGCACGGGTGCTCGGGCGAACCCAGGCAGAAATTGCAGAACACTTTGGTGTCAGCGACCGAACCGTGCGCAACTGGCTCGACCGCGTCACTAAAGCACTAGATGAAAGGACCGCGCCATGAACAACAAAATGACCCGCGATGAAGTCCTTGATGCGTTCGGGGCGGCGATGGCGTGGCCCACCGAAGCGCTGGTGCGCGAATGGGCGAAGAAGTATCCCCAGTACGAACGAGACCTCGTTGATTTCGCGACCGCATGGGCGGCGACGGCTGGTTTTCCCATCGAAGGCCTGGATCTTCAGCGTGAGGACGAAATCGTCAATCGCACGATGAGCCGCGTGCAGGTGCTGGTTCGGGAACAGGACGAGGCGACGCAGGCGCCACCGCCGGTGGCGGCCGCCGTGGCCGCCAATCGCCTGCAAATCGACAGCCTCGAGCAAGCTCTTCGCGCACGCGGCGTGACGAGCTCTTGGATCGACGCGCTCGGGATAGACGAATTTATCTTGGCGCTGCTGGAAGAACACCTGATTGCCCCGCCCGTGCCTCGACGTTTGCTTGATGCCATCTCGCGACCGTTAGGAGTCCATATCGAGGTAGTCAGGGCGTGGTTGTTTCAAGCTTCCATACCGCAGGTGGTTTCGTATTCAACCAAGAAGCCAGCCTTTGAGCGATGGACCTTTCAGCAGGCCGTGGAGCAGTCATCGTTGCCCGACGCGCTCAAGCAACAGTGGCTTCGAGAAACCTCTGACTCGTGAGTCTTCATGGATGCATTTACCTCGGTTCGCCTTAAGGCCCAGCAGCAACGCGCGCAACTGATTGCAGAATGCGGCTGTGGCGATAAGGCGCAAGAACTTCTGGCCGCGGCGATGAACGACGCCGGACTTCGCGTGATGGTCGTTCCGCCCGACTACCCGCTACTGGGTGGCGGTGCCGGCGCCTTGCAGCGAAAGCGCCAACGCATCTTCGTGTCCGGCGCACTGAGTCCTGAGCTCCAATTCTTTGTCCAGGCCCACGAGTACGCGCACTGGATCATCGAATCGCCGGCCGATCCGGTGTTGGTCAGTACCGTCGTGGATCCGAGCGGACCCGAGCAAACCACGCCGTTGGGCGCCGGGCGCGTGGAAGGCTACAGCGCGCAGGAGTTGCGCGAACGCTACGCAAATGTGTTCGCGCGTGAATTTTTGTTGCCAACCCACCATGCCAGGCACCTGTTCATTGACGAGCGACTGTCGGCCTCGCAGATCGCGAGCCGGCTCGGCGTCACGCCAGGGTTGGTCTACCAGCAACTGCAGTACGCGCTGCTGGTCCCATCGCCGCCGCCCGCGCAAGCAGACAAGCCTTTGCCCAGCTTGGATGCCTCCCAACGCATCGCCGCCGATCATGAAGGAGGGCCTGCGCTTGTCGAGGCCGGGCCGGGGACGGGAAAAACGCGGACCCTCATCGGCCGCATCGAGCGGCTGCTAGAAACTGGCGTGGATCCGCGCTCGATACTCGCCCTGACGTTTTCCAACAAGGCAGCGCGCGAAATCAAAGAACGCATCGCGCGCACGATCCCGTCGGCCAACGAATTGTGGGCGGGGACTTTTCACGCCTTCGGCTTGGAGTTGCTGCGCAAACACGCGGCCTTGGCCGGCCTGCAGGAACCGGTACGCATCGTAGATCCGGCCGATGCGCTCGAGCGCCTGGAATCCTTGCTTCCCAGCCTGGATCTGCACTACTACCTGCGCTTGAGCGATCCGCTGGCGCTGATGCAGCCGATCTTGGGCGCGATTTCCCGTGCCAAGGACGAGCTGTGTACGCCCGAGCAGTACGCCGCTTTGGCCGAGCAGATGCAAGCGCATGCGGTCACTGACGAGGCGCGCGAAGCCGCCGCCAAGGCGGCAGAAGTGGCCAGAGTCTATGGCCGCTACGAAGCCATGCTGCGCGAGCAAGGGGGCGTCGACTTTGGTGATCTGATTTGGCGGACGATCACGCTGCTCGAGCAGAACGACGACCTGCTCGCGATGATTCGCGCGCAGTTTCCACATGTGTTGGTCGATGAGTACCAAGACGTCAATCGCGCCAGCTCGCGGTTGCTAAAGCTGATCGCCGGTGACGGCCGCAATCTGTGGGTGGTTGGTGATGTCCGACAATCGATCTACCGGTTCCGCGGTGCCTCACCGGCCAACATGCGTCTGTTCGCACAGGATTTCCCTGGCGCGGTCGTGCTGCCGTTGAAATTCAACTACCGCTCGGGCCAGCAGATCGTCGACACCTACACCGCCTTTGCGCGCAGCTTAGACGATCCTGTTTGGCGCGCGGCGGGACAATTGGAGGCGATCCGAGGCAGCGGAATACGACCGAAGTTGGTCATCGCCCCGACGTTGGACGCGGAAGTTGCGGCCATCGCGCATGCGATTGAAGCTCATCGCGCGGACGGCATTCCGTTCCGGGACCAGGCCATCGTGGTGCGAACGCACACGCACGCCGAGCGAGTGGCCGAACGACTGCAAGCGCTTGGCGTGCCATCGATGTATTTGGGCGACATCTTCGAGCGGGACGAGGTGCGCAATCTCCTCGCCGTGGTCTCCTTCGTAGCCGAGCCCAGTCGCGGCGCGCTGCTGCGACTGGCCATTACCCAATCCTATCGCATGGGTTTAGCGGACGTGCGTTCGTTCCTGGAGCTGGCGCATGCGGCCGACCGATCGCCGCTGGCATCCTTGTCTGACCCCGCCGTCATCGCGGCCTGCGCAGCGCCGGCGCGGGCCGCGCTCGAACGCCTTCGCGACGACCTGGCTGGGCTGCGGTTCGAGAGCACGGTGGCCGAGGTTCTCAACCACGTGCTCTTCGAACGCCGTGCGCTGATCGACGAGTTTCTCGAGCAGCCCGGAAGCGGGGGTGAGCAGCGACGCTTGGCCATCTTTCAGTTGCTGCAGTTCGCGGCCGAGCACTTCGACCCGCGCAAGGGCAATCCGAAGAAGAACCTGCTGCGCTGGATTCGGCGCCTGGAGCAGTTTGGCGAGGAGCGTGCGCTTCGGGAGCTTCCCGCGGCTGCCGCCTCGATAGATGCGGTTCGGCTGATGACAGTGCATGCCAGCAAAGGCTTGGAGTTTCCGGTGGTGTTCGTGCCGTACCTGGCTACCCGCCATTTCCCGCAGTCCAACCGCGGCAAACTCTGCCCGCCGCCGGAGGGAATGCTGCGTGCGGAGGACATCCACGACCAGTTCGAAGAAGAAAGTCTGTTCTACGTGGCGCTGTCGCGCGCACGCGATCACCTCCACCTATCGCGATCGGAAGTTCTGGGTTCGCAGAAGGCCAGCGAGTCGAAGTTCCTTCCGTCCATCGTTGCCCGTCTTGAGCTGGTGCGGGTCCCTAATACGGAGCTGTTGCTCGCCGGCGACGACCTGCCGGCGAGGCCAGAGCTCAAACTGGAACCGGAAATCCACGATGCCCGCGACTTGGATCAGTACGAGCGCTGCCCCCGCAAATACGCCTACGCCAAGAGCTTGGGGCTGCGCGCTAGCCGCGATGACGACGGTTACGTATTGTTCCACCGGGCGGTGTATGCGGTGCTGTCGTGGGTACTCCAAGAACGCGCCACCCGCGAGGTGCCACTCGACGAGTATGGGCCCAAGCTCGACGCGGTCTGGGCGCAACAGGGACCATGCGAGCATCCCTTCGCGCCGGTATACAAAGAATATGCCCTGCGTATGCTCACAGTGGCCGAGGAGCACCTGCGCGCCCCTGGCGCTACCTCGCAAGAAGTCGACCTGCGGGTCGGCGGCGTCCCCGTTCGCGTGCGTCTGGAACAAGCCGAACCTGGCAGCGGGGGGGTGGTGCGCCGGTACCGCACGGGGCGGCGCCCGAAGACCGTCACGCGAGAGCTGCCCGACGCGCTGCGGCTGCTGGCCGGGCGTCAGGTCTATGGGCCAGGCGCGCGTCTTCAGGTTCACTACCTGACCTCAAACGACTCGGTCGATCTGGAGTTCAAGCAGAACCAGTTGCAGTCGAAAGTGGATCAGGTACGCGACTTCGCCGCGGCTATCGCGTCCGGCGAGTTTCCGATCACCACCGACCTCGAGCAGTGCCCGCGTTGCCCGTACTTCTTCTTGTGTCCTGCGATTCCGAGCGCTGACTGAGGTCTCTTTCCGGGTTTTTCACGCACCACGCGACTTGTTGTGTAACGGCGTTGGAATTCCCCAACGGCGAATGACACAAGAGGTAGCACAACGTGAAAAACATCAAGATCGTTTTGCAGTGCGAAGGTGCTGCGCAGGTGCTGGTCGGCGACTTCAACGGGGAGCTGTCGGTGGGCGAGGCGCTAGCTGCACTCGGCGCCCAGAATATCGGGCAGGGCGACCAGCTGCTCTTCGCCGAAGATCGCGACGGACCGGTCGACCTGCACACGCCGGTCCAGACACTGGCATCGGGCAAACGCGAGGGCGGGGCCGCGATCGTGCGGCTGCATCAGGGACGCTGCCCGCGCGTGACGGTGAACGTCACCTTCAATGGCGTAACCCAATCGCGCGATTTCCCGCCGGTGACCCGCGTCGCCCACGTACACCAGTGGGCCACGCACAACGTCTTCGACATGTCGCCGCGCGATGCGGCCGAGCATGTGCTCGAGCTGGTGGGGAGCGACGAACGTCCCGACCCGGACACCCAGATCGGCACGCTGACCTCCGGCGCGCTGTGCGCTGTGGCGTTCGACTTGGTCCCTTTCAAGCGGGTGGAGGGCTGACATGGCGTCTTTGGATCAACAGGCCTTCGAGGCCGACGTGAACTCCGGGGCTTTCCTCAACGGCTCGCTGTCGGGCCGTTGGGGACTACTGGACTCGCTGTCGTGGCCGCACGCGCTTATCTGGGTGCGGGCGGGCGATGGCAGCCGGGTCGTGCTGCGGTTCGAGCTGTCGAACTACCCTCGTACCGCACCCACGGCGCAGCCGTGGGATCCGGCTTCGAACGCGCCCTTGTCGCCGGCCCTGTGGCCCCGCGGCGAGGCGCGCGTCTCGGCCGCGTTCAATCCCAACTGGAATGCGAGCGCGCTTTACATTCCGTGCGATCGCGTTGCGATCCAAGGGCATGAAGTGTGGCGCCACCAGCACCCGTCCATGCTGTGGGATCCGGCCGTCGGCATTCACCGTTACGTGCGGGTCGTGTCCGACCTGCTGGGGTCGCCCGACTATGCCTGCGCCCAGTGAGCTTTGTGTTCCCCGGGCGTTGTGGGACCGCCTGGTGGCCGAGCTACACGCGCGCACTGACGGCGAAAGCCACGAATCGGGTGCGTTCTTACTCGGGCACCTGACTGCGCAGGGCCGTCGCGTCACTGACGTGCTGTACTTCGACGATCTGCATCCGGAAGTGCATGCCCGGGGCGTTGTGGAGCTGCCGGCGGCCGCATTCCGCGCGTTGTGGACGATCGTTCGCGAACGCGGCGTGCAGGTGGTCGCCGATGTCCATGTGCACCCGCACAGCGCCGGTCAAAGCCGAATCGATCGCCAGAACCCCTTGATTGCCACGCGCGGTCACGTCGCGATCATCCTGCCCAACTTTGCGCGGCCGCGGATACGTCACTGGTCCGTGGGCGCGTACGTATACGAAGGCGACCACCATTGGCAGGCGATGGGCGGGTGCGACAACCGCTTCTTGGTATTGGAGGATGACAATGAATGAGTCGATGGAAGACATCGGCGAGCGACTGAATCGCGTCGTGAAGCTCGCGCTGGATACCGGGGAGGCAGCCAGTGAAGCCGAAGCGGTGGCCATCTTTTCGCGTTACCGCGTGCAGTTGGTATTCGGCGATGGACTAAGCGAAATGGCGCAGGTGGCTTTGTTCACCGCGGCAGCAACGGCCTTGCCGTGCTTGCTGGGAGGTGTCACGTACGTCGGTCCCGACCAGGCCTTGCGAGCGCGCTGGCGCGGGCATCCCGATGCGCCTGCGCCCTTGCGCCTTGCGGCGGCCTTGGAATTGCTCGGCGTGCAGCGAACGACTGACATCGATTCGACGGTGCCTTGCATTGCCCTCGGCGCTGGAATCCCGGGCGGGGGGGTGGGTGTTCGCGCAACCTTCGACGGCTGGACGGCAGCGGTGGTGCCGCTCGAGGATGACGCACTTGCCGAGCAAGGCGATTGCGCGGCAGCCGCGGTCCTCGCCGGCGCGATGGCTGTTGCCGAGGTTTTCCAGCATTTTCGTGGCACGCAGCCGCTCGCCTGCCGGCGCCGCATCGGCTGGTCGCTGTGGGAACCGTGGAGCCAATGGACGGAGGCCGCGAGCGGGCCTGGTCTGACCGCCCTGCCGCAATCAGCTTGGCTCGTCGGACTGGGAAACCTGGGCCAAGCCTACCTGTGGACTTTGGGCTTGCTGCCGTACGCCGTGGACCAGTGCCATCTGGTGCTGCAGGACGTGGATGTTGTCTCGCGTGCGAACAAGAGTACTTCGCTGCTCAGCCGCGAGATCGACGTGAGGCGCCGCAAGACGCGCATGGCGGCGGCGTGGGCGGAGCAGCGCGGATTTCGGACATCGATCATCGAGCGCCGTTTCGCTCCGGACTTCACTGTCACCGGGGACGAGCCGTCCGTCGCATTGATTGGCGTCGACAATCCGGCCACGCGACGCACGATTGAGCGCGTGGGCTTCGCCCGCATCATCGAGACAGGCTTGGGGCGTGGCCCCAGTGACTACTTGGGAATCACCCTGCACACCTTTCCGGCCTCGCGCGCCGCTGACGTTTGCTGGCCAGAGCCTACGAATCCGTCGGTCGACCAGGCGCACGCAACGGCGCGCAAACAGGCTTACCAGCACCTGCACGCCGCAAGCGGCGACGGTTGCGGTGTGCTGCGCCTGGCCGGGCGCAGCATCGCCACGCCCTTCACGGGCGCAGCGGCGGGGGCGTTGGCGGTGGGCGAGCTGCTGCGGCTGTGCCACGGTGGGCCCCGGGTGGAATTTGCCGCGGTGCATTTGGCGCGCCCGGACGAAAGCACGATCATTATCGGTGCGCCGTGGCCGGCCATGAACCCGGGACTCGTGGCTCCGGAGCAGTGGTCGGAGCCTTAACCTCGCCAAAGAAGTCGATGCCATGAATCCAACGAAAGCGCTCCACACGGATCGCGCGCGAGAAGGGTTGCCTACTCGATCCGCCCCATGGCCGGGTGGCGTCGCAACCTCGCCGTGCACGTCTTTACTTCGATCGCCTTAATCGCGTATGCCTTGAGCGCGATCAGATCACTGCACCGGCTTGCGAATGTGAAACGACTCGGGAAACTCAATGTTGTGCGTGCTAGCCATGGATCTTCCTTGGTTGCTTACCGAGAATCGGCGCCCCCCGTGCCGCATGCGAGATGGCAACAAACGCAGTTGGTTATTCAGCGGCATGCTTCTCGAAATTCACGCGCTCCCTGGTCATCGGTGGACCCGTTTCTCGCGGTTGGATCAATATCAAGGGGCATCGAAAGATCGAGAAGTAGTGCACGGTCCGCAAGACTGCGACCACACTTGTAGAGCATCGACTTCGCATAGGGGGGCGTTATGTCTCCCCGAGTCGACCAACAAGAAACTGCTGCGACCCTTGACCTAGCGAGGGGGCGGTGAATCTTGGTGGCCTGGCCGCTACCCTGCAGCGCTACCGTAGTGTGTAGTGTCATTTGGCACGGGGTATGCACATGGCGGACGTTGCTCAAATCCAATGCATCAACAAGCGGGATCGACAGAGCGCTCACGAGCGCATTACGCATGTCGGAGGCGTGGGTAACGGTCCTTGGAAAATCTCACAAGAAGATGCAATCGAGCACATCGAATCAGGACGCTGGCGCTTCTACGTTTCAGTGCGCGGTGACAGCGTTTGGGTGATCGTAGCGACCCGAAATGGCCGTAAGTATTTGAAGACCGAGAACGATGGCGACGAGCCGAATAATCTATTGAGCTTGCCTGAGTGTCCTTAGCTCCTTTAGGCGTGCGTTGTTCGACGCGCCATGCCTCCACCGCAGGAATTCTTCGCGGGAGAGCGGCGCCCAGCGTCGCAACTCATTTCGAACATGCGGCGCACATGCTGTCCATTACTCGTAGTCAACGGAGATGTACATGCCGCACAAGCTCACGGGGCGAGACGGCGTCTCGGTGACGATTCCCGCCGGAGGTCACGGGTTGCAAGGGCGTGATGGCCGAATGGTGGCCATTCCGAAGGGCGGGCACGGTCTCGAAGGCCGAGATGGGCGGATGGTCGCGATTCGTGCAGGTGGCCATGGTCTGCAGGGCAGGGACGGGCGAATGGTGGCAACTCCGAAGGGTGGCCACGGACTAGAAGGCAAGGATGGCCGCATGGCTGCGATTCCAGCGGGAGGGCATGGCCTTCAAGGGCGGGACGGTCGCATGGTGGCAATTCCAAAAGGAGCCCACGGACTGCAAGGGCGCGACGGCCGCATGGTTGCAATCGGACCGGGAAAATATGGCGTCGAGGATGAAAAAGGAAGGATTCGGGTGAAGCGATAAATTAATCACCAAGTCGCCGTTTCATCTGCCCGTTGATCGCGAGCGCGCCATGACGCTTCAGCCCACCTTGAACCTTTGCTTTGTAGCTCTTGCTGTCGCGATTGCAATGTCAGGCTGCGGACCGTCGGCAAGAGAACAGCCTCTTGTCGATATTCGAAAGTGCGCCGCAACTCAAGTCTGCACGGACGAGCAAGCGATCGCTCTATCGACCGAGCAGGATCGGCCCATTGTTTCGACTACAGGAGTTCGCTTCTTCCACCAACTCAGGTGCACGGACTCGTGTGCAGAAGAAACTCGTGGATATACCTGGGCGTTCGAGCGAGAGCTGCTCGAATCCGCCGCCTGCGACCACGATTCCACAGATTTTCAACGCGGATGTAACCAAGCAATCGAGGATATGGTTGAGTCGCGGCGAAAAGAATTGCAAGCGGAATATGATCCAGGACCGTAACTACGTCATCTAAGTGGGGAAGTACATGACGATCAAGTCAATCATAGTCGCCGTCGGTCTTTGCGTTTCATCCGTAGCCGTTGCGCAGTACTACAGCGATCCCGCCCTATGTCGTTCCGCACGGGATGACGCCGAAACTGCAGCAAGCGAGCTCTCATATGCTGCTCGACGTCTCCAGCAATGCGCGGATGCGGAAGATTACTCTGACGATTGCAGCTCGGAGTTCCGCCGCGTGAGGTCGGCGCAGGACGATTACGAGTCTCGGGTTTCTGACGTGGGCGATTCCTGTGAGGACTGAGATCCCTCACTCCCCGGACGGATCTCGCGAGGTTTTACGCGACTAGCTCACCGACCGCTGCTCGCGGGGAGCGGACATCGCAAGAATTTCGCGTAATCGCCAGTTATGTGCGGTGCTAGTGGAAATGATTCGTGCCGACCCACGGTGTCGCGCGATACCGCTATCCGCAGCAAGGCGCGCGTTGTTGGATGGGTGGGCAAGGCGCCGTGCCGTAAGAACAGAACACGCAGCAGTCGCCCGCCTTCGGACGCAACACCGTGCCACAGCCGCGACAGTCGTAGAAGAACTGGCAGGCAGTGGTCGGCATGGTCTCCGTTGCCTGATGCCCGCATTCCGGGCACGTCAGGGCGCTTTGCAGTTGCAGCTCAACCACCGTTCGTCCTCGCGTTGGCCGGAAATCCCGCGTCGGTCACCGCACGCGCAATGGCAGACACCGTGGTGCGTTCGGCATCGAAGCTCACGGTTACGGTCGCCCTCTCTGTGTCGACCTGAGTCGCGGTCACACCAGGCACGTTATCGAGGGCCTTCTCGATGGTGATGCTGCAGGCCGGACAGGTCATGTTCTCCACGTCCAGCACGGTCTTCTTTGGCGTGGCCGCAAAGGCAATGCCCGTCCATACCATCATCAGACCAATCATCCACTTGCGCATCGTTCGTCTCCTACAAAAGCCAAGGCACGTAATACGGAAAGAGCAGCAGTAGCGCGATCACGAAGGTCGCGATCCATAGCCATCTGCGACGCCGACGCAGCACGGATGGATCAATGCAACTACCGTCTGCTCGGCAGCGTGCGGATGACCCGTAAACACTCCAAAAGGCCCAGCCCAAGCATGCCAGCGTGGCTGCGCTGAACCAGGGGCGCCAAGCGTCCAGCGCCGTCAGGTTGGCGATCCATGCCCCGCTGATGCCGAGCAAGACGAGGACCAAAGGCACCACACAGCAGATTGAAGCGCCGATGGCGGCGAGGCTCGCGCCGAGGATCCCGGCGACGGGCGATTTGGTGGGACTGCTAGACATCGGCGCATACTAGCGTCCGTACCTAAGTACGGAGTCAAGCTTATGACCCTCACCATCAGCCGGCTGGCCGCCTCCGCCGATGTCAACGTCGAGACGGTGCGCTACTACCAGCGCCGCGGGCTGCTCCCCGAGCCGCCGCGACCCCTGGGCGGCGTGCGCCATTACGGCCCTGCCGAGGTCACCCGGCTTCAATTCATCCGACACGCCCAGGCGATGGGTTTCACCTTGGACGAGATTGCGGGGTTGCTGGCGGTCAAGGGAAAACGTGCCTGCGAGCAGACCCGGCAGCTGACTGAGCAAAAGCTTGCGGACGTGCGCCGGCGACTCGCCGAACTTTCGCAGCTGGAGCGGGATCTCGTGGCGTTGGTTGCAGAGTGCGGTCGCACTCCCGCTGACGCGTGCTGTCCGACACTCGCGTCGCTGCGGTGTGCTGACAGTTCAAGTGAAGCGAACCGAGCATCGGATAACAGGCAGCGAACGCGCATCGCACGCAGATGAGTTGCGCGGCCGGCCGAGCTCGCGGCCCTCGGTTCCCGTCTCACCGCATCGTCTTAACGGCACCGAGGCCATCCTGAGTGCGGTGGTAACAGACAGCCACATCCATCTGCCCGATCTCGCTGGAGGCCCCGCATGACGCACCATTCCGCTGCCCACCGATCGCATGAAATGAATGATTGCATCGAGAGCTGTACCGAATGTCATGCCACGTGCCTGGAAACCATCAATCACTGTCTGAGTATGGGTGGCAAACACGCTGCACCCGCGCATGTCGCGTTGCTGGCGACATGCGCTGATATTTGCGCGACCAGCGCCGACGCCATGTTGCGAGGCGCAGAGATTCATAGCGTGACCTGCGGTGCATGCGCGGAGATTTGCCGTCAATGCGCGGTCGCGTGCGAGGGATTCGGCGACGATCCGGAAATGCAGCGATGCGCGGAGACCTGTCGCCGGTGCGCTCAGAGCTGCGCGTCAATGGCCTCCGGCTAGGTAGGCCGATGTCGGTCGCGCCGCCAGGCACGCGACCGTTCTCCTAAACTGCGCGAGGTTCTTGTTTCCGCACTGGTGTACCGGTAAGACTAGCTGCGGTATCCGTTACTGATCGGATACCGTCTCTCGCGACCCAACGCGCGGCGGGAAATCTTAGGGCCGGGCGCTGCCTGCTGGCGTTTCCATTCACTCGCGCGTACCAGGTCCAGCACCCGCTCGACGATCGATGGATCGAATCCGGCCTGCACGATTTCATCCCGCGACTGTTCTTGGTCGACGTGTCGGAACAGGATTGCATCCAACACATCGTACGGCGGCAAGGTCTCCTGGTCTCGTTGGTTCTGGCGAAGCTCCGCAGAGGGGGGACGTTCGATGGCACCGGATGGAATGACTGGCGCGCCGGCCACGGTGTTGCGCCAGCGTGCGAGGGCGTAGACCTCGGACTTGTAGAGGTCCTTAAGCGGCGCGTAGCCACCGCACATGTCGCCATAGATGGTCGTGTAACCCACCGCGTATTCGCTTTTGTTGCCCGTAGTCAGCAACAAGCCACCCAGTTTGTTGGATAGGGACATCAGTAGCGCCCCACGCACACGCGCTTGGATGTTCTCTTCGGTGGTATCGATCTGCTGACCGGCGAACAGTGGGCCAAGCGCTGCGAGGAACCCCTGAAACGGCGATTCGATAGCCAAGGTGTGCACGTCCACACCGAGTGCCCGACACTGCTCCTCCGCCAGATCATTCGACAGCGAGGCTGTGTACTGCGAGGGCATGCGCGCCGCGCGGACGTTCTCTGCGCCTAATGCGTCCACTGCGATCGCAAGCACGACCGCGGAGTCCAGTCCGCCGGACAACCCGACCCAGACGCGGTTAAAGCCATTTTTGCGGCAATAGTCGCGCGTGCCGCGTACCACGGCGCGCCACGCCAACCCATCGCGGCTCTCATCGGTGTCGACCGGCCACGAGGTGGGCGTGAACTGTTTTGAATTCTTGCCAAAGTCGGCAATGAGCCAGTGCGACTCGAAGGCCACCGCCGCCGGATGCACGTGGCCGTCGCCGTCGGCCAGCAGCGAAGCCCCGTCAAAGAGGAGGCCGTCCTGGCCGCCGACCACATTGACATAGGCGATGGCAACATGGTGGTCGCGCGTGCGCTCGGCGAGCAGTGCATCGCGCTCGGCATGCTTGTCACGCTCGAAGGGCGACGCATTGGGAACCAGCACCAGTTGTGCGCCTGCGGCCGCAGTTTCCGCAATTGGTTCGATGCCCCAGAGGTCCTGACAAATCAGGAGTCCGATCTGGACGCCTTTGACCTCAAACACGCACGCGCCCGCATCGGGATCGACGGCGAAATATCGGCGTTCGTCGAACACGGCGTAGTTGGGCAAGTCGCGCTTGCGATACGTCGTGGCGACGCCGCCGTTGCGCAACACGCTGGCGGCGTTGTACACCACGGCCCCCGCGGCTTGCGGCCAACCCACTACGGCCACAATGCCAAACGTGTTCTCGGCGATCCGCTGCAATGCCTGCTCACAGTCAGCCAGGAAGCGCGGGCGCAACAACAGGTCTTCAGGCGGATATCCGCTGATCGCCAGTTCCGGAAATAGCACCAAGTCGGCGCGGTATCGGTCCCGGGCCTCGGCGATGAGGGTAATGATCCTGTCGGTGTTCCCGCCAAGATCTCCAACTCCAAAATCGAATTGCGCCAGGGCCAGCTGCAGGCTCATGACGCTGCCGCAACGGGCTGCCGCAAGGTCTCCAGGATCGTGCACGCGCCGCGCTCTCCCCCGCGGCAGCGGCCGATTGTGCGTTCCAACTCCACGGCCATGCGTTGAAGGTCGGCAATCCGAGCCTGGATGTCGTTGAGATGCTGCCGCGCCAATTGGTCGACCTCGGCACAGGACAGCGCCGGATCTTGGGCCAGCCGGAGGAGGCTGCGGATTTCTTCGAGGGTGAAGCCCAGATCCCGGCCGCGGGCGATGAAGCGCAGCCGTTCAACTTCCTCTGGCGCATAGGCGCGGTAACCACTGCCGGTGCGCCCGGGGCGGGGCATCAAGCCGATCCGTTCGTAGTAGCGGATGGTTTCCAAGTGACACCCGCTAGCCGACGCCGCCTCACTGATTTTCATTCGCATCTCGCTTGACTCTGTAGCTGCTACGGAGTTTACACTGGGACGAGTTGGTCAAGACCCCCCGCGCCCCTGCGCGCCTTTTCCCCGGACCCTGCCTGTGCGATCGATGCGTTCCTGCTGGATGCGATGTGTCGTGGGAGCCCTACTCATGTGGGGCGGGATAGGGATGAGCTGGGCGGCGGATCCGCTGGCCGATGCGCGCCAAGCTTGGCAGTTGCTGGACTACATCGCCGTGGACTATCCCGGCGCGGTGCGAGACGGCGAGGTCGTGGAGCCTGGCGAGTACGCGGAGATGCAGGAGTTTGCCGCCAGCGTGCGCGACAAGCTGCAGGGCCTGCCCGCACAGCCGCAACAGGCCGGGCTGCTGACCGCGGCTGACGAGCTGAAGGCGCGTATCGCTCGCCGCGATTCGCCGGAGCGCGTCGGCAAGGCCGCCCATGCTTTGGCAGACCAGTTACTGACGGCCTATGGGATCGAGGCCCAGCCCAAGGCGCCACCGCGCGTAGGCGCGGCAGCGCACCTGTATGCGCAGCAGTGCGCTGCGTGCCACGGCGCATCGGGACATGGCGATGGACCGGCCGCCGCCAGCCTTTCGCCGCCGCCGATCGCATTTGCCGATGCGCAGCGCGCCGCACAACGCAGTCCGCTCGCGCTGTACCAGGTGATCACGCAAGGCTTGCCGGGGACCGCGATGGCGAGCTTCAGCCAACTATCCGAAGCCGACCGCTGGGCGCTGGCGTTTTACGTCGGTGGATTCGCCTACGGACCCGAGGCGAGGGCGCGGGGCGAAGCCTTGTGGCGCGACGATCCTGCGGTGCACACCGTCGTGCCCTCACTGGAAGCGCTCTCGCGCGCCAGCGAACAGGACCTCGCGAAATCCCTCCAGGCGGATCAAGCGCAAGCGATCACCGCGTATCTGCGCGCTCACCCTGAGTCCGTGGAAGCCAGAAAGCGGGAGGCTGCGGCGACCTTCTCAATTGCGCGCCAACAGCTGGACGCGGCCCTGCAGGCCTACCGCGCCGGTGATCAGGCACAGGCCAAGGCGCTGGCGTTGTCGGCATACCTGGACGGCGTCGAGCCGGTCGAGCCGATGTTGGCCGCGCGCAACCGCCCGCTCATGCGTGAGATCGAAACGGCGATGGGCCAGTTTCGCGCGCAAATCGCAGAGGCCGTACCCGCCGCAGAAGTCACGGCGCAGGCGGGGCGCATCGTCACGCTCTTCGATCGCGCGGCTACCACGCTACAGGAAAGTCGTACCGACGCGACCACCGCCTTCCTTGGCAGCTTCACCATTCTTCTTCGCGAAGGCCTGGAAGCGTTGCTGATCGTCATCGGCATGATCGCATTCTTGCGCAAAGCCGAACGCCGCGACGTCCTGCCTTACGTGCACGCCGGCTGGATTGGCGCGTTGCTGGCTGGCGTTGTCACGTGGGCGGTGGCCACCTATCTCGTTGGGGTCAGCGGCGCTAATCGCGAGGTGACCGAGGGGCTTTCGGCATTGTTCGCTGCGGCCGTGCTGCTCAGCGTTGGCATCTGGATGCATCAGAAGAGCCTGGCCGGACGGTGGCAGCATTACCTGCACGCGAAGATGTCGGCGGCACTGACGCGGCGCTCGGCCATCTTCCTCTTCTCGCTGGCATTCATCGCCGTTTATCGCGAAGTGTTCGAAACGATCTTGTTCTTCATCGCCATGTGGAGTGACCACAATGGCGGCGCCATCATCGGCGGATTGGTCGCGGGCACCGTCGTACTTGGTGCGGTTGCGTTCTGGATGTTGCGCATCAGTCGTCGCCTCCCCATCAGCCAGTTCTTCTCGATCAGTTCGCTCCTGATCGCCATCCTGGCCGTGGTTTTGGTGGGCAAGGGCATCGCTGCCCTGCAGGAAGCCGGGTGGGTGGCGCAAGCGCTGGTGCCTGCGCCGCGCATTGACTGGCTGGGTGTGTATCCCTCGTTGCAATCGCTGGCCGCCCAGGCGGCCGTGGCAATCGCGGCAGCGATCGGCTTCTGGGTGAACATTCGTTCGACGCGAAGAGTGGCGGATGCCAGCGGAGGACGCGCAGGATGAGTGGTTGCGGCTGCAATGACACGGCGAGCGCGCTGAGCGCGAATACAGATCGTGCGCGCCGTCGCGTGCTGTGGATCGTGTTGGTCATCAACGTGGTCCTGTTCGTGGGCGAATTCGGCGTGGGCTGGTGGGCTGACTCGAGTGCGCTGCAAGCGGACTCGCTGGACAGCTTGGGCGATGCCTCCGTGTATGTGCTGAGCCTCATGGTGATCGGCGGCACGCTGCGTCAGCGCACCAAGGCCGTGTTTCTCAAGGGCGGCATCCAGGCGTTGTTCGGACTGGGTGTGTTGATGGAAGTTGCGCGCAGCGCGTGGCTGGGCGCCGAACCACGTGCCTCGTACATGGCTGTCGCCGCGGCGGTGGCGCTGGTCGGGAACCTAACGTGCTTTGTGTTGCTGACGCGGTTTCGCAGTGACGACATGAACATGCGGTCGGTCTGGCTGTGTTCGCGCAATGACCTCGTGAACAACGTAGGCGTGATCATTGCCGCGGTGCTGGTTGCCTGGTCGCAGAGCCCTTGGCCGGATCTGTTGGTGGGCACCTTGGTGGCGATGCTGTTCCTGCGCACGGCGTGGACGGTCCTGGCCCAAGGGTGGGTCGATTGGAACCGAGTCGAAATCCCCGTCGCCACAGCCTGCGCGGCCACGCGCGTGCCCGCCAAGCGTGAAATTCCGTAACACCGGCCTAGGCCTGTATGCTGGGAGGATGCACGCCGCTTCCGCCCCGACCCTGCTCGCCCGCCTGCGTGGTTCGGCGCGGTTGGCTCTGCTCGTGCTCGTGTTGATGGTGCTGAAGATTGGCGCGGCCAGCGCGTGCGTCAGTCATGACTTCGCCGAGTTGGGACTGGGTACCGCGAGTTCGCAGGACGCGGTGGCCAAGGCAGCGCCACCAATTACGGACGAGAGCGTGCCCGCAACTGCGGCCTCGCACGCAGCCACTTGTCAGCACTGTAGTTGTCATCATGCGGCAGCAGTCCTCACGGACGCCGACGCCACGTTTGGTGCCCCCCGAGAATGTCCGCCGGGCCTCACGCTGCAAACGCCGCCGAACGCAGCGCTGCGCAGTGAGTTGAAGCCACCGATTGTCTGAGTGATGTGCATAAGTTCCCTCTGGCCTATCGCGCTGGAGGCACCATCATTCAGAGGATTTTTCAATGCACCTTGTTTCCGCGCCGCGCGCATGCCGCGTTCGGCCGCTGGCGGCCGCATTACTCGCGGCATGCTTGCTCGCAGGTTCGTTGTCTGCCGCGGAGTTGCCGGCAGCCCGGGCGCCTGCCCCGATTCGCGAGGCCGTGAAGTCGGCCTGGCAACAACATCCAAGCTATCGCGCCACCGAGGCGCAGCTCGCCGCCGCGCAAGCGCGCTTGGATGCGGCGGGTCAGCCGCTCTACAACCCAGAACTCGATCTGGAAGGCGAGGATGAAGGGGTTGACCGCACCCGGACCGCCGGGATCAACCTCACGCTGGATTTGAGCGGCAAACGCCGCGTGCGTCGCGACGCCGCTGCCGCGCGTGCCGATCAGGTCACAGCCGAAGCCAAGCTGCGCCGACGCGATTTCGCCCGTCAATGGTTCGCGAGTTGGGCGGACTTGCAAACAGCGCAGCAACGCGTGCGAACGGGCGAAAGACGTTTGACACTGGTAACGCGCTTCGCCGAGTTGGCCGACAAGCAATTCGCCGCCGACGACATCTCCGGACTCGAACGCGATTTGGCACAGCTGGCGCGCGACGAGGCGCAAGCGGATCAGTCGCAGCTGATCGCCGATCGTGCAGATGCCGAAGCGCGCTTTCGAGCCGTCGGCGGCCGCCCTGAATCGCTTGCCGCGATCTCTTTGCCCACCGACACGCTGCCGGCACCGAGCACACCGCTGACGGGCGTGGAGCAGCTGCCGGATTGGCAGGCCGCGCAGGCGGCTGCATTGGCAGCCGAACGTGACGTCACGGTAGCTCGCCGCAACCGGATTGCCGATCCCACCGTCGGTGTGTACGGCGGACGCGTCGACTACGGTGAACTCCAGGACAACGTTGTGGGCGTGTCGGTCACGATCCCATTGTTCGTCAGGAACTCCTACCGGGCGGAGGTCGTCGCCGCGCAGGCCGATGCCGATGTCGCCGCCGCGGACGCGAAGCGGATCGAACTGGAACTCACCGTCGACCGGCAGCGCGCCGTTGAAAGCTATGCCGCTGCGCAAGCGGCCTGGTCACGCTGGCAGGCCAGTCGGGGCACCGATGTCGAGCGCCGCGCCGCGTTACTGGAGCGCCTGTGGCGAGAGGGAGAACTGTCCACCGCGGACTACCTTCTGCAGTTGAAGCAAACCCTAGATACGGCGCTCGCGGGCGCCGAACTCGAAGCGCGCCTGTGGCGCAGCTATGCCGACTACCTCGCCGCCACCGGTCAGCTCGAACGCTGGGCCGGGCTGGAGGGCACCCCATGAGAGAGATTTCGATGGATCGCATCCGCTTGTTGACCCTGCCGCTGGCTGCCTCGTTGCTGCTCGTGCTGGCGTCGTGTTCCAAATCCACTGACGCCGATGCGGCCAAGCCCACCGCTGAAGCGGAACATGCCGAAGGCGAAGCAGATCACGCCGAAGGCGGCGAAGAAGAGGCCGCAGGTCCCGTCAAGATGGATGAGGCGTCCATGAAGGCCGCCGGCATCCGTCTGCAGACATTGCAACCGTCCTCCCTCAGCGAGGAACTGCGTGCTCCGGGTGAAGTGGTCGATAGTGCCTATGGCACCACGTTGATCACCCCGCAGGTCGAGGCTCTTGTTGTTCGCCGTCATGCCAAGCTCGGAGACGAAGTCCGCGCGGGGGCACCGCTCGCTACGCTCGCGAGTGTCGAGGTGTCCGATGCGCAAGCCGAACTGCGCATCGCCGAACAGGAATGGCGGCGCGTTTCCGCATTGGGTCGCGAAGCCGTGGCCGGGCGTCGTATCAACGAAGCCAAGGTGGCGGTGGATCGCGCGCGCGCCAAGGCACAGGCTTACGGCCTGCCGGGCACCGCCAGCGGCGGTGTCAACGGGCAATTCACACTGACCGCACCGCACGCCGGGCGCATTACCGAAGACGAGTTCGTCGTAGGCGAGCGCATTGAGCCGGGAAAGCCGCTATTCCGCCTTGTCGATGAGTCCGTTGTATGGGTCGATGCCAAGCTGCCGTCCGGCACGGTCTCGCGCATCGAACCGGGCAGCTCCGCGACCATCGTCGTCCAGGGCGAACGCATCTCGGGCAAGGTGTTGCGCAGCGCCCACCGCACGTCTGACGCGACGCGGACGGCCAGCGTCCGGCTGGAAGTACCGAACAAGGGTGACCGCCTGCACGGTGGCGATTTTGTCGAGGTGTATTTCGAAGCCGCCTCGGGGGCCAACTCCGACAACAAGGCCGCCACGCAGCTTGCCATTCCTACCGACGCGCTGGTGCAGCTGGAAGGCGAGACCGTTGTGTTCCGCCGCAACGCCGAAGGCGCGCTGGAGCCGGTGCCGGTGCGTACCGGGGAAGTGATCGGTGATCGCACGGTCATCCGCGAAGGCCTGAAGGCGGGCGACTCTGTCGTTGTGGCTGGCGCGTTCGCGGTCAAGTCGCAGATCCTCAAGGCGCAGCTGGGAGAAGGGCATGGTCACTAATTCCCTTCTCCCGTTGTTGGGAGGTGCGCCATGCTGAATCGCTTGGTCGAACTCTCCCTGCGCTACAAGTTCCTGGTGCTGATCATCTTCGCGGTCGTAGCCTTTCTGGGCTTCAGCGCAGTGCGCAGCGTGCCGATCGATGCCTTCCCGGATGTCACGCCGGCGCAAGTCAACATTTACACCGAATCTCCTGGCCTTGCGGCGGAAGACGTGGAGCAGTTGCTAACCACGCCCGTGGAGTCGGCGTTGGCCGGTTTGCCGAAAGTGCAGGAAATTCGCTCGGTCAGCCTGTTTGGGTTGTCGTATGTCGCCGTGTACTTCGAAGACGACATGGACATCTACTTCGCGCGCCAGCTGGTCAACGAGCGATTGCAGGAGATTGGCGACCGCTTGCCCGAAGGCTATGGCAAGCCCAGCATGGGGCCGAACACCTCGGGTCTTGGCCAAGTGTTCTGGTACACGGTCGAACGCGCCCCCGGGGTTACCAAGGACCAAGTGACGGACATGGACCTGCGCACCTGGCAGGAATGGACCGTACGCCTGATTCTGCGTACAGCGCCCGGTGTGGATGACGTAACGTCCTGGGGCGGTGGCGAACGCGAATATCAGGTGCAGATCGATCCGCAGCGCCTGTATGCCCGCGGCTTGGGGTTTGGCGACGTGATCAATGCGATCCCGGCCAATAACGGTCAAGTCGGCGGCAACGTCATGGATGTGGGGCGCGAGCAGTTCCTCGTGCGCGGACTTGGGCTGCTGAAGTCCAGCGCGGATATTGGCGGCATCGTCCTGAAGGCCGAGCACGGAGTGCCGGTGTACCTGCGTGATGTGGCGAACGTAACGGAAGCACCTGCTCCGCGTTTCGGTGCGGTCACGCGTGACGGGCAGGAGGTCGTACTCGGCATGGCGTTGGCACGCATTGGCGAGAACGCAAAGAACGTCGTCGAAAGCGTCAAGGGCAAGCTCGACGTCGTGCGCGACGCGTTGCCCAAGACCATGGTCCTCAAGCCGATCTACGAGCGCACCGACTTGGTCAACAAGGCGGTGGAAACCGCGGTACGCGCCCTGATCGAGGGCTCGATCCTCGTGGCGATCATTCTGTTCCTGTTCCTTGGTGAGGTGCGTTCGGCGCTCGTGGTCATCGTTACGTTGCCGCTGGCCATGCTGATCGCCTTCATCGGCATGGGCCAAGCGGGGCTGTCGGCAAACCTGATGTCGCTTGCCGGTCTCGCCATTGGTATCGGCATGATGGTCGATGGCGCCGTGGTGATGGTGGAGAACGCGTTCCGGATCATGGCCGAGCGCTTGGAGCACGGCGAGAAAGTCGACAAGACGTCGGCGGTATTGGCCGCGGCCAAGGAAATCGCCAATCCGATCGCCTTCGCGATCATCATCATCATCGTGGTGTTTTTGCCGTTGTTTGCGCTCGAGGGTCTGGAAGGCAAGATGTTCAAGCCCATGGCCTTCAACATTGCGTTTGCAATGGCGGGTTCACTCGTCTTGAGCCTGACCCTGATCCCGGTGCTGGCCTCCATGATTCTCAAGCCGAAGCCGGAACGCGACACCTGGCTGGTGGCGCGGATCAAGCGTATGTATCGGCCGTTGCTCGACAAGGCGTTGGCAAAAAAGCGAGCGGTGGTGATCAGTGCCGTTGTGGCGTTGGTCGCGAGCCTTGCGCTATTCCCGTTCCTGGGCAAGGAATTTATGCCGCAACTGCAGGAGGGCTCGATCATGTGGCGAGTGACGGGCATTCCGTCGACCTCGCTCAATGAGTCGATCCGCACCAGCAACGCAATCTCGGCTGCGTTCAAGCAATTCCCCGAAGTTGAGACGACGCTTGCCATGATCGGTCGCGCCGAAAAGGGCGAGACTGCCGATGTCAACTACATGGAGATCTACACGGCTCTGAAGCCCGAGGACGAGTGGACCAGCGGACGCGACATCAAGGAGCTGGAAGTGGCCATGCAGGAGACGCTGGAAAAGGTCGTGCCCAATGTCGTACCCGGTTACACGCAGCCAATCCAGATGCGCGTCGAAGAACTGATCTCGGGCGTGCGCGCCACGCTGGCGCTGAAGTTGTACGGCGAGGATCTCGGGGAACTCGACAAGCTCAGCGGCGAAATCAAGACGGTCCTTGGCAAGGTTCAGGGCGTTGCGGACCTATCGTTGGAAGCGAACGTCGGCAAGCCGCAGATCCGGATCCAAGTCAACCGCGATGAGCTCGCCCGACACGGTATGAATGCCGAAGAAGTGCTGACCATCGTGCGCAACGGGTTGGGCGGCGAGCCAGTCAGCGTGCTACTCGATGGAGTCAAGCGCTTTGACATTGCGGTTCGGCTGAGCGAGGGCACCCGTGATTCGGTCGAACGACTGCGACAGATTCCGTTGCGCACTGCTAGCGGAGCCTTGGTGCCGCTGTCGGAAGTGGCCGAGGTCAGCGTCGCCGAGGGTTATTCGTTCGTTCGCCGCGAGCAGTTGCAGCGTTATGCAGTGATCCAGATGGATGTGCGCGGCCGCGACGTCGATGGATTCGTAAAGGACGCGAACGCGGCGATCAAGCAGCAGGTGCAGTTGCCGGCCGGCTACTGGATCGAGTGGGGCGGTGCCTTTGAGAATCAGCAACGCGCTTTGGCAAAGCTGGCGCTGATCGTGCCGGCCACGATCTTCTTCATCTTCGTGTTGTTGTATACCGCCTTCAACTCGGTCAAGTACGCGACGCTGATCATCGCCAACGTACCGTTTGCGACCATCGGCGGGTTGATCGCACTGGCCATTACCGGCCAGTACCTTTCGGTGCCGTCGGCGATCGGCTTCATCGCCGTGTTCGGTGTGGCGATGCTTAACGGCATTGTGCTGGTGAGCTTCCTCAACGAGCTGCGCGACAAGGGTCTGTCTGTCCGCGAGGCGGTAGTGCAGGGCACGGCATTGCGGTTGCGACCGGTGCTGATGACCGCGAGTGTCGCGATCCTGGGCTTGGTGCCGATGCTGCTCTCGACCGGCGTGGGTGCCGAAACACAGCGGCCGCTGGCGACCGTGGTAGTCGGCGGTCTGATTAGCTCGACACTTCTAACCCTCGTGCTGCTCCCCGTGCTTTACGAATGGCTTGAAACCCGCGCCGAACGCAAGGCGGCCGGATCCAATCCGAAGGAGGCCGTGTAATGAAACAGATCAAGGCATTCGTGCACCGAAATCGTGTTTCTGATCTTGTTCACGCGCTAGGTGCGGCCGGATTTCAGCGGCTAGCGCTATTTGACGTGAAAGGGTTGCTGCGTGCGTTGAGCGCGCGCGAACAGGAGTACTCGGTTGCTCTTGGTGATCAGGTGATCAGCGAAGTGCAAATGGAGTTGTTCTGCGAAGACGACGACGTCGCTCGGGCGGTGGAGATCTTCCGTCGCGTGGGTCGGACTGGCCGGTCCGATGCTGGTTGGATCTATGTCAGTCCAATCGAACAAACCCTTCCGATCGACAACGCCAGCTAGTCGGAGAGCAGGAGCGGTGGGCTTGCCCCACCGCTTCCTGTGCGTCTCGAAGACGCGTTTCGAACTTCGAAGGAGCGGTTGATGGCACGTCTCCACAATGCCTTGCGCGAGTTCGCCCTTCCGGTGTCGCTGGCCGTAGCGGCGCTCCTGCCGGCGATGTTCCTACGCTTGAGCGATCGCAGTCTAGGCCCCGTCGGCGACATGTTCCTCTTTGGCGTGGCCATTCTGGCTGCGGGATTTCTGCTCTCATGGGGCGCCGAGGCGGCCGAGAAATACCTTGCAACCGGGTTCGTCTTGGCCGTGGTTGCGTTGATCACCGTCTTGCCCGAATACGCGGTGGATTTCTATTTCGCCTATCGCGCCGGGCAAGATCCGGGTTCTGGCTACGTTGCGTATGCCGCGGCCAACATGACGGGCGCCAATCGTTTGCTCATCGGCTTGGCGTGGCCATTGCTTGTGGGTCTTCACTGGTGGCGATCGCGACAACGTGGAATTGCGTTACAGAGCACGAACGCGGTGGAGATCGCGTTCCTGGCTCTCGCCAGTGCGTACGCTTTCATCATCGTGCTGAAGGACCGGATCGGCATCGTTGATTTCATCGTGCTGGCCGCATTGTTTTGCCTTTACCTGTGGCGCACATCGCGCGCGGAGAATGAAGAAGAAGAGGAAGACGAGGAGCCGGGACCCGGCGCGATCATCGCCCAGCTTTCGCCTTTCAAGCGCTGGGCCACGATGGCGGTGATGAGCGTCGTCGCGGCTGGGGTCATCCTGTTGGCGGCCGAGCCGTTCGCCGAGTCTCTTGTCGCCTCAGGTCGCCGATTGGGTCTCGATGAGTTTTTGCTCATTCAGTGGCTTGCGCCACTGGCCAGCGAAGCTCCCGCGATCACGATCGCTATCCTGTTCGTCGTCGATGGTCGCGCCAGGGCGGGCCTGACCACCATGATCAGCGACAAGATCAATCAATGGACTCTGCTGGTGGGGATGCTGCCGATCGCCATGAGCCTTGGTGCAGGCGAGTTCACGTCGCTGCCGCTCGACGCGCGACAGCATGAGGAATTCTTTCTGACCGCTGCCCAGTCGCTGTTTGCCTTGACCTTGCTTCTGGGGTGGCGCCTTGGCCTGTGGGGCGCTGCGGCGTTGCTGGTTCTCTTCTTCATCCAACTTGGACTCGCGTTCGCCTATCAAGCGATCCCTGAAAAAGAAATTGCCGTGCTAACCGCCATGGCGTGGATCTACCTCGTGCTCGCGGCGGGATTGCTGGTGTTTCGTGCCAAACAACTGCCTGCTTTTTTGCGCTCCGCGTGGTTTCGGCGAGACGCGAAAGATGACACAGCTTCCTGACTTCGGACCGGAGATTGCATATGGGCGCGGGACACGATCACGGCCTTAGTGAGATCGAACATGAGAAGCCCCTGTGGTGGGCGTTCGGTCTCACGTCCGCGTTTCTAGTGGCGGAGGTTGTCGGCGGATTGCTGACGAACAGCTTGGCGCTCCTGTCGGATGCCGCGCACATGATGACTGACGTCATTGCGCTGGCGATCTCCCTGATCGCCGTAAGGCTGGCCAGGAGACCTCCGGATGCCCAGCGAACGTACGGCTATGCGCGTCTGGAGGCCATCGGCGCGATGATCAACGGTGGGCTGCTCTTCGTTGTGGCCGGCTACATCCTGTGGGAAGCAGTCGGTCGTTTCCGCAATCCGCCCAGTGTTGCGTCAACCGGTATGCTCGTGATCGCGATCATCGGCCTGGTCATCAATTTGATCTCTATGCGGCTCCTGAAAGCGGGCAGCGGCACAAGCCTCAACGTCAAAGGTGCCTACCTCGAGGTGTGGAGTGACATGCTGGGATCAGTCGGCGTGCTGATCGGCGCACTCGTCATCAGATACACCGGTTGGACCGTCGCCGACCCCATCATCGCCGTCCTCATCGGTCTCTGGGTCCTGCCGCGCACTTGGACGCTGCTCCGCGCTGCCATGCAGATTCTGATGCAGGGTGTTCCGGCAGGTCTTCAGCTGGAGCAGGTGCGTGCACTCCTCACATCGCATCCTGGTGTCATCGAGGTTCATGATTTGCACGCATGGTCGTTGGGCTCGCGGGAACCTGTGCTGACGGCCCATATCGTGCTTGGCGACGCCACGAGCGATCCAGAAGAGGTCCGGGTAGCGCTCGCGGCAGCGCTTGAAGAGAAATTTGGAATCGGGCACGCGACTTTGCAAGTCGAACGTACGCCGTGTGATGAGGCCCATGCGCACACCTGACATCGGGGCGACTTCGCCATGAAGACACTCCAACGTTTTATCGCACTCTTGCTGTTGTCCGCATGCACTCGAGCCCCGGAGTCGACGCCGCATGCTATCAGTCATTCTCCATCATTACCTCCGCACGCCATCAGCCATTTCACTAGCGCATCAGCGGTCGGGGTGGTCAAGACAGTTGACTCGCGTGGTGGTCGAATCACCATTGCTCACGGGCCGGTGGAGTCGCTGAAGTGGTCGGCAACGACGAGAACATTTCGGACTGGAAGCATAGATACTGATTCGCTTCGGCCTGGCGATAACGTTACGTTCGAGTTCACGTCGGTGGGCATGCAAGCGACGATCACCTCGATAACTCGCCAGCCGCGGCGAAACGAAGATGCCCAATGACTAGGACTATCGATTCGAACCAAGACCATTAGTGAAGGAAATCGGAAACGGGCACGCGACCTTGCAAGTCGAGCGTACGCCCTGTGACGAGGGCCATCTGCACGCCTGACTCCGGGTCCGCCATGACCACACTCAACATCTACCGCTGTCCCTCAGGCGACTATCTGCTGTCGCCTGCTTCAAGCGTGCTTTCTGCCGAGCGCCTTGCGGTGCTCGATTACCTAGGCTTTGTGTCGCTGGAGGCGTTTGACGACGTACTCGCCCGCAACCTACTGACGCAGATCGAGGCTTCGGAATTTGCCATCCTGACGCCGATGCAGTTCCGCTCCGGCCGCCCCCAGGGGGCGGCATGCGACCGATTGGAAGGCGAAAGTGACCCATGAGACAGGGTGGGCCAAGGGGCCCGCCAACGTCCAAGCCGGAGTATTATCCGCCCATGACCCGGCGCGCCCGCCACCGCCTTCGGATTGCCCTGTTGGCAGTCTTCTGCCTGCTGTTCCAGCAGGCCGCGCTGGCGGCGTATTTATGCCCCCTTGAGCAGATGCCCGCCGAGATGACGGGGATGGCAGAGCATTGCGCCGAGATGGGAATGGAACAGGCCCGGGACAACCCGGCCTTGTGCGAGAAGCACTGCAATCCGGAACACTCCGTCGCCGCTGATCTCGTCAAACTGTCGGTGCCGTCGCTGGCGCTGCCAGCGTCCACGGCGATCCCTGTTGTCTTGCATTCCACCGTACAGGTCGCCGTTCAGGCCGACGTGCCAATCTCCAGATCGGATCCGCCCCCGCGGCTGCGTTTCTGCAGCCTTCTGATCTAGACCCCCAAACGACGTAGCAAATCCGCGCCGGCGCTGTAACGCCGCGCGCGTCGCCATGTCCGTTTTGGAGGTTCCATGAACACCCGATTTGTTCGTTGCAGCGCACGTCGCGTGCCTGCGCGCGCGCTCCTCGCTGGGTTCTTGTGCGCGGCCATTCTGGCCGCGCCATTCGCGACTGCGGTCGCCGCCGATGGTGTTTCGTTGGCAGAGGCTCTCCGGCTGGCGGCTGCGCGCGCGCCCGCGCTCGACGCCCGTCGCTACGGGGTAGCTGCCGCCCAGGAAGAGGCCGCCCGCGCCGGCGCTCTACCCGACCCCACGCTGACCGTCGGCATCGACAATCTGCCGGTGACCGGCAGCGATGCGTTCGATGCGAGCGTCGACGACATGACCATGAAAAAGATTGGTCTGTGGCAGCAGATTCCGTCGCGTGCGAAACGCGACGCACGCCGATCATTTGCGGATCGGGAGACCGAAGGGGCCCAAGCGAAGGCGGACGCCGAAATCCTGGCTGTGCGGCGTGCCACCGCCGAGGCCTGGATCGCGGTGTGGACGGCACAGCGTGAATTGGCGGCGCTGCAAACACTGCGGGATCAAGCTGCGTTGGCGGTGAAGCTGTCCAAGGCGCGTGTGGCAGGCGGCGGCGAATCGGTGAGCGACGCGCTCGCCACCGAGGCGGCATTGCTGGAACTCGACAACCGCATCGAAGCCGCACAGGCGGACAAGCGAGTCGCGCAAGCAAGCCTTGCGCGCTGGGTAGGCGATGCCGCAGTCGATGCGAGCGAAGCGGCGCCCGATTTCAATGCGTTGCCGATGCCGGAAGCCAATTTGCTGGCAGCGGTGGACCAAGTCGGTCCATTGCTGTCCGCGACGGCGCAGGTCGAGACCGCTGCAGCCGCCATCGATGTCGCGCGCGCCGAGAAGCGGTCGGACTGGAGCGTTGGCGCCTCGTACGGCCAGCGTTCCGGTGGGCGTAGCGACATGATCATGCTGGAGGTCGGAATTGGCCTGCCGCTGTTCTCACGCAATCGACAGGATCGCGGCATCGCCGCACGCGAGGCCGATTACCAAGCCGCACTCGCCAGCCGGGAAGATCTGCGGCGTCAGGAAGCGGCGCGGATTCGTGCCGACCTGGCCCGGTGGGAAGGACTCAAGCGCCAGGTTGCTTTGCACGAGGATGCATTGCTGCCACTCGCGCAGGATCGCAGCGCGACGACGTTTGCCGCCTACCGTGCGGGCGGCGATTTGCAGCCATGGCTCAACGCGCGACGCGACGAACTCGATGTGCATCTTGCGCACGCCGAACACCTCGGTGAGCTCGGACGTGCCTGGGCCGCATTGGCGTTTCTTCTTCCCGCGGAGACGCAGCCATGAAGATCACCCATCGCGCCGTCGTGATCGCCGCCGTGTCCCTCGCGCTGATGGGCGCTGCCGGCGCCGGTTATTGGTGGGGACGCTCCCAAGGGCGCGGTCCTGCCGCCGGCACGGCAACCTCACAATCCGGCGAACGCAAGGTCCTCTATTGGTACGACCCGATGGTGCCGGATCAGCACTTCGACAAACCGGGCAAGTCGCCTTTCATGGACATGCAGATGGTGCCGAAGTATGCGGATGAAGCAGTGGCGGGCGGCATTTCGATCGCGCCCAATGTGCGTCAAAACCTCGGCATCCGTACGACTGTGGTGAAGCGTAGCCAGCTGGACGCGGACCTCCGGGTGCCGGGGACCATCGGTTGGGATTTGCGCCAGGAGCGCGTAGTCAGTGCGCGTGTCGACACGATCGTCGAGCGCTTGCACATCCGTGCACCGTTCGAGCCGGTGCGAGCAGGGCAACCCTTGGCCAGCATTATCGCGCCGAGCTGGAATACGGCGATCGCTGAGGCACAGGCCCTAGGCGGTTCGCACTCGACCACGGGGAGAGAATTGCAATCGGCGGCACACGCGCGGTTGCGTGCTTTGGGAGTGCCCGCAGGCAGTGGCGCGGGCCCGCGTGGACAACTCACATTGACGTCGCCCGTAACGGGGGTCGTCAGTGAAATCGGCGTGCGCGAAGGGCAGTCGGCGCCAGCGGGGACGCTGTTGTTCCGCATCAACGGAACGCGGACGGTCTGGCTCGAAGCCGCGATTCCGCAGGCGGGACTCGCAGACGTCGCGGCGGGGACGCCGGTCGAGGCGGCCGTCGACGCATTCCCTGGCCAAACGTTCCGCGGTCGCGTGGAAGTCATGTTGCCGCAGATCGACACGAGCAGTCGCACGCAGCGGGCGCGCATCGTGCTGGGCAACCCGAATGGCGCGCTTGCACCCGGCATGTTCGCGCAGGTTGCCTTGCGACCCACTGCTGGCGTCGAACATCCGGTGCTGCCGACCGAAGCGCTGATCGGAGCCGGAACGCAGGCGCGAGTGATCGTGCTCGGCGCTGATGACTCGTTCCACCCGGTGGCTGTGCAAACCGGACGCAGCAGCAATGGCATGACCGAAATCTTGGCGGGCCTGCAGGGCGGTGAGCGGGTCGTTGTCTCGGGACAGTTTCTGATTGATTCGGAAGCGAATCTCTCCGGCGCGCTGGAGCGCCTCAATGCGGACAAGGCCCAGGAACTCAATCCGGATGAAAGCGATTTGCCGAGGGATGTAATGCCCGGCATGCCAAACATGACCGCGCCGCAGTCGCCCGCGCCGCCGAAACCGGCGACACGTTCTGAAAAGAAGTCGTCGGTCGGCGCGCGACCGAAGGTGCAATGTCGCGTTCTCTATTGGTTCGACCCGATGGTGCCGGATAAGCACTTCAAAAAACCCGGCAAGTCTCCTTTCATGGACATGCAACTGGTGCCCAAGTTTGCGCCCGAGGCGAGCCCGGACTGCACGATCCGTGATGTCCTCCCAGCATCGGAGCGACAGCCGTGATCGCCCGCCTCATCCGCGCCTCAATCGAAAACCGAGTACTAGTGCTGCTCGCCGCCATGGCGCTTGCGATCGCCGGCATCTGGTCGGTCGTCCGCACGCCGCTCGACGCGTTGCCGGACCTGTCCGACACACAGGTCATCATCCGCACCGAATGGCCCGGACAGCCGCCGCGGGTCGTGGAAGACCAAGTCACGTATCCGCTGACGACGACGATGTTGTCGGTGCCCGGAGTAAAGGCCGTGCGCGGCTTCTCTTTTTTCGGCGATTCGTTCGTCTACGTGCTGTTCGACGACAAGACCGACCTGTACTGGGCACGCTCGCGCGTGCTCGAGTATTTGAGCCAGGCGCGGGATCGCTTGCCGGCGCAGGTCAATCCGGCGATTGGCCCTGATGCGACGGGTGTGGGCTGGATCTACGAGTACGCGCTCGTCGATCGCAGCGGTCGCCACGACCTTGGGCAACTGCGCGCCCTGCAGGACTGGTTCCTGCGATATGACCTTAAGACGGTACCCGACGTCGCCGAAGTCGCCAGCGTTGGCGGCATGGTCCAAGCATGGCAAGTGATCCCGGATCCACAAGCGCTGGCTGCCCGGGGGATCACCATCGATCAGCTAGTCGACGCCATCAATTCGGCAAACGGCGCCACCGGCGGATCGGTGATCGAACAAGGCGAGGCCGAGCTCATCGTGCGCAGCGAGGGCTATCTGCGCAGCCGTGCTGACTTTGAACAGGTGCCAGTGGCGACCAACGTCAATGGCGTCCCGGCGTTGCTGCGGGATGTGGCGATCGTGCAGCGCGGACCCATACTGCGGCGTGGCATCACCGAACTTGATGGGGAAGGGGAAGTCGCGGGCGGCGTGATCATCCTGCGATCGGGCAAGAACGCATTGGCGACGATCGAAGCAGTGAAGGCGAAGCTTGCAACCTTAAGACGCAGCTTGCCGGCCGGCGTCGAGATCGTGCCGACCTACGACCGCTCGGAGCTGATCCTCAACGCTGTGCATAACCTCACCCGCAAGCTGGGCGAGGAGTTCCTCGTCGTCGCGTTGGTGTGTGCGCTGTTCCTGTGGCATTTGCGCTCTTCGCTTGTTGCCGTCATCACCCTGCCGCTGGGCGTGCTCGCGGCGTTCGTTGTGATGCACTACCAAGGCATCACCGCCAACCTGCTGTCGCTGGGTGGCATTGCCATTGCGATCGGTGCGATGGTCGATGCTGCGGTGGTGATGATCGAAAATGCGCACAAGCATCTCGAACATTTCCGGGATGAAAAGCAGCGCGAACCCGAGGGAGACGAACGCTGGGAGTTGATGGCGTTGTCGGCCAGCGAAGTCGGCCCAGCCCTGTTCGTCAGCCTGTTGGTGATCACGCTGTCGTTTGTCCCGGTGTTCGCATTGCAGGCACAGGAGGGCCGCCTGTTCGCGCCGCTGGCCTTCACCAAGACCTATGCCATGGCAGCGGCAGCGGGCCTTTCGATCACCTTGATTCCGGTGTTGATGGGCTACCTGATCCGCGGCCGCATCCGATCCGAACAGGACAATCCGCTCAATCGCGCCTTGATCGCGGTGTATCGACCCGTGCTGGATGCGGTGCTGCGCTTTCCGAAGCTGACGCTGGTGCTTGCCGGCGTGATGCTGCTGCTCAGCCTGGTACCCCTGCTACGGCTGGGCAGCGAGTTTATGCCGCCATTGGAGGAGGGCACGCTGCTGTATATGCCCAGCGCGCTGCCGGGGTTGTCGGCGGGCAAGGTCTCGCAGCTGTTGCAGCAGACCGATCGCATGCTCAAGACCGTCCCCGAGGTGGACCATGTGTTCGGCAAGGCGGGACGTGCGGAAACCGCGACCGACCCGGCGCCGCTGGAGATGTTCGAAACGACGATCACCTTCAAGCCTCGAAGCCAGTGGCGACCCGGCATGACACCGGAGAAGCTGCGCGAGGAACTGGATCGTGCGGTGAACGTGCCGGGCCTGACGAATCTGTTCGTGCCGCCGATCCGCAACCGTATCGACATGCTGGCAACGGGCATCAAAGGCCCGATCGGCATCAAGGTGTCAGGACAGGATGCCGCCGTGCTGGCCATGCTCAGCGATCGCATCGAGCAGCTCGCGCGCACTGTGCCCGGCGTGAATTCGGCCTTGGCCGAACGCATTACCGGCGGCCGGTACCTTGACGTCCAGGTCAAGCCGGACGTGGCAGCACGGTATGGGGTGAGCCAAGCGGAGGTGCAGCGCCTGATCGCCACGGTGGTCGGCGGTGAACCCATTTCCGAGACCATCCAGGGACGCGAACGCTATCCCGTCGTCGTCCGCTATCCGAGGAGCCTGCGCGACTCGACTGCGGCCCTCGGGCAAATGCCCCTAATTGCCCCCGGTGGGGTACAGCTCACGCTCGGCCAGGTCGCCGAGTTAAGGGTGTCCGAAGGGCCGCCGATGCTGCGAAGCGATAACGCGAGGCTCACGAACTACATCTACATCGACGTGGCCGGCCGCGACCTGGGATCCGTGGTGGCGGACTTGCAGCGCACTGTCGCCGATCAAGTCCCGATGCCGGCGGGATATTCCGTCGATTGGTCCGGGCAGTACGAATACTGGAAGCGCGCTAGCGAGCGGCTGCGCATCGTTGTGCCGGCGACGTTGGTAATTATTTTTGGCCTGATCTATTTCGTATTCCGGCGCGCCTCCGACGCCGCAATCATCATGCTGAGCCTGCCGTTGGCCCTCATTGGTGGACTCTGGCTGATATGGGTCTTGGGCCACGCAGTATCAGTTGCGACCCTGATCGGCTTCATTGCATTGGCCGGTGTTGCAGCGGAATTCGGCATCATCATGCTGCTGTACTTGCGCCACGCTTGGGAAAAGCAACTGGCGGAAAACGCTAACGCCGGAGCGGTCGAACTCGAAGAAGCAATCCGAGAGGGCGCTGTGCAACGGGTGCGACCCAAGGCGATGACCGTCGCCGTGATCCTGGCCGGCTTGCTTCCGATCTTGCTCGGTGGAGGCGCCGGCTCCGAAGTCATGCAACGCATCGCGGCGCCCATGGTCGGCGGGATGCTCAGCGCGCCCCTGCTCTCGATGCTGGTGATTCCTGCTGCCTTTCTTCTGCTTCGAAGGCGCGAACTTGCTCGAACCCCATCCACAGCTACCAGGAGACTGCCGTGAGAAAACTCAGGTTGTTGCTCGCAATCGTGCTGCTTTCTGCGTGTACGCGATCACCGGAATCGACTCCGCAAGTGACCGGCCGTTCTCCATCGTCATCCGCGTCTTCCACGGGATCTTCCTCGGCCAGAACCAGTGCCTCGGCCGAAGGGGTTGTCGAATCCGTTGATGCGCAAGGTGGTCGGATCACCATCGCACATGGCCCGGTCGCGGCGCTGCGATGGCCGGCCATGACCATGACGTTCAAGGCTCCGGGGATCGATCTTCGGTCCCTCAAGCCGGCGGATCGCGTTCGCTTCGAGCCCACGGCAGACGGCACGATTACCCGTCTCGAACGAGAATGAGGCTCGACCAACATGAAACTGAGGTATTCCGGTGCCGCGATCGCTATCTGCTCGCGAAGGCAGCGGTCGAACCTAACGCAACCTTCGGGGATCTGGATTTCGTCGGGGAGTTTGACAGTTCTCGGCTTGCGCCAGATGTTCGCGCCCGCATTGCGCGCGACATGGGGGATCTCACATACGCGCTGATCGGGCTGGACGAACTGCTGGAGTAAGCGACGCCAGACGATCCTAAATCCTCATTCCCAATTCTATGGTGCTCACAACATTGTGCGGCCGGGATTGGCAGCGATGCTCCACGCGCAGTTCGGCATCGATCATCCGACGTTGCAGATGGAGCGGAGTACGGAAAACGCGGCTCTCCTGGACGTCTAGTCGGCGGTAGGGCGCGACCCCCAACAGGCCCATCGTCGAAGTTTAGGCGGAGGCGGAGCGACCCAGAACGCGCGCTGCGCCTTGCGCCAGTTCGACCGCGGATCCACCCACGCGTTCCAACAGCTTTGCCGTCGCCGCGACGTCGTGCAGTTGCGGCGGCACCGCGCCTTCCTCGACGACGTCTTCGAACATCTCCGTGAGTAGTAGGTCATACCAATCATCGAGCTCCGATTCGCGGCGCGCGGCGGCACGGGCCTGCTCGACGCCGCGGCTTGCGATCGCGTCCTGCGTTTCGCCGAGCAGGGTTCCGGTCAGGTCGAAAATGCGACGGAGCCGATCATCCATCTCGGCCGACACCGCCGGTACTTTCAGCGTTGTCCGCGCCGCAAGGTGGTCGACGAGCTCGCTGATGCGGCGGACATCGCCAATCATGCGAATCAAGTCCACGGCGATTTCAGGTCGAGCCTTCAGGGCCTTCAGTTCGAGATCGTCCGGGAGCCGCGCAACCGCAGCGGCGCCATCTTCCTTCGCTTGAATCTGTTCGTGGGTGGCCTCGCGCGCCACCTCGGCAAGCCGCCCAGTCAACACCCGCAAAGCCGAAGCCATGGCCTCGAAGATTTCGATTTTGTTCTCGAAGTTGGTGCTCATGACGATCTCCTAGGGCTTGGACGCGGCTTCGCCCCCAACGTCTTCGACGATTTCGGCGCGCTGCGGAACAAGCATCCCCGCGAGGGCGAGCGCGACACCGGTGCCGACTAGCTGCGCGATCGTGAAGCCCAGGACATCCGCCGGACGGATGCCGGCGAACGATTGGGTCAACGACCGCGCCAGCGTGACCGCGGGGTTGGCGAAGGACGTGCTGGCTGTGAACCAATAGGCGGCGAAGATGTAGCTCGCGACCAGCGCGGGGATGGCCGTCGGTCGGTGCCGAACCCCCAACAGGATCGTCAGCAACAAGCCGCACGTCGCGATGCCTTCACTGATCCACTGCGCCATCCCCGTGCGGGTATGGTTGCCGGGTTGGATCAGGGGAAGATCGAACATGGCGTGTGCCAGCATGACGCCTGCAATTGCGCCGATGACTTGCAACACGATGTAAAGGCCTGCATCGCGCGAGCCGATTTCGCGGCGCAGGCGCATCGCCAAGGTGACCGCCGGGTTGAAGTGGGCGCCAGAGATTGGCCCCAGGATACCGATCAGGACGTACAACACGCCCGCCGTGGCCGCGGCGTTTGCCAGCAAGGCGATGCCATCATTGCCGGCCGATAACGCGACACCCATGACGCCCGATCCGACGACGGTCGCCAACAGCAACGCCGTGCCGAGGAACTCCGCAAGAAGGCGGCGGCGCAGGTTCATGCGATCTCCGCGAGCAACGCCTTGACGCGCGCCTCGATGTCGTCGCGGACGGCGCGGTAGCCCGCATCGTCCATGTGCTTGGGGTCGGGCAAGCCCCAATCCTCACGGCGCTTTGCAGGCACCCACGGGCAGTTGTCGCCGCAGCCCATGGTGATGACGGCATCGAACTCGCCGTCGATTTCGTCCAGGGACTTGGAGGCGTGTTGCGTCAGGTCGTAACCCAGCTCGGACATGAAGCGGACCGCCTTAGGGTTGATCACGCCCGACGGCGCCGAACCCGCGCTCAATGCCTCGACACCATCACCGCCATGGATATGCGCGAACGCCTCCGCCATCTGGCTGCGGTTCGAGTTCTCAACGCACACGAAGAGCACGCGCTTCATGCCAAGTGCTCCTCGCCGTGCATCGCGATCTCGTTCAACTTCTGCGTGCGCGCCAAGTTGTCCAGCTTTTCGAGCGGAAGCGCGAGGAGCAGCTCGATGCGACGCCTAAGGACCAACCATGCGTCCTTGAACGCTTGGGGGTCGCCGGATGCGGCAGGATCGGGAACGCCCCAGTGCGCGACCGCAGGATGCCCGGGCCACACCGGGCAGGTTTCGCCAGCCGCGTTGTCGCAGACCGTGATGACGAAATCCATAGTGGGCGCGTCCGGGCCGGCGAACTCGTCCCAGCTCTTACTGCGAAGCCCCTGCGCGCTCAGGCCGTGGTCGCGAATGGTGCGCACCGCCAGTGGATGCACTTCGCCGCTTGGGTGGCTGCCAGCGCTATACGCGCGGAAGCGGCCCTTGCCCATCGCGTTCAACAGAACCTCGGCGATCTGGCTGCGGGCGGAGTTGCCGGTGCACAGGAACAGTGCGTTGTAAACGACATTTTGCATGTCGGCGTCCTCAGCAGCAGGCCGCGGCGGGTGAGCAGCACGGCGAGCCCTTGTCGACCTTGGGATTCATCTCCGCGACGTTCGGCGTGCATGCCGCGCCGTCGGTCGCACAGGCCGCATCGCCGGCGTAGTACGTCGTCGCTTCGCCGAAGGTATGGAATGTCTCCCAGCGCGTGCCCTGTGGGTCTTCGGTCCAGTTCTTGTCGGAGCGTGCGTAGCAACAGATCGTCGCCTCCTCGGGAATCACGGTGCCGCCGGCGGCGTCGAGGCGCTTGCCGAGCGCGACGAGCTCGTCGCCGTTGTCGACTTGCAGGCCCAGATGGTCAACGCCCGGTGCGCGCCCGGTGTTGGAAATCGCGAAGTTCACGCGCGGGTCTTCGAGCATCCACTTCGCGTAGTCGTCCTTGACGACGGCAGGCGGCGCGGCAAAGAGCTGCGAATAGAAGCGGATGCTGGCGGCGAGGTCGGCGACGTTGAGGTGTACGTGGAAGCGGTTCACTTCGAGGCTCCTTTCTTGCGTGGCTTGCAGGCAGTGGGGGTGGGGCCGCAGTCCGCGGTCCCGGCGCAGCAGTTCTCGGTGAGGTAGGCGATCAGGGCGTTCATCTGCGCGTAGTTCGCGCGCACGCGGATCACGCGGCCCTCGCGCTGGTCGACCACCAGCCCCGACCCACGCAGAATATTGAGGTGTGCGGTCAGGGTCGCGGCGGGGAGGTCCAGGTACTCACGGAGCTCGCCGACCGGCATACCGTCGGGGCCGGCCTCAACGAGGCGGCGGAAGGCGCGGAGACGGGACTCGTGGCCGAGGGCGGAGAGGCTGGCGAGGGCGGATGGCATTTCCATATTTCGAAGAATATCGAAATAATGGAGATGGTCAAGGGGCCGTTAGCCCGCGGTCACCAGTACCAGGATCGTGGCTTCTCCGGCTGCGGCGCATCCAGAATTGCGTCCGACACCAGAACCGTGGGGTCGAGCCAATCGGCCTTCCTCGAGGCCCACCCGATCCACTCTGCGAGTTCGTTCGAATCGGTGCCATGCAAAGCCGCCACGCTGCCAACGGCGCGCAAGTACGCTCGAAGCTCATTGGCGGCCACCCAGCGCTTGGCGTCCAACCGCAGCTGTCGGTAAGCGGCTCGCTCTTCGGTCCTGCGTGCCATCTCACGCTCGTAGCGCTGCACTTTGCACTCGTGCTCGGCCTTCTTGCGAGCCTCCGTCTGCTCGCGATCGCGGACCTCTTCTGCCAAGGACAGGATGCCCGCGACCACCTCGCCCAATCGCTGCTCGAGGGGCGTGCGCCTTGTGTCGCGCCAGCTCCGATGGGGCCAACCCGATGCCGTGATGGTCAGTAGCCCCGTGGGCGTGAAGTCGTGCCGCGGGATGTGGGGGTATTCCACAGTGCCCGATCCCCAGCGGATGTTGTTGCGGTCTCGCTCCACCGCCCGCTGTTCCGCGACGGTCGCCTGGTGGTCAGACCGCGCGACGTGCTCGGAGATTTTGATTCGAAGCTGGGTGTCCATCAGTGCGAGAACGGTGCGGCCCTTGTCGCGGTCGACAAGGACGGTAGCCCCCAGCTTCTCAAGGGCGACGAGCACCGCACTGGCAATGGAGGTTGCTCTGTCGATGGATCCGGGCGTCACCTCGATGTCGAGGACCTCCTTCGGCGCATATCTCAGCTGCTTCGGATCAACTCTGCTGTCCTTCTGCCTAAGGCGACGACGCGCTCCTCTTGCCAACGGGTGAAGTTTCTCCGTGTCCCTCACGACGGCATCCGCGGAAATGGAATGGCGAACGGCGGCGCTCTGCGCCTTTTGGGCCGCGCGCGAGTGCCGCTCCGCATCGGGGAGCGGTTTCAACGCGAGGCCGTCCTGCCCCGCCTTGGCAGCGGGAAGCGGAGGCTGCCGAAGCTTCTGGCCGGCCTGGATCCTTGCCCAATGTCCTCGGGCGGGAAGGGGAATGCCATGGCGCTTGCACAACTTGGAAAGGCCGACGTCGGAGTACCCGAATTTTTCCGCCAACGTGCTGATGGGCTCGCTCCAGACCAGATCGTAGAGCTTCTTCCGATCGATACGATCACTCATGCCTTCCTCTGAGGTGTTGGACTGGAGCAAGCCTCGCACGCGACTCTTACGCCGCGCCTCCCTGATGCGGTCCCTGATACGGTTCCCTGTTCCGACGTTCCCGTTCAAAGTCTCAACGTTGCCGGCGGACAGGAAGCGCAAGCGCTTGTGCCCCGCATCTGGCGTTAGAAGCTGGCGGGAGGCCCGCTTTTTCTCAGTTGATTTCCCTGATGTAGGGAAAATCCTCGCAGAGACGGGTTCGCTGAGGACTGCATCCACCACCAATCGCACAAGCAAAACTCTGGCCAATCACGGAGAAAGTTTACGAGGTGAGGTAAACAACAAATCGGTTTCGCCGTGCCACGCAAAATTCGATTGTTACGGTGTCGAGGACGCCGCACCTCACCCCCTCAAGGAAGGACCCAACGCCACGGCCGGCAGCTCCCACATGTCCCACCCTACCCACCTACCTACCAGTTCCTAGAATGCCCTATGCAGTCTCTACAAATCATTTGGCTAGGCGGGAAGGTGGGAAGGTGGGGCGAACCCTTAAATTAGAACGGTTCGTCCTTCCCACCTTCCCCACCTCCAAGATCCTTCGCATCCGGACGTTGCCAAACCTTGGCCTTCCGACCTTCCCACCACGTATCCCGCTTCACCCATCCCATTCCCTTTAGGATGGAGGCGACGCGCATTTGCAGCGGCTTGGTCCACCTTTCCGGTGGAATACCTAAACCGGTTTCCATGACGGCCGCAACTTGAACTTCTCGCCGGCCTTTCAAGTACCGCGCAATCGGTTCTGCCCATTCGTCAACTTCGCGACGAGCTTCCTGCTCACGCTTCGCCTCTTCAGCAGGGACGTCCCACCAAGGTTCTCCGCGATCAAGCCGCGCAACCGCTTCTGCAAAGAGCTGCTCGCGAATATCGCGAATCCACTCCAAGTCAATTGACTTGCAAGCCACCGGCCAGAACCGGCGCGCGCCCGTTTCATCTCGGTTCCAGTCGTCGCGATTGGTCGTCCCCGAGAAGACGCACGTGCGGGCATGGTCTTCGGCACGCTTGCCATAAGGCGCACGATAGCGATCGGTAGCACAGGTCAATACGCGTTTGACTGCCGTTACTTCTGCGCGACTGATCGTGTCGAGTTCCGCAATCTCGACTAACGCTTTCCCTTTCAGAACGACGAAGAAGTCTTTTGATGTGACGCTTTCGGCCGCCTCGGCGAACCAATTCGTTCCGACCAGAGCTTGCAGCGCGGCAGACTTTCCGAGGCCTTGCGCGCCTTCGAAGACAGGCATCGTGTCGACCTTGCACCCAGGTCGGAGAATACGCGCGACCATTCCCACCATGAAGCATCGCCCGACAGCGGCGGTGTACTCACTCTGCGCCGTTCCGAAGGCCCTTGAAAGAAAACAGGGAAGACGGTCGACACGATCCCACTGCAGCGAGCGTAGCCATTCCTGCGCACTATTGCGACGGTGCGCGAAGGCGACCGCAGAAACGGCTTGGTCGACCGTAGTTGAGCCCATTTGCGAAAGGCCGATCGTCCGCTGTAGGAACAGTGTCGTACTGATCGTTTCGCCGTCGCCCCACTCATGCACGGTACCGCCGAGGGTTGTCATCACGCGCCCCGTGAATTCGTCAAACCACACGCGGCCTTTTAGGTCGCGATGGCCCTCAAGCACCCTGACGGCGTTGTCTAGATTCGGTGGCGGCGTTCCTCGGGCGTCGAAGGCCAAGCCCAAGGCATCCCATAGCACGCGGTGAGGCGTGACAGAAGGCCGTACTGCCGTCCCCACCAGGACACCCGACGCGTCCGCCGCTAGCACGCGTTGTTCAAGGCCCATCGCGGCTTCCATTAGCGCAAGTTCCGTTGCGGTCGCCATGGCTTCTGCTCGCGCAGCACGAATCGCGCATCGCACACGCGAGTTACGGCGAGCTCCAGGCGCGCGGCGTCTTCACTGCTCATTGCGCGGCCGGCTTTTACCTCGCGCGCGGCGAAATGAATCACGCACAATTCCGTATCCAGCATTTCCAGTGCTGCGCCCCATTGCGCTTCGCGGGCGATTCGCCGCATGCGCCGCCTTGATTCAGGCGTATCGTCCGCCGGTCGTTCCGGAAACAGGGCACCCAATGACAAGCCGACGGCCTCGACAACAGTGGCCGCATCGCATCCGCCGAAGCAATGAAGCAGCGCCCGCCCGTCATCTCCCGCGGCAACGCTAACCTTGGAACCACGTCCACCACAGCAAGGGCAGTACGCCCGCCAGCCCCTACCGTTTGGCTTCACGCCATCAAGGCGACTCAATAACAGGTCAATGCTCGTGTTGCTCATCGTCGGCTGCTTGGGAAGACGAGTTCGCGCAAAACCATTCGGTATGCCTCAAGCACATCTAAGTCAAACGGCGGCTGCGGATTCGGCATGTCCTGCCAACGGGTCGACGTGGTTGCCATGCTGTGCGCATAAGCCAGTACGCATTCGACTGGCATGGAGCGTAGGCCTGCTCGAATTGACCGTCGGGCCGCTTCCCACCGAGCCGCTTGCAATTTCGAAAGTGACTCGGGGTCACCGTCCTTGGGAGGGCGGGTGACAAGTCGAAAGAATTCTCCGGCCTCCGTACTCCATGACCGGAGCCGACCTCGTGAGCGCCGGCTCACAGGAGAGACGCCGCGGCACTGTTGCGCTCGCGCGTGATGGAACGAAGGTGCTCTGCGACGGCCTCGCGTGGGTACAGAACGCGGTTACCAAGGCGGATATACGCGGGCCCTTGTCCGCGCTTGCGCCACGCCTCAACGGTGGATTGCGTTGCACCTGCGAGCATCCGGAAGTCTTCCTCCAGCAAGCAGTCCAAGCTGTCTGCCATCTTCCGAATGCGTTCGATGTTGCTTTTCTGGTCGGTGACCATGTTGCCCCGTTATTCCCGACAGAGTGCCGGTTCGCTTACGGGGCATTCTCCAAAGGGCGAGGTTCCCTCGCCCCTACAGTGATCGCCGAATTCTGGAGATCAACGTTCAGACTTTGCCCTGTGGCTCGGTGACCAGCTCAATTCCCGATCTCACGATGCGGGGACCGACTTCAAGTTGCATGTGTTCTGCGAGCCTGCCCGCGAACCCAGCGAACCACGATGCCGCATCCAGTGGCGGCGCCTTCCCGGTCATCTTTATGAAATATCGGGCCAATTCGGCAACCACACTGCGTGCGCGCGCTTGCTTGGGTTTGGCTTGCCTAGATGGAGACTGCTGGGTGAGTGCGTATTCGGCAGCCTCGCCGAGGGCGTTGATCCAGTCCCAGGACTCACTAAGTATGCCGTCCGACTCGATGTCTCCAAGCTTTTCCAGAATGGCATAAGAGAATGGATAAGGGTCCTCAAGTACGGCCGCCTCGCGGGTGTGAATCTCTAGCGTCGCAATAGTTGCTTCGCTCAAGGCGTTTAAACAGTTTTGCAGGCGGTGCACATCGGTGACGAGCTTCTTCAATTCATCACATTGTTGGGCCGTGGGCACATCTCCGGTGTGTGGCATCTGTGCAATTTGATTTGCGTGCGTGAGGAGTGCCTGTTGTTGCTCGTAATCGAGCCCTGAGTCATTTAGTTCCAGCATCAGGTCGGAGCGCACTTCTTCCGGCAGATGATTTGGGTCAATCCAGAAACCGGATTTGACAGTGAGGTTGGGTTTCTTACTCGCCATGTGACTTTGCCCCTTCAATGATTGCGTGTACGTCTTCCGGTTTAATCGATGTGTATCGGCGCAGCATTGTCCAAGTCTTGTGGCCCGTCAGTAGCGCGACGCGTGGGATGTCTAGGCCCATTCGAAAGAATTGGGCAGTCGCGCGATGGCGAAGGTCATGCATGTGCAGGTCTGCAATGGGTGGCGTGACCGCCTTACAAGCGCGGGTGAACGCTGTCGACGCGGAGTCGGCCTTTACGCCGAACAGGAGGCCAATCTCGCGATCCAGCAGCAGTGGCTTCACGATGTCCACTGCGGCAGATAGCAGCGGGACGGTCTGATTGTTCCCAATCTTGTTGCGCGGGTCTTTGCGATCGCGGATCAGCGCAGTCTTTCGCTTCAAGTCGATGTCCTCGACACGCAGCGCGCAGATCTCGCCAAGGCGCATGCCGGTCGCCAGGGCGAAACGGCACAGGGTTGGCATGTCGATCTTCCGGCGGTCGCTCGACTCCCAATGTTTGTAAAGTCGATTCAGTTCATCGTCGGTTGGCTCCCGCTCCCGCTCCTTGCTGCGGGTGTCCAGCCCGCGATGTTTGAGGGACGCACGCGTCTGCGAAGGAAGCTCGGCCGGCAGGTCAAGGTGGCGAACATGGCGACCCCACGTCAGCACTGCCCCGAGAAAAGACAGGTCCGCGGCAATAGTTACGCCGCCGGCGCCGTCGTCCACGCGCTTGTCGACGAAGTCCCGCAGGACGATCGCCGTCAGCGATTGCAGCTTTACCTTGCCGAGTCGTGCCTTCAGCATCCTTAGCGTTGCGGCCTTCGTCTTACCGCCAGTGCCGGCGCGCGAAGCTATGTAAGCGTCGATCAATTCGCCGAGAGATGCGCCCTTTGGCGGCAGCGCGTAGCCGCTGGCGGCGACCTGGTGAGCCTGTCCTTCGACCGCTCGCGCCCATGCTTCAGCTTCGCGCTTTAGTGGGAACGTGGCGGCCCTATACAATCCACCGCGACGCACTTGAACGCGCCATTTCCCTGATGGCAACTGGGCAAAAGAGGCCATGTGTGCATTCTGTGTCCGCTCAATCGTGCACCGATTATTACTCGGATCTTTCCCGCTTGTGCACCGCGTGTGCACTGAGTCTCGCACACGCCCCGTTTAAACGCCTTTGCGGAAAATGAATAAGCAGTATAATCAGCGACATAGCGAAATCATGTTATCCGTCGCCCCGATGATGGATTGGACGGACACGCATTGCCGCGTGTTCCATCGCACGCTCGCGCCGCACGCGCGGCTGTACACCGAAATGGTGCATGCCAACGCGGTGATCCATGGCGACCGCACGCGCCTGCTCGCGTTGGATCCGGTCGAACATCCCGTCGCGTTGCAGTTGGGCGGCAGCGAACCGGAACTGCTCGCGCAGGCCGCGCGCATCGGCGCCGAACACGGCTTCGATGAGATCAACCTCAATTGCGGATGCCCGTCCGATCGCGTGCAGGCCGGGCGGTTTGGTGCGTGCCTGATGCGCGAACCGGCGTTGGTCGCAGACAGCGTCGCCGCGATGATCGCCGCGTGCGACGTGCCGGTGACGGTGAAATGCCGACTCGGCGTCGACGACGACCACGACTTCGGTCGCTTCCTCGCCTTCATCGACACCGTGGCCGACGCCGGGTGCCGCATGTTCGTCGTGCACGCGCGCAACGCCTGGCTGCAAGGCCTGTCGCCGAAGGAGAACCGCGAAGTGCCGCCGCTGCGCTACGACTGGGCGTATGCGCTCAAGCGCGACCGTCCCGGGTTGCAGGTGATCGTCAACGGCGGCATCGCAACGGATGACGAAGCGACGAAGCACCTGGACCACGTCGATGGCGCGATGCTCGGCCGCGCGGCGTACCACGACCCGTACTTGCTGCACCGCCTCGACGTCGCGTGGTTCGGCGGCGCGTTGCGCACGCGCGGGGAATTGCTGCGCGCGCTGCGTCCGTACATCGAAGATCAACTTGCGCGCGGTGTGTTCCTCAAGCACATCACGCGGCATCTGCTCGGCTTGTTCGCGGGCGAACGCGGCGGCCGCGCGTTCCGCCAGGTGCTGAGCGAGGGCGCGCACAAGCCCGGTGCCGATTGGTCCCTGATCGAACAGGCGCTGGCGCTCACGCAATCGCCGGCGGTGGCGGCATGATCACGCGCGATCTCGGGGCGTTCGTCGCGCGCGTGCGCGGGTTCGCGCACGACTTCGGCCCGCCCACCGCGCGGGGCGCCTTCCTCGTCGCGCCCGACGGCTTCCGCCTGGCCGACGAATCCGCGCGCGACAACCGCTACATGGCCGATGCCGCGCGCTTCGACGCGATGCGCGCGTCCGAAGAACATCGCGCGTTGCATCGCGCACTCGCGCAAGTGGTGCCCACGATCTGCTTCCCGGGCGATCCCGACGCGCCCGACGGCCTGTTCCCGAACAACGTCTTCGCCACCGGCGCCGGACGCTATCTCGTCGGCCGCATGCGCCATCCCGTGCGCCAGCGCGAAGCCGCGCGCGCCGACATCCGCGCCTTCTTCGGCGGTGTATTGGATTACGCGGAAATCGACCTCTCCGACCAGGTGCATCCCTGCGAACTCACCGGCGCGCTGGTGATCGACCGCGCGCGCGGCGTGGGTTGGTGCGGATTGTCGGAACGCTGCGACGAGACCGGTGCGCAGCTGATGCACGAAGCCCTCGGCTTGCGCGCCACGTTGTTGTTCGACCTGGCGCCGGGCGAATACCACACGAACGTCGTGCTCGCCGTGCTGGCGGGCCGCGCGGCGCTGGTGTGTCCGCGCGGGTTCGCCGACGCCGCCGTCGTCGATGCGCTCCGGGCGGTCTACGGACCGCACGCCATCGCGCTGTCGGACGCCGAACATGCGGCATTCGCCGGCAACGCCATCACGCTGTCGAACGATGTCGTATGGATGAGCGAGGGGGCAGGCGCGGCGTTGACGGCCGCCACGCGGCAGGCCCTGGCGGCGGCGGGTTTCACCCTCCGCACGGTGCCCATGGCCGCGATCGAGGCCGCCGGCGGGTCGTTGCGGTGCTGCGTCGGGGAGCTGTTCTGAGGCCCCGCAACGTACTTCCCGGGCAGAGCGGCCATGAACGGTCCGCCAGCGTGAAGAAAAAGTTCAGACGTGATTCACTGCCGCGTTCGAAAAATGACGCATCCCCGCTGCACCGAGCCGAGCGCCCCATGCCGCTGTCGTTGTCCCGTCGCCGATCGTCGCTTGCCGTCGCCCTTGCGGGCGTCAGCGCCGTCGCGTGGGCCCAGCCGCAGCCGCCGCAGCAACCGCCGCCGCACCAGCAGCAACAGCCGCAGCCGCACGCGCGCGACCGGCAGCAGGGCCTGTCGGAGTCCGTGCGCCGCGCCGAACGCAACGGCCAGGTGCTCAGCGCCGAGCAGGTGCAGTCCGACGGACGCGACGTGAATCGTGTCAAGATCATCGACGACAAGGGTCGCGTGCGGGTCTTCTGGGACGATCCGGCCGCGAAGGATGCCCGTAACCGTGCGTGGGACGAACCCCGCTCGCAACGGCCCTCCAAGAGCGGCGGGGACAGCGGGAAAGGGCGGAAGGACAAGCCCCGTACACGCTCCGACGACGACGGCGACCCCACCCTCTGAGCCAACGGCCGCTCAGGCCTTCGCAGACACGGAGTCACCATGCGCATCCTGCTCGTCGAAGACGAAGCCCCGCTTCGCGAAACACTCTCGGCCCGCCTCAAGCGCGAAGGATTCGCCGTCGATTCCGCCCAGGATGGCGAGGAAGGCCTCTACATGGGCCGCGAGGTCCCGTTCGACCTCGGCATCATCGACCTCGGCCTGCCCAAGATGTCGGGCATGGAACTGATCAAGGCCCTGCGCGACGAAGGCAAGAAATTCCCGGTGCTGATCCTCACCGCGCGCTCGTCGTGGCAGGACAAGGTCGAGGGCCTCAAGCAGGGCGCCGACGATTACCTGGTCAAGCCTTTCCACGTCGAGGAACTGCTCGCGCGCATCAATGCGCTCGTGCGCCGCGCCGCGGGATGGAGCAAGCCGACGCTGGAATGCGGGCCGGTCGTGCTCGACCTCGCCGCGCAGACGGTGACGGTCAACGGCACCAACGTCGACCTGACCTCCTACGAATACAAGGTGCTCGAGTACCTGATGATGCATGCCGGCGAGCTGGTCTCGAAGGCCGACCTCACCGAACACATTTACCAGCAGGACTTCGACCGCGACTCCAACGTGCTCGAAGTCTTCATCGGCCGCCTGCGCAAGAAGCTCGATCCCGAAGGCGAACTCAAGCCGATCGAGACCGTGCGCGGGCGTGGCTACCGCTTCGCCATCCCGCGCAGCGGGGATTGACCTCCTAGCCTGTGGGCGACGCGCTCTTCGACAAGACTCGGTGGCGCGCGCGCTCGTTGCAGTCGCGGCAGCTGCTCGCCGCGAGCCTGGGGCTCGTCGCGTTTCTCGCACTCGCGGGTTACGCGCTCGACCGCGCGTTCCTCGAGACCGCGCAGAGCAATCTCCGCACGCGCCTGGAGAGCTACGCGCTCGAATACGCGAGCGGCATCGAGTTCCTGCGCGATGGCACGCTTTACGTGCCCGACACCCCGCCCGAACCGCGCTTCGAACGCCCCGGTAGCGGGTTGTATGCGGAAGTCGTGCTGCCGAACGGGCACTGGGATTCACCGTCGGCGCAGGGCCCGGAGCTTCCGCTCGGCGGCATGCTCGCGCCCGCGATCGACAAGTTCGAAGGCCCGCTGCCGATCACGCGCAGCGACGGCACGCCCGGCGAGGTCTATCGCCTCGGCAAGGGCTTGGTGTGGGCCGAAGGCGGCCCGCAGGGCGAGTTCCCGTACACGGTGTACATCTCCGAGGACACCAGCGCGCTGGCCTCGCAGATCCGCGTGTTCCGCCGCGCGCTGTGGGGATACCTCGGCGGCGCGGGCCTGGTGTTGCTGCTGTTGCAGATGCTCGTCTTGCGGTGGTCGCTGCGTCCGTTGCGGCAGGTCGTCGGCGAACTCAAGCGTGTGCATCGGGGCCAGCTCGCGCGCATGAGCGCGCAGCATCCGCGCGAACTCGAACCGCTCACCGAAAGCATCAATGCCTTCATCACGAGCGAGCGCGAGAACCTCGACCGCCAGCGCAACACGTTGGCCGACCTCGCGCACAGTCTGAAGACGCCGCTCGCCGTGCTGCGCGCGCGCCTGGACAACCCGACGCCGGAAGCCGAGCTGCGCGAGGAAGTCGCCACGCAGTTGCGGCGCATGAACGAGATGGTGTCCTACCAGCTCGCGCGCGCCGCATCGAGCGGCCATGCGTTGTTCGCCGCGCCCATCGACATCGAGCCGCATGCCGAGCAGATCGTGCGCGGGTTGGAGAAGGTATACGCCTCGCGCAAGGTGTTGTGCGAATTCGAGTTCGATCCCAACGCGCGTTTCCACGGCGAACCGGGCGACCTGCAGGAACTGCTCGGCAACCTGCTGGAGAACGCGTTCAAGTGGGCGCGCGCGCGCGTGTTGTTGACGGTGCGCGTCGGCGAGACCTCGCCGGGCCGCCGCGACGGTTTGCTGCTCGCCGTGGACGACGACGGCCCGGGCATCGCGCCCGAGCGCGTCGCGCAACTGTTGCAGCGCGGCGTGCGCGGCGACGAACGCGTGCAGGGCCACGGCATCGGCCTGGCGATCGTGCAGGACATCGTGCGCGGGTATCGCGGCGAACTGGACGTGCGGCGCTCGGAAGAACTGGGCGGCGCGCGCTTCGAAGTGAAACTGCCGCCCGGCCTGTGACTCAGGCGAAGGGCGAGGGCCCGTAGAGTTTTTCCATGTGCGCGGCGATCGCGGGCATTTCCGCGCGCAGCAAGCCCGGCGCGCTGAAGTGGTATTCGGTGCACACCGCGAAGAATTCCTCCGGGGCTTCGGCGGCGTAGGGGTCGATCTGCGTCTTGCGATTGCGGTCGACCTTGTCGGCGAACGCGTCGTACGCCTTCTGGAAATCGCGCGCCCATTCGCGCTGCCATGCGCGCGGCAACGGGGGCGTGCCGTCGAGCACACCGTCGAGTGCATCGAGCTTGTGCGCGATCTCGTGCACGGCGACGCAGAAGCCTTCGCGCGGCGATTCGAAATCCGCCTGCACGTCGGCCCACGACAGGATCACCGGTCCGGTTTCCCACGCCTCGCCGATCAATTCGTCGTCCCATTCGTGCAGCACGCCCGCGGCATCGACGTGCGTACGGTTGACGCGGAACGCATCGGGATAGACGAGCAATTGCGACCAGCCGTGCAGGCCTTCGGCGCCGAACTCGAGCAAGGGCAGGCAGCACAGCGCGGCGAGCTGGATGCGTTGGGTGTCGTCGAGCGTCAGATCGCCGACCGGCGTGATCGCCTTGTCGTGCACGAAGCGCGAGGTGAGCGCGTGCAGCCTGGACTGTCGTTGCGCATCGAGCGCATGCACGAAGGGAACGGACGCGACCGCGTCGCGCCAGTGCGCTTCATCGATGGGGTCGGGGCGCAGGAAGCGCCGAAGGAACGAACGCAAGCGACGCGGGGGACCGGCTGCTTACCGGAACATGCCCGGCAGGAAGCTGTGCCAGCGCGGCGTCGGCATGCGCGGGGCATCGGCGTCGGTATCGCCGCGCGCGGCCGGCACCGACTTCACCTTGATCGGACGCGCCGGTTGCGTGCTGGCGACCGTCGTGCGCGGCTTGGCCGGCGCCTTCGCGGTGGCCGCGGCCACGGCGTTGTCGACGTCGTCGCACTGCTGCAGGTTGCCGCCCTTGCCGCCGCCACCGCCGCCCGGGCCGGCCAGGTGCACGTCGCGGGCGAACACGCCCGTGCTGCCGAGCAGCAACGCAATGCAAAGGAGGGCACGGGACGTCATGGCGGGATCCTGGTGCGGGTGGGGTGCACAGGCCAGGGGGTGGAGGCCCCGGACTATAGCGTGGATGCGGCGTCGACGCAGAAAGTTGCAAGCCCCGCCGACCGCTCGTCGGTCATCGCAGTCGTAGAATCCCCGCGACCCCGCACCACCCGGACCCGCATGGACGACCGCGACCTCCTCGCCCGGTTGGCGCAAGGCCCCGCCAGCGGCGATCGCCTCGCCGCGGAGGCCGGCACGACGCGGGCCGCGATCTGGAAGCGGATCGAGGCCTTGCGCGCGGCGGGCGTGGGAATCGCGGCGCGCGCAGGCAGTGGTTACGCCCTCGAGCACCCCATCGACCTGCTCGACGCGCAGGCCATTCAGGACGGCCTGTCGCCGGCGGCGCGGGACGCCTTGGCCGGCCTGGAAGTCGTGTGGTCGATCGATTCGACCAACTCCGAACTGTTGCGCCGCAGCACGAATGTGCGCAAAGCGGACGTTCTGCTGGCCGAGCGCCAGACCGGCGGACGCGGCCGGCGCGGAAGGGCGTGGGCGTCGCCCCTGGCCGCGCACCTGTATCTGTCCGTCGCTCGCCATTTCGGTGGCGGGCTCGCGCGGCTCGGGGGGCTGCCGATCGTCGCGGGCATCGCTGCAGCCGAAGCGCTGCATGCGTCGGGCCATCCGAACGTCAAACTGAAATGGCCGAACGACCTCGTCGTGGAAGACGACGCGGCCCTGCGCAAGCTCGGGGGATTGCTCGTCGAAGGCGGTGGCGAGCATGGCGGACCGGTGCGCGCGGTCATCGGGCTCGGGCTCAACGTGCGGATGCCGGCGGCCTTCGCGCGCGAGATCGATCAGCCGTGGTGCGACCTGGCCACGCTCGGGGATGCGCGCACGCGCAACGCCATCGCCGCCTCCGTCCTGTCGCACCTGTTGCCGGCGTTGAGCGCGTTCGATCGCGAGGGCCTCGACCCCTTCCTCGCACGCCACGCCGCCGTCGATGCACTGGCGGGCCGCGCGGTCGTGTTGCACCAGCACGACGGAAACCGGAACGCCGTCGCGGAAGGGCTCGCGCCCGACGGCGCGTTGCGCGTGCGCCTCGACGACGGTGAGGTGCGTGTGGTCCACTCCGGCGAAGTCAGCGTTCGGATACGCGGGGCATGACGCAGGACTGGCTGTTCGATTTCGGCAACACGCGACTGAAGTGCGCACCCCTCGGTGCGGACGGCGGCGTAGGCGACGTGCGCGCGTTCGCGCCGTCCGAGATCGATTCGTTGCCATCGGGCGGCGTGGCGTACCTCGCCAGTGTCGCCGGCGAAGACGCGCGCGTGCGCTTGCTCGATGCATTGACGGGGCGCTTCCGCCGCATCGCCATCGCGCGCACGACGGCGACATTCGACGGCTTGCGCATCGCCTATGCCAATCCGCGCAAGCTCGGCGTCGACCGGTTCCTCGCGATGATCGGTGCACGGGATGCGTGGCCGGCGCTGGTCGTCGGCGTCGGCACCGGGCTCACGATCGATCTCGTCGATGCCGGCGGCCTGCACCGTGGTGGCCGCATCGCACCATCGCCCACGCTCATGCGCGAAATGCTCCATGCACGCGCGACCCAACTCGCGCCCATCGGCGGCACGTACGCCGAATTCGCGAACGACACCGAAGACGCACTGGTGTCCGGTTGCGACGGCGCGGCGGTCGCGCTGATCGAACGCAGCGCGACCGAAGCCACGCGATTGCTCGGCAGCGCGCCGACGCTCCTCCTGCACGGTGGGGGCGCGGACGCGTTGCATGCGCACCTTCCGGACGCACGCGTGCGCTCCACGCTCGTTCTCGAAGGCCTCGCGCGCTGGGCGCATATGGAGGCCGCCGCATGATGCAGCGCGCGCTCATCGTTTTCCTGGTCGTGATCAACGTCGGCGTCGCGGCGTGGTGGGCTTCGCGTTCGCCGCGGAATCAGGGCGCCCCGATCGAAGCGCCCGCGGGCGTCCCGCGTCTGCAATTGCTGGCCGAGGCGCCGCAACGCGCGCGCCCGCAAACGCCCGCGCCGTCGACGTCGCTCGCGACGGCCGCAATCCCCGCCGACGCGCGCTGCGTCTCCTTCGGCCCGTTCGACAACCCCGCGCTGCTGCGTCGCGCGCACGAACGCCTGCAACCGCAGGTGCTGCGCGCGAACGTGCGCAACGTCGTTGTCGGCGCGCCGCGCGGATGGCGCGTGATCGCGCCTCCGCTGGCCACGCAGGAGGCCGCCCAGGCATTGGCCGACCGTATGACGGCCGCGGGCCTGGACGATCTGATCGTCATGCCGACCGGCGTTGACCGTAACGGCATCGCACTCGGGCGCTTCGGCAGCGAGGAGTCGGCGCGCCGCCGCCTGGCGCAGGTGCAGGCCGCGGGATTCGACCAGGCGAAGGTGGAACCGGTGGGCGACGTACGCACGCAAGGCTGGATCGACGTGGCCGCGACCAATGCGTTCGACGCTGCCCTCGCCGCGCGGGACAGCGCCGCGCCGCGCACGGAACCGCTCGACTGCGCGAACCTGCGCTGAGGCGCGTGCGTTCGCTCGAATGGGTTAGGATGCCCGCGCTTTCGCCGGCATAGCTCAGTTGGTAGAGCAACCGCCTTGTAAGCGGTAGGTCGTCAGTTCGATTCTGACTGCCGGCACCACCCTCGCGGCGTTCCGCGCCGCTTGCGATACCATCCCGGCATGGCTCGCACCTATCCCCCCGTCAGTCTCCTGGGTGCGCCGACGGATGTCGGCGCCGGTCATCGCGGCGCGGGCCTCGGCCCCGACGCACTGCGCATCGCAGGCTTGCCCGAAGCGCTCGTCGCGCGTGGCATCGACCTGGTCGATCGCGGCAACCTCGATGGTCCCCGCAATCCGTGGCAGCCGCCGAACGACGGCTATCGGCATCTCAAGGAAGTGACGGACTGGAACCGCGTCGTGATGGAAGCGGTGGCCTCCGAACTCGCGGTCGGGCGCATGCCGATCCTGCTGGGCGGCGATCACTGCCTGGGCATCGGGTCGATCACCGCGGTCGCCAACCATTGCCGTCGCAAGGGCAAGAAGCTGCGCGTGATCTGGCTCGACGCGCATGCGGACTTCAACACCTCCAACGTCACCCCGTCGGGCAACATCCACGGCATGCCGGTGGCGTGCCTGTGCGGCATGGGCCCGCGCGAGCTCACGCACATCGGTGGCGTGTCGCCCGCCCTGCAGGCCGGGGAGATCCGGCAGATCGGCATCCGCTCGGTCGACGAAGGCGAGAAGCGCCTGGTCAAGGAACACGGGCTGGATGTGTACGACATGCGCTACATCGACGAAGTCGGGATGAAGCGCGCGATGGAAGCGGCGCTCGAAGGCGTCGACGCCGACACGCACGTGCACGTGAGCTTCGACGTCGACTTCCTCGACCCGAGCATCGCGCCCGGCGTCGGCACGACCGTGCCCGGCGGCCCGAACTACCGCGAAGCGCAGCTGGTGATGGAGATGATCGCCGACACCGGACGCATGGGGTCGCTCGACATCGTCGAGCTCAACCCGCTGCTGGATTCGCGCAATGCCACGGCGCAGCTGGCGGTGGATCTCGTCGAAAGCCTGTTCGGCAAGTCGACGTTGATGCGCGACTGACGCGCGAACCGCGCCGTCCCGTCGTTGACGCGGCGTGCACGCGCCGTACGTCTGCTGAACGGAGCAGATCGCGCGACGCAGATTCGACACCGGCTTCACGGCCGCTTGCGTGGAATGCGATCCGTGGACGGCGGAGTGCCGTCCCTTCCATCCCCAGGAGACGCATTCCCATGACGAAGACGGCACTCAAGCGCACCGTGTACCTGATGGTCCTCGCGATGTTCTCGATGAACATGCTCGCCGCGTGCAACACCGTGGCCGGCGCGGGCAAGGACGTGCAGAAGGCGGGCGAAAAGGTCGAAGAGAAGGCTGAGGATTGCAAGGACAGCAACTGCTGAGGCCCGACGAGGGAGGGAAGCGGCGTACAGGAGTGGCGCCGCGGTAGGCAAGGACGCATGAAAAAGGGACGGCCCGGCGGACACCGGGCCGTCCCTTTTGCCTTCCGGGCGATCAGCCCCCCGGCGGATCGGCGACGAAGCCGTTCGGGAATGCGCGCGGCGCATCGCGCCAATGGTGCGGACGCGGACGCGGATACACGCCGATCGCCGCGAGCGTGTCGTAGTCGTCGTAGCGCAATTCGGTCACCTGCGTCGGCGAGCGCGTCGCGCGGACGAAATCGGTGCGCTCCACGCGCGACCACTCGCGCGCGCCGTGGCCCGTGCCCAGGCGCTGTTGCTGCGCGCTCGATTCGGCGGCGGCCTTCGCGCTCGACTGCGCGCGTGGCGCGGCGGGCGCAGGCTGCGCGGCATCGCGTGCGATTTGCGGCGGTGTTTCGTACTCGTACACCACCGGTCGTGCCTCGCGGAACACGGCGATGCCGACGACCCCGACATTGCGCGGCCGGCCCGTGCGTGCCGCATACGAATCGGGCAAATCGGTGAAGACGAATTGCGCGATGTCGTCGAGCGATTTGCGCCAGCCGGCGACTTCGGTGCTCTGCCACGGCTCGAGCACATAGCCGGCCTGCGACGGGCGCGCGGTTTGCCCGGTGACCGCGTTGACGCCATCGACCGACAACACGACGAGCACGCGCTCGCCCGTCGTGTTCGTCAGGCGCACGGCGTACCGATGGCCGGGCGCACCGGCGACCCAGGTGTCGCCGCGGAAAGGGGTTTCGGGCAGCCATCGGCCGGTGTCGCGGTCGATGAGGTCGATATCGACCAGCGCGGCATGGGCCTGCGTGGACGCGAGCAGGGCGGCGGCGAACAACAGGGAACGCAACATGGTGGGCCTCGCGGAGGATTGATGCGCCCGTTCCAACGCACGGCCCGGGCCGGTGGGGTTGCAGGTCGGCCGGTTACACTGGGCGCCTGTTCAATCGCCGTTGGTTTTCATGGCCTCGAAGTCTCCCCGCACCCGCGTCCTCACCGGCATCACCACGTCGGGGACGCCGCATTTGGGCAACTACGTCGGTGCGATCCGGCCGGCGGTCGCCGCCAGCCTGGATGCGAATACCGAAAGCTTCTACTTCCTCGCCGACTACCACGCGCTGATCAAGGTGCAGGACCCGGCGCGCGTGCAGCGTTCGACGCTCGAGATCGCCGCCGCGTGGCTCGCGTGCGGGCTGGATCCGGCGAAGGTCTGGTTCTACCGGCAGAGCGACGTCCCCGAGACCACCGAACTGACCTGGCTGCTGACGTGCGTGGCGGGCAAGGGCCTGCTCAACCGCGCGCATGCGTACAAGGCGGCGGTCGACCGCAATCGCGTCGAACAAGTGGACGACGATGCGGGCGTCACCGCGGGCCTGTTCATGTACCCCGTATTGATGGCCGCCGACATCCTGTTGTTCAACGCGCACAAGGTGCCCGTGGGCCGCGACCAGGTGCAGCACATCGAGATGGCGCGCGACTTCGGCCAGCGGTTCAACCATCTGTACGGCGAGCACTTCACGTTGCCCGAAGCGGCGATCGAGGAACACGTCGCCACCTTGCCCGGTCTCGACGGCCGCAAGATGAGCAAGAGCTACGACAACACGATCCCGCTGTTCGCGCCCCGCGAGCAGTTGAAGAAGCTGATCTTCGCGATCAAGACCGATTCGCGTGCGCCGGGCGAGCCGAAGGACACGCAGGAGTCGGCACTGTTCCAGCTGTACCAGGCGTTCGCGTCCGCCGATGAAGTGGACGCGATGCGCAAGGCCTTCGCGGACGGCATCGCATGGGGCGATGCGAAGCAGCAGCTGTTCGAACGCATCGATCGCGACGTCGCGCCGCTGCGCGAAAAATACGAAGCGCTGATGGCGGAGCCGGCGAAGATCGAAGCGCTGCTGCGCGATGGTGCGCGGCGTTTGCGCGAAACCTACGCCGCGCCGCTGATGACGACATTGCGCGATTCGGTGGGCCTGCGCGATCTCTCGCAACAGTCCGGCGCCGCGCAGGCGCGCGAATCCAGGCGCGCCGCGCCGGCGTTCAAGCAGTACCGCGAAGCCGACGGCAAGTTCTATTTCAAACTCGTCGACGGCGACCGCGTGCTGCTGCAAAGCGAAGGCTTCGACTCGGCGCGCGATGCGGGCCAGCTCGTCGCACGGGCGAAGCAGGACGCGGGGCGCAGCCTCACGGTCGACGCCGCCGCAGGCACCGTGCGCTTCGGCGAAGGCGTGCTCGGTCGCGTGCCGGCCGACGGCAGCGTCGACGACCTGCGCGCTGCGCTCGCCGGGTTCGCGGAAGAGGCGTGATGTCCCCGTTCGTCGAGATCAACCTCGCCGCCCTGCTGTTCCTGCCCTGGTTCCTGATCCTGGCGGTGCTCTACTGGATCTACCCGCGCCAGCCACGCCCCGCCTGGCGGCGGGGGTTCGACGTCGGCGCGCTGGCGGCGTCGGCGGTGGCCTTCGTCCTCAGCCTGCACTGGGCGCAGGCCTGGGCCGACCGCGGATACGGGCGCATGTGGCAGCAGATCGTGGGGACGTCGGTCTCCTACGGCGTGTTCCTCGCGGCGCTGGGCCTGGCGTTCTGGATCCGGCATCGCATGTTGCGGAAGCAGTAACGGTTCGAAAGCGGGCGGCCTGTAGAATCTGCCGCCTGTTCAGTGTCATCGCGTCGGCAGGGAAGCCGCCCGTTCCACTTCCCCCCGCACGCCCATGTCCGCCGTCCCGACCTCCCTCATGTTCGACGTCCGCGAAGCGGAGCGCCAGGCGGCGCTCGACGGCTATGCGATCGTGGACACCGCACCGGAAGAGGCCTTCGACGACATCGTCAGGCTGGCCGCCACGCTGTGCGACATGCCGGCGGCGGCGATCTCGCTGATCGACCGCGACCGCCTGTGGTTCAAGGCGCGCATCGGCATCGACCAGCCGCAACTGGATCGCGCGCGCTCGCTGTGCGGGCACGCCATCGACGCGCCGCACGACACGCTCGTCGTGCAGGATCTCGAAGAACACCCGGTCTACGCGCAACGGCGCCGCGTGCTCGGCCTGCGTCCGCGCTTCTACGCGGGCGTGCCGTTGCTCAGCCCCGAAGGCCATGCGCTCGGCGTACTCAGCGTGGCCGACGTCGTGCCGCGCATGCTCGGCAATCCGCAGCTCGAAGGCCTGCGGCTGCTCGCGCGGCAGGTGCAGCACCTGCTCGAACTGCGCCGCCTGATGCTCGAGCAGGGCCACGCGCGCGCCGACCTGCAGCGCCGCCACGACGACCTGCAATACACCGCGCACCACGACCAGCTCACCGGCTTGTTGAATCGCGCGGGCCTGGAGCGCCTGCGCGCACGCAGCGACGTGCAGCGCGAACTCGACGCGCAGCCCTACGTGCTGCTCGTCCTCGACATCGACCACTTCAAGCGCATCAACGACCGGCACGGCCATCTGTTCGGCGATCGCGTGTTGTGCGCGGTGGCCGACGCGGTGTCGCGTTCGGTGCGCGCCAGCGACGTCGCCGCGCGCTTCGGCGGCGAGGAATTCCTGGTGGTGTTGCCCGATACGCGCCTGGACGGCGGTGCGGAGATCGGCGAGCGCATCCGGCGCGAAGTGGAGCGTCTCGCGTTGCCGGTGCCGGTCACGGTGTCGGTGGGGATCGCGGATTCGGCGTCGAACCAGGGCGGGCCCGAACACGTGTTCGAGCGCGCGGACCAGGCGTTGTATCGGGCCAAGAAAGCGGGGCGCAATCGCGTCGTCGCGGACGACACGCCACGCTGATCACCAGTCGTTGGGCTTCGCGCCTTTTTCCGGGTGGCGCATCTTCACCACGCAGAAGCGCTGGCCGGTCGGCGCTTCCATCACCCACCAGCGCTTGACCCACGCGATGCGCTTGGCGCCCAGCGCTTCCAGGCGTGCGACTTCGGCGTCCTGGTCGTCGGTTTCGATGTCCAGGTGCACGCGCGATTCGTGGCTCACCTGCTGCACTTCGACCTGCAGGTCCGACGGCGTGCCGGTCAGGTTGGTGTACTCCGCGCCCTCTTCGACGTAGTGCTGTTCCTTCTCGAACCCCAGCGCCTGGCTCCAGAAATCCGCGGCCGCGGCGTGGTCATCGGAATTGCAGTCGATGATGAAACCAGCGAGGCGGCTGCGGTGCGCCATGGGGTGTTCCTTCAGTGGGATCTGGCGAGGTCGTCGAGCATCGCCTTGAGGAAGCGCGCCGCTTCGCCGCCCGTGCAGGCGCGGTGGTCGAAGGTCACCGACAGCGGGATGACTTTGTGCGACTCGAAGCCGCCCATCACCGGCGTCATCTGGTGGCGGCCCTTGCCCGCGGCGACGATCGCCACGCACGGCGGCACGATGACCGGCGTCGCGTAACGGCCGGCGAACATGCCGAAGTTCGACAGCGAGATCGTGTAACCGGTGAGCTCGGTCATCGGGATCGTGCGGTCTTCGACCTGCGTGCGCAGGCGGTTGACCGCTTCGCGCACGCCGCGTGCGTCGAGCATGTCGGCGTTGCGCAGCGCGGGCACGAACAACCCGTCGTCGGTGTCCACCGCGATGCCGATGTCGACATGCGGGTGCAGCGTGCGCGTCAGCGCCTCGCCGTCGAACCACGCGTTGAGCGCCGGCACGGCCTTGGCCGCGGCGACGATCGCGCGCACCAGGCGCCCGGTGATGTCGTTGCCTGGCACCCAGGCATGGATGTCGGCGTCGTCGCTGAGCGTGGTCGGCACGACCTTCGCATGCGCATCGGCCATCACGCGCGCCATGTTGCGGCGCACGCCCTTCAACTGTTCCGGTTGTCCCGTGGCCTGCACGCCCGGCGGCTGCGTGCGCATCGGCTTGCCCGCCTGCGACACCGTGGTGCGCGCGGGTGCGGCGACCGGCTGCGTCGGCTGCGAGGCCGTGGGGGCGTGCGTGCGCGCCGCGGGGGCCGCGCCGATCGCCGCCGAGCCGTCGGCCGCGGCGTTCTTGACGTCCTGGTTGGTGACCACGCCGTCGGGGCCGGTGGCGCGCACACGGGTGATGTCCACGCCCAGCTTGCGGGCCAGCGCACGCACCGCCGGCAGCGCCTTGACGCCGCCGACCGCGACCGCCGCTTCGCTGCGCACCGCGTCGGACGATTGCATCGCGCCGACGACGGTACCGCTGTCTTCGCGCTCGGCCTTCGGTGCGGGCTTGTCGGTCTCGGTGATCACGCCGCCTTCGTCGGAGGCCACGACCTTGTCATCGGACACGTGCGCGCCCGCGCCTTTCGGCGGACCGTGGTGGTGGCCGGTGTCCTGGCCTTCCGCGCGCTGCGGCATCGACGGGTCGATCTCGAATTCGGCGAGCATCGTGCCGGTGACGATGACATCACCCGGACCACCGGCGAGCTTGAGCACCTTGCCCGACACGGGCGAGGGCACGTCGACGACCGCCTTCGCGGTTTCCATCGACACGAGGTTGTCGTCGAGCTTGATCGTGTCGCCGACCTTGACGTACCACTCGACGATGGTCGCGTCGGGCAGGCCTTCGCCGAGGTCGGGAAGCAGGAACTGTTTGCTCATGGCGTGTCCTTATGCGTGCGCGGCCGCGCGCTTGGCGGCGGCGACGATCTTGTCCACGCTCGGCAGGTACTTCATCTCGAGGCGGAACAACGGGATGTGGGTGTCGTAACCGGTGACGCGTTCGACTGGCGCGACGAGGTCGTACATCGACTCTTCGGCAAGCCGCGCGGCGATCTCCGCGCCGAAGCCCGCGGTCTTCGGGGCCTCGTGCACGATCACGCAGCGACCGGTCTTGCTGACCGATTCGGCGATGGTGGCGAAGTCGAGCGGACGCAGCGTCGCCACGTCGATGACTTCGGCGCTGATGCCGTCCTTCGCGAGCGCGTCGGCGGCTTCCAGGCATTCCTTCACCTGCGCGCCCCACGTCACCAGCGTCACGTCGGTGCCGTCGCGCAGCACGTAGCACACGTCCAGCGGCAAGGCTTCGCCGTCGTCGGGCACGACTTCCTTGTACTGGCGGTAGATGCGCTTGGGTTCCATGAAGATCACCGGATCCGGGTCGCGGATCGCGGCGAGCAACAGGCCATAGGCGCGCGCGGGCGAGGACGGCAACACGACGCGCAAACCCGGCACGTTGGTGAAGATGGCTTCGTTGGCTTCGGAGTGATGCTCCGGCGCACGGATGCCGCCGCCCCACGGCACGCGCAGCACCATCGGGCAGGTGAGGCGCCCGCGCGTGCGGTAACGGAAGCGCGCCGCATGGCAGATGATGTGGTCGACCATCGGGTACACGAAGCCGTCGAACTGCGCTTCGGCGACGGGCTTCATGCCTTGCGAGGCCAGGCCGACGGTGAGGCCGGCGATGGTGGTTTCGTCGAGCGGCGTGTCGAGCACGCGCTGCGGGCCGAAGGTCGCCTGCAAGCCGGCGGTGGCGCGGAACACGCCGCCGTTGACGCCGACGTCTTCGCCGAGCACGACGACGGTGTCGTCGGCGCGCATTTCGTACGCGAGCGCCTGCGTGATCGCTTCGATCAATGTGATCGCGGGAGCGGCATCAGCCATGGGGCTTGCCCTCCAGTGCGACGGCGGCGGCGCGTTGCGCCAGCAGGTCCGGCGGCGGATCCGCATACAGATAGTCGAACATCGCCGTCACCGGCTGTACCTTGCTTTCGAGATATGCGTTGATTTCCACGTCGACCAACTTGCCGCATTCCTCGATCCACGCCGCTTCCTGCGCCTCGTTCCAGGCGCCGTTGGCGGTGAGGTGCGCGCGCATGCGAGGCACCGGATCGCGCGTCCATGCGTCCTTGACCTCGGCTTCGTCGCGGTAGCGGCGCGCGTCGTCGGCGGTGGTGTGGTCGTGCAGGCGATAGGTCATGAATTCGATGACGCTGCCGCCTTCGCCGTTGCGCGCGCGCACCACCGCGCGGCGCATGCCTTCGAGCACGGCGATCAGGTCGTTGCCGTCCACCTGCAGGCAATGCAGGCCGCCGGCCAGGCCCTTCTGCGCGAGCGTCTGCGCACCGGTCTGCGCGGTGCGCGGGACCGAGATCGCCCAGCCGTTGTTGATGATGCATTGGATGAACGGCAGCGTGTACGCACCGGCGGAGTTGATCGCCGCGTACGTATCGGTCTTCGAACTGCCGCCATCGCCGCAGCACGTCACCGCAACGCGATTTTCGCCGCGCAGCTTGAACGCGAGCGCCGCGCCCGCGGCGTGCAGGCACTGCGTGGCGATCGGCACGCACCACGGGTAGTCGTGCTTCGGGCCGGAGAAATCGTTGCCGCGTTCGTCGCCGCCCCAGTACATCAGCACTTCGCGCGGTTTGACGCCGCGCATGAACTGCGCGCCGTACTCGCGGTAGCTGGGGGCGAAGACGTCGTCGGGCTGCATCGAGGCACCGATGCCCACGTGCGTGGCCTCGTGGCCGAGGCACGCGGCATACGTGCCGAGTTTGCCGGTGCGTTGCAGCGCGATGGCCTTCGCGTCGAAGGTGCGCACGTACAACATCTGCTTGAACAGCGGCACCAGGGCCGATGCATCGCGGAAGGCCTGCGGCAGTTCGGCGACCGCCTTGCCGTCGGGGCCGAGGTATTGCAGGTATTCGATCTGGAACTGTGCGGCGAGGGTCATGCGGACTTCGTCTCGGGCGACAGGAACCCCGGATGATACCCGCAGCCGGTTCAAGACCGTGCCTGCCCCTCGTCACGCCGGAAAAGGAAACGCGGCCCGCAGGCCGCGTTCCCGTTGCGCCGCGGGCCGCCCTCAGCGTGCGACGCGCAGCACCGCCGTCGCCGTGTCGTCCTGCGGGCGGCTGTCGGGCGTGGTGGGCGAGGCCACCTGCACCGTGAGCGTGATCGTGCGGCCCGGCGGTCCGGGCACCACGATCGAGACGGGGAAGGTCTGCATCTGCCCGGCCGCCAGCCAATCGCCGTACTGGCAGTTCGACTGGAAGCCCGTGCCCGCATTGATCGTCGTGCACGACCAGCCCGCCGGCACGGCGAGGGTCACCAGGCCTGCCGGCACGTCGCCGGTCAGGGTCATGGTCGGTTGCCACATCGCATCCGGGCCGGTGTTGCGCACGCGCACCGGCGCCTGCGTCTTCGCGCCGGCCTTCACCGGCAGCGTAGAACCGGTGATCGCTGCGATCAGGTTGGCCTGCGCCGCGATCGCAACGCTCGCCGTCGCACCGTTGTCGGCGTTGGCCGGATCGGTGATGGACGAGGCCGCGCTCGCAGCCAGCTTCAGCGTGCCGACGGCCATGGCCTGCGGCACCGCGACATCGATGTCGAAGTCGGCCGCAGCGCCGCTGGCGAACACCGGGTTGCGGCAGATCACCGTCGTGGTCGCGGCGTCCTGCACGGGCGCATCGCACGCCCAGCCCGGCGCGGTCGTCGACGGCGACCACGCGCCGTCGAACACGAACGCCACGCTCGCGTTCTCCGCGTCGTTCGGGCCTGCGTTCGACACCGCCGCATCGAAATGCACGACCTGCCCCGGATGCGCGGTGGCCGGCGCCGACAAGGTCGTGCGCAGGTCCGCCGAACGGAAGGCGGGCACCGCGATGCGCACCCGCACCGGGTCGTGGTCGGACACGCGGATCGGCAGCGTCGCATCGCCGAAGTGGTGCACGCCGAAGTCGGCGTTGATGCGCGCATGGTCGACTTCGACATGCAGCGCGCTGTCGACGACGGCCTGGTTCAGCAGCGCGTGGTCGAGCGTCTGCGCGTTGCCTTCGAACACGTACGAATAGCGCTCGTTCGGATCGGCGACGAAGTCCTTGCCGTCGAGCAGCGGCGTCGTCAGCGGCGAGGCGATCGCCGTCAGCACCTGGTCGTCGGCGACCGGCGTGCCCTTCACCACGCCCATGACGTCGACGTAGCCGTCGTTGAATTCGAACGCGTTGAAATCGCCGACCAGCACGAAGCGTTCACTCGGATTTTGCGTTTCCAGTTCCTGCACCAGACCGGCCAGGTACGCCGCCTGCGCCGCGCGCTTGCCGCGCACGCGCGCGCCTTCGCTCGACCAGCCGTTGCTGCCCGGCGTGCTGTCGTCGACACCGTTGAGCGACCGCAGGTGGTTGACGATGACGCTGACCGGATACGACGCGCCGTTGTCCTGGTGGATCACGGTGCGCACGAGCAGCGGCGGACGGTCGTTGAGCAGGCTCGTGGTGGCGTTCGGATTGGCGAAGGTCGCGTCCTTGCCGAACTGCGTGACATCGACGATTTCGACGCGCGGCACGCCCGCGCCATTGTCGCGCGTGGACGCGAGCACGCCGACGTTGATGCCGCCCGGATCGTTGCCCTGCACCAGGTACGGCACGTAATGCGGGGCGACGGCGCACGTGGCGTCGATACGCTCGGACAGCAGTTGCAACACGTGCATGTTCTCGACTTCAACGACGCCGAGGATGTCCGGCGCCTGCAGGCCTTCGCAGATCGCGCGCGCGGTCTTGCCCAGGCGGAAGTCGAGCGCGGCGGGCGTGAGCGTCGGTGCGCCGTTGCTGTCGTTCACCTCGTCGAAGAAGCGCAGCAGGTTGAAGCCGCCGATGGTGGCTTCTTCGTGCTTCGCGGGCGCAACGTAGATCGGCGTCTTGCCGCCGACGGCCTGCGGCGGCGTCGCGGCGTCGGGCAGCAATGCCCACGTGCCGTCGAAGTAATCGAGCACGCCGGACAGGCCGGCGACGATGGCTTCGTTGTCCAGCGCCAGTGCATTCGCCCCGACCTGCCCGCGGCTGCGGACCATCAGGCGCTCCTGGTTGGTGTCGAAGCGCGGCGGATTCTTGCCGGCGGGGATCGCGATGGCATCCATCACGCCGATGCCCGGCTCGCGGAACGGCACCGCGACGTCGGGCAGCGTCACGTAGAACACGCCGTCGGTCGAGGCCGTCGCGGTGGTTTCGGTGATGCGTCCGTCGGAGGCGCCGACGACGACGGCTTCGGCCAGCGACACGCGCATGCCCTCGAGGCGTTCGAGCGTCCCCGGCGTCGCGGACGTGGAGAGGTCGTACGCGCCGAGCGCGACGATCACGGGCAGTGCGTTGCCCGAGGACACCTTCTCGATGGACGGCTCGACGATCTCGGTGATGCTCAACTGGTTGAGATTGGTCGACGGCGTGTATTCCTGCACCTTGCCCGTCACCTTGACGCGGTCGCCGACGGCGACCGTCGGCGCGGAAGAGGTGAATACGAAGACGCCCTCGGACGTGTCGGAGTCCGCATCCGCGTCCGCATCGTGGGCCTGCAGGAAGAAGCCGTTGTTGAACTTCAGCGCGGTGACGATGCCTTCGACGATCACGCGCTTGTCGGCGTACGGCGAAGCGAGTCCGGCGCCCTGCACCTGGTGGATCGTCAGTGCGATCGGCGGGTCGACGGGCGGCGGCGGCGTGGAGTCGCCGTTGCGCGGATCCGGCGTGCCGGTGGCGAAGTCGTCGCCGTTCTGGTTGGTGTCCTGCGCGCCTGCGTTCTTGCGCAGCACGGACGTGGTGTTCGACGGCGCGGCGGTCGGTGCGGCGCCTTCGAAGCAATTGGCGGTGGCACCGAAACCGACGAAGTCGGCGACGTTCGCCGTCGGGCACGCGACGGTGAGGCTCACCTGGTTGGTGACGAGCGCGACCTTGCCTGCGCCGCCGGCCATCGGGATCGTGCCGATCGCGTTCGGGGTCGGCAGGGCGGTGGTGCCGCCCGCGCCCTGCGCTTCCTGGATGAGGTAGTAGCCGCCGGCCGGGATGCTGCCGACGAGGTTGGTGCGCTGCCACGAGGCGCCCGTCGCCGAGGCGTACTGCACCGACCAGGTCGAGACGTCGACGGCCACCGTGCCGTTGTTGCGCAGTTCGATGAAGTCGTTCCTGAGCGTGGCGCCGCTGTTGCCGCCGCCGCCGTACACCTGGCTGATCACCACCTGCGCCTGCGCGGCGCCCATGCCGGCGCAAAACAACCCTGCCGCGAGCGCCAGGCGGCGCACGTTCCGATTCGACATCGATGTAACCCCCGAAATGATTGGAATGCGCGCCTTGGTTGGCGCGTCGTGTAGCGCGGAGCGCCCCCGGCATCGTCCCCGCCGGGTGTGACCGCTGTCTTACTCTATCCGTCCCGCGCTACTCTTTCGCGCTGCAACGCGGCAAACACGGGTGTGAGCATGGCCATCGAAGACAACCAGCGCCCGCTCGAAGAAGGCATCCACGTCGACCTTGAAGGGCGGATGACGTACGGCGGTTACCTGCAACTCGGGCGTCTGTTGTCCGCGCAGCAACCCTTGTCGAACCCGCCGCACCACGACGAGTTGCTGTTCATCGTCCAGCACCAGGTCTCCGAGCTGTGGATGAAGTTGCTGGTCCACGAGCTGTCGGCGGCGATCGCGCACCTGCGCGCGGACCGCCTGGAGCCGTGCCAGAAGATCTTCGCGCGCTGCAAGCAGGTGCTGCGCCAGCTCACAGAGATGTGGTCGGTGCTCGAGACGCTCACGCCGTCGGAATACATGGAATTCCGCGAGATCCTCGGGCCATCGTCGGGGTTCCAGTCGCTGCAGTACCGCACCATCGAATTCCTGCTGGGCAACAAGAACGCGCAGATGCTGCGCGTGTTCGCCTACGACCCGGACGGCCAGGCGCGCCTGAAGGCCGTGCTCGATGCGCCGAGCCTGTACGACGAGACGCTGATGTACCTCGCGCGCCACGGCCACCCGATCCCGGCCAGGCACCTGGACCGCGACTGGTCGCAACCGCACGCGTTCTCGGCGGAGCTGGTCCCGGTGTTCGAAGCGGTGTACGAGAACACGCGCGGCAACTGGGAGGCCTACCACCTGTGCGAGGACCTCGTCGACCTGGAAACGCAATTCCAGCTCTGGCGCTTCCGCCACATGCGCACGGTGATGCGGATCATCGGCTTCAAGAAGGGCACCGGCGGGTCGAGTGGCGTCGGATTCCTCCGCCAGGCGCTGGAGCTGACCTTCTTCCCGGAGCTGTTCGAAGTCCGCACGGTGATCGGCTTGCCCGCGCACGCCCAGCCGCCCGCCTGAATGCGCGACGCCTCTTGCTGCGGCGCAACATCACAACTCGCCGGTTTGACTTGGCCCCTCGCTAGCCGGTAAACCTCGACCGGATTGCCTGCCATCCCGGCTGGCGCACCATCGATTCGAAATCAGGGGCACCGCATGAGTTCAGCGGCGACATCGGGCGCGAGCGCGCCCATTCCGGAATTCCGACAGGTCTTGGGACACCCCAGGCCGTTGTGGATGTTGTTCATGACGGAGTTCTGGGAGCGCTTCGCGTTCTACGGGATCCGTTGGGCACTGACGCTGTACATCGTGCAGGCGTTCTTCGACGGCAGCGGCGAAGGCCAGGCGCCGGCGAGCCGCATCTACGGCGCGTATCTCGCACTGGTCTATGCCGCGGCGATCTTCGGTGGGTACATCGCCGACCGAGTGATCGGTTACCAGCGTTCGATCCTGCTCGGCGCGGTGGTGATGTCGGCGGGCTTGTTCATGATCGCCTACCCCGACGAGACGGTCTTCAAGGTGGGTCTCGCCACCGTGATCGCGGGTAACGGGCTGTTCAAGCCGAACATCTCGACGATGGTCGGCAAGCTCTACGCGCAGGGCGACGAGCGCCGCGATTCGGGCTTCACCCTGTTCTACATGGGCATCAACCTGGGCGCGATGATCGCGCCGCTGCTGACCGGCTGGATGGCCGAACACATGTTCGGCGGCACGCCGGAGATGCCGACCTACAAGATCGTCTTCATGGTGTCGGGCGTCGGCATGCTGATCAGCCTGGTGTGGTTCTGGTTCGGACGCCGCCAGCTTGGTGGCATCGGCCGGCCGGCGGAAGGGGCGGGCGGCAAGCACAAGGTGTTGTACGTGCTGGCGTTCTGCCTGGCGTCGATCCCGGTGTACTACTTCCTGCTCGCCATCGACGCGGCGAAGTTGCAGGCCGTGCTGACGGTGTTGTTCCTCGCGTTGTGCGGCATGTTGCTGATGGAAGGCATCCGCGACGGCAAGGTCGCGCGCGACCGCGCCATTGCGATGCTGATCATTTTCACCTTCAACATCCTGTTCTGGTGCTTCTTCGAACAGGCGGGCAGCTCGTTCAACTTCCTCGCCGAGCAGATCGTCGACCGCAACTTCGGCAGCTGGATCTTCCCGGTGGGTTGGTTCCAGTCGGTGAACTCGCTGGCGATCATCACGCTCGCGCCGATCGTGGCGTGGACGTGGATCAAGATGGGCCGCCACAACCCGTCGATCCCGCGCAAGTTCGGCCTGGGCATCATCTTCAACGGCCTGGCCTTCCTGCTGTTGATGGCCGCGCTGTCGGGCATGGTCGTCGCCGGCAAGATCCCGTTCTGGACGCTCTTCATGGTCTACGTCATCCAGTCGGTGGGCGAGCTGTGCCTGTCGCCGATCGGCCTGTCGATGACCACCAAGCTCGCGCCGGTGCGCCTGGTGGGCTTCGGCATGGGCGGCTGGTTCCTCTCGACGGGCATCGGCAACAACCTGTCGGGCATTTTCGCCAGCCACGCGAGCGGCGAAACGGGAATGACCATCGATTCGGCGTACGCCAGCTACACGCAGGGCTTCATCATCCTGATGGTGGGCGGCGTGGCGTTGTTCCTGATCGCGCCCTTGATCCAGAAGTTGATGCACGGGGTGAAGTAACCCCGCGCGCAAGAAAAAAGGCGGCCCTCGGGCCGCCTTTTTTTTTACTTCTTCCCGGCCAGGTCCTTCAGCAACACGTACCAGTAATCGAGCCCGTCGTAGAACCCCTTCACCGGCACGCGCTCGTCCAGCCCGTGCGCGAACGCATCGCTGTCCTTCGCGAACATCCCCGACACGCCATACGTCGGAATGCCCGCGGAGCGGAAATACATCCCGTCCGTCGCGCCCGAGGATTGGTTGGGCACGATCTCGATGCCCGGATACAGCGTGTGCACCGCGCGCGTCACCGCGGCGACGACATCGGGCCGCAGCGGCGAGGCATCGCTGGAGACGGGCGAACCGATCGTCGTCACTTCGACGTCCTGGCCGACCACGCCCTGCAAGGTCTTCCGCACGTCGTCCACCGGCGTGCCCGGGAAGATGCGGCAGTTGACGTTCGCGGTCGCCGATTGCGGCAGCGCATTGCGTCCGTGACCGCCGCGCAGCATCGTCGCCACGCACGTCGTGCGGATGCGGCCGACGCTGCCCGGATCGGCGGCGAGCGTCGCGATCGCCTTCGCGTCGCGTTGGTCCTTCGCGAAGGCCGCCATCGCCGCCCCCACCGCGCCCGGCGCGACCTTGCCCTCGGCGCGCAACTCCGCGACGGTCGTGTCGTTCCACATCACGGGGAACGCATGCGCCTGCACCTTCTTGAGTGCATCGGCCAGTTCGTAGATCGCGTTGCGCGGCGTGGGCCGCGAGCTGTGGCCGCCGGGGTTGTGCGTCGTGAGTTCGAAATCGGCGTAGGTCTTCTCCGCCGTCTGCATGCTGTACGAACGCGGCGTGCCGTCTTCTTCCAGCGTCCCGCCGCCACCGTCGGCGTTGAGCGCGTACTCGGCGTCGATGAGCGTGCGATGCGTCGTGGTGAGATCGCGCGTGGTGGCCATCTGCGTTTCCTCATCGCCGGTGAACACGATGACCAGGTCGCGCGTGGGCACGAAGCCTTCCTTCTTCAACCGCAGGAAGGTCGCGGTGAGCGTGGCGATGCCATCCTTCACGTCGCTCGTACCGCGGCCGAAGAAATACCCGTTCTCCTCGACCAACTTGAACGGATCACGCTTCCAGTCCTTCGGATCGGCCGCCACGACGTCCATGTGCGCCATCAACAGGATCGGCTTGCCACCGCTGCCGTCGCCGGGATAGCGCACGACGAGCGACGCGGTCTCGCCCACGGGCAACACGTGGATGTCGGCTTCGGCGAACCCCGCGTCGCGGAATTGCTTCGCCAGCCACTTGGCCATCACCGGCACCTGCGCGTTGCCTTCGGCGGTGTTGTACGCGATCAGTGTCGAATAGATCTCGCGCGCGCGCGCCTGTTCGGGCGTCAGGTCGGCCGCGGCGCACGGCGCGGCGATGGTCAGCGCGAGCATCGCGCCCAGCAACGTACGGGTCATCGGGGGGCTATCCCTCTTCGTCGGGTGAAAAAAAAACCGGTGGCGGCGTGGGGCCGCCACCGGTGGTTGGCAAATCGTCTCAGAATTCCTGCGAGAACCGGATCCCGATGCTGCGCGGCGCGCCGTGCACCGTGTACGACTGGAAGCCGCAGGTATCGGTGGCGCATTGCGCGAAGCGCGTCTGCTCCGGGTGGTCGTCGAAGGCGTTCTTCAGGAAGAAGTCCAGCGACCAGGTGTCCTTGCGGATGCCGACGGAGAAGTCGAACTGCGTGTAGGAATCCAGGTCGCCGAACGCGGCCAGGTCCTCGCGCGTCAACGCCGCCGGGCGGCTGCCGACGTGCACCAGCGAGCCCTGCACGTACGACTCCAGCGACCCGATGTCGAACGCGTAGCGCCCCGTCACGTTGCCCTTGAAGCGCGGCGTCACCGGCAGGCGCGTGCCGACCGGCGCCTGCGCGCCGTCGACCACTTCGTCGTCGTCCGGATCGAGGGGATCGTTCGGATTCACCGTGCCCGGCGGGCACGCGGTCACCGGATTGCCCGCGAGGTCGTTGAAGCCGCAGTACTCCTTCGTCAACTCCGCGTCGTAGAAGGCCACGCCGCCGTTGAGGCGGAAGTTGTAGGTCGCCGCCCAGCTCAGGTCCATTTCCAGGCCGCGCACGCGTGCATTGCCCGCGTTGCGGATGACGGTCAGGCCCGAGCCGCTCGGCGGCAGGAACGAGTACTGGATGTCGTCCCAGTCTTCCTGGAACACCGCGCCGTTGAACGCGAGGCGGTTGTCCTGCCACGTCGTCTTCCAGCCCAGTTCCCAGTTGGTCAGGTAATCGGGCAGGTAGGGACCGACGTTGCCGTTGCGGTTCAACCCGCCGGGCCGGAAACCTTCCGACCACGTGCCGTAGATCAGCTTGTTCTCGTCGATGTGGTAGGTCAGGTTGCCCTTGAAGATCGTGTCGCTCTTCTTGACCGTGTTGTCCAGGTTGACGCACGGCGCGCCGTGGTACGGCGTGTCGAGGAAGCACAACGCTTCGCCGTAGTTGCTGCTGTACCCGGCGCTGTAACCGAAGAACCCGCGCAGGCTGTTGTCGTAGCGGAAATAGCGCGCGCCGACCGTGGCGGTCCAGTGGTCGTTGAAATCGTAGGAGACTTCGCCGAAGGCCGCTTCGTCGGTGTCGCGACGGCCCTGGTTGGTCAGCCAGATCGTGTCGGGCCAACCGGTCACTTCCAGCGAGGCCGCCAGATCGCCGATCACCTTGTATTGCTGCAGGATGTCGTGCGTCTGTTTCTGGAAGAACACGCCGGCGACGAAGCGGAAGTCCTCGTCGCTCGGCGAGGCGATGCGCAGCTCGTGGCTCTGCTTGGTGTACTTGTCCACGCCGACGATGATCTGCGAGGGATTGATGAGCGCACCGGTGTCGTCGTAGAAGTAAGCGCCCGATCCATCCAGGCTGTCGTACCAGAACGAGTAATCGCTGTAGTCGAACTCGCTGTCGATCTCGCGGCGCAGGTGCGAGTACGCATACGTCAGGTCGAAGTTGCCGATCTTGCCTTCCACCGTCAGCGCGGCCGAGGTCCAGTCGTCCGTCGCGCTTTCGGGGTAGTACTTGTTGACGATGTAGTCGCCGAGGTGGTCGTCGCCGGCGAAGTTGCCGTAGCTGTCGGTCTTCTGCGTCATCACCATCGGCGTGACCGACCAGTTCTCGGCGAAGTCGAAGCGCAACGCCGCGCGCGCGCCGCGGGTGAAGATGTCGTTGTAGTTGTCCTCGGCGACGGTGCCGACGTTGGTGATCGTGCCGTTGCCGCCGGAGTCGGCGTCCCACGAGGGGAAGGTGCGCGTGGCCGGCTTGTTGTCGACGTAGCCGGCGTCCTTCTTGTCCCACGCCACGACGCGGATCGCCGCGTTCTTGCCGATCGGCAGGTTGACGAAGCCTTCGGCCACGAAACCGTTGTCGCCGCCGGTCAGCGTGTTCACGCCGAATGCGTAGCCGGCCGAGAACGCTTCCTTGTCCGGCTTGCGCGTGATGATGCGCAGCGTGCCCGCCTGCGAGCTCGCGCCGTACAGCGTGCCCTGCGGGCCGGCGAGCGCTTCGACGTGGTCGATGTCGTACAGGTTGATGTCGAGCACGCCGCCGATGGTGGTCACCGGCTGCTCGTCGAAGTACACGCCCACGCTGGGCTGCGGGCCCGAGTGGTTGCTGTTCTCTCCGCTGGCCACGCCGCGCATGTAGGGCACCGCGCTGCCGCCTTCACCGGTGTCGAAGGACAGCGCCGGCACGTAGGCCGCGTAATCGTTGAAATCCTTCAGGTCGAGCTCGTCGAGCTTTTCCTTGCCGAGCACCTGGATGCTGATCGGCACCTTCTGCACGTCCTCGGTGCGCTTCTGCGCGGTCACCGTGACGGTGTCCAGCACCGCTTGCCGTGCGGGCGCCTGGGCGGGCGGGGTTTGCGCGGCCTCCTGTGCGAGGGCGGATCCGAAGGCGAGGTAGATGGCGGCCACCAGCGGCAAGCGCTTGCACACGTGGCGGTTCTTTCGCGATGTCTGACTTGAACGATGCATCCAGCTCCCCTCCCAAGGTGTGGAAATCCGATCTGCTAGGACAACGATGGATCCTCGAGCACCGGACCCAGCGCCGCCTCGAGCGGACCGAGCCAGGGTGCGTAATGACGCCATTGGTCGACGCCGTCTTTGTAGATCGGCCGGCGCACCTGTTCGGAACTCGCGGTGCGCACCGGGCGATCGTTTTCGTGGAATCGCAGGCAGCCGGCCTCGAAGGGCAGGCCCAGGTAATCGAGCAGGCGGCGCACTTCGCCTTCGGTGTCGGCGACCATGCGTTCGTAGTCGACACGATGGATGCGGCCGGGCAGCACGGCGTCCCAGTGCGCCATGGCCTCGACGTAGTCGCGGTAGTAGCGGCCGATGTCCTCGAGGCCGTAGCTGAAGTTCTGCCCGCGCGCGTAGTGTTGCTTGAAGTTGGAGAAGCAGCAGGCCATCGGATGGCGGCGCGCGTCGATGATCTTCGCGTTCGGCAGCGCCAGCTGGATCAGGCCGATGTGCGCGAAGTTGTTTGGCATCTTGTCGATGAACCGCGGCGCGCCGGTCTTGCGATGGACGCGCGTGCGTTCGAGGTAGCGCTCGCCGAGTGCGCGCAACTGCGCAGGATCGAGTTCGGCCAGCGCCTCGTGATAGGGCTGCGATTGCGCGGCGTCCACCTGTCGGCGCATCTCCCGCGTGATCGCGATGATCTCCGGCAATTCCATCGTGCCTTCGACCGCGGAGTGGCTGGCCAGGATCTGCTCGATCAGGGTCGAGCCCGCGCGCGGCATGCCGACGATGAAGATCGGGTCGGGCGCGTCGCATCCGCTACCGGCGCGCGATGCGAAGAAGGCTTTGGTGTAGGTGCGCTTGATCAGGCGCACGCGCGCCGTGTTGTCCTCGGGCGTGTAGTGGATCGTTTCGCGGCGATGCCGGTTGCCGTTGTCGTAGTGCACGAAGGATTCGGCGTATTCGCCCGCGTCTTCCAGCGCCTTGCCGAGGGCGAATTCCAGGTGGAAACGATGCTCGGCGGGCAAGGCGTCCTTGTCGAGTTGCCGGCGCATCGTCGCCAGGTCGGTCGCATCGAATCGGAACGTCTTGAGGTTCGCCAGGCTCCACCACGCTTCGCCGAACGACGGATCCAGCGCGATGCAGCGCTTGTACGCGGCGATGGCCTCGTCCTGCCGGCCCTCGGTCTTCAGCGCATGCCCGTAACTCATCCAGATCTTGCCCTGCGCCGGGTATTGGCGCAGCAGGCGGGCGTAGATGTCGAGTGCGCGCGCGTATTCGCCGATGCGGCACAGCACGACGGCGTGCAGATTGCGATACGCCGGGTTGTTCGGGTCCACGCGCAACAGGCGCTCGACCTGCGCCAGCGCGTCGGCCGGCTTGTTGTTGCGGTTCAGCACCAGCGCATGGTGCAAACGCGCGGCGTGGAAGCTCGGTGCGAGTTCGAGCGCGCGCGACAGCAGATGTTCGGCTTCCTCGCTGCGGCCGACACGCGCGGCGAGCTCGGCGAACATGCGGATCGCGGCCACGTCCGTCGGTGCGCGGTGAAGGTGCGCGCGCAGCAGCGTTTCGGCTTCGGGGATGCGGTTGCCTGCGAGCGCGGCGCCGGCCTGCAGCAGCGCGGGGTCGTGGCTCGCGTGGCGGACGTGTTCGACGTACGCAGCATCCGCGCC
>NZ_JRKJ01000022.1 GCF_000770795.1 Lysobacter dokdonensis DS-58 | reverse complement strand
GTTCGAGGACTTCCAGATGCCCGCCGCGCGCGGCGTCGAGCCACGGCGTGCGGCCGTCGTGGTCGCGCGCGTGCACGTCGGCGCCGACGCCCAGCAGTGCATCGACGATTTCGACATGCCCGCAACGCGCCGCCTCGTGCAACGCGGCGCGGCCTCGCGCGTCGCGCGCGTCGGCCTTGGCCTTGTGCTTGAGGAGCAACTGCACGCCGGCGACATCGTCTTCTTCCGTGCCCGCCGCGGCGAGCAGCACGGGCGATGCACCTTGCGGTTCGGGTTTCGCGCCACGTTCGAGCAGGAAACGCGCCAGGCGCCAGTTGCCCGCGGCGCACGCGATGCCCAGCGGCGTGATGCCATCCTTGTTGATCGCATCGACTTCGGCGGCGGCATCGCGCAACAGCGCTGCGACGCCCGGGTCGGAACTGCGCGCGGCGTGGTGCAGCGGCGTGTTTCCGTCGGCGTCGGCCACGCGCGGATCCGCGCCGTTGGCGAGCAGCGTCATCACCGCTTCGGGACGGCCGTGCCAACTGTCGCGCGTGGCGGCGAGCAGTGGCGCCATGCCGCCATGCGCGGCGTTCACGTCCACGCCGTGCTGGATCAGCGTGCGCAACAGGCGCAGGTCGGGAAGGATCGCCGCGAGCATCGGCAGCGTGCGCTGGTCGCGTTCGGTGGCGACCGGCAACGCATGCGGATTGGCGCCGGACTCGAGCAACGTGAGCGCGCGATCGACGCGGCCGCTGCGCGCGGCGGCGTAAAGCGCCGTTTCGAGGTCATCGTCGACCGCGGTCGAATCGGCATCGTCGTCGCCGTCCGATTCGAGTGCGGCGAGCTGCGTTTCGATCGGCAGCGGCGACGGCGCGGGCAGGCGCTGGAGCACCCAGTGCAGCAGCGGCGCGACCACCGCGAGCGCGCCGGCCATCGGCCAGCGCAGCGCATCGGCGACCAGGCCCGGCCACGCGAGCGCGAGCACAGCGCCGGCGATGGCCGCGACGATGGCCGCCACGCCCAGCCCGCGCCACGCGCCG
>NZ_JRKJ01000021.1:250000-289392 GCF_000770795.1 Lysobacter dokdonensis DS-58 | reverse complement strand
AACCCGCCGCCAGCACCTCGGCCGCCCCCGTCGCCGCGTCCACCGGCGCACCCGCGCCGAACGCCGCCGCCGACGCCGCCGCGCAACAGGCGATGGCCGCCGATGCCTCCGGCCTCGTCGAAGGCACCGACTACGTCGCCATCAAGGGCGGCGAACCGTGGAAGCCGCTCAACGGCAAGATCGAAGTCGTCGAAGTCTTCGGCTACGTCTGCCCGGCGTGCGCCGCGTTCGACCCGCTGGTGTCCGCATGGAAGTCCAAGCTGCCCGGCGATGTGCGCTTCTCCTACGTGCCCGCGCCGTTCGGCCCGGAGTGGACGCCGTACGCCAAGGCCTTCTACGTCGCCGAGTCGATGAACCTGGTCGACCGCTCGCATTCGGCGCTCATCCGCGAGATCCACGTGACGCAGACGATGCCGGGCGAAGGCGACCCCGTGGACGAACAGGCGATCGCGAACTTCTACGGCAAGTACGGCGCCAACCCGAAGGACTTCCTCAGCACGATGAACTCCTTCTCGGTGAACGCGCAGGTCATGAAGGGCCGCCAGTTCATGATCCGCTCGGGCGCCAACAGCACGCCGACGCTGATCGTCAACGGCAAGTACAAGGTCACCGGCAACAGCTTCGAGGACATGCTGCGCATCGCCAGCGGCCTGATCGCGAAGGAACGCGCGGCGGGCGCCACCGCCCCGTCGCAGGGCTGATCGCAGGACACCACGCAGGGACGATGTCGCACAAACGCCTCAAGCTGCTCAGCGCCAATATCCAGGCCGGGTCGAGTACCCGGCGTTACGCGGATTACGCGACGCGCAGCTGGTCGCACGTGCTGCCCGCGGGCAACAAGCGCGGCAGCCTCGATGCGATCGCGCAACTGGCGGGCACGCACGACATCGTCGGCCTCAACGAAAGCGACCCCGGGAGCCTGCGCTCGGGGTTCACCAACCAGACGCACTACCTCGCGCAACGCGGGGGCTTCGCGTACTGGAGCCACCAGCCCAACCGCAACGTCGGCGGGTTCGCCTCCAGCGCGAACGGGCTGTTGTCGAAACTCGAACCGGTCGAAGTGCACGACCATCCCCTGCCCGGCCGCGTGCGCGGGCGCGGCGTGCTGCTCGCGCATTTCGGCAACGGCGACGACGGCCTGACGGTGGCGGTGGCGCATCTGTCGCTCGGCGCGGGCTCGCGCGCCTCGCAACTGTCCTTCATCGCCGAACTGCTGCACGACCACCCGCACGCGATCCTGATGGGGGACTTCAACTGCGACCCGGACCGGCCGGAAATGCAGCAGCTGTACAAGCGCACGCGCCTGCAGCCGCCGGCGCTGTGCGTGCCGACCTTCCCCAGCTGGCGGCCGCAGCGCGCGATCGACCACATCCTCACCACCGCGGACCTGCAGGTCGCGAAGATGGAAGCGTTCGCGGCGGCGTATTCGGACCACCTGGCGATCGCCGCGGAGATCGACGTGCCCGAGCACGCGCTGCGCTGAGCGATTCACGAAGCCTCGGCTATAGTCGGCCCAGGTGTTCGTCTCCCCCAACGGATCGCCATGTTGCGACATTCGCTGCCGCTGTTCGCCTGCCTGTTGTGTTGCGCATCTTCGCCGTCTGCCTTCGCGCAGCAGGGCCGGATCGTGCCGCCACCGCTGCGCAATGCACCGATCCTGGTGATCCCGCAGCGCGACCAGATCCGCGAAGCGTTGAGCGCCGCCGACCGTGGCACGCTCTCCGCCGAACAATCCGCCGCCGTCGCCAACCATCCGCTCGCGGGCTGGGTGGAATTCGCGCAGCTCAAGCGCGACATCGACAGCACGCCGGCGCCGCGCGCGCAGGCATTCCTGCAGAAATACAAAGGGCAGGCGCTCGAAGGCGCGTTCCGCGAACTGTGGCTGGCGGCCACGGCGCGCCGCGAGGACTGGCCGGCGTTCCGCAGCGCGTGGAAACCATCGGTCAAGGACGATGGCCTGCGCTGCGCGGAGCTCGAAGCGCGCGCCGCCACGGGCGCGGCCGACGCGCAATGGATCGCGGACGCGCAGGCGATGTGGCGCAGTACGGGCAAGCCCTTGCCTGCGACGTGCGATGCGCCGTTCTCGCTGCTCGCCTCGAAGGGCGGATTGCCCGCAACGCTGCGGTGGGAACGCATCGAGGCCGCGGCGAAGGAATGGGAACCCGCCGTGATGCGCAGCGCCGCGCGCGGTTTGCCGGCGGAGGACTTGGCGCTCGCCAACGATTACGCCGCGTTCTTCGAAGCGGTGCATGACCGCGCGCTCACCTGGCCCAAGACGCCACGCAGCCGCCTGATGGCCTCGCAAGGCCTCGCGCGCCTGGCCAAGTCGGTGCCGATGCTCGTCGACACGCAACTGCCGAAGTTCGCGAGCGCGTTGCAGTTCACCGAGGAAGACCGCGCGCGTCCGCTGTACCAGGCCGCATTGTGGACGGTGGCCTCCTACGAACCCGATTCCGCGCGCCGCCTCAACGCGGTGCCCGCGAGCGCGTACGACGATCGCCTGCACGAGTGGCGCGTGCGCGAAGCACTCTCGCGCAGCGATTGGCCCGCGGCGCTCGCGGGCATCCGCAAGATGGGCGACAAGCAGCGCGGAGATTCGCGCTGGACGTATTTCCAGGCGCGGTTGACCGAAATCACGGGAGACAAGGCGGGCGCGCAGGCGTTGTATCGGCAGGCGGCGCGCAAGCCGGAATTCCACGGCTTCCTCGCGGCCGATCGCATCGGCGAGCCGTACGCGTTGTGCCCGGTCGACGTCGCGCTCGGCACGCCGCAGCAGGCGGCCATCGCGCGCGACCCCGCCATCGTGCGCGCGTTGGCGCTCTACCAGGCAGACCGCCCCGGCTGGGCGCAACGCGAGTGGGATGATGCGCTCTCGCGTTTCGACGACACGCAACGGCGCCTCGCCGTCGCGGTCGCGCAGGACCACGGGTGGTTCGATCGCGCCGTGTTCGCGCTCGGCAAGCGGCCCGAGGAAACGCGCATGTACGGCTTGCGCTTTCCGTTGCACCACGACGCCACCATCCGCCGCGAGGCGACGAAGAACGGGCTCGACCCGGCGTGGGTCGCCGCCGAGATCCGCGCCGAGAGCGTGTTCAATCCGAACGCGCGCTCGGGCGCGAACGCGATGGGCCTGATGCAGGTGGTGCCCGCCACGGGCCTGGCCACTGCGCGCCGCATCGGCCTGGCCTGGAACGGGCCGCAGACCTTGTACGACCCCGATGCGAACATCGCCATCGGCACCGCGTATCTGCGACAGCTCTACGACAAGTACGGCCCGCCCTACATGGTCCTCGCCGGTTACAACGCCGGGCCCGCGCCACTCGCGCGCTGGAAGGCGCAGCGCCCCGGCATGGATCCGGATTTCTGGATCGAGACCATCAGCTACAAGGAAACGCGCGAGTACGTCGCGCGCGTGCTCGCCTTCAGCGTGATCTACGACTGGCGCCTCAACGGCGACGCCGCCCCGGTGAGCGACCGCATGCGCGGCAGCGCCGGGAAGCGCAAGGCCTTCGCCTGCCCGGCCGCGACGCCCGCGAACTAGACATAGAATCGCGCCGATGGAGACTTATCTCGTCGGCGGTGCGGTGCGGGATCGCTTGCTCGGGCTGCCGGCGGGCGACCGTGATTTCGTCGTCGTCGGCGCCACGCAGGAACAGATGCTCGCCCGGGGGTTCAAGGGGGTCGGGCGCGACTTCCCGGTCTTCCTGCATCCGCAGACGGGCGAGGAGTACGCACTCGCGCGCACCGAGCGCAAATCCGGCCGCGGCTATCGCGGTTTCGTCGTCGATGCCGATCCGGGCGTGACGCTCGAGGAAGACCTGCAGCGCCGCGACTTCACGATCAACGCGATCGCGCAGCGCGACGACGGCACGCTCGTCGATCCCTGGCATGGCGCGCGCGACCTCGAGCATCGCGTGCTGCGGCACGTGGGCCCCGCGTTCGTCGAAGATCCCTTGCGCGTGTTGCGCGCGGCGCGGTTCATGGCGCGCTTCGCGGCCCTGGGCTTCACCGTCGCGCCCGAGACGATGACGCTAATGCGGCAGATCGTGGCGTCGGGCGAGATGGCCGACCTCGTACCCGAACGCGTGTGGCAGGAACTCGTGCGCGCACTGGCGTCGAAAACGCCTTCGGCGTTCCTGCGCACGTTGCGCGAATGCGGCGCCCTGGCCGTCGTGTTGCCCGAGATCGACGCGTTGTACGGCGTGCCGCAGCGCGCGGAGTACCACCCGGAAGTCGATACGGGCGTGCATATCGAACTGGTCTGCGACATGGCCGCCCGCCTGGCGCCCGGCGATGCGGTCGTCGGTTTCGCGGCGCTCGTGCACGATCTCGGCAAGGCGCTGACGCCCGAGGACGTGCTGCCGAAGCACCTGGGCCACGAACACGCGGGCCTCGCGCCCCTGCGCGCGCTATGCGATCGGTTGAAGGTGCCCTTCCAGCATCGCGACCTGGCGAAGATCGCGTGCCGCGAGCATCTCAACGTGCATCGCCTGCTCGAATTGCGCGACCGCACCGTGCACGAGTTGCTGCAACGCTGCGACGGCTTCCGCCAACCGGCGCGCATCGCGCAACTCGGCCTGGTGTGCGAAGCCGACAAGCGCGGGCGCGCGGGATTGCAGGACGTCGCCTATCCGCAGCGCGAGGAACTGATGCGGTTGCTCGACGTCGCGCAATCGGTGCGCGCGGCGGACGTGGCGCGCGAAGGACTCGAAGGCCCGGCGTTGGGCGAAGCGTTGGCGAAGGCGCGCATCCGCGCGATCGGTGCCGCGCGTCAGCGCCGCGAAGACGCCTCGTAACGCTGGTCCGCCCGCAACAGCGCATCGCGCAGCGGCGTCAGTGCGCTCGCAGCGCCCAACACAACTCCGCACGTATTCGCGACCGCATCCATCGCGTCCATCGCGCGCGTCGTCGTCAGCACGTCCTGAGCGACTTCGATCCCGACGCCGAGCGCCACGAGGAACACCGCCGCGGCGGTCAACGCGCGCCACCCCGCGAACACCTGCACGGCCATCGCCGCCAGGATCGCGTAGCCCAGCAGATGTTCGATCTTGTCGCTGCCCGCCGGCAGGTCCGGGAGCAACAACGCCGGCAGCAGCGACCCGACGATCACCACCGCGATCATGCCCCACCAGATCCCGAGCCACCGCTGCGGCCGCGCGAAAGGCTTCGCGGCCCGCGACCCCGGCCAGCGCATCACAAGCGCCAGCTCAGGTCGCCGACGAGGAAGGCCGCGCCGAATTCGACATCGCGCTGGAAGCCCATCGCCTGGAAGCGTTCGCCCATTTCGCCGGGCAAGGTGAGGTGCTTGGCTTCCTGCCGGAGGCGATAGCGTTGCGCTTCGTCGTGCGCGCGCGCTTCGGCGGCGGCGAGGTTGTGCTCGAGCCGGTTGCCGATGAGGAAACTGCCCTGCGTGCAATAACCGGCGAGGTCGAAGCCGGCACCCGTGCCCGCTTCGGCAAGCGCGGTGAAATCCACCGACGCGGTGATGTCCTGCAAACCCGGCAACGCATACACGTCCTCCACCATGCGATGGCGGCGGAACGCGCGCAGCGTGCCGTTGGTGCGTTGCGCGGAATAGAACTCGCGGCGTGGATACCCGTAATCGATGAACAACATCGCGCCACTGCGCAATCCGCCGATCACCGCCTGGATCCAGTACGGCAACTGCGGCAACAGTTCGGAGCGATAGCCGTCGGGGAACGGTTCGTCGCGCTGGCGTTCGACATGGCGCACCGCGGCGGCGAGCAGTGCATCGGCCGGGCGGTCGGTGCGGATGAAGCGGCCTTCGCCATCGAGCGCGACGTGTTCTTCGAACACTTCGCCGTCGCGCAGCGTGAAGCGCGGCGTCGGCAGCGCATCGATCACCTCGTTGGCGAACAGCACGCCGCTCCACGCGTCCTGCGGCGGCGCATCGAGCCATTCGACCAGGTCGTAGAGCAACGGGTTGAGCCGTTCGCGCAAGCGCTCCTGTTGACGTTGGCGCAGGTCGGCGCTGGGCTCGAGGATCGCGTAGCGCGCGGGTAGCGCGTCGGCCGCGAGGAGTTTCTTCAGTGCGACTTCGGCGAAGGCGCCGCTGCCGCCACCGAGCTCGACGATGTCCGCCTGCGGGCCCAACTGCTGCAACACCGGCGCGAAGCTGTCGGCCGCGCACGCGGCGAACAACGGGCCGAGTTCCGGCGCGGTGACGAAGTCGCCGCTGGCGCCGAACTTGGTCGCGCCCGCGCTGTAATAGCCCAGCCCCGGTGCGTAGAGGCTCAGCTCCATGAAGCGCGAGAACGGGATCGCGCCGCCCGCGCCATGGATGTGTGCCTGGAGGGCGGTGCGCAGGCGCTCGCTGTGGGCGAGCGCGTCGGCGTCGGGCGCGGGGAGGGCGGCGTGTGATTCCGGCGTTGCGGACATGGACGGCAAATACATCGACAATGCCGGCAGGATAGCCGGAAGGACCGCAAGCGCCCATGACGATCGCCCGTCCCGTCGCCCTGATCACCGGCAGCGCCCGCCGCCTGGGCGCGGCCATCGTGCGCCGGCTGCATGCGGACGGGTTCGACGTCGCGATCCACTGCCATGCCTCGCGCGATGCCGCCGACGCGCTCGCCGCCGAACTCGATGGGGCACGCAAGGGCTCCACGCTTGTTTTGCAGGCCGACCTCGCGCAGTTCGATCGCCTCCCCGAACTGATCGCCCACACGATCGGCCGCTTCGGCCGCCTCGATGCGCTGGTGAACAACGCTTCGTCGTTTTTCGCCACGCCCGTCGGCCAGGCGACGCTCGACCAGTGGGATGCGCTGTTCAACGCCAATGCGCGCGCGCCGTTCTTCCTCTCGCAAGCCGCCGCCCCGCATCTGCGGATGACGCAAGGCGCCATCGTGAACATGGCCGACATCTACGCCGAGCGGCCGCTGCGCTCGCACACGCTCTACGGCATGAGCAAGGCCGCGCTGGTGCACATGACGGGCGCGCTCGCGCTGGAACTGGCGCCGCAGGTGCGCGTCAACGCGATCGCGCCCGGCGCGATCCTGTGGCCCGACGACGGCAAGGACGATGCAGCCAAGCAGGCGATGCTCGACCGCACGCCGCTGCATCGCACGGGCACGCCGGAGGAAATCGCGGAGACCGTGCGCTGGTTGTTGCGCGAGGCCACGTACATGACCGGCCAGGTGGTACGCCTCGACGGCGGGCGCACACTGGAAGGCTAAAGCGCCACCGTTTCCAGCGTGTCGCCGAATTCGGGATGCGCGCGCCACAAGTCGGCCAACGAGACGTTCCGCACGGGATCGACGAACGCCGGCGCGATGTCGGCCAATGGCTTCAGCACGAAGGCATGGCGCAATTCGGGGCGCGGCAATTGCAACTGCGGGAGATCGAGCACGACATCGTCGAAATACACGAGATCGACATCGAGCGTGCGGTCGCTGAACTTCACGTGCCCGCGGATGCGGCCGTTGTCGCGTTCGAGATCGCGCAGCCATTCGACGAGCGCGAACGGATCCAGGTCCGTCTCGATGACCGCCGCGGCGTTGAGGAAATCCGGGCCCTCGAAGCCGACCGCCGGCACGCGATACACCGGCGAGACGGCGACGTCGCCGAAGCGCGCACGCAGCGCGGCGAGGGCCGAACGCAAATGCCGCTCGGGATCGACGTTGCTGCCGAGGCTGAGATACGCCTTGCTGCTCACGCGCGGCTGCGCTCGATGCGCACGCCCACCGCGCGCGCGCCGCGCACGGCGCCGGGTTTGCTCAGTTTCAGGCGCAGGCGGGCGACGGGGAATTCGGCGAGGATCAGTTCCGCGCACCGTTCCGCGAGGGTTTCCACCAGGCCGAATTCGGACGCCGACACGTACGCGATCAGGCGCTTGCTCACTGCCTTGTAGTCGAGCGTGTCCGCGATGGCGTCGGTGGCCGCGGGCTTGCGGTTGTCGAATTCCATCTCGACGTCGAACACGAGCGGTTGCCGGATGCGGCGCTCCCAATCGTAGATGCCGATCAGCGTGTCGATCTGCAGGCCTTCGATGAAGACGGAGTCGGTCATGCGGTGGTCGCGGGCGGGACGGCGGGCAACGATGCCATATCCCAGCGCGGTTGCACGTGCACTTCGCGTCCGCTGTTCTGGCCAGCCTGGAGCCGCAGCGCGCCGGCGAAGGCGATCATCGCGCCGTTGTCGGTGCACAGCGACGGACGCGGGAAGCACACGCGGCCGCCGCGCTTGTCCGCGATGGCGTGGAGTTTTTCGCGCAGGCGCTTGTTCGCGCCGACGCCGCCGGCGACGACGAGCGTGTCGCAGCCCGCCGCGTCCAGCGCGCGCTGGCACTTGATCGCGAGCGTATCGACCACCGCGTCCTCGAAGCCGCGCGCGATGTCGGCCTTCGTCGAATCGGCCTTGTCGCTGTCGCGCCAGGCCAGCAGCACCTGCGTCTTCAGGCCGCTGAAACTGAAATCCAGGCCGGGGCGATCGGTCATCGGCCGCGCGAACTTGAAGGTGCCGGGCCGGCCGGTTTCGGCGAGCTTCGCCAATTGCGGGCCGCCCGGATACGGCAGGCCCATGAGCTTGGCCGTCTTGTCGAAGGCCTCGCCCGCGGCGTCGTCGAGGGTCTCGCCCAACAGCCGGTAGCGGCCGATGGCATCGACGCCGACCAATTGCGTGTGCCCGCCGGAGACCAGCAGGGCCACGAAGGGGGGCTCCAGGTCCGGATCCTCCAGCAGGGGCGCCAGCAGGTGTCCTTCCATGTGATGGACGCCGATGGCGGGCACGTCGAGCGCCCAGGCCAGCGAACGGGCCACGCCGGCGCCCACGAGCAGCGCGCCGACCAGCCCCGGGCCCGCGGTATAGGCCACGCCGTCGAGGTCAGCGGTCGACAGGCCGGCCTCCCCCAGCGTCTGGCGGATAAGGGGCAGGAGCTTGCGGACGTGGTCGCGACTGGCCAGTTCGGGCACCACGCCGCCGTATTCGGCGTGCAGGGCGATCTGGCTGTAGACGGCGTGCGCGCGCAGGCCGTCGGGCCCCGGGCGCGCGGTGTCGTAGACGGCCACGCCGGTTTCGTCGCAGGAGGTTTCGATGCCGAGGACGCGCATGGGAGGCAGATGGGGCCCGCAAACCGTGAATTACAGTCCGCCGCGCGGTTGCGCCTGCGGAAGGGACGCGGCTATCATACGCGGCTCCCCGGGTCTGCCCGGTGGTCGTCCACTTGTGCAGCAACCCAAACAGAAGACCGAGAAACCGTATGCCGAGCGTCAAAGTCCGCGAAAACGAGCCTTTCGAGTTTGCCCTGCGCCGCTTCAAGCGCACCTGCGAGAAGGCCGGCGTACTCGCCGAGACCCGCAAGCGCGAGTTCTACGAGAAGCCGACGCAGGAACGCAAGCGCAAGGCCGCCGCCGCGGTGAAGCGCCAGGCCCGTCGCACCTCGCGCGACGTCACCAAGCGCCAGCGCCTGTACTGATCGGTCGCGGCGGCGAGTCCTCGCCCCGCCCGTTCCAGTCGCAGCATCTCGCGAAGCCGGCCGCGCCCCAAGCGCCGCCGGCTTTTCGCATTTCTGCGGCGCCCATCGCGCGATGATGCGCCGCCTCGCAAGGAGCACCCCATGAGCCTGAAGAACCAGCTGACCGACGACATGAAGGCCGCGATGAAGTCCGGCGAGAAGGAACGCCTGGGCGTCATCCGCCTGATCAACGCCGCGATCAAGCAGAAGGAAGTCGACGAGCGCGTCACCCTCGACGACGCCCAGGTCATCGCCGTCCTCGACAAGATGGTCAAGCAGCGCCGCGATTCGGTATCGCAGTACGACGCCGCGGGCCGCGAGGATCTCGCGGGCATCGAGCGCGCCGAAATCGCGATCATCGAGCACTACCTCCCGGCCCGCATGTCGGAAGCCGAGATCGAGGACGCCATCGACGCCGCGGTGCGCGAGAGCGGTGCCGCGGGCCCGGGCGACATCGGCAAGTTGATGGGCGTGCTCAAGCCGCGCCTGGCCGGCAAGGCCGACATGGGCGAGGTCTCCTCGATCGTGAAGCGCCGCCTGTCCGGCGGCTGATCGCACGCACCGGCGGCGCCCGCGCACGCCGCGTGGCATCCTCACGCAGATGGCCCGCATCCCCGACGCTTTCATCGACGACCTGCTCGCGCGCACCGATATCGTCGAGGTGATCGCCGCGCGCGTGCCGCTCAAGCGCCAGGGCAAGGAATTCGCGTCGCGTTGCCCCTTCCACGACGAACGCTCGGCGAGCTTCACCGTCTCGCCGACCAAGCAGTTCTACCACTGCTTCGGTTGCGGCGCGCACGGCACCGCGATCTCGTTCCTGATGAACTACGACCGCCTCGAATTCCTCGACGCGGTCGACGAGCTCGCAAAGCGCGTCGGGATGGAAATCCCGCGCGACACGCGGCAGAAGAACGAAAACCACGACACCACCGATCTGTTCGCCGCACTGGATGCGGCGGCGAAGTTCTTCCGCAAGCACCTGGCGGGCAGCGACAAGGCGCGGGCCTATGTCGAAAAACGCGGCATTGCACCGGAGATCGCCGAGCGTTACGGCATCGGTTACGCGCCCGATGGCTTCAATGCGTTGCGCGATGCGCTCGGCACGGATCAGCGCCGCATGCAGTTGCTCGAGCGCGGCGGGATGTTCTCGAAGAACGACAAGGGCCACGTCTACGACAAATTCCGCGACCGGCTGATGTTTCCCATCGCCGACCGCCGCGGGCGCACGATCGCCTTCGGCGGACGCGTGCTCGATCCCGAGGATTCGCCGAAATACCTCAACTCGCCGGAGACCGCGCTCTTCCACAAGGGCCGCGAGTTGTACGGCCTGTGGCAGGCGCGCCAGGTCAACAGCAAGCTCGACCGGCTCATCGTCGTCGAGGGGTACATGGACGTCGTCGCGCTCGCGCAGTACGGCGTGTCGCAGGCGGTCGCCACGCTCGGCACGGCGACCACGCCGGACCACGCGGAACTGTTGTTCCGCAACGCGGCCGACGTGTTCTTCTGTTTCGACGGCGACCGCGCGGGTCGCGGCGCGGCGTGGAAGGCACTCGAATCGGTGTTGCCGCGCATGAAGGACGGCCGCCAGGCCTTCTTCCTCTTCCTGCCCGACGGCGAGGATCCCGACACCATCGTGCGCAAGGAGGGCAGCGACGGGTTCGATGCGCGCTTGCGCCAGGCGATGCCGCTGTCGGAGTTCTTCTATTCGCAGATGAGCGCGGACGTGAACCTGGGCAGCCTCGACGGCAAGGCGCGTTTGGCCGAGCGCTGCAAGCCGCTGCTCGCGCAGATCCCCGACGGTGCGTTCGGCGATCTGATGAAGCAGCGCCTGACCGAACTCACCGGCGTCGGTGCACGCGCGAGCGGGCCGGAAACGCACGTGCCGGCACAGCGCGCGCGCAATGCACCGAACGTCCCCGCCCCCAAGCGGAGCCTGGTGCGCAGCGCGATCGCCTTGTTGCTGGCGCAGCCGTCGGTCGCGCTCGCGCTGGAGCCGCCCTATCGTTTCGCCGCGTTGCGCCAGCCCGGCGTCGAGTTGTTGTCGGAACTCGTCGCCCTGGTGCGCGAGCGTCCCGACATCCGCACCGGCGGCGTGCTCGAGCATTTCGGCGAACGCGAAGAGGCCGCGGCCCTGCACAAGCTCGCCACGCAATCGTTGCCTGGCGACGAAGGCATGTGGCAGACCGAATTCCTCGACACGATGGCGCAACTGGAAAAGCAGACGGTGCAGCAACGCATCGACGAACTGCAGGCGAAGAAGCAGGCCGGCGCCCTCGACGACCAGGACAAGGACGAGCTGCGCGGTTTGCTGATGACGCGCGCCTGAGCCTGGTCAGTAGGGATACGGCGGCGGGTACGGCGGCGGCATCGGTGGCGGTTCGGGCGGCGCGGCCGGTGCGTCGAATTCGCCCGCGCCCACGACGCTCCATTGCGCACTCGCCACCGTTGCGCACGGCGCCTGCGTCCCCGCCAGTCCACTGAGCCACACCGTGTCCTGGCCCGTTGCGGTGTTGCGCCACAACACGTCGGCACGCGCGTCGCCGTTGAAGTCGCCAGTAGCGGCGATGCGCCACGCCATGTTGGGTACGCTGGCCAGGCGCTGCGTCGTGAAGGTGCTCGGATACGCGCTGTGCCAGACGATGTTTTCGCCCGTCGCGGTGTTGCGCCACAGCAGGTCGTCGCCACCATCGCCGCCGAAATCGCCAATGCCCGCGATGGTCCACGCCGGATTGCCGACCGATGCGATCGGTCGCTGCGTCGCGGCGTTCCCGCGACGCCAAGCCGTGTTGGCGCCCGTGCGCGCATTGCGCCAGAGGATGTCGTCGTAGTGGTCGAGATCGAAATCGCCGACGCCCGCGACGGTCCATCCGTTGAGTACCGAGGGCAGTGCCACCTGCGTTGCGACGTTGCCCGACCGCCAGATGCGGTTGGCTCCCGTGACCGCGTTGCGCCACAGGATGTCGGCGGCGCCGTCGTAATCGAAATCCCCTGCCCCGACGATGTCCCACGGCGCGGCCACCGTGGCCACCACGATCTGCAACTGCGCGTTGCCCATTCGCCAGATGCGGTTCTGCCCCGTGGCGGCGTTGCGCCAGAGCAGGTCCGCGACGGTGTCGCCGTCGAAGTCGGCGACCGCGGCGATGCGCCAGGCCGTGGGCACGATCGGCAACGCGACGGTTTGCGCGGCATTCGCCGATTTCCAGAGGACGGTTTGCCCGGTGGCGGTGTTGCGCCACACCAGGTCGGATTGCCCGGCATGGGCGAAGGCGGGCAACAACGCGAGCGTCATTGCAGAGCTACGCAGGAGCGTGCGCATGGGGCGTCTCCGACATCGCGCGACGATGCGCGAGTGGATGCGCGGCTGTGACGGCGTGGTTCAACCGTTGGGGCGGAAAAAGCCCCCGCAGGCAGGAGTACCGGAAGTGCTTGGCACGCACGGTCGCGTGCCGGGCGCCTCCGGCGCCTCCTGCCTGCGCAGGAGTTCGATGCGGGTTACGCCGGCGCGCTGGCCAGCGCCCAGGACACGGCGGCGCAGAGGATGAAGAAGAGCAGCACGCGCGCGCTGCGTTCACTGCGGTCGGCGTTGCGGTCGGATTGCATGTTGGAATCCCCTAATTCCGGAAGCCGATAGTTGGCGTGCGGGCAACAGGGGTTTGGGCCGTGCGTCACAACGCGCGCGTCCGCGGCCCGCACGGTGCGGCAATTGCGGAGTGCGTCGCGATGTAACGCGACGCAGGGCGCAGTTTCAGCGCCGGGGGATCAGCGGAAGGCGACCGGCTGGAAGTCGAGCGCCGAACCCGGCTGCAGCCAGGGCATCAGCCAATGGTCGAGCAGCAGGAAGGCGAACAGCGCCATCAGGTACACGACCGAGTACTGGAACGTGCGCATCGCGAAGAACTCGTCCGGCGGATCGAGCAGCCGCCACGCGTGCCAGAGGAAGACCGACCCGAGCACGACCGCGCCGCCGATGTAGAAGGTGCCGCTCATGTGCAGCGCCCACGGCAGCAACGTCGCGAGCACCAGCAGCACCGTGTAGAACAGGATCTGCCAGCGCGTGTAGGTCACGCCGTGCGTCACCGGCAACATCGGCACCATCGCCTTGGCATAGTCCTCGCGGCGGAAGATGGCCAGCGCCCAGAAATGCGGCGGCGTCCAGAGATAGATGATCAGCACGAGCGTCAGCGCGTACGCCCAATCGCTCTCGCCCGCCATGCCGGTGATCGCCGACCAGCCGAGCAACGGCGGCGCGGCGCCTGCGATGCCGCCGATCACGATGTTCTGCGGCGTCGCGCGCTTCAGCCAACCGGTGTAGACGATCGCGTAGCCGATCAGCGATGCGAAGGTCAGCGCCGCGCACAACGGATTGACGAGGAACACCAGGATCGCCATCGAGGCCACGCCCAGCGTGACCGCGAACACGACCGCCTGCGACGTGCGCAAACCGCCCGTCGGCAACGGCCGATCGTGCGTGCGCGCCATCAGCGCGTCGATGCGCTGGTCGAGCACGTGGTTGATCGCCGCCGCCGATGCCGCCGCCAGCCAGATGCCGAGCAGACCGAACACCGTTTCCTTCCACGGCGGCAACCCCGGAACCGCGAGGAACATGCCGACGAGCGCGGTGAACACGATCAGGGCGACGACGCGCGGCTTGGTCAGCGTCCAGTATTGCGAGAGAGGCGAGCGCACGTGCGTCAACCTTCCGGCGGGCGCACGCGCGCGATCAGGGAAACCAGCACGAACAGCAGCAGCGCCGCGCCGGCGTTGTGCAGCACCGCGATGTGCAGCGGCAGGCTGAGCTTGACGTTGGCGATGCCCAGGCCGACTTGCGCGAGCAGCAGCGCGCCGAGCGTGACGCCCCACGCGAGCATCCCCGGGATGCGGATCAACCGCACCGAGAGAATCGCGAGATAGACGAACACGATGCCGGCCATGATCCGGTGCGCCATCTGGATCGCGATGCGCGATTGCCCGTCGAGCACGCCGCCTTCGTAATCCACGCCGATGCCGCGCCACAGAACGAACCCTTCGCGGAAATCCGTCGGCGGCCACCACTGGCCAACGCACTTCGGGAAATCGTTGGCGCACGCGAGCGCGGCGTAGTTCGCGCTGGTCCAGCCGCCAAGCGCGATCTGCACCGCGAGCAGCGCCACGCCCACCAGCAACAGCACGCGTACGCGCTTCGCATCGGCCAGGCGGATCGGAATGTCGGTCGCGCGCCATGCCATCCATGTCAGCAGCGCGAAGGTCAGCAGGCCGCCGAGCAGGTGTCCCATCACGACGATGGGTTTGAGCAACCACGTGACGGTCCACATGCCGAGCAATGCCTGGAAGACGATCACCATCAGCGTGAGCGCGGCCGTGCGCGCGAGATCGGCGTTCGACCAGCGCAAGGCCGCGATCAACAGCAGGGCCTCGCCGGCGACGGCGAATACCGACGCCGCGACATGCTGCCCGTGCATGTACAGCGGAATGCCGATGCCGACCAGCAGCGATGCGAGCAGCACCTGCGCGATGCCGAACCGGCGGCGGCGCGCGGCGAGCAGCGCGAGCGCGAGTACGACCAGCCCGAGCGACCCGGCGAGCATGCGGTGCAGCTGTTCACGCCACGCCTTGTGCGGTTCGACGGCGCGGATGGCGGTGGCGGCATGGTCGGCCGCCTCGTTGGCATGCTGCGGCCACGCGGCGCGGCCGTAACACGTCGGCCAATCCGGGCAGCTCAGGCCCGCGTTCGACAGGCGAACGAAACTGCCGAACACGATCACGCCGAGCGCGAGCACGACGGCGAGCCACGCCAGGCGATGGAAGTTGCGATGGATGCCGTGGCGGACGACAGCCGAAGCGCTGGACACCATCTCAGTTCACCTTGAGCAGGCGGGACAGGTCGGTCCGCACGTTCCCGGGGTCGGATCCGGGAGCGTAGCGCAGAACGACGAAACCATTGGGATCGAGCACGTAGACCGGCATGCCGGCCGGATCCTGCGAACGCGGCAGGCCGTCGCGCAGCGCATCGCTCGGGCGCAGGACGCGCAACGTCGCCGGGCGCGGGCCCTTCGCCGGCAACGCGCCGACCCACAGCACGTGCACGCGGTCGGCATCCTTGCCCGAGAGCTGCCACACCTTGTCCAGGTCGGTGAGCAGGCGCTCGCATTTCGCGGCGTTGGTGGTGTCGCAACGGTCGGCCAACGCGAGGATGCGCCACGTGCGTTCCGCATCGCGCCAGCGATACGGGCTGCCGTCGGCGAGCGTGGGCGTGACGCCGCGCAGGTCGCCGTAGGGCTGGAGGAATTCCCCCTTGTTCTTCGAGCCCTCGGGCCGCCAGCCGGAGAAGCGCAGCAATCCGGCGAGCACGAGCCCGCCGAAGAACAGCACGAAGATGCCGACGAGCATCCAGCGATTGCGGTTGCGCGTGGCCGTGTCGATGGAGCGATGTTCGCGGGGGGCGTTCATGCGTGGCGTTTTTTCTTGCGAATGGAAAGGACGAGCGCGGTGGTGAAGACGGCGAGGCAAAGCGCCCACCATTGGACCGCGTAGCCGAGGTGGCGTTCGGGGGGCAGCGTGTTCGGGAGGACGTCGAGGTCGCGCGTCCAGCCTGTCTTGAGTACAGGATCGAGCTTCAGGACGTACGACGGTACCTGGCTGATCTTCGTCGCCTGGTAAATGGCATCCGGATCCAGGCGCACCATCAACCAGCGGCCGCGGTCGAGCGCCTGCATCGGCGCGCCGAGTTTCAGCCCGCTCGAAGGCGTCGGCACACTGAGGCCGCGGATGCGCATGCGGCCCGTCGGGCAATGCACGGCGGGCATGGCGCGGTTGCCGCCGACGGGCGTCCAGCCGAAATCGACCAGCCAGCGCGGCGCCGCGGCGTCGGGCTGCACGATGCAATACACGCGCACGCCGGCGCGGCCGTCGTGCATCTGGTTGTCGAGCAGCAACGTCGGCGCCAGGACTTCCGCCTCGCCGGACAGCCAGTGGATGCCGCCGATGACGTCCGACTCCAGGCCCCGGTCGCCTTCCTCGTGCAGCGCGCGCGCGACATCGGCGAGCAGCGCCTGCTTCTCCTGCATCCGCGCGTACTGCCAGAACCCCAGGCGCGCGAAGAGCGCCATGACGACCAGCGCCAGCGCCCAGCCGAACCAGAATGTCCCGCGACGGCTCACGCGTGCGTCCCGCGGCGGCGCGATAATGCCGACGACGCACAGAGGACCCGCGCCATGAGCGATTCGCTGAAGACCCTGTTGATCGTCGCTGTCCTGATACTCATCGTCTGGAACCTCGGCGCCGGGCTGTACTACATGCTGGTCGACAAGGGAACGACCAAGCGCACCGTCAACGCGTTGACCAAGCGCATCGCGCTGTCGGTCGGTCTGATCCTGTTCGTGATCCTGGCCATCTACATGGGCTGGATCGAACCGCACGGCGTCGGCCGCGCGCCCTGACCCGGGCCCGGAGACGACGCGGGCCGGCACATGGCCGGCCCGCGACGGGAATCCCTGGAACGACGCGTTCCCGCGTGCGCGCTTACAGCACGTACACGAACAGGAACAGGCCGAGCCACACCACGTCGACGAAGTGCCAGTACCAGGCCACCGCTTCGAACGCGAAGTGGTTGTCGCGGTTGAAGTGGCCCGCGGCGCAGCGGAACCAGATGATCGCGAGCATGATCGTGCCAAGCGTCACGTGCGCGCCGTGGAAACCGGTGAGCATGAAGAACGTCGAACCGTAGATGCCCGAGCCGAGCGTCAGGTTGAGTTCCTTGTAGGCGTGCATGTACTCCTCGGCCTGGAAGAACAGGAACGAGGCGCCCAGCAGCACGGTGAGCCCGAGGAACAGCAGCAGCTGCTTGCGATGGCCCGACTTCAGCGCGTGGTGCGCGATGGTGACCGTCACGCCCGAGGTGAGCAGGATCAGCGTGTTGAGCAGCGGCAGGCCCCACGCCGGGATGGTCTGGTACGCGCCGCCGATGGCGCCCGGGCCGTTGCTCGGCCAGCCGCCGGTGAAGTCCGACCACAGCACGGCGTGCGTGGCGACCTTGTGGCCTTCGCCCTGCAGCCACGGCAACGCGAACTGGCGCGCGTAGAACAGCGCACCGAAGAACGCGGCGAAGAACATCACCTCGGAGAAGATGAACCACACCATCCCCATGCGGAAGGAGGTGTCGACCTGCTTGTTGTAGAAACCGCGCAGCGACTCGCGGATGACGTCGCCGAACCACTTGAACAGGATCGCGGCCAGGAAGGCGATGCCGAGGAAGAACACCGGTTTGCCCCAGCTGACTTCGTTCAACCACTGCGCGAAACCGAGCATGGTGGTGAACAGCGCGACCGACGCGACCACCGGCCAGCGGCTGCCGTGCGGCACGTAGTAGACGTTGGTGTCGTGGGACTCGTGGGCTTGGGCCATGACGGTTTCCGGTTTCGAATGAGGCTCAGGGAGCCGCGTGCGGCAGGCTCGATGCGGCCTTCGGCGCGTTCAGCTGCGCGGTCTGGGCATCGTTCTTGAAGAAGGTATACGACAGCGTGATCGTGTTGACGTCGGCCGGCAGCGCCGGGTCGACGATGAAACGCACCGGCATCGCGCGGCCTTCGCCGGCGTCGAGTTCCTGTGCGGTGAAGCAGAAGCATTCGGTCTTGCTGAAATAGCCCGACGCGCGCGCCGGCGCCACGGACGGCACGGCATTGCCGACGATTGCGCGGTCGCTGGTGTTGCGTGCGAAGTAGCTGGCTTCGTACTGCTGGCCCGGGTGGACCTGCATCGTCGCCTGCTGCGGCTCGAAGTCCCACGGCAGCTTGGAGTTCACGCCGCCGTCGAACACCACGGTGACCGTGCGCTGCGTGTTGGCCCCGCCGTCGCGCGGCGCGGCGGCCGCTTCCTTCTCCAGGCGCACGCCGAACACCTTCTCGCAGGCGATGCGATACAGCGGCACGAGCGAGAAGGTGAAGACGAACGCGCCGAGCGCGACGCCGACCATCTTGCCGACGCCGAATTTCTTCCGGCCGTTGTCGGGCGTGTGGTTGTCGGGCGCGTTCATTGACCGAACACCCCCGACAGCAGGAACGCCAGGTACACCGCGAGCGCCACCGCGCCGATCGCCCACGCCGTCCGCAGCACGCGCTTGCGGCGTGCTGCGACTTCGTCGGCGCTCAGGGGCTTGGGGACGTCGGTCATGGCGATCACTTCAGGCACCCAGCGCCGTCAGTCGAAATCCATGTGCGCGAAGTCGCCGTGCGCCAGGTCGCCGTCCTTGATGACCGGCGGCGTGGTGAAGGTGTGGTGCGGGGCCGGCGAAGACACCGTCCATTCCAGGCCGCGCGCGCTTTCCCACACGCGGTCGGTGGCCTTGGCGCCGTTGCGCAACGAGGAGTACAGGATCGCGGCCATCATGAACGGCGTGAGGAACATGCCGAACGCGCCGATCGACGAAACCAGGTTCCAGTCCGCGAACACGACGTTGTAGTCGGGGATGCGGCGCGGCATGCCGGCCAGGCCCAGGAAGTGCTGCGGGAAGAACAGCAGGTTCACGAACACCACCGACCACCAGAAGTGGAACTTGGCGGCGGTCTCGTTGTACATGCGGCCCGTCCACTTCGGCCACCAGTAGTACACGGCGGCGATGATGGAGAACAGCGCGCCGGTCACGAGCACGTAGTGGAAGTGCGCGACGACGAAGTAGGTGTCGTGGTACTGGAAGTCCGCCGGCACGATGGCGAGCATCAGGCCCGAGAAACCGCCGATGGTGAACAGGATCACGAAGGCGATCGCCCACAGCATCGGCGACTCGAACGAGATCGAGCCCTTCCACATCGTGGTGACCCAGTTGAACACCTTCACGCCCGTCGGCACGGCGATGAGCATCGTGGCGAACATGAAGTAGATCTCGCCGCCCAGCGGCATGCCCACCGTGAACATGTGGTGCGCCCACACGATGAACGACAGGAACGCGATCGACGCGGTGGCGTACACCATCGCCTGGTAGCCGAACAGCGGCTTGCGCGAGAAGGTGGGGATGATCTCCGAGGCCACGCCGAAGGCGGGCAGGATCATGATGTAGACCTCGGGGTGCCCGAAGAACCAGAAGATGTGCTGGAACATCACCGGGTCGCCGCCGCCGGCCGCCGTGAAGAAGCTGGTGTCGAAGAAGCGGTCGGTGAGCAGCATCGTCACCGCGCCGGCGAGCACCGGCATCACCGCGATCAGCAGGAACGCGGTGATCAGCCACGTCCAGCAGAAGATCGGCATCTTCAGCAGGTCCACGCCCGGGGCGCGCATGTTGAGGATGGTGGCGATGATGTTGATCGCGCCCATGATCGAGCTGATGCCCATCATGTGGATGGCGAAGATCGCGAACGCGACGTTGCTACCGCCCTGCAGCGACAGCGGCGGGTACAGCGTCCAGCCGCCGGCGGGCGCGCCGCCCGGCAGGAACAGCGTGGACAGCAGCAGCGTGAAGGCGAACGGCATGATCCAGAAGGACCAGTTGTTCATGCGCGGCAGCGCCATGTCCGGCGCGCCGATCTGCAGCGGCACCATCCAGTTGGCCAGGCCGACGAAGGCCGGCATCACGCCGCCGAAGATCATGACCAGCGCGTGCACGGTGGTCATCTGGTTGAAGAATTCCGGGTTGACGTACTGCAGGCCCGGTTGCATCAATTCGGCGCGGATGATCACCGACATGCCCGCGCCGATGATGAACATGATGAAGGAGAACACCAGGTACAGCGTGCCGATGTCCTTGTGGTTCGTGGAGAAGAACCAGCGTTCGACAAAGGACTGCTTGTGACCGTGGTCGTCGTGGTGGACGGCGGCGTCGTGTGCCATGGCCTACCTCAGGTAATGCGTGTGAGTGCGTGGGAAAGTCGAGGACCGGTGCGTGCGCGTCAGTGCGTCACGGGCTCGGCTTTCTCGGGCGTCGGCGTGTTGCTGGGATCCGGCGTGGCCGGCTGGCGCGGGGCGATGCCCTGCGGCGAAGCCTGGATGGCGTCCACGGCGGTGGCCTGCGCGGCGGCCGGCGATGCGTTGGCCGGATTCTTCGCCTTCTGCTCGGCGAGCCAGCGCTGGTATTCGACCTTGGAAACCGCCTTCACGACGATCGGCATGAAGCCGTGGTCCTTGCCGCACAGCTCCGCGCACTGGCCGCGGTAGATGCCGGGGGTGTCGATGTCGGTCCAGGCTTCGTTGATGATCCCGGGGATCGCGTCCTGCTTCCAGCCCAGCGAGGGCACCCACCAGGCGTGGATGACGTCGTCGGCGGTGATCACGAAACGGATCTTGGTATTCACCGGCACGACGAGGACGTTGTCGACGTCGAGCAGGTAGTTGCGGTCGGCTTCGTTGGTCCAGGACGGCACCTGCTTGCTCTGGCGCATCGCGTCGCTGGACTTGGCCAGGCGGCTGGTGAACTCGACGTTTTCGCCCAGGTATTCGTACTTCCACATCCACTGGTAGCCGGTGACCTTGATGGTCATCTCGGAGTTGCGGGTGTCGTACATCGCGATGAGCTTGGCGGTGGCCGGCCACGCCATGCCCACGAGCAGGATGACCGGGACGAGCGTCCACACGATCTCCAGCTTTGTGCTGTGCGTGAAGCTGGTGTCCGGCACCGCGCCCTTCGACTTCCGGAACTTGAACATCGCGTAGAACATCGCGCCGAACACCACCAGGCCGATGATCACGCAGATCCACAGGGCGACCATGTGGGCTTCGTACGCCATCCTCGAGGAGTGCGTGACGCCCTCGCGCATGTTGAGCTGCCACGGATGCGGCGAGGACGGCTCGGCGGCCGATTGCGCGAACGCCGAGAGCGACGCCAGGAGCGCGAACGCCGCGACGGCCGCACGGGAGGCGAATGCCTTGGCGCCGGTGGAATTGAAGCCTGCTTTCATCGGTTCGAGCCCCGCAGCTGAATGCAATGTCGTGTCATGACGTCGGTGGCGCCCGGCTGGCCTCGAGCAGGGCCCGGAGGCGCTGCGCGAGTTGTTTCCGTTCACCCGGGCCGAGGAAGGCGCCGACCTCGCAGCGGACTCCGCTGGAAGACAGCACGACCGACTCACCGTCGCCTTCGACGTCCAGCCGCACCCAGACCGGATGCGCGCGGAACGCGGGCGCCGGCTGTGCCGACCTCCAGACCTCGACCGCTTCCGGCCCGATCGAAATGACCTCGCGGCGCTCTCCCAGCCGCCACAGCCATCGCAGTGCCACCGCCACGAGCGCGCTGTCGAGCAGCGCGAACGCGGGGGCGAAGACGTTGCCGCCCCACCACCCCAGGCCCGCGACCAGCCACATCGCGGCGGCCAGGGAAGCGAACAGGGCGAGGAACTGCCGGGCCGTCAGCGCCCGCGGCGGACGCAACCGCAGTTGCGCACCCGTCCCGACCCCCGACGACACCATCTCGATCATTCCGGACCGCAACCGGCGTGACGCAAAACCGGCTGCGGAAAGCGCGAAATGGTAGCCCCCGGCGACCATGCGGGGCAAGCCGCGCAGCGTGCGCGCCGCTACACTATGCGGCTCGCCACGTTCATACGCGGGCCCGATGAATTCGCTTCCCCTCCCCGCGACGGCCGATGCGCCGTTGCTCTCGCCGGAATTGCCGGCGTCCCCCGCTCCGCTCCGCGCCGCCATCACGGCCGCCTGGGTGCGCGACGAAACCGACCATGTGCGCGAACTGCTCGCCGATGCGCGCCAGCCCGAGGCCGACCGCACCGCCATCCAGGCCACCGCCGCGGACCTCGTGCGCCGCGTGCGCGCCCGCGCCGAGGACCAGGGCGCCATCGAAGCCTTCATGCGGCAGTACGACCTCGGCAGCGAGGAAGGCGTGCTGCTGATGTGCGTGGCCGAGGCGCTGCTGCGCATCCCCGACCAGGACACCGCCGACAAGCTCATCCGCGACAAGCTCGGCGAAGCCGACTGGAAGCGGCACATGGGCCAGTCCGATTCGATCCTCGTGAACGCATCGACCTGGGGCCTGATGCTCACCGGCCACCTCGTCGACCTGGCCGACGACACCAAGCGCGACGTCCACAACGCCTTCAAGCGGCTGGTCGGCCGGATCGGCGAACCCGTGGTGCGCCTCGCGGTGCGGCAGGCAATGCGCATCATGGGCCACCAGTTCGTCATGGGCCGCACCATCGGCGAGGCGCTCGCGCGTTCGCGCAAGGGCGCCAACGCGGCCTATCGCTATTCGTTCGACATGCTCGGCGAGGGCGCGCTGACCACGCAGGACGCGCTGCGTTACCTCGGCGCCTATCGCGAGGCGATCAAGGCGATCGGCACGAGCGGCAACTTCGTCGGCACCGACGTCTTCGCCGCGCCGTCGATCTCGGTGAAGCTCTCCGCGCTGCATCCCCGCTACGAGTTGGCCAAGCGCGCACGCGTGATGCGCGAACTCGTGCCGCGCGTGCTCGAGCTGGCGCAGCTCGCCAAGTCCTACGGCATCGGTTTCACCATCGATGCCGAGGAAGCCGACCGCCTCGAGCTCTCGCTCGACGTCATCGGCGCGGCCTACGAAGACAAATCGCTCGACGGCTGGGAAGGCTACGGCCTCGCCGTGCAGGCCTACCAGAAGCGCGCGCCGTTCGTGATCGACTGGCTCGCCGACCTCGCGCGCCGCACCGGCCGCCGCATTCCCGTACGCCTGGTCAAGGGCGCCTACTGGGACAGCGAGGTCAAGCGCGCGCAGGTCGACGGGCAAGCGGGCTATCCGGTGTTCACGCGCAAGCCGAACACCGACGTCAGCTACCTCGCCAACGCGCGCCGCATGCTCGCCGCGTCCGATGCGATCTATCCGATGTTCGCCACGCACAACGCGCACACGATCGCGGCGATCCATCGCCTCGCGCGCGGTGGCGCGGAGCGCCGGAATTTCGAGTTCCAGAAGTTGCACGGCATGGGCGACGACCTGTACGCCGAAGTCGTGCCGGCCGATCGCCTCGACGTGCCGTGCCGCGTGTACGCGCCGGTCGGTTCGCACGAAGACCTGCTGCCCTACCTCGTGCGCCGCCTGCTGGAAAACGGCGCCAATTCGAGCTTCGTCAACCGCATCACCGACGAGGACGTCGCCATCGACGACCTGATCCGCGATCCGGTCGAAACGGTCGACGCGTTCGATTCCATTCCGCATCCGCGCATTCCGCTGCCGCGCGACGTGTATCGCAGCCAGGCGGCCGATGTCGCCGACGAACGAGACAATTCCATGGGCATCAATCTCGCCAACGACGCGCAGCTGCGCACCCTCGCCGAACAAGTCAACGCCGCCGTCGACGGCAAGTGGCGCGCCATGCCGCTGGTGCCGGGCGCGAACCCCGCCGGCGCCGACATCTCCGTGACCAATCCGGCCGACCGCCGCGAACAGGTCGGCACGTGGCGCGCGGCGGATGCCGCGACCGTCGAACAGGCGCTGCGCAACGCCGTCGACGCGCAGCCCGCGTGGGATGCCACGCCGGCCGCTTCGCGCGCGGCGATCCTCGAACACGCGGCCACGCTGCTCGAACAACGCATGCCGCAGTTCATGGCGATGTGCACGAAGGAAGCGGGCAAGACGATTCCCGACGGCGTCGCCGAAGTGCGCGAAGCCGTCGACTTCCTGCGTTACTACGCCGGACAGGCGCGCAAGCTGTTCGCGCATCCGGAAAAGCTCCCGGGCCCGACCGGTGAATCGAACGAGCTGCGCTTGCAGGGCCGCGGCGTGTTCGTCTGCATCTCGCCGTGGAATTTCCCGCTCGCGATTTTCCTCGGCCAGGTCGCCGCCGCGCTCGCCGCCGGCAACAGCGTGATCGCCAAGCCCGCGGAACAGACCAACATCATCGGCTACTACGCGGTGAAGCTGCTGCACGAAGCGGGCGTGCCCGAGAAGGTCGTGCAGTTCCTGCCGGGCGACGGCGCGACGGTGGGCGCGGCGCTGACGAAGGATCCGCGCGTGGCCGGCGTTGCGTTCACCGGTTCCACCGATACGGCGCGCGCGATCAATCGCGCGCTCGCGGCGCGCGACGCCGCCATCGGCGTGCTGATCGCGGAAACGGGCGGGCAGAATGCGCTCATCGGCGACTCGTCCGCGTTGCCGGAACAGCTGATCAAGGACGCGATGTCCTCGGCGTTCACGTCGGCGGGCCAGCGGTGCTCGGCCGCGCGCGTGCTGTTCGTGCAGGACGACATCGCCGACAAGACGATTGCGATGCTCGCCGGTGCGATGGCGGAGTTGCAGGTCGGCGACCCGGGCCTTCTGTCGACCGACGTCGGCCCGGTGATCGACACCGATGCCTTCTGCATGCTGGAAGAACACGGCAAGCGCATGCGCGGCGAAGCGAAGCTGATCGCCGAGGCGAAGATGGACGCGGCGACCGAGCACGGCACGTTCTTCGCGCCGGTGGCCTTCGAGATCGATTCGATCGACCGCCTGCACAAGGAAGTCTTCGGCCCCGCGCTGCACGTCGTGCGGTGGAAGGGCAACGAGCTCGACAAGGTGATCGACGCGATCAACGCGACCGGCTACGGCCTGACGCTCGGCATCCACTCGCGCATCGACGAGACGATCGAGCACATCATCGCGCGCATCAAAGTGGGCAACGCGTACGTCAACCGCAACCAGATCGGCGCAGTCGTCGGCGTGCAGCCCTTCGGTGGCCAGGGATTGAGCGGCACCGGCCCGAAGGCCGGCGGCCCGCACTACCTGCCGCGCTTCGGCACGGAGAAGACGGTGACGGTGAACACGACGGCGGCGGGTGGCAATGCGTCGTTGCTGACCTTGGGCGAGTAATCCCCGACGCGCACAAAAAAAGCCCCGCTTTCGCGGGGCTTTTTTCTTTCCAATGACGCAGACGCTGATTAGAACTTGTACTGGCCCGACAGGCCCCACAGGTTCACGTTGGCGTCGTACTCGCCGACCAGCGTCGAGCCGCTCGTCGCGAGCGACGGGGCCAGGGCGACCGTCGGGTCGTCCGTCTCGATGCGGGTGTAGCCGGCGCTGATTTCCCAATGCTCGCTCGGGGCCCAGGTGGCGCCGATGGAGAGCCACTGGCGATCGGCGTCGGGCAGGCGCGGCGTGCGGGTTTCGTTCTTCGTCGGCGACTGGTCCTGCGCGTAACCGGCGCGGAACGTCCACTGGTCGTTCAGTGCGTACTCGGCGCCCAGCGACCAGAACGAGGTGTCGGACCACTCGAACTCTTCCACGGCCGGGTTGGGCTGCTGGCGCGGGTTCTGGAAGGTGATCGCGACTTCCTGCAGCGAGGACCACTGCGTGTACGACCAGTCACCGAGCAGCGTGAAGTTGTCGGTGACGCCGTAGCTGACCGAGATCGTGTCGACCGATGGCGTCGTCAGCGACGCGCCACCGCCCGTGTCGACGAACTGGCCCGGCGCGCCGACGGCGAGCAGCGGCGAAACGTTGGCCGGCACCGTGAAATCGGCCGTGCCCGCGATGTCGTGGCTGATCTCCGAGCGGTGCGAGAAGCCCAGCGCGAAGTTTTCGTTCGGGTGGATGTGCATGCCGGCGATCCAGCCGATGCCGGTGTCGTCGCCGGTCACCTCGATCGTGCCGTCATTCTTCTGCGGGCCGTACGGCGCGGCGACCGGGTTCGGCGTGACGCACAGCGCGACGTTGATCGAGCAGATGCGCGAACCGAAGTCGATGGCCTTCGACAGCGTGGCTTCGGCGCGCTCGTACACCAGGCCGAGGCCGAAGGAGACGTCGCTGCCGAAATCGAACGACGCGGCAAGCGTCAGGTCGACGGTCTTCACTTCCGACTTGATCGCGGTGTAGCGGCCGACCCAGGTGGGTTCGTATTCGGTCTTCAGGCCGAACGGCGCGCTGACCATGGCGCCGACGGTCACGCCGGAATCGCCCAGCGGGAAGATCGCGGAGAGCGCCGGGATCGGCGTGGTGTCGCCGGCGTTGCCGCCGTTGCCACCGCGCAGCGGCTGCTGCAGCGGCGAACCCGCGGCGGCGAGGCCGCCACCGGTGAAGTCGGCCTTGAGGTCGACGATGGTGACGTCGGCCTGCACGGCGGACTTCTTGAACGTCGACATGGCGGCCGGGTTGTTGGCGACGACCGAGGCGTCGCCGCTGGCGGCGGCGCTGCCGGCGAATGCGCGGCCCATCGCCTTGACGCTGTTTTCCTTCAGCTGGAAGCCCGACGCGTGCGCCTGGCCGAACGCAAGACCGCCCGCGACGGCGAGCGCGAGTGCGGAGATGCGGATGACGGTGTTCGTTTGCATTGCGTGTTGTCTCCGGTGACGAATTTTTGTTTTGGGCTCGGGAGGCTCTGCGGCCTGCACCGGCGCGTGCCGGAACCCCTCCCGACGTACGACGCCGTAGGGAAGATACACAAGTCGTTAACTTGTTGCTAACGAGGTACTCCCCATTTCGTAACGAACGCTCGTTCGCTTTTTTCGCCGTAGGATGGACCGGCCATGTTCGTTTCCCTCCCTACCCGCCAGAAGAGCGGACTGCGCTGGGCCACGCCCGTGCTGGTGGCGTTGCTGTCGGCCGCCTTCGTGTGGGCGACGGCCGGCACCAGCGGCGAGCAACGGGCCCTGGTGCAGGGCTGGGGCGCGCTGTCCGGCGGGTTCCTCTCGCCCGATGCGTGGCCCGCGGCCTTCCAGGACGGGCGCGCCCTGCGGCTGGTCACGGCCCTGTTCCTCCACGCCGACTGGGCCCATCTGGTCGGCAACCTGGTGTTCCTGCTGATCTTCGGGCTGCCCGCCGAGCGGGCGATGGGGCCGTGGCGGTTCCTGGGCCTGTTCCTGCTGGGTGGCGCGGTGGCGAACCTGGCGGCGGCGCTGACCATCGGCGCGCCGGACCGGATCATCATCGGCGCGAGCGGCGCGGTGTCCGCGGTGATCGGTGCGTATCTCGCGCTGTTCCCCCGCGCGAAGCTCGGCGTCGTGCTGCCGCTCGGGTTGTTCCTCGAGTTCGTACGCGCGCCGGCCTCGCTGCTGATCGGCATCTGGGTGCTGCTGCAGGTGGTGTTCGCCTACATCGGCCCGACGCTCGGCGCGGTCGCCTGGTGGGCGCACCTGGCGGGCTTCGCGTTCGGCGTGGTGTTCGCCGTCCTGGTGCGCGCGGCGATCGCGCGCCGCCTGCGCAGGCAGCGCGGCTACTAGTTTTTCTTCGGCGCCGGTTCTGCGGCGGGCTTGGGCGCCATCGCGACGTTCTTCTTGAGCTCGGCGAGCGCGGAGGCGATCGGCGCGTCGCCGTCGAGCACTTCGCCCGCGTTGTCGCCCGCGATTTCCTCGTCGCCGCGCAAGTGGCCCGGCAACGTGGCTTCGCTGTAGCCGGCCTTGCCGCCGTTCACCGCGCCCTTCGCGGGGCGCAGCACGACGTCGGGCTGGATGCCGAGCGCCTGGATCGATTTGCCGCTGGGCGTGTAATACCGCGCGGTGGTGAGCTTCACCGAATCGCCGTTGTCGAGCGGCAACAGTGTCTGCACCGAGCCCTTGCCGAACGTGCGGCTGCCGACTACGCGCGCGCGCCCGTTGTCGCGCAACGCACCCGCGAGCACCTCCGAGGCACTCGCCGAGCCGGCATCGACGAGCACGACGACGGGTGCACCGTTCAAGCGGTCGCCCGGCGTCGCGCTGAACTCCGCGTCGCTCAACGCCACGCGGCCGCGCGTGCTGACGATCTTGCCCTTGTCGAGCAATTCGTCGGCGATCTGCACCGCGGCGGTGAGCAGGCCGCCGGGGTTGCTGCGCAGGTCGATCACCAGGCCGCGCAATTTCCCGCTTGCTTCGAGCGTGTCGAGCGCGCGCGAGAAATCCGCGGCGGTGTCGGCCTGGAACGTCGCCAGGCGGATGTAGCCGTAGCCCGGTTCGAGCGCGCGCGAACGCACGCTGGTGACGCGGATGCGTTCGCGCGTCAGCGTGACGTCGAACGGCTTGGGCTTGCTCTCGCGCACGATGGTCAGCACGACCTTCGTGCCAGGCGGCCCGCGCAGCGGCGCAGTGTTGCCGTCGGCGTCGTCGTCGTCCGCGCTCTCCTCGACGTCGCGATCGGACACCGACTTGCCGTCGATGGCGATGATGATGTCGTTGGCCTGGATGCCCGCGCGCGCGGCGGGCGTGTCGTCGATCGGCGAGACGACCTTGAGCGTGCGGTCGGGCAGCGTCATCAATTCGACGCCGACGCCGGTGTAGGCACCCTGCGTCTGTTCGTCGAACGCGCGCGCATCGCGCTTGGGGAGGTACGCGCTGTGCGGATCGAGATCGAGCAGCAGGCCGCGCACCGCCGAATCCATCAGCTTCTTGTCGTCCACCGGATCGACGTAGGCTTCCTTGACCGCGTTGTAGACCCATACGTAGCGACGGATTTCGTCGAGCGGGATCTTCGTCGCGCTTTCGGCGGCGTCGGGATCGTCGCTGGTGGAGACTTGCTGTTCGGCGCGTTGCTCCGGCGCGGCGGTGGCCGGCGGTTCCTGCGCGAACGCGCAGCCCGAGGCGAGCAACAGCAGGAGGGCGTACGTGGGCTGGCGCATGATCAGGTCCGGTGCGTGGGGGCGCGGGAGGCGGTTTCGATTATGCAAGCGTGGCGCGCATGGGCGTTAAAAGCGCGTGGCCTTCGTCACTGACGTTTCAGCCACGTATCCGGATTCACCGGCTGGCCGTTGCGCCGCAGTTCGAAGTACAGCGCCGTGCGCCCCTGCCCGCCGGAGTTGCCGACGCTCGCCAGGCCGTCGCCGCGCTTCACCGCGTCGCCGGCGTCCTTCAGCAGTGCATCGTTGTGCGCGTACAGGCTCATGTAGCCGTTGCCGTGGTCGACGATGAGGATGAGGCCGTAGCCATTCATCCAGTCGGCGAACACCACGCGCCCATCGGCGACGGCCTTGACCGTCGTGCCCGCGGGCGCGGCGATCAGCACGCCCTGGCTGGTGCGTCCGTCGGGCATCGGCCCGCCGTACCGCGCGACCAGGCTGCCCGAGACCGGCCAGCTGAGTCCGCCGACCTGCAGCGCCGGGCCCGTCGTGGTGTTCCGCCGCAGCGGCGTGCTCGCGGTGGACTTGTTGCCGGTGGCTTTCGCCTTCGCCGCGGCGGCGCGGTCGGCGGCGGCCTTCTCGCGCGCGGCCTTCGCGGCGGCGGCGCGCAACTGCGTCAACAATTGCTGCAGCGCCTTGGCATCCTGGCCGAGCGCGCGTTCGCGGCTGGCGCGGTCGCGGTATCTGGAATCGAGTTGCTCGACCAGTTGCTTGCGGTCGGTGCGCGCCTTTTCGAGCGAGGCCAGTTGCGATTGCTGCGTGCGGCGCGCCACGTCCAGCGCGGTCCGGCGTTCGACGATCTGTTGCTCGAGCACGTCGACCTCATGCAGCTCCGTGGTCAGCGCGCGGATGCGCTGCGCGCGATCGCGCTGCGCATAGCGGTGGTAGGCGAGCGTGCGCTGCGCCTCGTCCACGGTGTCCTGCGCAAGCAACGCCTTCAGTGCGGAGTCGTCGCCGACGGTGTACGCCGCGCGCAGGAGTTGGCGCAGTTCGCTGCGGCGTGCGGACAGACCGGCGTTGAGCGTGTCGCGCCGCTGCTGCAGGTCGGCCAGTTGCGTTTGATCACGCGCGAGCGCGCGTTCGGTGTCGCGCACCGCGCGGCCGACCTTGCCGACCTGTTCGTCCGCATCGCGCAGCTTGCGCGATGCGTCGCCGCGCTGGCCTTCGAGCTTGCGGCGCTCGGCCGCCACGTCCTTCAGCTCCGTGCGCACCTTGCGCAGTTGCTGTTCGGTCTCCTTGCTGCTCTGCGAAGACGCGACGCCGGCCGTCAGCGACAGCGCGGTGGCGAGTGCGAGCGCGACGAAGGACTTCAAGCAGGCATCAGGAGGCTGTGGCCGGTCATTTCGGCAGGCTGCGGCACACCGAGCAGATCGAGCATGGTCGGTGCGACGTCGCGCAACGCGCCACCGCTGCGCAACGTGGCCGCGCGGGGGCCGACGTAGATCAACGGCACCGGCCCCACGGTGTGGGCGGTGTGCGGCTGGCCGGTGTCGGGATCGCGCATTTGCTCGAGGTTGCCGTGATCGGCCGTGATCAGCAAGGCGCCGCCCGTGCGGCGCACCGCGCCTTCGACCGCGCCGATGGCGATGTCGACGGCTTCGGCGGCCTGGATCGCGGCGGCGATGTTGCCGGTGTGGCCGACCATGTCGGGGTTGGCGATGTTGCAGACGATGACGTCGAAGGCCTGCGAATCGATCGCTTCGACGAGTTTCGCGGTGAGCTCCGGGCAGCTCATTTCCGGCTGCAGGTCGTAGGTGGCGACTTTCGGGCTCGGGATGAGGATGCGCGATTCGCCGGCATACGGGTCTTCGCGGCCGCCGCTGAAGAAGAACGTCACGTGCGCGTATTTCTCGGTTTCGGCGATCCGCAGTTGCGTCAGGCCGTTGTCGGCGAGCAGCTCGCCGAGCGTGTGGCGCAGGTCGTCGGGGCCGAAGGCGACAGGCGCGTCGAGCTTGGCGTCGTATTCGGTCAGGCACGTGAAGCGCGACAACTGCGGGCGAGGCGCGGTGAATCCGGCGAAGTGCGGATCGACGAACGCCGCGGTGAGCTGGCGCGCGCGGTCGGCGCGGAAATTCATGAACACCACGGCGTCGCCGTCGTGCATCGGCGTGGCGCCGGCGAGGGTGGTGGGCGCGACGAATTCGTCGGTCTCGCCGCGTTCGTAGGCGGCGGCGAGCGCGGACAGCGCGTCGGGTGCGCGGTGGTCCGCGCGCGCTTCGACGATGGCGTCCCACGCGCGGCGCACGCGATCCCAGCGCTTGTCGCGGTCCATCGCGAAGTAGCGGCCGCCGACGGTGGCGATGCGCGCGTTGCCGAGCGCGTCGCACTTCGATTGCAGCGCGACGAGGCTGTCGTGCGCCGATTGCGGCGGCGTGTCGCGGCCGTCGAGGAAGGCGTGGACGCGGACGCGTTCGACGCCCGCGCGCTTGGCCATCTCGAGCATCGCGAAGATGTGCGCTTCGTGGCTGTGCACGCCGCCGGGCGAAAGCAGGCCCATGACGTGGAGCGTGCCGTTCGATGCGCGCGCGGCGGCGCAGGTGGCCAGCAATTCGGCGTTGGCGAAGAAGCTGCCGTCTTCGATGGCCGCATCCACGCGCGTGAGGTCCTGGTAGACGATGCGGCCCGCGCCGAGGTTCATGTGCCCGACTTCCGAGTTGCCCATCTGCCCGTCGGGTAGGCCGACATGCCGGCCTTCGGTATGGATGAGCGTGTGCGGCGCGGCGGCCCAGAGGCGGCGCCAGTTCGGGATCAGGGCCTGGGCCAGGGCGTTGTCGGTCGGGTCCTCGCGATGGCCCCACCCGTCGAGGATCAGCAGGACGACGGGTTTCGGGCGGGAGGGGGCGACAGGCACGGCGGCTCCGGGCAGTAAACGGGGGTCTGCGGAAGATTGTAGCGAAGGGGGTTAAACCGAAGCCCGCTTGCCCGCATCAATTGCCGGACACGCCGCTCATTTCCCAGGACCGACCCATGAAGCACGCCCGCCTCACCCTCGCCCTCGCGCTTGCCGTCGCGGCCCTGCCGTCCTTCGCGCAGCATCGCCACGAGGAAGTCGACAAGGTCAACGGCAGCATCACCGCGCAGCCGGGCCAGGTCTACGAGGACCTCAGCACGGTCAACGGCAGCATCAAGGTGGAGTCGAACGCCCAGGCCGACGACGTCGAAACCGTCAACGGCAGCATCGCCGGCGGCGACGGCATCCGCGTGCGGTCGCTCTCCACCGTCAACGGCGGCATCCGCGTCGGCGAGCAGGCACAGATCGCCGACACCGTCGAGACCGTCAACGGCAGCATCTTCGTCGACCGCGGCGGCAACATCGGCGACGGCGTGAGCACGGTGAACGGTGCGATCGGCCTGGTCGACACCGACGTCGGCGGCGGCATCGAAACCGTCAACGGCGACGTGACGGTCGGCATCGGTTCGCACGTGCGCGGCGGCATCCGCGTCGAGAAGCCGAACAACAACGGTTGGTTCCAGGGCAAGCAGAAGCCGCCGCGCATCGTGATCGGGCCGAACGCCCGCGTCGACGGCGCGATGGTCTTCGAGCGCGAGGTCGTGCTCTATGTCCACACCTCCGCCAAGGTCGGCCGCATCAGCGGCGCCACGCCGATCGCCTTCAGCACGCAGACCGCGCCGGACAACCGTCGCGACTGACGCTTCCCGCATCGCGGGCCGGCACGGGCCGGCCCGCGTGCGCCGTGCTTAAATCCCCGGGTTCCCCCCGACCCGGAGATGGCGGATGCCGAGCACGCTGGTTCGACCGTTCTTGTTCGTTCTCGCCGGCGCGGTCGCGCTGGCTGGTTGCAACCGCGCGCCCGAGGGCGCTGCGCCCGCGGCGGCCACCGCCGCAACGCCCACGACCGTCGCCACGCCGGTCCCCGCTTCGACGCACGACTTCGTTCCCGGAATCGTCGGCGGCGATTTCGCCGAACACGTGCGCGTGCTGGCCTCCGATGCATTCGAAGGTCGCGCGCCCGGCAGCCCGGGCGAAGAGAAGACCGTCGATTACCTGGTGTCGCAATTCAAGGCGATGGGCCTGCAGCCGGGCAACAACGGGCAGTGGACGCAGGTCGTGCCGATGACCGAGACGACCGCGAACGAGGACACGACGATGCGGATCGTCGTGAAGGGCAAGCCGCATACGCTGAAGTTCGGCGACGACATGGTGATCGGCACGCGCAGCGGGCAGAAGCACGTGGCGGTGGCCGACAGCGATGTCGTGTTCGTCGGCTATGGCGTCGATGCGCCCGAGCAGCATTGGAACGATTACGCCGGGCTCGACGTGAAGGGCAAGACGGTCGTCATCCTCGTCAACGATCCCGGGTTCCATGCCAACGATCCGACGTTGTTCGAAGGGCGCCGCATGACGTGGTACGGGCGCTGGGTCTACAAGTTCGAGGAAGCCGCGCGCAAGGGCGCGGCCGCGGCGTTGATCGTGCACGACGATGCTGGCGCGTCGTATGGCTGGGACGTGGTGCGCGGGTCGTGGTCCGGTGCGCAGTTCGACTTGCGCGCCAGCGACGATCCGGCGCCGCGCCTGCCCGTGCAGGGCTGGATTTCCGGCGCGCAGGCGAAGGCGTTGTTCGCCGATGCCGGTCTGGATTTCGATGCGCTGCGCGCGGCCGCAAACAAGCGCGGCTTCAAGGCGGTGCCGCTGGAGGCGAAGGCGTCGGTGACGCTCGACAGCACGATCATCGAGAAATCCTCGCGCAACGTGATCGCGAAACTCCCGGGAACGGAGCGGCCGGACGAGGCCGTCGTGTACCTCGCGCACTGGGATCACCTGGGCAAGCACGCGGACGAAGCCGGCGACAACATCTACAACGGCGCGATCGACAACGCGACGGGCGTCGCGGGGATCTTGGAGATCGCCGGGCAATTCGCGAAGGCGCCGCCGAAGCGATCGGTATTGTTCCTCGCGGTGACGCTGGAGGAATCGGGCCTGCTCGGCTCGAAGCATTACGTGGCGCATCCGGCCGTGCCGCTGAAGGACACGGTGGCGGCGATCAACATCGATGCGATGTCGACTTTCGGGCCGTCGAAGGACATCGTCGTGACGGGGCTGGGCAATTCGGAACTCGACGACGTGCTGAAGACGATCGCCGACAAGCAGGGCCGCACGCTGCATGCGGAAGCCACGCCGGAAAGCGGGTTCTACTTCCGCTCCGACCATTTCAACTTCGCGAAGGCCGGCGTGCCGGCGCTGTATGCCGAGGGAGGCGAGGATCTCGTCGACGGCGGTGCGGCGGCGGGCCGCAAGGCGGCAGAGGACTACACCGCGAACCGCTATCACAAGCCGGCCGACGAGTTCGACGCCAAGTGGAACCTGCAGGGGACGATGCAGGACCTGGACACGCTCTACGAGGTCGGTCGCGTGCTGGCCGACGGTACGACGTGGCCGAATTGGCGTACGGGCAATCCGTTCCGCGCGGCGCGCGATGCGTCGCGCCCCAGCGCTTCGAAGTGATTCTTCCCTCGACGGAAAGGACGCGCAGATGACGATGACCGTGGCGTATTGGTGCGTGCTGGCGGCGGCGTTGCTGCCGTACGTGTGGACGACGGTGGCGAAAGCCGGCGGTGAGCGTTACGACAACCGCGACCCGCGCGGGTGGATCGCGCGGCAGACCGACCCGAAGGTGCATCGCGCGAACTCGGCGCAGCTCAACGCGTTCGAGGCGTTCGCGCCGTTCGCCGCGGGCGTGGTGATGGCGCAGTTCGCCGGCGTGCCGGAAGCACATGTGGCGTGGCTGGCCGTGGTCTTCGTGATCAGCCGCGTGCTGCACGGCGTGGTCTACACGCTGGGGATGAAGCACTCGCTGCGCAGCCTGGTGTGGTTCGTCGGCTTTGCGTGTGCGATGGCGCTGATCGCGCTGGCGGCCTTGCATGTCGGCGACCTGGCCCCCGTCGCGGCCTGACGGCGTGAGCGCAGGGTTCGCCATGGATGCGGAAGGCGCGCGGTGCGTCGGCGTCGTGCACGCGCAAGGCTTCTGCTTCGTGCACGGCGATGCGATGCGGGAGACGCTCGCGGGTGTCGGCGGATTGGACGATTGGCCGGCGTTCGCGGCGAGTTGGGAGCAACTCGGCCCGGATCCGTATCTCGCGCGGACCGGGCGGGCGCGCAAGCGGCGGCATGCCGTGTTCGTGTCGAATGGCGGTGTCATCGAACGCGCGCAGCATCAGCCCCACTTCCAGACGAGCGAATACAACGCGCTGCAGGGCGACATCGAGCGGTGGTTCGAGCCGGTGACCGACGCGGTCGCCGAAGGTGCCTGCCTGCAGACGATGCTTCGGTATTGCGTCGGGTTCTTCGGATCGCTCGCGCCGGACGTGGCGCGGTGGCGGATCGAAGTGCACCAGTTCCGCATCGAAGCGCGTCCCGGCGAAGCGGGGGAGCCCACTCCGGAAGGCGTGCATCGCGATGGCGTCGATTACGTCCTGGTGCTCATGGTCGATCGGCGCAACATCGAGAGCGGCACGACGACGATCCATCTCGCTGATGGGACCGAGCTCGGGTCGTTCACGTTGACGCAACCGTTCGATGCCGCGCTGGTCGACGACGCGCGCGTTTTCCACGGGGTGACGGCGGTGACGGCACTCGATCCGTCGGAACCGGCCCATCGTGACGTGCTGGTGGTGACGCTCAAACGCGGCTGAGTATCCCGCAAGGAAACCATGGCTGGGTAAGTCCAATGCACAAAGAAAAACCCCGCCATTGCTGGCGGGGTTTTGGTGTAAGGCCCTGGCGATGACCTACTCTTGCATGCGGATGCACACTACCATCGGCGCGGCTGCGTTTCACTTCCGAGTTCGGAATGGGATCGGGTGGTGCCACAGCGCTATTGTCACCAGGGAGAGGGTGGAGGGTCGCGGTTCGGTCCGGGGTTAGTCGGACTGATCGCGCTCACGCTCTCAAGGGGTGGGACGTAGCGAGTCGTTTGCTTCTTGCGAAGCGGTTTTCTTGCGAAAGCCTGGATCGAATGCCATCGACGTGTTGTCGAGGATAAGGCGGCTTGAGGTGATATGGTCAAGCCTCACGGATCATTAGTACACGTTAGCTCAACAGGTTGCCCTGCTTACACACCGTGCCTATCAACCACCTGGTCTTGATGGTTCCTTCAGGGGACTTGCGTCCCGGGAGATCTCATCTTGAGGCGCGCTTCCCGCTTAGATGCTTTCAGCGGTTATCGCTTCCGAACGTAGCTACCCGGCAATGCCACTGGCGTGACAACCGGAACACCAGGGGTTCGTCCACTCCGGTCCTCTCGTACTAGGAGCAGCCCCTCTCAAATCTCCAACGCCCACGACAGATAGGGACCGAACTGTCTCACGACGTTCTGAACCCAGCTCGCGTACCACTTTAAATGGCGAACAGCCATACCCTTGGGACCGACTACAGCCCCAGGATGTGATGAGCCGACATCGAGGTGCCAAACACCGCCGTCGATATGAACTCTTGGGCGGTATCAGCCTGTTATCCCCGGAGTACCTTTTATCCGTTGAGCGATGGCCCTTCCATACAGAACCACCGGATCACTAAGACCTACTTTCGTACCTGCTTGAGCCGTCGCTCTTGCAGTCAAGCACGCTTATGCCTTTGCACACAGTGCGCGATGTCCGACCGCGCTGAGCGTACCTTCGTGCTCCTCCGTTACACTTTGGGAGGAGACCGCCCCAGTCAAACTACCCACCATACACGGTCCCCGACCCGGATCACGGGCCCAGGTTAGAACGTCAAGCACATCAGGGTGGTATTTCAAGGTTGCCTCCACCGAAGCTAGCGCCTCGGTTTCACAGGCTCCCACCTATCCTACACAGACGAACTCAACGTTCAGTGTAAAGCTGTAGTAAAGGTTCACGGGGTCTTTCCGTCTTGCCGCGGGAACGCTGCATCTTCACAGCGATTTCAATTTCACTGAGTCTCGGGTGGAGACAGCGCCGCTGTCGTTACGCCATTCGTGCAGGTCGGAACTTACCCGACAAGGAATTTCGCTACCTTAGGACCGTTATAGTTACGGCCGCCGTTTACTGGGGCTTCGATCAAGAGCTTCGCCTTGCGGCTGACCCCATCAATTAACCTTCCAGCACCGGGCAGGCGTCACACCCTATACGTCCACTTTCGTGTTTGCAGAGTGCTGTGTTTTTGATAAACAGTCGCAGCGGCCTGGTTTCTGCGACCGCTCCCAGCTATAGCCCGCATGGGCCACCGGAAGCGGTGCACCTTCTCCCGAAGTTACGGTGCCATGTTGCCTAGTTCCTTCACCCGAGTTCTCTCAAGCGCCTTAGAATTCTCATCCTGCCCACCTGTGTCGGATTACGGTACGGTCTGCGTCAGCTGAAGCTTAGGGGCTTTTCCTGGAAGCGTGGGATCAGTGACTTCGGCCTAATGGCCTGGTCTCGCTGCTCGGCGTATGACCCTCCGGATTTGCCAAGAGGATCCGCCTACCTGCTTTCCCCGGGACAACCAACGCCCGGTACACCTACCCTTCTCCGTCCCCCCATCGCACTGACGCGAGGTGCTGGAATATTAACCAGCTTCCCATCGACTACGCATTTCTGCCTCGCCTTAGGGGCCGACTCACCCTGCGCCGATGAACGTTGCGCAAGGAAACCTTGGGCTTTCGGCGTGGGGGCTTTTCACCCCCATTATCGTTACTCATGTCAGCATTCGCACTTCCGATACCTCCAGCAGACTTCTCAATCCACCTTCATCGGCTTACGGAACGCTCCTCTACCGCGCACATTGCTGTGCACCCCAAGCTTCGGTTCATCGCTTAGCCCCGTTAAATCTTCCGCGCAGACCGACTCGACCAGTGAGCTATTACGCTTTCTTTAAAGGGTGGCTGCTTCTAAGCCAACCTCCTGGCTGTCTGTGCCTTTCCACATCGTTCACCACTGAGCGATGAATTTGGGACCTTAGCTGTGGGTCTGGGTTGTTTCCCTTTTCACGACGGACGTTAGCACCCGCCGTGTGTCTCCCATGCAGTCCGTCTCGGTATTCGGAGTTTGCCATGGTTTGGTAAGTCGCAATGACCCCCTAGCCATAACAGTGCTCTACCCCCGAGAGGATTCACATGAGGCGCTACCTAAATAGCTTTCGAGGAGAACCAGCTATCTCCGGGTTCGATTAGCTTTTCACTCCTAATCACACCTCATCCCCTACCTTTGCAACGGGAGTGGGTTCGGGCCTCCAGTTGATGTTACTCAACCTTCACCCTGGGCATGACTAGATCACCCGGTTTCGGGTCTACTGCCTGCGACTATGCGCCCTTATCAGACTCGGTTTCCCTTCGCCTCCCCTATACGGTTAAGCTCGCCACAAACAGTAAGTCGCTGACCCATTATACAAAAGGTACGCCGTCACCCTTGCGGGCTCCGACTGCTTGTACGCACACGGTTTCAGGGTCTATTTCACTCCCTTCACCAGGGTTCTTTTCGCCTTTCCCTCACGGTACTGGTTCACTATCGGTCGGTCAGGAGTATTTAGCCTTGGAGGATGGTCCCCCCATGTTCAGACAGGGTTTCACGTGCCCCGCCCTACTCAATTTCATCCGTGCGGCCCTTTCGCATACAGGGCTGTCACCATCTACGGCCACGCTTCCCAGCGTGTTCTGCTAGAACCGTACGGACTTTTGGGCTGCTCCGCGTTCGCTCGTCGCTACTGACGGAATCTCGGTTGATTTCTTTTCCTCCGGGTACTTAGATATTTCAGTTCCCCGGGTTCGCCTTGCATGGCTATGTATTCACCATGCAATACCCTTGCGGGTGGGTTTCCCCATTCGGACATTGTCGGATCAATGCTTGTTGCCAGCTCCCCGACACTTTTCGCAGGCTGCCACGTCCTTCATCGCCTCTGACCGCCAAGGCATCCACCGTGTGCGCTTATTCGCTTGACCATATCACCCCAAGTCGCCTCGGGGCATACGTCGTTTGCGAACGTAAAACGACTTATCACTTCAAATAAAGGTGCTCTCGCACCTCGCCTTAGCCTCTACGACACGTCATGGACATTCGTCTCAAAACGCTCGCTACATCCCATTGTCAAAGAACACCCGCCAGGCTTCAGCGCCAGGCGTGTTTCAGATCTTCGTGTGCGCAATTGTCATTCAGAGTTGGTGGGTCTGGGAGGACTCGAACCACCGGCCTCACCCTTATCAGGGGTGCGCTCTAACCACCTGAGCTACAGACCCAAAAGTCATGCAGGAAAAGTGGTGGAGCCAGTCGGGATCGAACCGACGACCCCCTGCTTGCAAAGCAGGTGCTCTCCCAGCTGAGCTATGGCCCCGTGTGCCGGGACGCTCTGAATGCAGGTCACTTGTGCGGACGCCTGACAGGCAATGCGCTGTCTTTGTGTCTCTAAAGGAGGTGATCCAGCCGCACCTTCCGATACGGCTACCTTGTTACGACTTCACCCCAGTCATCGGCCACACCGTGGCAAGCGCCCTCCCGAAGGTTAAGCTACCTGC
>NZ_JRKJ01000021.1:0-247500 GCF_000770795.1 Lysobacter dokdonensis DS-58 | reverse complement strand
TGCTGGGCACCGCCCTGCTGATTGCGCGCGATGAATATCCGCAGCTCGACGCGGACCATTGCGACGCGCAGATCCAGGCCCACGTCGACCACCTGCGCGCGCAGGTGGAGGCGCTCGAACCCTGGCCGCAGAAGATGGCGGCGATCAACCGCCATCTGTTCGAGGAAGTCGGCTATGCCGGCGACAGCGAGCACTACTACGACCCGCGCAACAGCTATCTCAACGAAGTCTTCGCGCGTCGCCTCGGTAACCCGATTTCGCTCGCGCTCGTGCAGATCGAAGTCGCGCGGCGGCTCGGCGTTCCGCTCGACGGCGTGTCGTTCCCCGGCCATTTCCTCGTGCGCTTGCCCGTGGACGACGGCGTGCTGGTGATGGATCCGTTCAACCGCGGTCGCCCGCTTGACGAAGACGAATTGCGCCAGCGCGCACGCCCGCACCTCAACGGTGAAACGCCCGACGACCGCGCGTTGTTCCAGATCCTCAACCCCGCCACGCACCGCGCGATCCTGATGCGCGTGCTGCGCAACCTGCACGGCGTGTACGCCGAACGCGACGATTGGGAACGCGCCGCGCGCAGCGCCGACCGCATCCTGCGTTTGTCGTCCGACAACGGCGATGCCTTGCGCGACCGCGGCCTGGCGTACCTGAAGATGGGCTACAAGCAAGGCGCGCGCACGGATCTGGCGCGCTATCTGCAATTGAATCCCGAAGCCCAGGATGCCGGCCCGCTGCGCGAGCGCCTGGTCGAACTCAGCAGTGGTTCCCTGCGGATGAACTGACGCGCGTCGACGCCTCAGACGACCATCATTTCGAAGTCGTCCTTCGTCACGCCGCAATCCGGGCAAGTCCACGTGTCCGGCACGTCTTCCCAGCGGGTGCCCGGCGCGATGCCTTCTTCCGGAATGCCCTGCGCTTCGTCGTAGATGAAGCCGCAGACGACGCACATCCAGGTGCGGTAGGCGGTGGCGACGGCGTCGGTCATCGGAGTCCGTAGAATGCTGTTCGGTGATGCCGGCATTGTCCCACCGACGGGCCGCCATCGGAAGCGCACCTTCGGGAAACCGCATGCAAGCCGGCCTGTATCTCATCACGCCCGACGAACCGGATACACAACGCCTGTTGGAGCGCGTGCGTCCGCTGCTGCCGTTCGCCGAGCTCCTGCAATACCGCAACAAGTCCGCCGAAACCGACCTGCGCGCGGAACAGGCCGCCGCCCTCGCGCCGCTGTGTCGCGCGGCCGGCGTGCCGTTCATCGTGAACGACGATGCACGCCTGGCCGCCCGCGTGAGGGCCAGCGGCGTGCACCTGGGCGAGCACGACGGCACCGTCGCCGCGGCGCGCGCGCTCCTCGGGCAGAACGCGATCATCGGCGTGTCGTGCTACGACGATCTCCAACGCGCGCGCAAAGCCGCCGAGGACGACGCCGACTACATCGCCTTCGGCGCGTTCTTCCCCTCGGCCACCAAGCCCAACGCACGCCGCGCCACGCCCGCATTGCTCGCGGCGGCAGGCACATTCGGCCTGCCGATGGTGGCGATCGGCGGCATCACCGCCGACAATGCGCCTCCCCTGCTGGAAGCGGGCGCGGACCTGCTGGCGGTGGTCGGCGGCGTGTTCGATGCGCCCGACCCCGTCGCCGCCGCGCGCGAATTCCGCGCGCTCTTCACCGAATCGAGACCCTGATGGACACCCGCCGATCGCAAGCCCTCTTCGCCCGCGCGCAACAGTTGATGCCCGGCGGCGTGAATTCACCCGTGCGTGCGTTCAAGTCGGTCGGCGGCGAACCGTTCTTCGTGCAGCGCGCGGACGGTGCATACCTCGAGGACGCCGACGGGAACCGGTACATCGATTACGTCGGCTCGTGGGGCCCGATGATCGTCGGCCACAACCATCCCGGCGTCCTCGCCGCGGTGATCGAAACCGCGCGCAACGGCTTGAGCTTCGGCACGCCGAATCCGCTCGAAGTCACGATGGCCGAAACCATCGCGCGCCTGGTGCCCAGCTGCGAAATGGTGCGCATGGTGAACTCCGGCACCGAAGCCACGCTCTCCGCGATCCGACTGGCGCGCGGCGCGACGGGCCGCGCGCGCATCGTGAAATTCGAAGGCTGCTACCACGGCCACGGCGACAGCTTCCTCGTGAAGGCCGGCAGCGGCGCGCTCACCTTCGGCGTGCCGACCTCGCCGGGCGTGCCGAAGGCGCTGGCCGATCTCACGCTCACGCTGCCCTACAACGACTTCGACGCGGCAACCGCGTTGTTCGACGAAGCGGGCGCGGACATCGCGGGCCTGATCATCGAGCCGGTCGTCGGCAACGCCAATTGCCTCCCGCCGCGCGAGGGTTACCTGCAGCACCTGCGCGAGCTGTGCACGCGCCACGGCGCGCTGTTGATCTTCGACGAAGTCATGACGGGTTTCCGCGTCGCGCTCGGTGGCGCGCAACAGCGTTACGGCGTGACGCCGGACCTGAGCACGTTCGGCAAGATCATCGGCGGCGGCATGCCCGTCGGTGCGTACGGCGGTCGCGCGGACCTGATGAACCAGATCGCGCCCGCCGGCCCGATCTACCAGGCCGGCACCCTGAGCGGCAATCCGGTCGCGATGGCCGCGGGCCTCAAGATGCTGGAGCTGATCCAGGCGCCCGGTTTCCACGACGCGCTCGAAGCGAAGACGCACGCGCTCTGCGATGGCCTCGAAGCCGCGGCGCGCGAGGCGAACATCCCGTTCACCACGCAACGCGTCGGCGCGATGTTCGGCCTGTTCTTCAGCAGCGAGAAGGTCGACACCTACGCGCAAGCCATCGCGTGCGACACCGCCGCGTTCAACCGTTTCTTCCACGCGATGCTCGAGCGCGGCGTGTACCTGGCGCCGTCGGCGTTCGAAGCCGGCTTCATGTCGAGCGCGCACGACGACGCCGCGATCGCCGCCACCATCGACGCCGCACGCGCCGCCTTCAAGACGTTGTGAGCGCGACACCGCCGTCGCTGGTGCTCTTCGACCTCGACGGCGTCCTCGTCTCCTACTCGCACGCGGTGCGGTGCGAAACCCTCGGCGCCGCACTGCGCCGCACGCCCGACGCGGTATTTTCCGCGCTGTTCGACACGGGCATCGAGCCGCGCTACGACGCCGGCCTGCTCGACGACGATGCCTATCTGGCAGCCTTGTCCGCCGCACTGGGCCGTGAAGTCGAGCGCGCGCACTGGCTCGCGGCACGCAGCGCATCGATGCAGTGCGAACCCGCGACGTGTGCGCGCATCGCGGCGCTCGCCGGCAGCGCCGACGTGGCCATCCTGACGAACAACGGCCCGCTGGTCATCGATTCACTGCCCGCGCAACTGCGCGAGGCCATCCCGCGCGATCGCATCTTCTGCAGCAACGCCTTGCGGATATCGAAACCCGCGCCGGCCGCATTCCTGCGCGTCGTCGAAACGCTCGGCCACGCGCCGCATCGCACGCTGTTCCTCGACGACAATTTCGCGAACGTCGCGGGCGCGCGCAGCGCCGGGTTGCAGGCCGAACAAGTGCAGGCACCTGGCGAGATCGCCGGCATCCTGCGCGATTACGGCTTCGACTGATTCACCAGGAGCCAGTGTTGGGCATCGACGCCCACGGCTCCTGCGGCGGCAGATGCCCGTCCTGCAGCAGTTCGATCGATATCCGGTCCGGCGACTTCACGAATGCCATGTGCCCATCGCGCGGCGGCCGATGGATCGTGTAACCCATCGATTGCAGGCGCGCGCACGTGGCGTAGATGTCGGGCACGCGGAAGGCCAGGTGCCCGAAGTTGCGCGCGCTTCCGTAATCTTCCTCCGAGCCCCAGTTGTGGGTGAGCTCGATTTCGGCGTTCGGTGTTTCGTCGGCGGCGAGGAAAACGAGCGTGTACTTGCCCGCTTCGTTCTCCATGCGGCGCGTTTCGCGCAGGCCCAGGCCCTCGATGAAGAACCGCAAGGTCGCGTCGAGGTCGTGGACGCGGATCATCGTGTGGAGGTATTTCACAGGAACAGATCCGGCAGCGGTGTTTGCGAAGGATCGACGGCGTAGCGTTCGAAATCGGTGACGCCGGATTCGCGCAGCACGTCTTCGTCGAGGAGGAAGCGGCCGTGGAACCCACGCGCTTCGCGTACGAGGATCGCGTGCGCAGCATCGGCGACGATCTCCGGCGTACGGCAGCGCGCGGGGTCGATGCCCGGGATCATGTTCAGCGCATCGGTGCCGATGATCGTACGCGGCCACAACGCGTTCACCGCGATGCCCTGTGGCCCGAATTCCGCGGCCAGGCCGATCGTCACGAAGCTCATGCCCATCTTCGCCAGCGTGTAGGCGGTGTGTGGGGCCCACCACTTCGGATCGAGGCTCGGCGGCGGGGCGAGCGTGAGGATGTGCGGGTTCGACGACTTCGCCAGGTGCGGCAGGCAGGCTTGCGCGCACAGGAAAGTGCCGCGTGAATTCACCTGCGTCATCAGGTCGAAGCGCTTCATGGGCGTGTCGAGTGCGCCTCGCAACCAGATCGCGCTCGCGTTGTTGACGAGGATGTCGATGCCGCCGAAGGCATCGACCGTCGCCGCGACCGCCGCGTGCACCTGGTCTTCTTCACGGATGTCGCATCGCAGGGCGAGCCCCTTTCCGCCCAGCGCGTCGACTTCCGCGGCCGCAGCGTGGATCGTGCCCGGCAGTTTCGGGTTCGGCACCGCGGACTTCGCGGCGATGGCGACGTTCGCGCCATCGGCCGCGGCGCGCCGCGCGATGGCAAGCCCGATTCCGCGCGAAGCACCCGTGATGAAGAGCGTCTTGCCTGCGAGCGTGGCCATGGTGTCCGTCGATGCATGCGGGAACCGTCATTCTGCTCCCTATAATCCGGCCATGCCCACCCACTGGCTCGATGCGACCATCGCCTGGATCACCGCGCACCCGCGCGCGGCGGGGCTGTTGATCTTCGCCATCGCCTTCTGCGATGCGCTGGCCGTCATCGGCATCGTCGTACCGGCGTCGCCGTTGTTGTTCGCGGTGGGCACGCTGGTCGGCCTGGGCCACATCGACGGGATCTACGCCATCGCGTGCGCATCGGCCGGCGCCTTCGCGGGCGATGCGCTCAGCTATTGGATCGGCCATCGCTACGGCGCGCAGATGCGCGGGCTGTGGTTGTTCCGGCGCTATCCGCAATTCCTGGACCGCGGCGAAAAGATCTTCCGCCGCCATGGCAGCAACGCGATCGTGATCGCGCGTTTCGTCGGCGCGGTGCGTCCGTTCGTGCCGGCCATCGCCGGCATGTTGCGCATGTCGCTGCGCCGTTACGTGCCGATGAGCGTGGTCGCGGCCGTGCTGTGGGCAGTGGCCTATCTCGCGCCGGGCTGGATCTTCGGCAAGTCGTACGAAGCCGTGGCCGCGGTCGCCGATCGCCTGGCGCTCGTCGTCCTCGCGTTGCTGGCCGCGGTCGCGCTGGTGTGGGCCGTCGTGCTGTACACGTGGCGCTGGTTCTCGCGCCACGCCGATCGCCTGCTCGCCCGCGCGTTGAAGTGGACGCGCGAACACCCGCGCCTGGGCCGGTACGGCATGGCGCTGATCGATCCCAACCGCCCCGAATCGGCATCGCTGCTGATGCTCGCCGTGTGTCTGTTCGCCATCGCGTGGGCGTGGGGCGCGTTGCTGACGGTGTTGTGGGCGCGCGGCGGGCCGCTGCTGCTCGATCACACGGTGCGCGATGCGATGGCCGCGCTGCGCAATCCGCTCGCCGACCGCATGATGGCCGCGTTCGACACGCTGGGCGATGCGATCGTGCTTGGCCCCGCGGCCATCGCGGCGTTGCTGTGGTTGTTGTTCCGACGGCGCTGGATCGCGGCGGCGCATTGGGTCGCGGCGCTCGCGTTCGGTTTCGCGCTCACCGGCGGCCTGGCGTGGCTGTTGCCGCCCGATGCGCACGGCGATGCGTTCGGCGTGCCGTCGCTGGAAGTCACGATGGCGACGATCACCTTCGGTTTCTTCGCCGTGCTGATCGCGCGCGAGTTGCCCGGCCGCGACCGCCAGTGGCCCTACATGATCGGCGGCGCGCTCACGACGCTGCTCGGATTCGCGGAGTTGTACCTCGGCGCGCATTGGTTGAGCGACGTCATCGGCGGGATGCTGTTCGGCATCGTCTGGGTGCTCGTGCTCGGCATCGCCTACCGGCGGCATGTCGCGCGCTCATTCTGGATGCGGCCGCTCGCGCTCGGCTTCTATGGCGTATTCGCCATCGCCGCGCTGTGGCACGCGCCGCGCACCATCGAGGCGACGCTCGCCCGCCATGCGCCCGCGCCGCCACCGCGCACGCTCGCGCTCGAATCCTGGTGGACGTCCGATTGGACGCGCCTGCCCGCGCAACGCACGGAAACCGACCCGCTGCGCCGGTGGGAACTGGACCTGCAATACGCCGGTTCGGCCAGCGCGTTGCAGCGGCATCTCGAACGCCGCGGCTGGCGCGTGCAACCACAGGCGGGCTGGATCGCGACGCTCGGCCTGCTCGATGACGACAAGTCCCCCGCGCAGCAACCGGTGCTGCCGGCGACGCTCGACGGCCGCCCCGAGGCCTTGCTGCTGCGGCGCGCACTCGGCCCGAACGATGCGCTCGTGCTGCGCCTGTGGCTGGCGCCGGAGCAGTTGCAGGGCGCGACGCCGTTGTGGATCGGCGCGACGCAGCAGCTGCATTACTCTCGGCCGCTCAGGGTATTCGGTGTGTGGCGCCCGGTGGCCGACGGCGCTGCCTCGCACGAGCAGCTCGTGAAAGACCTCGCGGGCTTGCCCCAACAGGCCGCCGTGCATCCGGCGAGCGAGCGCCCGGTGTTGCGCGTGCGCCAACGTTGATCGCAACGGTCAGCTGATCCAGCGCAGCATCCAGTCGAGCCGTGCGTGCGGGTCGTCCATCTGCAGCAAGGCCTGGCGCTGCGATTCCTGCAGCGGCAACAGTTCTGCCAGGCGCCACCCTACCCACGAGGCTTCATCCATGCGCGCGGGCGGCGGGTTCGCGTATTCGCCGCCGACTTGTTCGAGGATGCGTTCGAGGATCAGGCCCATCGTCGCGTGCTCGGGGCGCAGCTCGTCGTCGGAATCGAACTCGCACCAGTCGACGTCGGCGAGCAGCAACCCGTTGTCGCGCACATGCGTGGTATCGACGCGGAAGCGTCGGCCGCCGCGGATGCGCAGGTGCAGCAGGCCATCCTCGCCGGTCGAGAAATCCTCGATACGCGCCTGCGTGCCGAACTTCGCGGGTGTCGCGGGCACGCCGACTTCGTCACCGATCAGGATCAGGCACACGCCGAAGCCACGCGATTCACGCGTGCATTCGCTCACGAGGTCCAGGTAACGGCGCTCGAACACGCGCAACGACAGCGTCGCGCCCGGCAGCAACACGCTGTGCAGCGGGAACAGGCCGAGCGTGGGCGAGGTGCGCATCGCGCGCGTCAACTGCCGGCGATCGCGGCGAGGAAGCGCCGCGGTGCGCCGTCGAATCCCCCGTTCGACATGAACACCACGTGGTCGCCGGGGCGCACGTGCGTGCGCAGTGCGGCGATCAGGGTGTCGACGTCGGGCGCCGTGACGCCCTCGCCTTTCAGGCCGGCGACCACCTTGCCGGCGTCCCATTGCAATTCCGGGCGACTGAGGAACACGACGACGTCGGCGTCGTCGAGCGACGGCGCCAGTGCATCGGCGTGCGCGCCCAGGCGCATCGAATTGCTGCGCGGCTCCATCGCCGCGACGATGCGCGCCTTCCCCACGCGCGCGCGCAAACCCGCGAGCGTCGTCGCGATCGCGGTCGGATGGTGTGCGAAATCGTCGTACACCGTGATGTCCTGCGCATCGCCGAGGATTTCGAGGCGGCGCTTGACGCTGCGGAAGCGCGCGAGCGATGCGAGCACCGTCGAGACATCCACGCCGACGGCATTCACCGCCGCGAGCGCCGCCAGCGCGTTCATCACGTTGTGCCGGCCGAGGAGCGGCCAGTGCACGTCGCCGATCTCTTGGCCGTTGTGCAACACGGTGAAGTGGCTGCCGTCGTCCGAGCGCATCGTTGCGCTCCAGTCGAATGCACCGCCGTCCAGGCCGAAGGTTTCGACCGGCGTCCAGCAACCCATCTCCAGCACTTCGGTCAAATGGCGATCCTCGCCATTGACGATCAGGCGTCCGCGGCGCGGGACCGTGCGCACGAGATGGTGGAACTGGCGCTGGATCGCCGCGACGTCCGGGAAGATATCCGCGTGGTCGAATTCGAGATTGTTGAGGATCGCAACCGTCGGCTGGTAGTGCACGAACTTCGAACGTTTGTCGAAGAACGCCGTGTCGTATTCGTCGGCTTCGACCACGAATTCGCGGCCCGTGCCGACGCGCGCGGACACGCCGAAATCCTCCGCAACGCCGCCGATCAGGAAGCCCGGCGCGCGGCCGGCGTTCTCGAGCAGCCAGGTGAGGATGGTCGTGGTGGTGGTCTTGCCGTGCGTGCCGGCCACCGCGAGTGTTTCGCGGCCGGGCAGTACCCGTTCGCTCAACCATTGCGCGCCGGAGATGTAGCGGCGGCCGTCGTCGAGCACCTGCTCGACCGCGGGATTTCCGCGCGAGAGAGCGTTGCCGACGATGATCTCGTCGCAATCGGCCGAGATGTGTTCGGGCGCATAGCCTTGGCGCAACGCGATGCCGAGGCGTTCGAGCTGCGTGGACATCGGCGGGTAGACCGCCTGGTCGCTGCCTTCGACGTCGTGCCCGAGTTCGCGCGCGAGGGCGGCCACGCCGCCCATGAAGGTACCGGCGATGCCGAGGATATGGACTTTCACCGGATGCCCTTGTGCGCTCAGCCCACTTCCTTGACCGGCGCGATGGCCTCGAGGATGCGGGTGAAGACTTCGTCCAGCGAGCCGACGCCGTCGACGACGGTGAGCTGGCCGTGCTGGCGGTAGTAATCGATCACCGGCGCGGTGGAGGCGGTGTAGACCTCCAGGCGCTTGCGGACGGCGTCCGGGCTGTCGTCGGCGCGGCCTTCGGCCTTCGCGCGGCCGGCGATGCGCTCGACCAGCATCTCGGTCGGGCATTCGAGCTGCACGGCGAAATCGAACGGCGCCTTCAGGCGGCCGAGCAGTGCATCGAGCGCATCGGCCTGCGCGAGGTTGCGCGGGTAGCCGTCGAGGATGAAGCCGTTGCGCGTGTCGTCGCGCGAGAAGCGGTCCTCGAGCATGCCGAGCAGGATCGCATCGGAAACCAGTTCGCCCCGCGCCATCACTTCCTTCGCTTCCAGCCCGAGCTTGCTGCCGGCAGCCACTTCGGCGCGCAACAGGTCGCCGGTGGAAATGTGCGGCACCTGCAGGTGCTCCTTCAGGCGGGTCGCCTGCGTGCCCTTGCCCGAACCGGGCGCGCCCAACAAGACCAATCGCATCCAGGACTCCCGAAAAGCCGTTCCATGATCGCGGCGATGCGTTGACGCGGCCCGGCGCTACACTCGCCCGCCCACTCCTACGCAAACGCTGCCGTATTGCCGGGCACTTTACCCCAACCCGGCCCCGGCCCACGACCTCACATGGCCAACGGAACCCTGCTGTACGCCCAGTCGGGCGGCGTCACCGCCGTCATCAACGCCACCGCTTCTGCGGTGATCCAGGCCGCCCGCGCCAAGAAGGTGAAGGTGCTGGCCGGCCGCAACGGCATCCTCGGCGTGTTGCACGAGGACCTCATCGACACCTCGAAGGAGCCGCTGCCGGCCATCCGCGCGCTGGCCCACACGCCCGGCGGCGCCTTCGGCTCCTGCCGGGTGAAGCTCAAGTCGCTGGAGGCCGACCGCGCGAAGTACCTGCGCCTGCTGGAGGTCTTCAAGGCGCACGACGTGCGCTGGTTCCTCTACAACGGCGGCAACGATTCGGCGGACACCGCGCTCAAGGTCTCGCGCCTGGCGGCCGAATTCGACTACCCACTGACCTGCATCGGCGTGCCGAAGACCATCGACAACGACCTGGCGGTCACCGATTGCTGCCCGGGCTTCGGCTCGGCGGCGAAATACACCGCGGTCTCGGTGCGCGAGTGCGCGCTCGACGTCGCCGCGATGGCCGACACGTCGACGAAGGTCTTCGTGTACGAAGCGATGGGCCGCCACGCCGGTTGGCTCGCCGCCGCCGCGGGCCTCGCGGGCCAGGGCGCGGACGCCGCGCCGCACATCATCCTGTTCCCCGAGCGGCCGTTCGAGGAAGCGGCCTTCTTCGCGGAGGTGAAGAAGACTGTCGAACGCGTCGGCTACTGCGTCGTCGTGGCGAGCGAAGGCATCCGCACGGCCGACGGCACGTTCGTCGCCGATGCCGGCGGCGGCAAGGATGCGTTCGGGCACACGCAGTTGGGCGGCGTCGCCTCGCACCTGGCGGCGCGGGTGAAGGACGCGCTTGGCTACAAGGTGCACTGGACGCTACCGGATTACCTGCAACGCTCCGCGCGCCACGTCGCGTCGAAGACCGACCTCGAGCAAGCGCAGGCCGTCGGCAAGGCCGCGGTCGATTACGCGCTCAAGGGCATGAATTCGATGATGCCGGTGATCCAGCGCATGAGCGAAACGCCGTATCGCTGGAAGGTCGTGCCCGCGAAGCTGGAGGACATCGCCAACCACGAGAAGACGATGCCGCCGAATTTCCTGCGCAAGGATGGCTTCGGCATCACGGCGGCCGCGCGTCGCTACCTCGAACCGCTGATCCGCGGCGAAGCCCCGCCGCCGTACGGCCGCGATGGCCTGCCGCGTTACGTCGCGCTCAAGAACGTCGCGGTGAAGCGCAAGTTGCCGGCGTACGAAGGCTGAGCATCACGCGCGTGCGGTGAGCGCGTGCGCCACCGCCGCGCGCAACATCGCCGGCGCGATGTAGCGGCGATGTACACGGTCGATCGCGGCCATGTAGAAGCGTCCGAAGCCGTTGCGCACCTGCACGCGGTTCGACAGGCGGATCGTCGTGCGGCCATCGTCGTGGCGATGCACGTCGACGCAACTGCGGAACCGCAAATGCTTGTCGTCCGCGCCGAGCACGACTTGCGCGCGCATGCCGTCTGCATCGACACGCTGGTCGAGGACCGGGAATCGGTCGGCGAACAAGCCGTTGTGGTTCGTGCCGAGCAGCGAGGACACCGGGCAACCGAGCGGCGAGGTGCGCAACCGCAATGGCGCGACCAGCACGTTCCGCACGCGCATCAACACGCCGACACCGGCGGGGCTGTTTTCGACGAAGCCTTCGAGGATCGCCGCCAGCGATGCGTCGGCGCGCGCGGGCATCGCGCCCACCGGGAGCGTCATCGCGAACGCGTCGTCATGATCATTGCGCTCGCTCAGGTGCAGCGCGAGCAGCGAGCCGGCCGCACTCGCATCGAGTTGCACGACGGGCGGCATCGCCGCGCGCGGCGTGCGCCAGCTGCGTTTCGCACGCAGACGGCCCAGGTGCGTGCGCACCTTGCCGATGTTGCGTCGCGTGATGCTGCAGGCGCGCGCCATCAGCGAGTGCGGCGGCGCATCGAGCGCCAGCGTGATCGTTGGCACGGCATCGGGATGCACGGCGTCGGCCATCGCGCGCAAGGCGTCGGGCAGGACCTCGGTCAGCGTGGGAATGTCCGCGGCATTCGCGGCGACCAGCGCGCGCACGTCGGCGGGCAGATCGCCCCCGAGTTCGTCGGTGTGGCACGACAGCGCGAACAACGCCGGATGCCCCGAACGCGGCTTCAACGGCTGGAACTGGTGCCACGTGCCGCCACCGAAGCGCACGGTGAACAGGCAATCCGGCGGAATGACCACGTGCCGCAGGGCATCGACGAACGCCTTCGGGTTGTCGTCGACTTGCGATTGCGACGCCGTCGAGAAGCGCAAACGCGTGCCGCCGCTGCCGGAGATCGCCGTGAACACGCGATGGCCGGCATGGCGATGGAACGGATGCCCGCCGTCGCCGACGGCGAAGGTGTAGAGCGAGGTCGCATCGCCTTTCGCGAAATCCGGATCCGCGATGCGCGCGGAGGGCTCGTCGAGCGCGTCGATGTAAGCCGCATGCCCACGTTGCCGCGCGTTGGCCGCGTCGATCAACGCGTTGCCCGCGCCGATGCCCAGTTGCGCGATCAACGAGACTTCCACCGGCAACCCGCCGGCATGGGACTGCAACCGCACTGCGGGAAACGCGCCGACGGCTTCCGTGGTCGCGAGCATCTCCGGCTCCTGGCGTGGCGTTATTTCGTCGTGGGTTTGCGGGCGGCCCGCGCGCGGCTTTCGCGCTTCAGCGGGCCGGCGACGGGACACACTTCGGCGGCCCAGGCGAAGATCGTGTTCGCGAGCCGCTCCGGCACCTGCCGGAAATAGACGAACTGGCCGCGCTTCTCGCGCGCGATCAACCCCGCGTCTTCGAGGATGCGCAGGTGGTTGGACAACGCGGGCTTGCTGAAATCGAAGCGCGCGCCGATCTCGCCGGCGGTGAGCTCGCCGCCGTGGAGGAACGCGAGGATCTGCCGGCGGGCGGAGGACGACAACGCTTCGAAGACACGGTCCATTGCGGCCATTAGTTAACGAACTAGTTAACTGTTTACCCCTGCCCGCGCGCGATGTCAACGGGCGGAATCTAAATGGCCGCACAACACGGCGATGGACGGACGCATGGAGCGCGCTGTCGACGCACCGGCCCTCGACGGCGTTCACACGCCACACTGAATGCGCGGGGTTAGGCTCGGGGTTTCCGAAAGGCCAAGGAGTCGCGCATGACCCGTTCCATCAAAGCCGTCGCCGTGTTGTTGCTCGCGTTTGCCGCAACACCGGCGTTCGCGCAGAAGATCAAGATCGAAAACCAGGGCCAGGCCGCCGTCGATGCGTCCGCGCGGCAGATGACCGCCGAAGCGGTGGAGAAGGACATCGGCAAGGCGCCGTCCGGCAAGGCGCAGGTGGTGTTCTTCCGTTCGTCGAGTTCGCCGGGCGATGCGGTTGCCGTGCGCGATGCCGCCGGCGGCATGTCGATGATCGACCTCGACCCGGGCATGTACTTCGTCTCCACCGCCGCCCCGGGCACGCATGCCTACGCCACGGCGGACACCGGCCCGTTCTCGATGGACCTCGATGCCGGCCGCACGTACTACGTGCAGGCGATCCGCACGAAGAAGGGCACGACGCAACTCATTCGCTCGAGCTCGGAGAAGTTCGCGCGGGCGGCGAATCGGACGACGACGTCGCCGTAAGTCAAAAAGCCTGACCCCTCCCCAGCCCTCCCCTGCCTTGCAGGGGAGGTGCAGTTCGCTGTTACTTGTTGCAGCCCTTGCCTTCGACCGCCATCGCCACTGCGAACATCGGCACCGACGGCGCTTTCGCCTTCGCCTTGTCCGTCGCGTCTTTCAAATAGATGCGCGAGCGGCCCTGCGCGTCGAGGTCCGGCGGTGCGGCGTCCGCGGGTTTGCGCCATACGCGCACGACGGCTTCCTGCGATTTGCACGACGCGCTAGGCACGCGGATCACGTCGTTGAAGATCCAGCCGCCCTTCGTCGACGGCTTCACCTTGGCCGCATCCACCAGGCGCGCGCGCGGCTGGCAGTTGGCGCTGGTGCGCGCGAGGGTGAACTTGTAGGGATCGGCGGCCTGTCCGGTGAACTGACCTTCGATGCGCGCGCAGGCTTCGGGAATCGTGCGCAGGGTGTGCGCCTTGCCGTCGGCCTGCGGCGTGGACGCCGGGCGCGTGATCTCCGGCTTCGGGTCCGCGGCGAGGGCCAGGCAGGGCACGAGGGCGAGCAGCAGCAGCGAACGTGAGGCGTGGCGCATCGTGGCTCCGGGGCGATTTCCGAGGGCGGCAGGCTCGCATGCGCACAATGAACCGCTGCTCACGGCATGCGGCCTCGAAGCTGTGCGATAGTCGGGCCGTTGCCGCCTGTTCCATCGGTTTTTGCCGCGGCGCAACAACAATCCATCGAGTTCATCCGTCGTCCCATAGTTACCCGGGGAGGGTTCATGCTGGAGCAGTACGGTTTGATCCTGGCGCTGGTTTGCGCCGTCATCGCGATCCTGTACGGACTGTGGTCCGCCTCTTGGATCAACTCACGCCCCGCCGGCAACGAACGCATGCAACAGATCGCCGGCGCGATCCAGGAAGGCGCCCGCGCCTATCTCAATCGGCAATACATGACCATCGCGATGGCGGGCGTCGTGCTCTTCGTCGTCATCGGCGTGTTCCTCAGTTGGCCTACGGCCATCGGCTTCCTGATCGGCGCGGTGCTCTCGGGCGCGGCCGGCTACATCGGCATGAACGTGTCGGTGCGCGCCAACGTGCGCACGGCGGAAGCCGCGCGTAGCGGCATCGGCCCGGCGATGGACGTCGCGTTCCGCGGCGGTGCGATCACCGGCATGCTCGTCGTGGGCCTCGGCCTGCTCGGCGTGGCGGGCTACTACCTCGCGCTGCAGAAGATGGGCCTGTCGCAGGAAGGCGCGCTGCACGCGCTCATCGGCCTGGCGTTCGGTTCGTCGCTTATCTCGATCTTCGCGCGACTGGGCGGCGGCATCTTCACCAAGGGCGCGGACGTCGGCGCGGACCTGGTGGGCAAGGTCGAAGCCGGCATCCCGGAAGACGACCCGCGCAACCCCGCGGTCATCGCGGACAACGTCGGCGACAACGTCGGCGACTGCGCCGGCATGGCGGCCGACCTGTTCGAAACCTATGCGGTCACTATCATCGCCACGATGCTGCTCGGCGGCCTGATGGCCAACGAAGCGGGCCCGAACGCGGTGCTGTATCCGCTCGTGCTCGGCGGCGTGTCGATCATCGCGTCGATCATCGGCGCGTTCTTCGTCAAGGTGAAGGCGGGCGGCTCCATCATGGGCGCGTTGTATCGCGGCGTGATCGTCTCCGCGGTGCTGGCGGCGATCGCGTTCTACCCGATCACGCAACAACTGATGGGCGGCTTCGCGACCGGTTCGATGAACCTGTACTTCTGCGCGCTCATCGGCCTGGCGCTCACTGGCGCGATCGTGTGGATCACCGAGTACTACACCGGCACGCAGTTCAAGCCGGTGCGCCACGTCGCGCAAGCCTCCACGACGGGCCACGGCACCAACATCATCGCGGGCCTGGGCGTGTCGATGAAGTCGACCGCGCTGCCGGTCATCGCGGTGTGCGTCGCGATCTGGGGTGCGTTCGCGCTCGGCGGCCTGTACGGCATCGCAATCGCCGCGACCTCGATGCTCTCGATGGCCGGCATGATCGTCGCGCTGGATGCCTATGGCCCGATCACCGACAACGCGGGCGGCATCGCCGAAATGGCGGAGCTCCCGCCGGAAGTGCGCGCGGTCACCGATCCGCTCGACGCGGTGGGCAACACGACGAAGGCGGTCACCAAGGGCTACGCGATCGGTTCGGCCGCGCTCGCCGCGCTCGTGCTGTTCGCCGACTACACGCACAACCTGCAGGCCGCCAATCCGGGCCAGGTGTTCGCGTTCGACCTGTCGGACCACATGGTGATCATCGGCCTGCTGATCGGCGGCCTGATCCCGTACCTGTTCGGCGCGATGGCGATGGAAGCCGTCGGCCGCGCGGCCGGTGCGGTGGTCGAGGAAGTGCGCCGCCAGTTCCGCGACATCCCGGGCATCATGCAGGGCACGGGCAAGCCGCAGTACGACAAGGCCGTGGACATGCTCACGCGTTCGGCGATCAAGGAAATGATCGTGCCTTCGCTGCTGCCCGTCGCGGTGCCCGTCGTCGTCGGCCTGCTGCTCGGCCCGAAGGCGCTCGGCGGCGTGCTGATCGGCACCATCGTCACCGGCTTGTTCGTCGCCATCTCGATGACCACCGGCGGCGGTGCGTGGGACAACGCCAAGAAGTACATCGAGGACGGCAACTTCGGCGGCAAGGGCTCCGAAGCGCACAAGGCCGCGGTCACCGGCGATACGGTCGGCGATCCCTACAAGGACACCGCCGGCCCGGCCGTCAATCCGCTGATCAAGATCATCAACATCGTCGCGCTGCTGATGGTGCCGTTGCTGTAACGGCGCGCATCGCATCCGATACGGGACGGCGGCCTTCGGGCCGCCGTTTTCGTTTCAGTTCTTCGCCGCCATCAGGTCGATCTTGTCGATCGTCGGCGGGCGCGCGAGCAGGCGGTCGGCGTTGTCCATCAGCGCCTTGGCGATCTGCCCCTGCAGGTGCGCTTCGCGCCCGTGTTCGTCCTCGAACGTATCGAAGATCCCGAACGACGTCGGCCCCGAGCGGAACGCATACCACGTGCGCGTTTCGAACTCGCTCTGCGCCAGCGGCAACGCACCGGCGAGCAACGTGGCCACTTCGCGTTCCATGCCGGGCTTGGCTTCGAGCCTCGCAAGCAAACCGTACTTCAGCATGGGTCGGACTCCGGCGTGGGGAGTCCGACGCTAACAGGCGATGCGTTCGTTTTTCGTCGAACGGGCCGTCCTGCGCGGGCTCAGGCGGCGAGCACCGCGCTCAGCAGCACGAGGAAGCCGACGACGGCCAGGCCGGCGTGCAGGAACACGACGCCCTTGGGCGCGATCGCCTTCTTCAGGTGCAACGAGGCCAGGTAGAAGCCACCGAGCGCAGCCACGACCAGCAAGCCCAGCGCCCCGACGACGCGGCCTGCGGCCGAGCCTTGTACGACTTGTGCGATCAACAGCAGCAACCCGGTCGCGCCGAGCAGCGCATGCAGGATCGACACCGACCACGGCGCCAGACGCCCGCGCAGCACGTTGGAGGCCAGGATGAGACCGCCGAGCGCGGCGATGGCGAAGGCGATGAGGGCGTAGGTCGTGAGCATGTCGGGTCCTTGTATGAGGTCAGTCGCGCAGGCGGTGGGCGATGCGGTCGAGCACGGTGTTGGTCATGCGGTCGCAGCGGGCGCCGAGGAACGGGAAGGCGTCCGTCATCGTCGTCGCCAGCTTGTCATGGAGCGCCGCGCGCAAGAGGCGGCGCGCGCGATGCAGGCGGGTCTTCACGGTTTCCGGCTTGATGCCGAGCGACACGGCCGTGTCTTCGACCGTGCATTCCTCGATCTCGCGCAGCACGAAGACCAGGCGGAACGGCTCGGGCAACTCGTCCACCGCATGTTCCAGCAGGCGGCGGATTTCGCTCCGCGCCGCACCGGCGGCCGGATCTTCGCTGCCGAACCGTCCGGGGAATGCGATCACGCGCCCTGTCTCCTGCTGCATGGCCTCGATGGCGTCGAACCCGACGGTGGGTTTGCGCGCCCGCAAGCGGCCGTTGGCCTCGTTGAGGACGATGCGCGTGAGCCACGTCGTCAACGACGCCTCGCCGCGGAAACCCGCGAGATGCTCGAACGCGGACACGTAACTCGCCTGGACGATGTCCTCGGCCTCGTGATCGTCGTGCACCACGCCGCGTGCGACACGGAACAGCCGCCGGTTGCAGCGCTGCATGATCTGGCGGAAGGCCTCGCGCCGGCCCGCGCGCGCCAGCGCCACGAGCGTGGCGTCGTCCAGCGTCGCGAAGTCGACCAGGGGCCGGTGATCCTGCGGAACCATGGGTTTCCTCCCTTCTTTCCCATCCGATGCGGCAGGGGGCGGCAGGTTCCCGCCTATAATCCGCGCCCTCCCCCAACCACCCCGCGGGCCCCATGGCCCGCGCCAGCACGTCGGAGCAACACGCAATGGGCCTGGACCTCGTTCCCACCGGCAAGAACCCGCCGGACGAAATCAACGTCATCATCGAGATCCCGAAGGACGCCGAACCCGTCAAATATGAGGTCGACAAGGCCTCCGGCGCCATCTTCGTCGACCGCGTGCTGTCCACGCCGATGCGCTATCCCTGCAATTACGGCTACGTCCCGCACACGCTCTGCGGCGACGGCGACCCGGCCGACGTCCTGGTGTTGATGCCCCTGCAACTGATCCCCGGTTCAGTGATCCGCGTGCGCCCGGTCGGCGTGCTGCGCATGCGCGACGAAGCCGGCAGCGACGAGAAGATCCTCGCCGTGCCGATCACCAAGGTGTACCCGGGTTACGCGCACATTGCAGGCTTGAACGACGTCCCGCAGCACTGGCGCGACCGCATCTCGTATTTCTTCGAGCACTACAAGGACCTGGAGCAGGGCAAGTGGGTCAAGCTCGATGGTTGGGGCGACGTCGACGAAGCGAAGAAGATCCTGCTCGAGTCGGTCGAGCGCTACAACGAAGTCGAAGACAAGCCGAAGTTCTGAGCCGGCGAAAAAAAGGGCGCCCCGGCGCCCTTTTTCATTTCTTCTGCTGGATGATCGTCAGCCCGATCAATCGCGACACCACCGTGGCGATGTAGCCCACGCCCGCGATCTGCTCCAGCATCGTCAGCACGCGCGCCGGTGCATTCACCGGCAACACGTCGCCCAGCCCCGTCGCCGACAGGTTGCTGACGCTGAAGAACAGCAACTCCAGCCACGTGCGTTCGCGCTCGGGTTCGAAGCCGGTGAAGCTGTCGGGATACCACGACTGGCAGACGAAATATGCGTAGGCGAAGCCCCACGCGATCAGCGTGAATGTCGCGCCCGCGGCGAACAGTTCGTCGGCGGTGACGCGCACGTCGCGCATCATGTATGCGATCAGGCCCGCCGCCGCGTAGAAGTAAAGCAATGCTTCCAGCCCCGCGGCGACCGGCAACAGCCTGGTGTCGTCGACCCAGCACACCCAGATCGTCAGCAACAGCGAAGGCACCGCGAGCAACCAGGCGGTGATGTTGAAGAACGGGCTACGGCTCACCGTCCACACCGCGAGCGGCACGACGACGACCGCGACGCCGCCGAAGAGCATGCGCCCTTCGGAGGTCTGGTCCATCAATGGATACAGCAACAAGCTCAGCAACTGCGCCGCCAGCAGGAAGGCCGACGGATGGCGGCGCGCGAGCATGCGCCAGAGGGAGAGTCGGAACGCGGCGTGCATGCGGCCGAGTCTACCGGGCCGCGTGTACGCCGCGTATTGCCCCGAAGGTCATTCGGGGCGGTAGACCTCCGCGCCCTGCGCGCGGAATTCTCCTGCCTTCTCGGCCATGCCGGCTTCGATGGCCTGCGCCTCCTCCACCCCATGTTCGGCCGCGTAATCGCGTACGTCCTGCGTGATCTTCATCGAGCAGAAGTGCGGGCCGCACATGGAGCAGAAGTGCGCGAGCTTGTGCGCGTCCTTCGGGAGGGTTTCGTCGTGGAAGGCCTTGGCCTTTTCCGGGTCGAGTCCGAGATGGAACTGATCCTCCCAGCGGAATTCGAAACGCGCCTTCGACAAGGCGTTGTCCCGCACCTGCGCGCCGGGATGGCCCTTGGCCAGGTCGGCGGCGTGCGCGGCGATCTTGTAGGCCATGATGCCGTCGCGCACATCCTCGCGATCCGGAAGGCCCAGGTGTTCCTTCGGCGTGACGTAGCAGAGCATGGCCGTGCCGAACCAACCGATCATCGCCGCGCCGATGGCGCTGGTGATGTGGTCGTAGCCCGGCGCGATGTCGGTCGTCAGCGGGCCGAGCGTGTAGAACGGCGCCTCGCCGCATTCGGCGAGCTGCTTGTCCATGTTCTCCTTGATCAGCTGCATCGGCACGTGGCCGGGGCCCTCGATCATGGTTTGCACGTCGTGCTTCCACGCGATCTTGGTCAGCTCGCCGAGCGTTTCGAGTTCGCCGAATTGTGCGGCATCGTTCGCATCGGCGATGCACCCCGGGCGCAATCCATCGCCCAGCGAGAAGGCGACGTCGTACGCCTTCATGATTTCGCAGATGTCTTCGAAGTGCGTGTAGAGGAAGTTTTCCTTGTGGTGCGCCAGGCACCACTTGGCGAGGATCGATCCACCGCGCGAGACGATGCCGGTCACGCGCTTCGCCGTGAGCGGCACGTAGCGCAGCAACACGCCCGCGTGGATCGTGAAGTAATCCACGCCCTGCTCGGCCTGCTCGATCAGCGTGTCGCGGAAGATCTCCCACGTCAGTTCTTCGGCGCGGCCGTCCACTTTTTCCAGCGCCTGGTAGATCGGCACCGTGCCGATCGGCACCGGCGAATTGCGCACGATCCATTCGCGCGTCTCGTGGATGTGCTTGCCGGTGGACAGGTCCATCACGGTGTCGCCGCCCCAGCGGATGGACCACACGAGCTTCTCGACTTCCTCCGCGATGCCCGAGGACACCGCGCTGTTGCCGATGTTCGCGTTGATCTTGGTGAGGAAGTTGCGGCCGATGATCATCGGCTCGCTTTCGGGATGGTTGATGTTGTTCGGCAGGATCGCGCGGCCGCGCGCGATTTCGTCGCGCACGAATTCCGGCGTGATCCGCGCCTGCATCGATGCGCCGAAATCCTGGCCCGCGTGTTGCGCGAGCAGGCCGGCGTCGCGCATCGCATCCAGGCGCTGGTTCTCGCGGATCGCGACGAACTCCATTTCCGGCGTGACGATGCCGCGGCGTGCGTAATGCATCTGCGTGACGTTGGCCCCGTCGCGCGCGCGGCGCGGCAACAGGCGGCCGGGGAAGCGCACGGCGGACAGTCGCGGATCGTGTTCGCGCGTGCGCCCGAACTCGGAGGACAGGCCCGGGAGGACGTCGGTGTCGTTGCGCTCTTCGATCCAGCGCGCGCGCAACGCGGGCAGACCGGCGGCGAGGTCGATGCGTGCATCGGGATCGGTGTACGGGCCCGAGGTGTCGTAGACGGTGATCGGCGGGTTGTCTTCGCCGCCGAACAGCGTCGGCGTGCGTTGCTGCGCGATCTCGCGCATCGGCACGCGCAGGTCGGCGCGCGAACCGGCGACGAATATCTTGCGCGACCCGGGGATGGGACGGATCACTTCTTCCGACAGCGCTTGTGCGTCGCGGATCAGGTCGGAAGGCACGGCATTCATGGGCATCGTCCAGGGAGGGGCGGAGGACGAAGCGGCGGCGACGGACCCGTGGTCCGGCGAAGGCTCCCTACGGCGGTCTCAACCGCGTCAGGTTCGAAGGGTCTGTCTCAACCGGCGCGCCGGTACCCCCGCTTCGGGGCCTATTCCACCACGCCGCGCCCCGCGGGGCCAAATCGCCGCGATAATGGCCGCTTCCCGGTCTTCACGCGCGCGAGTCCATGCAGGCCACAGCCTCCGCTCCCGCCGGCGTCGGCAACATCGGCGTCGGGTTCGACCTGCTGGGCCACGCGATCGCGGGCCTGTCGGATCGCGCGACCGTGCGCCGAATCGATGCGCCCGAAGTGCGCGTGGTGGCCGTGCGCGGCAGCGTCGATGTCTCCGCGATCCCGCTCGACACCGAGCGCAACACGGCCGGGCGCGGCGTGCGTGCACTGCATGCGGGCCTCGCTCTGCCGTACGGCTTCGAGATCGAACTCGACAAGGGCATTCCGATCGGCGCTGGGCTCGGCGGTTCGGCCGCCTCCTGCGTCGCCGCGCTCATCGCGGCGAATGCGTTGCTCGACGCGCCGCTCTCGCGCGAGGCGTTGTACGCCTCCGCGATGGAAGGCGAATATGCCTCCAGTCGCAGCCACCAGGGCGACAATGTCGGGCCGATGCTGATCGGCGGCGTCGCGCTGGCGACGTCGACGCGCTTGATGCCGCTGCGCGCGCCCGCATGGTTGCACGCAGTCGTCGTGCATCCGGACCAGGTGCTGGAAACGAAACGCGCGCGCGAAGTGCTCGCCGAGCCGTTCCCCTTGTCGACCGTCGTCGCGCATGGCGCGCGCCTGGCGCAGTTCCTGCTCGGGCTGGAGCGCGGTGAAGTCGAATTGATCCGCGATGGCTTGCAGGATGTCCTGGTCGAACCGCGCCGCGCGCCGCTCGTGCCGGGCTTTTCGCAAGTGAAAGCCGCGGCGATGGCGCACGGCGCGCTCGGTTCCAGCCTTTCCGGCGCGGGCCCGAGCGTGTTCGCATGGTTCGCCTCGGAGGCCGAAGCGCGCCTTGCGGCACCGGCGATGCAGGCTGCATTCGCCGACGCCGGATTCGATTCGCGGGCCTACGTCTCGCCGGTCGCCGGCCCGCGCGCCGAATTGCTCTAGGCGGGCGCCGCTTCCTCGCGCCTGACCTTGAACCACGCCGCGTACAACGCCGGCAGGAACAACAGCGTCAGCACCGTCGCGACGATCAACCCGCCCATGATCGCCACCGCCATCGGCCCGAAGAAGGCCGAGCGCGTGAGCGGAATCATCGCCAGCACCGCCGCGAGCGCGGTCAGGACGATCGGCCGGAAGCGGCGCACCGTGGCTTCGATGATCGCGTGCCAGCGGTCGTTGCCGTGCGCGATGTCCTGTTCGATCTGGTCGACCAGGATCACCGAGTTGCGCATGATCATGCCCGCCAACGCGATCGTGCCGAGCATCGCGACGAAGCCGAACGGCACGCGGAACACCAGCAGGAACAGCGTCACCCCGATCAGGCCGAGCGGCGCGGTGAGCATCACCATCGCCGTGCGCGAGAAGCTGCGCAGCTGCAGCATCAACAGCGTGACGACGACGAAGAGGAACAGCGGCAGCCCGGCGTTGATCGAGTTCTGGCCGCGCGCGGAGTCTTCGACGGTGCCGCCCGTTTCGAGCAGATAGCCCTCGGGAAGCGATGCGCGGATCTCGTCGAGCGTCGGCAGCACCTGCGCGACGACCGTCGGCGGTGTGAGGTCGTTGCGGATGTCCGCGCGCACGGTGACCGTCGGCAGGCGGTTGCGATGCCAGACGATGCCGTCCTCGAACACGTATTTCAGCGTGGCGATCTGCGAGAGCGGCACGACGGTACCGTTCTGCGTCGGCACCGCGAGGCTGCCAAGCAGGTCCAGGCGCGTGCGTTCGTCGTCGGCGCCGCGCAGGAGCATCTCGATCAGTTCATTGCCTTCGCGATACGTGCTCACGTGCAGCCCGGACAACGACCCCGACAGGAATTTCGACAAGCCCGCGGTGCTCACGCCCAGCGCACGTGCGCGCTCCTGGTCGATCTCCAGCCGCACGACCTTGCTCGGCTCGTCCCAATCGAGGTTGACGTTGGCGACGTTCGGATTGGCGCGTACCTTCGCTTCGACTTGCTTGGCGTACGCCCGCACGCGATCGATGTGCTCGCCCGACACGCGGAACTGGATCGGGTAGCCGACCGGCGGCCCGTTCTCCAGGCGCGTGACGCGCAGTTGCAGCGTTGGGAACAACGGTGCGACCTCGTCGATCAGCCATGCGCGCACGGCTTCGCGCAATTCCGAATCGTGCGTGCGCACCACGAATTGCGAGAAGTTCGCCGCCGGCAGTTGCTGGTCGAGCGGCAGATAGAAACGCGGCGACCCCGTGCCGACGTACGCGACGTAGTTGTCGACGCCTTCGCGCTTGCGCAGCAACGCTTCCAGGCGCTTGGCCTGCGCTTCGGTCGCCTTCAGCGATGCGCCTTCGGCCAACTCCATGTCGACCATCAATTCGGGCCGCGTGGAATCGGGGAAGAACTGCTGCGGCACGAATCGGAACAACAGGATCGAGGCGATGAACGCCGCCACCGTCATCGCGATCACGGCCTTGCGATGCACCAGGCACCAGTCGAGCAAGCCGCGGAAGCGATTGTAGAACTTCGTCGCGTGCGGGTCGTGCGCTTGCGCGTGCTGCTTGTGCAGATCGGGCAGCAGACGATCGCCGAGATACGGGATGAACAATACCGCCGCGATCCACGACACGACGAGCGCGATGGTGACCACCTGGAACAGCGAGCGGGTGTATTCGCCGGTGCTCGACGCTGCAGTGGCGATCGGCAGGAAGCCGGCGGCGGTGACCAGCGTGCCGGTGAGCATGGGGAACGCGGTGGTTTCCCACGCGTAACTGGCGGCCTTCAGGCGCGAGAAGCCCTGCTCCATCTTGATGGCCATCATCTCCACGGCGATGATCGCGTCGTCCACGAGCAGGCCGAGCGCGAGCACCAATGCGCCGAGCGAAATCTTGTGCAGCCCGATGCCGAAGTAATGCATGACGGCGAAGGTCATCGCGAGCACGAGCGGGATCGACACCGCGACCACCAAGCCCGTGCGCAATCCGAGCGAGAAAAAGCTGACGACCAGCACGATCGCCACCGCTTCGGCGAGGACGCGCATGAACTCGCCCACCGATTCGCTCACCGCGTGCGGCTGATCGGAAACCTTGCGCAGCTCCATGCCCGCGGGGAGCGTCGACTGCAGGCGCGCGAACTCGCTTTCGAGCGTCTTGCCCAGGCGCAGGATGTCGCCGCCATCCTTCATCGCCACGGCGATGCCGATCGCGTCCTCGCCCATGAAGCGCATGCGCGGCGATGCGGGGTCCGCGAAGCCGCGCTCGATGGTGGCGATGTCGCCGACGCGGAACGTGCGGTCGCCGACATGCACCGGGAAGTCGCGGATTTCGTCGACCGAGCGCAGCGCGCCGGTGACGCGGATCTGGATGCGGTCGCTCCCGGTTTCGAAGAAACCCGCCGGCACGACCGCGTTCTGTTCGGACAACGCCTGCTGCACGGCGCTCAGGGGAATGCCGAGCGTGGCGAGCTTGGTGTTCGACAGCTCGATCCAGACCTTTTCGTCCTGGAGACCGACCAGTTCGACCTTCCCGACATCGGGAATGCGCTGCAATTCCAGTTCCACGCGCTCGGCGTAGTCCTTCATCACCGCATAGTCGAATCCCTTGCCCGTCAGCGCGTAGATGTTGCCGAACGTGTCGCCGAACTCATCGTTGAAGAACGGGCCGACGGTCCCTTCCGGCAGGGTCGGCGCGATGTCGCCGACCTTCTTGCGCACCTGGTACCACAGCTCCGGCACGTCCTTCGACGGCAGCGAATCGCGCGCCATCATGATCACCTGCGATTCGCCGGGCCGCGAATACGAGCGGATGAACTCGTACTTGCCCGTCGTCATCAGCGCCTTCTCGATGCGCTCGGTGACTTGCTTCGACACCTCGTCCGCGGTCGCGCCCGGCCACACGGTGCGCACGACCATCGCCTTGAACGTGAACGGCGGATCTTCCGATTGCCCGAGGCTGCGATATCCGAGAACGCCCAGGACGCTGAGCACGATCATCGCGTAAACGACGAGCGTGCGGTTGCGCAGCGCCCATTCCGACAGGTTGAAGGACATCTCAGCGCGCCTTCGACAGCGGGCGGTTCTCGCGATCCACCGGCGCGACGACCTGGCCTTCCCGCAACAGATGCCCGCCCGCGGCGACGACGCGGTCGCCCGCGCGCACGCCGGAGAGCACCGGCACGGATTCGGCGCCGAACGCACCGATGCGTACCGGCACGCGCTTCAGCGCATTGGTGTTCGCATCGACGACCCACACGCTGGTCTCGCCCTTGTCGCCGCGCTGCAACGCCGAGAGTGGGAGGCGCAGCGCCGTCGCCGGTGCATTGGGCTTGGACGTGGCGATGTAGACGCGCGCGCTCTGGCCGAGTTCGACGTCCTTCGCCGCCTCACTGTCGAGCGCGATGCGCGTGGCGTAGGTGCGCGCCTGCGGATCGGCGGCGGCGCTGATTTCGCGGATGCGGCCGGGCAATCGCTCGCCCGGTTGGCTCCAGAGTTCGACGAGCACCGGCTGGCCGACGGTGAATTCGCGAATGCGCGACTCGGGCAGCGCGATGGCCACCTCGCGGCCCGCATCGCCCGCGAGCGAGTAGATCGCCTGGCCCGCGCCGACGGTCTGCCCCGCTTCGGCTTCGCGCGTGGCGATCACGCCATCGCGCGGCGCGCGCAGTTGCGTATAGGCCGATTGATTGCGCGCGACATCGAGTTGCGCGCGCGCCGCGCGGGCATTGCCCGCGGCCGCGGCGTACGCGGCGTTTTGCGCATCGAGCGTCGAACGGCTGACGAGCTGGTCGTTCGCCAGGCGCGCGTAACGTTGCTTGTCGGATGCGGCGCGCGCGAGTTCGCCTTCGGCGGCGACGACCTGCGCCTGCGCGGCGTCGGCCTGCGCGCGCAGATCCTTCGGATCCAGCTCGGCGAGGACATCGCCGCTGCGCACGCGATCGCCCGCGTCGACGAGGCGCCGCACGATCTGCCCGCCCACGCGGAACGACAGCGGGCTCTCCTCCCGCGCACGCACGACGCCTGCGAATGCGACGGGCGCGGCATCGGGCCCCTGCCCCGGCGTCACGACCAGCACGGGCCGCGGCTTTTCGGCGGGCGCCTCATCGGTTCCGCACGCCGCCAGCGCGAGGCCAACGCACGCCGCCAGGGCGAGGGAACGAAAAAATAGACGATCGGTGGAGGGGGACCGGTGCATCCTGTGCTGCATCGCCATGAGGGTCTCTGCGGGGGCTGCTTATTGAACTGGGCGGTAGAGTATAAATAGCGAACCCCGCAGTCCAGTATTTAGATATAGTACCGAGCATGTCCCAGCGATCGAAACCCAAATCCGTCGAACCCGAACCCGTCGAAAAGCGACAGGCCGGCCCCGGCCGCCCGAAGGACCTCGGCAAGCGCGCCGCGATCCTCGAGGCCGCCAAGCGGCTGTTCGTCGCGCAGGGGTTCGGCGGCGTGAGCATGGACCAGATCGCGGCCGACGCCGGGGTCTCCAAGCTCACCGTGTACAGCCACTTCGGGGACAAGGAAGCCTTGTTCGCCGCCGCGGTGCAGGCGCATTTCGAGCAACAACTGCCCGAATCGCTCTTCGCCGCCGCCGATGCCGCGCCGCTGCGCGACGGGCTGATGCAGATCGCGCGCGCCTTCTTCGCGATGATCATGGATCCCGACGCGCTGGCCGGCCACCGCATCATGTGCACGCCGCAGGTCGTCGAAACCGGGATGCCGCAGCAGGCCTGGGACGTCGGGCCGCAGCGCGCGATCGACATGGTGGCCGACGTGATGCGCCACCACGTCGACAGCGGCGAGCTGGAAATCGCGGACGTCCCCCGCGCGGCCTCGCAGTTCCTGTGCCTGGTGAAGGGCGACCTGCACCAGCGCGTGGTCTTCGGATGCGCGCCGATGCCGCAGGCCCACGAGGTCCAGGCGCAGCTGGAAAGCGCCGTGGAAATGTTCCTGCGCGCCTACGGCGCGCGCGTTTGAGCCCGCATGGCGGCCCTCGTGACCTTCGGCCCGCTGACTTCCGGCACTGAGTTGGAGTGTGCTACCACAGCGATGCTGTGCCCGCCGGGCGTAAAATCCCCGGCTTTCCGCGTGAGACGAACGACATGACGATGGACTACGCCAAGGCCCGCGAATTGATGGTCGAACAACAGGTTCGGCCATGGGACGTGCTCGACCCGCGCGTGCTGGATGCGCTCGTGTCGATTCCGCGCGACGCCTTCGTTCCGGCGCAGCACCGCACGCTGGCCTACGCCGACGCGCAGTTGCCGCTGGGCCATGGCGAAATGATGCTCAAGCCCGTCGTCGAAGGCCGCATCCTGCAATCCATCGACGTGCAGGAAGGCGAGGATGTCCTCGAAATCGGCACCGGCAGCGGCTTCACCACCGCGTGCCTGGGCCGCCTCGCCCGCGAAGTGCACAGCATCGAACTCCACGCCGACCTCGCCGACGCCGCGCGTGCGCGCCTCGACGCGATGGGCCTGGGCGCCAACGTGCGCATCGAAGCGGCCGACGCTTTCGCCTGGAACACCGAGCGCCGTTTCGACGCCATCGTGGTCACCGGCGCCGTCGACGCGATTCCCCCGCGTTTCCTGCAGTGGCTGAAGCCCGAAGGCCGCATGTTCGTGGTCCGCGGCGCCTCGCCGGCGATGGAAGCGCTCGTCGTGCGCAACGACGTCAACGGTCAGCGTATCGAATCGTTGTTCGAAACCGACCTGCCCTATCTTGTGGGTGCGGCCCCCGCGCCGCGCTTCGATTTTTGACCTCCCCCCAATTTTCGCTATCGATCCGGAAGGAACCCGCATGAGCCGTCGTCCCCTCGTCCTGGCCCTCGCCTTCGCCTTGCTGCCGTGCGTCGTGCACGCCGAAGACCTGTTGCAGACCTACGAGCTGGCACGCGCCGGCGACCCGCAGTACTCCGCCGCCGAATCCAATCGCCTCGTCGTGAAGGAAGGCCGCGTGCAGGCGCGCGCGCTGTTGCTGCCGCAGCTCAACGGCTCGGCCGGCTACACCAAGACCAACGAAGACTCCAGCGGCCAGCAGGTCTTCGCCGGCACGCCGCTGGGCAACAACGATTCCACCAGCGACTCCACCAACCGCCGCTACGGCGTCACGTTGGACCAGATGGTGTTCGACGGCGCGCGCATCTCGCGCCTGCGCAGCGCCAACGCGCTGAGCGAAGCCAGCGACTACAACCTGGAATTCGCGGGCGACCAGCTGATCACGCGCACGTCGGCTGCGTACTTCAACGTGCTCGTGCAGCTGGAAAACCTCGCTGCCGCCGAAGCCGCCGAGACCGCGCTGAAGAAGCAGTTCGACTTCGCGAGCAAGCGCCTGGAAGTGGGCCTTGCGCCCATCACCGACGTGCATGAAGCCCGCGCCCAGTACGACACCGCGCGCGCCAACACGATCACCGCGCACAACCTCGTCGAGGACGCCTACCAGGCGCTGGCCGAAATCACCGGCCGCCCGGTGGCCAACCTCAAGGGCCTGCCGGAAGACTTCCAGCCGCAGCTGCCTGAACACGCCGACGAAGACACGTGGGTGAAGATGGCCTTCGACAACAATCCGGCCCTGCACGCGAAGCAACTGCAGGTGAAGTCGGCCGAACAGGACGTCAACACCGCACGCGCCGGCCACCTGCCGACGCTGTATTTCGGCGGCGACTACGGCAAGTCGACCACCGATGGCGACACCACCAACAACCTCAACGGCGCGGCCACCGCGTTCGACAACGAGAGCCGCTCGCGCTCCTTCGGCCTGACGCTCAACGTGCCGATCTTCGCCGGCGGCGCCACGCAGTCGCAGGTGCGCGAAGCACTCGCCACGCGCGACATCCGCCAGGATGAACTCGAACAGGATCGCCGCGCGCTGGAACGCAGCACGCGCAATGCCTACCAGGTGGTCGTCGCGGGCGTGAGCGAAGTCGAAGCACGCCGCCTCGCGGTCGTCTCGGCGAAGGCCGCGTACGAAGCCTCCCAGGTCGGCCTGGAAGTCGGCACGCGCACCGTGCTCGACGTGCTGGTCAACCAGCGCAACCTGTTCCAGTCGCAGCAGGCCTTCGCGCTGGCGCGTTACAACTTCCTGCAGAGCGTGCTGAACCTCGAACAGGCCGCGGGCACGCTGGATGTCGAAGACGTGCAGCGCATCAACCGCTTCCTGACGGTCAACGTGTCGGCGGAAGTCCAGCAGCCGACGCAGTAAGCGGCAACACCGGCGCGATCATCTCGAGGCTGCGGGCGAGCGCCCCGCGGCCTTCGCGCACCAGGCGCAGGCCGGCATCGGTCATCTGCTCGCGCACGGCAGCGTGTTCCAGCAGGTCGTCGAGTTCCGCGAAGACGCCGTCGACATCGTCCTCGATGCACACGGCGCCTGCCTCATCCAGCCGCCGTGCGATCTCGACGAAGTTGTGCAGGTGCGGGCCGGTGACGATGGCCGTGCCGACGGCCGCCGGCTCCAGCAGGTTGTGCCCGCCGATCGGCTGCAGGCTGCCGCCGACGAACGCGACCTGCGCGCACGCATAGAACGCCATCAACTCGCCGAGCGTGTCGATGACGAACACATCGTCGTCCGCACCGGGCCAGCGCGTGAGGCGGCGCGTGGCGACCTTCCAACCCGCGGCGTGTGCATGATCCACCGCGGCGCGGAAACGTTCGGGGTGCCGCGGCGCCCACAGCAGCAACAGGTCCGGGTGTTTTTCGCGCAGGCGCTTGTGCAACGCGATGACGTCAGCCTCTTCGCCTTCGTGCGTGCTCGCCGCGATCCACGTCGGCCGCTGCCCCGCGCGTTCGCGGAATTGCGCGCGGAATTCGTCGAGGCCTTCGGGCGCCGGCGTGTCGAACTTCAGGTTGCCCAGGTCGACGACCTGTTCGGGCTTCGCGCCGAGCGCCACGAAACGCCGTGCATCGTCCTTCGACTGCGCACCGACGCGGCGCACCGTGCGCAGCGCACGCCCGACGATGGGCGCGAGTACGCGATAGCCACGCAGCGAACGCGCCGACAAACGCGCATTGAGGATGTACGTCGGCACGCCGTGGTCGCGCGCGCCGAACAACAGGTTGGGCCACAACTCGGTTTCGAGGATGAGGCCGGCGCGCGGGCGGAAGTGTTCGAAAAAGCGACGCACGGCGCCGGGGATGTCGTAGGGCAGGTACACGTGCTGCACCGAGTCGCCCCACAGCGCGCGCACGCGCGCCGAGCCCGTCGGCGTGATCGTCGTGATGAGCAGCGGCAGGTGCGGATGCAGCGTGCGCAACGCGTTGACCACGGGGGCGGCGGCGTTCACTTCGCCGACCGACACCGCGTGCACCCACAGCGTGTCGCGTGGCGCGTCGTCGTCGTGCAGGCCGCGGTACGCCGCGTAGCGCTCGTTCCAGCGGCGGAAGTACGCGCGCTGGCGGAACCCGCGCCAGATCAGGTGATAGGCCGTGACCGGCAACAACACGTACAGCGCGGCCGAATACAGGCCGCGCAACACGCGCTCGATGGGGTCGCTCCGCATCGCGGCAGGATACGGGGCGGCCCGCGCGGGCGGAAGCACGCCGTGCACGCGCCTGCCCTAGAATCGTCGCCATGACGCAGGACGCCCCGCGCGATCGCCCCCGCCGATCGGACCCCGGCATTGGCCCACCTGGATCGGCATCGGCGCGATGGCGGCGCTGGCGCGCCTGCCGTGGCCGCTGCAACGCGGGCTGGGCCGCGCGCTCGGCGCCCTGCTGCGCGTGACGATGGGCGCGCGCCGCCGCATCGCGCAACGCAACCTCGAACTGTGTTTCCCCGAACTGGACGCGGCCGCGCGCACGACGTTGCTGCACGAACACTTCGCCTCCCTCGGCATCGGCCTGTTCGAATTCGCGCGCGCGTGGTGGGGCTCGGTGGACCCGATGCGCAAAGGCCTGGTGGTCGAAGGGCTCGAACACGCACGAGCCGCGCGCGCGAATGGCCGCGGCGTCATCGTCGTCTCCGGCCACTTCACCACGCTGGAAATCTGCGGCCGCCTGATGTGCGACCACATCCCGCTGGCCGGCATGTACCGCCCGCACTCGGAACCGGCGATGGAATGGGCGGTGAAGCACGGACGCCTGCGCTACGCCGCGGCGATGTTCACCAAGCAGGAACTGCGCCCCGCGGTGAAGCACCTCAAGCAGGGTGGCTTCCTCTGGTACGCACCCGACCAGGACCCGAGCCGCGGCGAGAGCGTGTACGTGCCCTTCTTCGGGCGGCCGGCGAACAGCTTGTCGTCGACGCACCAACTCGCGCGGCTGTCGGGCGCGTCGGTGCTCGCGTTCCAGCACGTGCGTCGCAAGGATGGCGGCTACACGCTGCGCATCGTGCCGGCGCTGCGCGACATTCCGTCGAAGGACGCGACGGCCGACACCGCGCAGGTGATGGCCGCGATCGAAACGATGGCGCGCGCCGCGCCCGACCAATACCTGTGGATCCACCGCCGCTTCAAGCGGCAACCCGATGGCAGCTCGCCCTACGCCGATTGATCGTCGCTGCGCTGCGCTTCGAGGACTTTCGCGTACTTCAGGAACGTGTAGAACGCCTGCGTGCGCGCGGCGATGAAGCCGGCCCATCCATCGAGGAAGTACCGCTTGCCGACGTACAGCTTGAAGAAGGCGATCGTCGGCTGGAACAGGATGCGGCCGCCCAATCCGTGCACGCCGCGCCGGTGCTTGTGCACGACCAGCCCGCTCGAATAGCGGTTCACCTTGTCGATGCGATCGGCCAGCCGCGGTTCGCCGTAATGCCGGAATGGTGCGCGCAGGTCGCGCCGCACGCCATCGACCACGGGCGCGGCATGCACGGGCACGTCGTTCATGCGCCCGCGCGACTTTCGGAACAGGCGCAGTTGCCAATTCGCGCGCGTGTGCGGGTGCGCCCACTTCCAGAACAGCCACTCCTGCCGCGGCAGGCGATACCCGTCGGCGCGCGGCGCACGCAACGCGCGCTCGATGGCGTCGCGGCCCGCGTCGGTGAGATGTTCGTCAGCGTCGAGCAGCAGGATCCAGTCGTGCGACGCCATGTCGATGGCGCGTTGCTTCTGCGGGCCGTAGTCGTCGAAGGGATGTTCGGCGATGCGCGCGCCGTGGCGGCGTGCGATGTCGAGGGTCGCGTCCGTCGAGCCGGAGTCCAGCACGACGCGCTCGTCACAGAAGGCCAGGCTCGCCAGGCACGCGTCCAGCGTCGCGGCATTGTTGAACGTGGTGACGACGCCGGAGATCGGCGCGCGGCCGTTCACGCGCGCGCGTCCTCGGGTTCGGCGTCGCGCGCGAGCAGGCTGCCGGCGTAGAGTGCCGCGAGCAGCAACACCAGCCCGCCCCAGAACGTCGAATACGCCGCCAGGTGCGTGTTGAACGGGAACAGCGTCACCACGATGGCGAGCATCGCCGGCCGCGCATGGTCGCGCGCGACCGGATCGGCGTAACGCCACGCACGCCAGCCCAGCGCAAGGCCCGCGAGCCACAGCAGCAGGCCGAACGTACCGGTTTCGCTCGCGACTTCGAGGATCCACTGGTGCGCGTGCAACGCCGGGCCTTCGCCCCACGCCGCGAGGCTGCCGCGCCCCGGATCGCACTGCATGAACGCATCGCGGAAACCGCGCGCGCCCACGCCATTGAACCAGTGCGTGCGATACATGCACGTTGCGGCGGACCAGATGCGCGTGCGGCCCGACAATGCGATATCGACGGAGGATTCGTCCGCGGCGGCCAGGTGCGTCGTGCGCTCGATGCGCTCGGCGACCTGCGGGACGAACGCCCCGAGCGCCACCAGCGTGAGTGCGCCGGCGACAAACACGACGAACACGCGTTTCACGCCCAGCACGCGCCAGCCCGACCACAGCAACACGAGCGCATAGGTGATCCACGCCGCGCGCGCACCGGCAAGCAGGATGACAGCGCCGATGGAGAGCGCCGCCACGCACCAGCCCACCACGCCGAAACGCTTGGCCGCGTAATACAAGCCGAACGGCGAGAGGCTGGCGAGCATCGGCCCGAACTTGAGATTGCAGGGCCCGAGGATGCCGCTGAGGCGATCGACGGCCTGCGCCGCTTCGCTCGTGCACATGCCGTGGCCGCTGATCGCATGCTTGGCCGAATCGATCGCGAAGAACAGCGGGCTCGTGCCCGACACCGCCTGCGCGATCGCATCGGCCGTCCAGATGCCGACGATGATTGCCAGCCCCGCGAAGGTGATGCGCCGCCCGCGCGCATCGGCGACGGCCGCGGCGGCGAGCCACAGGAAGGGCAGATAGCGCAGGTCGACGGCGGCCTCGCGCAGCGCGCGCGCGGGATCGACCGCGTCGAACGCCGACACTGCTTCGGGCAGCCAGTACGCGAAGAACAACACGCTCGTCAGCGCCCACGCCGGCGCGCTCAGCAACTGCGCGCCGCCGCGGAACCGCACGATGAGCAGCTTGAAGATCGCGGCGAGCGCGCCGAGCACGAGGATGCCTTCGGCATAGCCGGGCGCGGGCCACAACGCGACGAACGCCAGCACCCATGCCGGCGCCCAGCGCCAGCCTTCGGGCGCCTGGTTATCTAGGTTCGAGTTCCGCATAGACCGCGAGCGTCGCCTCCTGCATCGCACGCAAGGTATGGGGCATCGTAACCGGACGCGGCGGCGGTGCGTCCAGCAGCGCGTGCGCGGTGCGCTCCAGAAGCGTCCCGTCGAAGGGAGGCACCGCCCCGCGCGGGTCGTAGCGGCGGAGCAGCTCGCCGACGCCGCCGTGGTCCCAGCCGACCACCGAACGTCCCGTCGCCAGCGCTTCGAGCACCGTGCGGCCGAAGGCCTCGGGCTTGCGCGAGAGTTGCAGCACCAGGTCGCTCGCGGCGTACGCATCGGCGATGGCGAGCGTCGGCGGCGTGAAGGCGACCACCTCGGCGATGCCCAGTCGTTCGGCAATCGCCTGCAGTTCGTCGAGATAGCGTTCGCGGTCCTCGACGCGGCTGCCGGGCATCCACAGGCGCGCATCGCGTCCGTCCGCACGCAGCCCCGCGAGCAACGTCAATGCATCGGCGTGTCCCTTCAGTCGCGTACCGCGGCCCGGCAACAACAGCAGCGGCCCATCGCCGTCGAGCGCGGGATGCAGCGTGGCGGCCCGGCGGCGCGCATCGCGATCGGGCCACGTGCGATACGGGAACGCCGCGACATCCACGCCGCGCGGGATCACGCGCAGCTTGTCGGCGTTCGTGCGCGGGTAGTGTTCGAGGACGTAGTCGTGAACGGTCTGCGACACGCAGATCACGCGCTCGCCGCTGGTCATGATCGCGCTGTAACGCGATGGCGAATTCAGCCCGTGCACGCTGGTCACCCAGCGCGGCGCATTCGCGCGCATGCCACGGATCGCGCGCCAGCCGATCCACGCGGGCAAGCGAGAACGCGCATGCACCAGGTCGACGCGTTCGCGTTCGAACAAACGGCGCAGCGCGGGAATGTGGCGCACGGTGAGCGGCGACTTGCGCCCGATATCGAGCGTGACGTGTTCGGCGCCGACCGCGGTCAGGCGCGGCACGAGCCCGCCGCCGGCGGAGACGACGATGGCGCGATGACCCGCGCGCACCAGCGCGTCTGCGATCTCGAGGGTGGAGCGTTCGACGCCGCCCGCATCGAGCGCGGGCAGCAACTGGACGACCGTGCGACGGGCGCCCGCCATCGTCGGGTGTGCGTCAGTCGACCAGCACGAAGTGCGCGCCGCAGTACGGGCACTGGCTCTCGCCGCCGTCCTGCACGATCGGCAGGTACACGCGCGGATGCGAATTCCACAGGGCCATCTCGGGCAGCGGGCAGCTCAGCGGCAGGTCGGCCTGGCGGACTTCGTAGCGCGTCTGCGCATTGGCCGGGGCGGCGGCGACGGTCGAACGGGGCTGCGGGGATTCGGCCATGGCGGATGCGCTTTGCGTGGGGATGGTGCGGGCGGGAAGTTTAGCAGCCGGCCCGGCGGTCACGCCGGCAGCTCGAAGAACAGCACGTCCGCAGGCTCCGCGCCGCGGCCCGCGAGCCGGCGCGTGCCGGCTTCGTCGGCGAAACCGAGCGCATCGCCGGCGGTGAGCGCCCGCCCGTCGAAATCGACATCGCCCGTGGCCACATGCAGCCAATACTTGCGCGCCGGATCAAGCGCGACCTCGACTGCCTGGCCCGACGTCAACCGCACCGCGCGCAACCAGGCCTGCTGGCGCAACGGCAGGCCGCCGTCCGCGCCATCGGGCGCGGCGAGGGTTTGCCAGCGGCCGTCGCGCTCGCGCGCGTCGAACGCGCGTTGCTCGTACGCCGGCTGCGCATTGAGCCGATCGGGCTGGATCCAGATCTGCAGGAAATGCACCGCCTCGTCTTTCGAGCCGTTGAACTCGCTGTGTTCGACGCCGTGGCCCGCGCTCATCCATTGGACTTCGCCGGGGCGCAGCACGCCTTCCCCGCCCAGGCCTTCGCCAGTGGTGTTGTCGCGATGCGCGAGCGCGCCGGACAACACGACGCTCAGGATTTCCATGTTGGCGTGCCGGTGCGGCGGGAACCCGCCGCCCGGCGCCACGATGTCTTCGTTGACCACGCGCAGCGGCCCGAACCCCATCCATTGCGGGTCGTAGAAGTGGCCGAACGAAAAGGTGTGGCGGCTGTGCAACCAGCCGGCCGACACCTCGCCGCGCGCCGCCGCGGGCCGCTCGAGGATCATTTCTTGTCGCCTTCCTGCGGCACGGTGGCCTCGGTGGTGATGCGCAGCGTGATCTCGTCGCTGACGTTCGGGATGAACTTCGCCACGCCGAATTCGCTGCGCTTGATCGTCGTCGTCGCGCTGAAACCGACCTTCGGCGCACCGTTGCGGCCTTCGCCCGCCTTGTTGAGCGTGACATCGAGCACGACAGGCTTGGTGACGTCGCGGATCGTCAGGTCGCCCGTGACCTTGAGCTTGCCGCCCTCGCCCTTCTCGACCTTCGTGCTCTTGAACTTCGCCGTCGGGAATTTTTCCGCATCGAAGAAGTCGGCGCTCTGCAGGTGCTTGGTCAGGTCCGGCACCAGCGCGTTCAAGCCGGAAAGCGGAAGGGTGACCTCGACACTGGAGGCTTCGACCTTGTCGGCGTCGTACACCAGCGTGCCGTCGACCTCGCCGAAGTTCGCGACCGGGTTGGAATAGCCGAAGTGGTTCCAGGACGCCAGGACCTGCGTGTGGTTCGGATCGAGCTTGTAGGTCGCGGGCGCGGCCTGCGCGAGGCCGGCGGCCAGCAGGAGCGAAGTCAGGAGGAGCTTGCAGCGCATCGTGCGATTCCTTTGCGTGGGGGTCGGAAGATCAGGTACGGAGCGAACGGCTCAATCGATGCGGCAGGCTTCGTCGAAGTTCAGCCGCGGCGAACGGGGGAAGATCGATGCGGGGTCGCCCTTGCCCAGGTTCACGAGGAAGTTCGAACGCCACGTGGTGCCCGGGAAGAACGCCGCGTCGACCTTCGCGTTGTCGAAGCCCGACATCGGGCCGCAATCCAGGCCGATCGCGCGCGCGGCCAGCAACAGGTACGCGCCCTGCAGGCTGCCGTTGCGCAGCGCGATGGTGCGCAGGTCGGCCTCCGGCTTGGTGTCGAACCAGCCGCGCGCGTCGGTGTGCGGGAACAGCACCGGCACCTTCTCGTAGAACGCCATGTCGTACGCGACGATCGCCGTGCACGGCGCAGCCATCGTCTTCTTGTAGTTGCCCTCGTCGAGCGCGGGGCCGAGCTTGGCCTTGGCATCGGGCGAGCGCACGAACACGTAGCGCGCCGGGCAACTGTTCGACGTGGTCGGGCCCCACTTCAACAGGTCGTAGAGCTTGTGCAGCGTGGCGTCGTCGACCTCACCGGTGAACCGGTTGTAGGTGCGCGCCTGCCGGAACAACTGGTCGAGCGATGCGTCGGGCAGCGTCGGCTTGAAGGCGTTGTCGTCTTGCATCGTGGAGCGGTCCGTGCCGTAGGGCGCAGTTCGCGCCGAGACGTGCAGTGTAGAGTGTCGCGCGTCAAGCGGCCGACACGGGGCCGCAACGCACCCATCCGACCGGTGAACACACGCATGGCGCAGTCCCCCGCCGCTTGCTGGACGCTCACCGACGGCCGCGCCGGCAACGTGCGGCAGGTGCGCGCGCTCGCGATCGCGATGGGCTTTGCGGACGCGCGGGAGGTCGCGCTGCAACCGCGCGCGCCCTGGCGCTGGGCCGCGCCGCGCGTGGTGCCGGGCAGCGCCCATGCCTTCGCCGGATTCGCGGAACTGATCCAGACGCCTCCATTGCTCGCCATCGGCTGCGGGCGGCAGGCGGCGCTCGCCACGCGGCAGTTGCGGGCGCGCGGCGCGCGCGTGGTGCAGATCCTCGATCCACGCGCCTCGACGGCATCGTGGGACGTGGTGATCGCGCCCGAACACGACGCGCTCGCGGGCGACAACGTGATCACGCTGGTCGGCAGCCTGCATCCCGTCGACGATGCGTGGCTCGCGCAGGCGCGCAACGACTATTCGATCCTCGCGCCGCTCGCCGCGCCACGCACGACACTGCTGCTCGGCGGGCCGTCGGAGCACATCGGCGCCTACGACACCGCTGCGCTTGCGCGCGACCTGCAACGGCTCGCATCGCGCGTGCGGGCCGAAGGCGGCAGCCTGCTGGCCACCACCTCGCGCCGCACCTCCGCCGATTGGGCGCAGGCATTGCGTACGCAGTGCGGCGACGTTCCCGGCCTGCGCTGGTTCGCACCGGCCACCGCGAGCGGCGACGACAGCGACAACCCCTATCCCGGCATGCTCGCATGGGCGGACCGCATCGTTTGCACCGGCGACTCGGTGAACATGCTCAGCGAAGCGTGCGCGACGCGCGTGCCGGTGTTCGTGCTCGGCGGCGACGCGGTGCGCGGCAAGTTGCAGCGCTTGCATGAAGCGTTGCATCGACTGGGGCGCGTACGCGCCTTCGATGACGCGTTGGCGTCTTTCGAAGTGGAACCTTTGCGGGAAACCGCACGCGTCGCTGCGGAAGCCCGCGCACGCCTCGGGCTTTAGAGCGCCGTCACTGCCGCCTTGATCACGACGCGCGCCCCGGCGATCGCGTCCGTCTCCGCCGTGATCCGCGGCCGCCGATCCAACGTGCACCGCAACCCCGCCTCCAGCAACGCCGCATGCGCACCGATCAGCGCCTCGCACGCCTCACGCTCGACCAGTCCCGCCTCGCACGCCACCCGCAACAACCCCGGCGTATCCCTCGGCCCGAGCCATCGCGCATCGTCGTCCGCGCGGTCCAGCACGCGCCACTGCAACAGGAACTCCAGGTCGACCAACCCGCCCTCGCCCTGCTTGAGATCGAAGCGCGCCGCGTCGCTGCGGTCCAGTTCCGCGCGCATCCGTTGCCGCATCTGCACCACTTCGTCGCGCAGTTTCTCCGGTTCGCGTGCACGCGCCAATGTCTGCGCGCGCACACGCTCGAAATCGGCGAGAAGCGATGCATCGCCCGCCACGCCCCGCGCACGCACGAGCGCCTGGTGCTCCCACGTCCACGCGCGCTCGCGCTGGTACTCCGCGTAGCTCGCCAGACTCGACACCAGCAACCCCTTCGCGCCGTCCGGCCGCAAGCGCACGTCGACGTCGTACAGGCGCCCCGCGCCCGTCACGGTGCCGAGCAGCGCGACGACCTTCTGCGCGAGGCGCGCGAACCAGCGCGACGCATCGAGCGCACGTGCGCCGGCGGAGTGGGCCCCGGGCGGCGCGTCGTACAGGAACACGAGGTCGAGGTCGGAGCCGAAGCCCAGTTCTTCACCGCCAAGGCTCCCATAACCCAACACGGCGAATCGCGCATCGGGCACGCGACCGTGCGCGCGTTCCACTTCCCGCTGCGCGACGGCCAGGACGACATCGACCACCGCGTCGGCGAGCCACGCGAGTTGCCGTGCACTGTCCTGCGCCGATTGCCGCCCGTCGAGCGTGGCGAGTGCCACGCGGAAACTCAGCGCCTGCCGGATCTCGTTGAGCGCCATCAGCGCGAGTTCGGCATCCTCCTCCCGCAACGTCGCGTTGCACGCAGTGGCGAGCGCATCGCGATCGGGCAGTGCCTCGGTGTTGCGGCGATCGAGCAATTCGTCGAGCAGCAACGGATGCGCGGCGATGCGCTCGGCGAGCAGCGCGCTCCCCGACACCACGTCGACGAGGCGCGCGAGTGCCGCGGGCTGTTCGTCCAGCAAGGCCAGGTAACTCGCGCGACGCAACAGCGTGTGCAGCAGCGGCAGCACGCGCCGGAGCGCGGCGTCCGGCTGCGACGAGCGCGCCGCAGATGCGAGCAATGCGGGCAGCACGCGATCCAGCCGCGCGCGCGTGGCATCGGACAGCGTGCGCACGCCGGGGGCGCGCGCGAAATCGCGCAGGCTGCCGTCCAGCGTTTCGGTATCGCGGAAGCCGGCATCGATGAGCGCCTGCACATCGCCCGCGTCGGGCAATGCGCGCCAATAGGTCGCCAGCTCGCTCGGAGCGACCGAGCGTCCGCGGGGTGCGAGCAACGCTTCGAACTCCGTGGCGACGCGCGCGCGGTGCGCGTCGAGCGCGGTGCGCAGCGCCGACCAATCGACATACCCCAGCCCGCGGGCGATGCGATGACGGTCGAGTTCGTTCGACGGCAACGCATGCGTCTGCGCATCGCGCAGCATCTGCAGGCGGTTCTCGACGCGCCGCAGGAAGCGATATGCATCGGCGAGCGCGACGCCGGTCTCCGGCGCGACCTGCCCGGCCTGGACGAGCGCGTCGAGCGCGGGCAGCAGGCGCCGTTCGCGCAACACCGGCTCGCGACCGCCGCGGATCAGTTGCAGCGCCTGCACCAGGAATTCGATTTCGCGGATGCCGCCGGGCCCGCGCTTGACGTCGTCGGCGAGTTCCTTGCGCGCGACTTCCGCGGCGATGGCCGCCTTCATCTCGCGCAGGCCATCGAGCGCGCCGTAATCCAGATAACGTCGATAGACGAAGGGCCGCAACGTCTCGAGGAATCGCAACCCCGCCGCGATATCGCCAGCGACCGGGCGTGCCTTCTGCCAGGCATAGCGTTCCCAGTCGCGACCTTCGCGCTGGAAGTACTGCTCCATCGCCGCGAACGGCAACGCCACGCGGCCGGCGTTGCCGAACGGGCGCAGGCGCAGGTCGACGCGATGCGAGAACCCGTCCGCCGTCGTTTCGTCGAGCAGCTTCGCCAGTTGTTGCCCCAGGCGCGCGAAATGATCTTCGGCCGCGAGGACGCGCGCGCCGTCGCTTTCCCCGTCCTGCGGATAGGCGTAGACAAGATCGACGTCGGAAGAAAAATTGAGCTCGCCGCCGCCGAGTTTTCCCAGGCCGAACACGACGAGCCGCTGCACGCTGCCGTCGGGCGCACGCACGACGCCGAAGCGTTCGGCGAATTCGCCTTCGAGCGCTTCGAGCGCGGTCTGCAGGCAGGTTTCGGCGAGGTGCGTGGTGCCGGCGAGCGTCGCATCGACATCGTCGAGGCCGGCGATGTCGCGCCAGATCAGGCGCGTGGATTCACCTGTGCGGTAACGGCGCAGCAATGCCGGCCACTCGCTGCGTGACACGCGCGTCAGCACGGGTGGCGGTGTCGGCTGGTGCGCGGCGAAGCGCTCGACGAGGGCGGGTTGCTTGACCAGCGTGTCGATCGCGAAGTCGCTGGCACGCGCAATGGCATGCAACGTGGCCTCGATTCCGGGCGCCCAGGGCGTGGGCACGGCGGCGCGCAGGCGGTCGAGTTGGCGCGCGGCGTGGGCGTCTGCGGGGTCGGTCATCGCGCCAATGATCGCATCGCCAATTAAAAAGCCCGCCCCGGACGAACCGGTTGCGGGCCTGCTCCCTCCCCCACGTCGGGATGCGTGGCGAGAGTGAAGGAATCGTTACATCGATTGCACGCTGCACTGCAAAAAAAGACTGGCGGGTACAGGAAGGTCAGGCGGTGCGGCGTCTCTGAATGGGGAAACGGCCCGCTGCAGCTGCGGGGCGCAGGGAATCCAGGACTGCTTGCGCCGCCAACTGCCCCGACTCGCACCCGCCTTCCATGAACCCCTGCGTGTCCAGCGCGCAGTGTTCCCCGGCGAAGTGCAGCCGGCCCACGGATTCGCCCATCACGCCGCGCAGCGTCGACCAATCGTTCGGACGCAGGCAGGCGTAGCTGCCCATCGACCAGGGATGTGTCGGCCAATGGAAACGCGCTTCGCGCGGATTTGTGCGCAGTGCGGCCAAACCGGGCCACACACGATCGAGCGCCGCCGTCGCCGCATCGGCCTGCATGCGCGGCGTCCCTTTCCCCAGTTCGACCCCATGCCGGCCGCCGGTGAAGTTGGTCAGCGTGCCGGCCTCGCCGGGTTGCTTGCGCGATGTGTCCCACGTCGTCTGGTACGGCAGGTCGGACATCGATGCGCCATTGGCATCGTGTGCGCGCCATGCGCGGCGGTCGTAGCCGATCATCAACTTCGCGTTCGTGCCGTACGCCAGGCGGTCGATCGCGTTGCGTTTCCGCGCGGGCAGCGGGATGTCGATTTGCACGTTGCGCAAGAGGGTGAACGGCAATGCGAGGATCACGTGTTGCGCACGCATGTCGATTCGCGCGTCGTCGATGGCGAACGTGAGGCGGAAACCCTCGCCTTCGGCGCGCACGGCTTCGAGCATGTGACCGGTTTCGATCGACCCGGCCATGCGCGTGGCCAGCGTGCGCGGGATGAGGTCGTTGCCGCCGCGCACATGGAAGCGTTCGTCACTCTCGCCGAAGATCTTGAACGCATCCGCGTCTTCCGTGCCGATGAAGGTCAGGAAATTCAGCGCGCTCTGTTCGTCGATCTCCAGGCCCATCTCGGTGGTGTACGCCACGTCGATCAATTTGCGCAGCCAACCGGACACCTGGTGCTTGTCCAGCCAGTCGGCGACGGACATCGCGTCGAGCGCACGGAATGCGGGGTTGGCGTCGGTGTGGTCGAGCGCGCCGTCGCCGAGCGATTCGACATCGCGGACGATCGCCTGGGCCAGCGGCGCGAACGCGCGCACGATTTCTGTTTCGCCGATGCGGCGTCCGTCGAACCACCACGTGTCCGCAGCCGTTTCGCCGGCGAGCAGGTCGTCGAGCTCCAGGCCGAGTTCTTGCGCGAGCGTGCGGATGCGCGTGTGGCCGGTGTCGATCAGTTCGCCGCCGAGTTCGATTACCTGCCCGTTCGGGAAATGATCGCGCAGGCTGAGCATGCGGCCGCCGACGCGCGACTGTGCTTCGTAGACGCGCGCCGGCACGCCCGCCGCGCGCAAGGCCCATGCCGCGCTGAGGCCCGCGATACCGGCGCCGACGATGGCGACCTCCGGGACGTTGATGGCGCGCGGGACGATTGGCGCGCACGCCGTCAGTGCGAGGCTCGCGGCCGCGCCTTGCAACAGGCGACGGCGCGTTGCATCCACGCGCAGTTCCATCCCGCGTTCGTGGAATTCGTCCAATGGCATGTCGACGCGCGCGGCGTTGCGCGCGATGCGCGCGGCGCGTTGCAGGAGGGCGAACAGCGGCGTGCGTGCCATGGCGGGAACTTCCGTGTGGGCGTCCAAGCAGGAAACGCGAAGGCCGCGAGCGACGGGCCATTACCAGCGATGCATGCACCCCAGCACCCAGCCGGCGCGATCGCGCGCATCGAAGGGCGCGGCGTATGGCGTGGCGTCATCTCCGTCGACGTGCTGCCAGGTCAGTTGCACGTCGCACACGCGCGTGACCAGCGACACGCCGGTGCGCACGTCGATGCGCGTGCGGTCTTCGCTCGTGCGATCGGGCACGTACGTGGCGTACTGCGCGGAGTAGCCGCCCGAGGCCGGGTAAACGGCTGCGCGATAGTCCGATTCCCCGCTCCGCGTCACGCCCGCATGCCACAACCACTGCACGCGGTCACCGAACGGAACACTGCCGTCGGCTTCGACATACCAGTTCGAGACCTGGCCGAAATAGTCGGGGGCGTAGTGCACGCGTAGCGAAACGCGCCGCAACGCCAGGCCCGCGTGCAGTTCGACATAGTCCGCCGATGTATCGGCGGTGAAATGCGAGTAGCGCACGCCGACATCCCAACTGCGGCCCTGTTCGTCGCGTCGCGCCCAGCCCGCGTAGGGAATCCATTGCGCGCCCGAATCCCCGGCGTATTCCGCGCTGGAGGCGAACAGGCCCGCGTATGCGCCCTGCGCCCAGTCATGCGCGACGCTGGCCTGCACCGCCGCATCGCCGCCGCTCAACGAATAACCGCGGTAGCGATAATCCGACACGACGCCGACGCTGCCCGACACCTGCGCATGCGCCGACCACGCGCAGCACGCCGCCAGCGCGGCGCACGCGCATCGCAGTCGACGGCGATTCCGATCCCTGGCGTTGCGCACCGCGGCCCTCTAGTGGCGCGGCGTCTCCTGTGCGTCGGCGAGCCTGCATCCGCAGGCGCATCCGGGGCCGGCGCGCGCGAAGGCGGCGCAGGCGTCGATCGGCAGGGGTCGCGCCGGGACCGAGCCTAGCGCAGCCGTGCCCGCAAGGGCGTCACGGACCGCGGGGCCCCGCAGCTTGGGTGCGGCATCGCGCAACAGCGCGATCAGCCCGCTGACTTGCGCGGCGGCGAACGAAGTGCCGTTCACGAGGCCCCACCCCCCGTCGAGCGTGGTCGTCGGCAACGCATCCGCTGGCGCCAGGAAGGTGCGCATCGGCAACGCGCGATCCGGTTCTCCGGCTACCGCGATCACGCCGGCCATCGATGCGGGAAATCCGCCGTCGCGTGCGCGCGGGTCCACGGCGGCGACGATGTTCGCGCCACGCGCCGTCGCGACGTCGATCAATCGGGCGAGCAATACATCACGCGGCCCGCCGAGGCTCAGGTTGATCACCTGCGCGCGCTGCTCGATGGCGAACTGCAAGGCCTTCGCCAGGGTGAAGCTGTTGCAGCGCGCGCGGCCGCTGCGGTCGGACTGCCAGCAGGCGCGCAGCGCGAGGAGTCTGGCGCCGGGGGCGACGCCCGCGATGCCCATGTCGTTGTCGGCGCGCGCAGCAATCAGGCCCGCGACCTCGGTGCCATGCGTTTCGGGCACCTCGCGCTTCGCATCGTCGATGACGAAATCGCGCGATTGCGCGACTTGCCCGCGCAGGTCCGCGTGCGAAGCAGCCACGCCGCTGTCGATCACCGCGACCGTGATGCCACGGCCCGTGGCATGCCGGTGCACTTCGTCGAGTTTCCAGAGTTTCTGCGCGGGTTGCGCCGGCGCCAGCGGATCGCCCAGCACTTCGAACTGCTGCATCGGTTGCACGGATTCCACGCGCGGGTCGCGCGCCAGCGCTTCGACGGCGCCCGCGGCCGCCTGTGCGTCGCGGGCCTGCAACACGTAGCAATCGACGCCGAGCGCGGGCATCGCCCAATCGCTGCGGACGGTCAGGCCATTCGCCGCGGCCAGCTTGCGTGCGATGCGCGCCCGCGCCTGGTGCCCCGGCGCGTTGCGATAGTCGCCGACGTAACCCGCTTCGGGCGTGTCATGCACCGCCGGCGCGCGGAGCATGACCAGCAACGTATTCGCGTCGTCGTGGGCTCCGGCGAAAGCGCCACCGGCGCAGATCGCGAGCAGCAGGAAGAGCAGCGCGCGCACGGTCACTCCGGCGGCGCGAGGCGTTCGGCCATCGCCACGCCCGGCGATGCGCGCAGTGCGTTGCGCACGGCGTCGGCCTGCCCGGGCGGCGTGGCCAGGAGGAAGGCGCCCGCAGCGTTCGGCCCGTCGACGATGCGCGCGCGGTTCGCGCCGAGCAACTCCCGCAACTGCGCATCGGTGATGCGCGGGTCGAACACGACGAGCAACGTGTCCTGCGATGCGCGCGGCGCGGGTGTCGCGGACAGCGTCGTGAAGGTGTGCGCGGCCGGTCTGGGCTCGCCGACGAGGAACATCGCGAGCACGGCGATGAAGGCGCACTGCGCAGCGAGGGCGACCCGCAACCATGCCGGCGTTGCGGACCAACCGCTGCGCACCCGCAGCCAGTCGAACTTCGCAGCCGGGCGGTAGCGCGCGGCATGCAGGCGATCGCGCATGCGGATCCATCCGCGGTCGATGTCGCGCGCGTCCGCGACCGGGGCGTGGTCCATCAATGCGCGCATCGTCGCCAGGTCCGCGCGGCACGCGGCGCATTCGAGCAGGTGCGCACGCACGCGGGCGTCGTCGTCTCCCTCGAGCGTGGCGTTGGCATACCACGGGAGCAGACGCTCGACGTCGCGGTGCGCGTGGCCTTCGAAATTGAGGACACGTCCGCTCACAGCGCCTGCGCTCCTTCGTCGCCGAGCAACGATTTCATGTGGCGCCTTGCGTAGAACATGCGCGTCTTCACCGTCGCCACCGGGCAACCGACGACGTCGGCGATCTCCTTGCAGCTGTAGCCGTGGAAGTAGGTCAGGTCGATGACCGCGCGGTGTTCGGGGGAGAGTTGCGCGAGCACCGCATCGAGGCGTTCGCGCAGTTGCGCGTGCGCGAGTTCGCCATCGGGTTCGGCATCGCGTGGCGCGGCGGGTTCGTCGATCGGATCGGGCAGCGACCAATCCAGGCGGCGCAACGCCTTCAACGCCTGGCGGTACGCGATGGCGAACAACCAGGTCGAGACGCGCGAGGTCGCGTCGAAGGTGTGGGCCTTGCGCCACGCGACGAGCATCGTGTCGTCCAGCACTTCGTCCACCATCGTCGACTGCCGCAACATGCCGCGCAGGAAACGGCGGAGCCTCGGGTGATAGGCGCGGTACAGCGCCTCGAACGCGCGCACGTCCTCCATCGCCACGAGGCCGACGAGGTCGACTTCGTCCATCGCGATGGAACGGTCGGTCGCCTGCGGCGGCGTGCCGGTGCGACCGTCGCATGGGCCCTGCTGCGCCATCCGACCCTCCTGTCGCCCGTGGGTACCCGACCGGGGGCGGCTGGTTCAAGACGATACGCCGGGGGCGTGAGGGCAAAAAGAAAGGCCCGCTTGCGCGGGCCTTTCCGGTACATCGGGAGCGGGATTCCTGACTTCGTCAGAAGTCCATGCCACCCATGCCGCCCATGCCGCCGCCCGGCATCGCCGGTTCGTCCTTCTTCGGCAGCTCGGCGACCATCGCTTCGGTCGTGATCATCAGGCCGGCGATGGAGGCCGCGTTCTGCAGCGCGGTGCGGGTGACCTTGGTCGGGTCCAGGATGCCGAACTGCACCATGTCGCCGAACTCGCCGTTGGCGGCGTTGTAGCCGAAGTTGCCCGAGCCTTCCTTCACGCGGTTGACGACGACCGACGGCTCTTCACCGGCGTTGGCGACGATCTCGCGCAGCGGCGCTTCCATCGCGCGCAGCGCGACTTCGATGCCGAAGTTCTGGTCTTCGTTGGCGCCCTTCAGGCCCGCGATGGCCGCGCGCGCGCGCAGCAGCGCGACGCCGCCGCCCGGCACGATGCCTTCTTCGACCGCCGCACGCGTGGCGTGCAGGGCGTCTTCGACGCGCGCCTTCTTTTCCTTCATCTCGATCTCGGTCGATGCGCCGACCTTGATCACGGCCACGCCGCCGGCGAGCTTCGCCACGCGTTCCTGCAGCTTCTCGCGGTCGTAGTCCGAGGAGGTCTCCTCGATCTGCGCCTTGATCTGCTTGATGCGCGCTTCGATGCCCGACGCGTCGCCCGCGCCGTCGATGATCGTCGAGTTTTCCTTGGTGACCTGGATCTTCTTGGCGCGGCCGAGATCCTTGATCGTCGCCTTCTCGAGCGACAGGCCGACTTCCTCGGAGATCACGGTGCCGCCGGTGAGGACGGCCATGTCTTCCAGCATCGCCTTGCGACGATCGCCGAAGCCCGGAGCCTTCACGGCGCAGACCTTCACGATGCCGCGGATGGTGTTGACCACGAGCGTGGCGAGCGCTTCGCCTTCGACTTCCTCGGCGACGATGAGCAGCGGCTTGCCGGCCTTCGCCACGCCTTCCAGGACGGGCAGCAGGTCGCGCACGTTCGAGATCTTCTTGTCGTGCAGCAGGATGAAGGGATCATCCAGCTCGGCGGACATCGACTGCTGGTTGTTGATGAAGTACGGCGAGAGGTAGCCGCGGTCGAACTGCATGCCCTCGACGACGTCGAGCTCGTTCTCGAGGCCCGAGCCTTCTTCAACGGTGATCACGCCTTCCTTGCCGACCTTCTTCATCGCTTCGGCGATGATGTTGCCGATCGATTCGTCGGAGTTGGCCGAGATCGTGCCGACCTGCGCGATGGCCTTGTCGTCGGCCGTCGGCTTGCTGAGGTTCTTCAGCTCGGAGACGGCGGCGGTGACCGCCTTGTCGATGCCGCGCTTGAGGTCCATCGGGTTCATGCCGGCGGCGACCGCCTTCATGCCTTCGCGGATCAGCGCCTGCGCCAGCACCGTTGCGGTGGTGGTGCCGTCGCCGGCGTTGTCGGACGTGCGCGACGCGACTTCCTTCACCATCTGCGCGCCCATGTTCTCGAACTTGTCGGACAGTTCGATTTCCTTGGCGACGGAGACGCCGTCCTTGGTGATCGTCGGGGCGCCGAAGCTCTTTTCGAGCACGACGTTGCGGCCCTTCGGGCCGAGGGTGGCCTTGACGGCATTGGCGAGCACGTTGACGCCGCGCACCATCTTCGCGCGCGCGTCCTCACCGAAACGAATTTCCTTGGCAGCCATTGCGGATTACCTCAGTAGATAAGAGTTGCTTTGTTCTTGTGCGATGCGAAGGGCGACGCTCAGCCGAGGACGGCGAGGATGTCGTCTTCCTTCACGACCAGGTATTCGGTGCCGTCGAGCTTCACTTCGGTGCCGCTGTACTTGCCGAACAACACCTTGTCGCCGGCCTTGACCTTCGGGCTGCGCACCGAGCCGTTGTCGAAGACCTTGCCTTCGCCGACGGCGACGACTTCACCCTTGATCGGCTTTTCCGTCGCCGAGTCCGGGATCACGATCCCGCCGGCCGACAGCTTTTCTTCTTCCATGCGCTTGATGACCACGCGGTCGTAGAGCGGCTTGATGTTCATTGACAACCCTCGCAAGTGCTTGATGTGGCTGGTGAAAGGGCGCGAATTCTAGCAGTCGCGGGAAACGAGTGCCAAAGTCCGCGCGAAATAAAGCCCGCAACGCGGGTCGGGCAAGGACGTGAGGATGGCGATCGGGGGTTTCAAGGGCCCCGGGAGATGGGGACCCCCTCCGGCTGGCGCAGGGGGAAGGGCCAGAGGGGGTCCCGCGGAGACGCTCCAGAGAAAAAAGGGCGCGCACGTGGCCGTGCGCGCCCTGGGGTCGGGAGTTGCCGGTCCGTGGCGGGCGATCCCTCACCCGTCCTCCACCCCCAGTCCGTTGTCTTGCCGAACGTCCCTTCGACGCGCCGAGAATTGCGGACTTCGTCCCCCTTGTGAAGGGCGGTAACGGCCGTGGATGGGTGCGTAGCGGTAGCGAAAACCGCCGTTTACAGCCTGTGTTCCAGCGCGGGGCTGGTGCCCGCTACCAAAAGTAGACAGGTTGCTGCCATTATCATTCACGGGGTGAAGCGCGGTAACATTGGCGCTTCATACCGGCAGTTGGCGTGTGTAACGTGCGGACACGCCTTCACTTGGCATGGATTTTTCTCCGCAACCACCATGACGTCTCAACAACGCATCCGCCTCGCGCGACGGCACGCCGCCATGTCGCAGACGCAACTCGCCCAGGCCGTGGGCGTGCAGCGTAGTGCCGTCAGCCATTGGGAAGCGCCGCAAGGCAAGAACCCCAGCGTGAAGCACCTGCGCGAAATCGCGATGGTGACGGGCGTGCAGTTCGAGTGGCTCGCCACGGGCCGCGGGCAGATGGCGCCCTCGCGCGAAACGGTGCTCGATTCGGTCGCCGCGGTCGATGCGTTGCTTGTCGACGACTCGCTCGAACAACGCCTGCTCGTCGCCTTCCGCGAAGCCCCGGTGCGCGCGCGCCTTGCGCTGGTGGAGCTGATGGAAGAACTCGCGAGCCAGCGCACGGGCCGTCCGCGCGGGAAGTCGCTGATGACCACCGACGCGTATTACGACAGCCTCGACTGAAATCGCGGCACTTAGCCGCACCGGGCGACCCGGTTACGCTATGGCGCTCCGTTTCGGCGCCTGATCGGTCAAGACCGCAATGACGATGTGTTTCCGACGCGCCACGACGGCGTTGCTCGCCCTGTTGCTGGGCGCGGCGTCCTTCGGTGCGCACGGGGTCGACGAGAAAGACCTCCTGCCGGTGGACCAGGCCTTCGCCTTCGAGGCGAAGGCGTCTTCGCGCGACACCATCGCGCTGACCTGGCGCATCGCTCCGGGCTACTACCTGTATCGCCATCGCACTTCGGTCGAATCTTCGGACTTCGTCGGCGCCGCGCTCTCGATGCCGCCCGGCAAGCACAAGCGCGACGAATTCTTCGGCGATGTCGAAACGTATCGGACGTCGCTGGAGGCGCAGGTCACCGGCACGCCCGCCAACGACGCGGGCACCGTTACGCTGAAAGTGAAGTACCAGGGCTGCGCGGACGTGGGCGTGTGCTATCCGCCGCAGACGCGCATGGTGCAGGTCGCGTTGCCGTCGGCGGCGGCTTCGCGCTTGTTCGATGCACCCGCGCCCGCGGGGCCGTTGCAGTTCGGCGTCGCGAAAGGCGAACCGTTGCCCGAAGCGCAGGCCTTCACCATCGAAGCGATCGCCGATGGCGGCAACGGCCTGCTCGTGCGCTTCGCGCCGGCGCCGGGCTATTACCTCTACCGCGACAAGACGCAGCTCGCCTTCGATGGCGAGGGCATCACGCTCGGCGCGCCGAAGTGGCCCGGGGGCAGGCAATACCGCGACGAACACTTCGGCGATGTCGTGGTGTTCTTCGATCCGGTCGATGTCGCGGTGCCCGTGCGCCGCACGCATGCACGCCCGGTCGATGGGACGCTGCGCGTGACATTCCAGGGCTGCCAGGACGGCGGGATCTGCTATCCGGTGATGACGCGCGCCTTGCCCGTGTCCTTGCCTGCGGGCGAGGTATCGGCCCCGGCGGCGGATGTGCCGACGCTCGCCGAAGACCAGCGCCTCGCGCAAAACCTCGGCGGCAAGCAGCGCGCGTGGACGTTGTTGTTGTTCTTCGTCTACGGGCTGGGCCTGGCGTTCACCCCCTGCGTATTGCCGATGGTGCCGATCCTCTCGGGCCTGATCGCCGGCCGCGGCGAACGCATCGGTGCATGGCGCGGTTTCTCGTTGTCGGCGGTGTACGTGCTCGCGAGCGCGGTGGTGTTCACCATCGCGGGCGTGTTCGCCGGGTTGCTCGGCGCGGCGGCCAACCTGCAGGCGGCGATGCAGAACGCGTGGGTGCTCGGTGCGTTCGCGTTGTTGTTCGTCGTGTTGTCGTTGTCGATGTTCGGCTTGTATGAACTGCAATTGCCGGCGGGCCTGCGCGCGCGCCTTGGCGCGGCGAGCGACCGCCAGCGCGGCGGCTCGTGGGTGGGCGTGGCTGCGATGGGCGCGTTGTCGGCGTTGATCGTCGGGCCGTGCGTCGCACCGCCGTTGATGGGCGCGGTGCTGTACATCGCGCAGACGCGCGATCCGGTGCTCGGCGGCGCCGCCTTGTTCCTGCTCGCGCTCGGCATGGGCGCGCCGCTGATTGCGTTCGGGATCGCCGCCGGCCGCGGCATGCCGACGAGCGGGCCGTGGATGATGGCCGTGCAGCGTGTCTTCGGGTTCGTGTTCCTCGGCCTTGCGATCTGGATGATCTCGCGCGTGATCCCGGCGGCATGGACGCTTGCGCTGTGGGGATTGCTCGCGCTCGGTGCGGCGACGTGGGCGTTCACGCTCGGCAGCAAACCGCGCTCGCGGTTGGCGGCCCGTTTCGCTGGCCTGGTGCTTGCGGTCGTGGGCGCCGCGGAACTGCTGGGCGGATTCGCCGGCGGGCACGATCCCCTGCAACCGCTCTCCGGTTTGCGCGGCGAGCAGCGCGAGGCGATCGCCTTCAAGCGCATCAAGTCCGTCGCCGATCTCGATCGCGAAGTCGCGGCCGCGCGCGCGGCCGGCAAGCCGCTGATGCTCGATTTCTATGCCGACTGGTGCGTGAGCTGCAAGGAGATGGAGAAGTACGTCTTCACGCAGCCCAAGGTGCACGCGGCGTTGCGCGACTACGTGTTGTTGCAGGCGGACGTGACCGCGAACGACGCGCAGGACCAGGCGCTCATGCAGCGCTTCGGGATCATCGGCCCACCGATGTCGCTGTTCTTCCGCGATGGGCGGGAGCGGCGCGAACTGCGGCTGACCGGATTCGAGGAAGCCGACGCGTTCGTCGAGCGCGCGCAACACGGCGCGGCGCGATGAACACCACGACGAAGGTCGTTCTGGTCGCATTGGCCGCGGGCGCGCTCGGCGTGGTCGCGAGTCTGCTGACCTCGGGCGCCGGGCCGCTGTGGCGGACCGAGGTCGGGCAGCGCGCACTCAACTCCGCGATGCAGGCATCGGCGCCGCCGGTGCCGGAGGGCGTCGAAGTCGCCGAGCGCGGCGAACGCGTTCCGGACTTCGCGTTGCGCGGCCTGGATCGCAGCAGGGTCACGGTGCCCGCGCAGTACGCGGGGCGCCCGGTGCTGATCAACGTCTGGGCCAGCTGGTGCGGCCCGTGCGTGAAGGAGATGCCCGCGTTGCAGGCGTTCTCGAAGGAACAGGCCGGCAATGGCGTGCAAGTCGTCGGCATCGCGCTGGACGATGTCGACGCCGTCCGCGCCTTCGTCGACCGCACCGGCGTCACCTACCCGATCCTCGTCGATACCCCGGGTCCTGCCGATGCCGGCGTCCGCCTGGGCAATCCGAAGGGCGTCCTCCCCTATTCGGTGCTGGTGTCCGCCGACGGGCGGCTGCTGAAACAACGGATCGGGCCCTTCGAAGAAGGGGAAATCGCAGGCTGGGCAAAGGATTAGAGGGCTTACTCAAAGGTCGGCATAAGTCCTGCGAACTTCGTCGATACGGTAGAGAACTGCGGCTTCGCTTCTGGACACACCGGGTGGGTTCGGCCAGACTGCGCGTCCGTCCCGCTGGCCCCATCGATGGCGAAGCTGCTGGTCCTGCATGGCCCCAACCTCAACCTGCTCGGCACGCGCGAGCCGGAGGTCTATGGCCGCACGACCCTCGCGCAGATCGACGCGGACCTCGCGCAACGTGCGCAGTCCGCCGGGCATGCCATCGAAAGCCTGCAGTCCAACGCCGAGCACGTTTTGGTCGAGCGCATCCAGGCCGCCCGCACCGACGGCACCGCCTTCGCACTGATCAACCCGGCCGGGTTCACGCACACCTCCGTCGCCCTCCGCGACGCGCTGGCGGCGGTCGCCCTGCCCTTCATCGAAGTCCACCTGTCCAACCCGCACGCGCGGGAACCGTTCCGCCGCACCAGCTACTTCAGCGACATCGCCGTCGGCGTCGTCGCGGGTTTCGGCGCGGCGAGCTACCGGCTCGCGCTCGACGCCGCCCTGCAGCGGCTCACTCCCACCGACACCGCACCCTGAGGCCCGCCATGGACCTGCGCAAAATCAAGAAACTCATCGATCTCCTCGAAGAATCCAACCTCGCCGAGATCGAGATCAAGGAAGGCGAAGAGTCCGTCCGCCTGGCGCGCGTGCCGCGCGGCGGCGTGACCGTCGCCGCCCCGCAGGTCATGCCGATGCACGTCGAATCGCGCCCCGCGCCGGTGATGCCGATGGCGGGCCCGACCGAAGGCGTCAGCGGCGGCAGCGCCAAGGCCTCCGACCTGCCGGAAGGCCACGTCGTCCGCGCGCCGATGGTCGGGACGTTCTATGCCTCGCCCTCCCCCGACAAGCCCGCGTTCGTCACCGTCGGCCAGGCGGTGAAGGCCGGCGACACGCTCGGCATCATCGAGGCGATGAAGATGTTCAACCCCATCGAGGCCGACGTGTCGGGCACGGTGCTGAAGGTCCTCGTGGAAAGCGGTCAGCCGATCGAATTCGACGAACCGCTCTTCGTGATCGGCTGAGGTCGCCACGATGCTGGACAAAGTCGTCATCGCCAACCGCGGAGAAATCGCGCTGCGCATCCTGCGCGCGTGCCACGCGCTCGGCATCCGCACGGTCGCGGTGCATTCCACTGTCGACCGCAACCTCAAGCATGTCGCCATGGCCGACGAATCGGTGTGCATCGGCCCCGCGCCGTCCACCGACAGTTACCTCAACATGGCTTCGATCATCGCCGCGGCGGAAGTCACCGACGCGCAGGCGATCCACCCGGGCTACGGCTTCCTCAGCGAGAACGCAGACTTCGCCGAACGCGTCGAGAACTCCGGCTTCGTCTTCATCGGCCCGAAGGCCGACACCATCCGCCTGATGGGCGACAAGGTCGAAGCGATCCGCGCCATGAAGGCCGCGGGCGTGCCGTGCGTGCCCGGCAGCGGCGGACCGCTCGGCGACGACGCGGCCACCAACGTCAAGATCGCGCGCGAGATCGGCTATCCGGTGATCGTGAAGGCCGCCGGCGGCGGCGGCGGCCGCGGCATGCGCGTGGTCCACACCGAAGCGCACCTGCACAACGCCATCCAGACCACGAAGACCGAGGCGAAGGCCGCGTTCTCCAACGACATGGTCTACATGGAGAAATTCCTGGAGAACCCGCGCCACGTGGAGATCCAGGTGCTCGCCGACGGCCAGGGCAACGCGATCCACCTGGGCGAACGCGACTGCTCCATGCAGCGCCGCCACCAGAAGGTCGTCGAAGAAGCGCCGGCGCCGGGCATCACGCCGGAGCAGCGCGCGGAAATCGGTCGCGTGTGCGTGGAAGCGTGTATCCGCATCGGCTACCGCGGTGCGGGCACGTTCGAGTTCCTCTACGAAAACGGGCGCTTCTACTTCATCGAAATGAACACCCGCATCCAGGTCGAACACCCGGTGACCGAGATGGTCACGGGCATCGACCTCGTGCGCGAGCAGTTGATGATCGCCGCCGGCCACAAGCTGTCGATCCGGCAGGAAGACATCGTGCTCAACGGGCACGCCATCGAGTGCCGCATCAACGCCGAGGACCCGGACACGTTCATGCCGTGCCCCGGCCTGATCCAGCACTTCCACGCACCGGGCGGCCCGGGCGTGCGCGTGGACAGCCACATCTACGAAAGCTACCGCGTGCCGAGCAACTACGACTCGATGATCGGCAAGCTCATCGTGCACGGCCCGGACCGCGCGACAGCCATCGCGCGCATGCGCGTGGCGCTGAGCGAGATGGTCGTCGACGGCATCAAGACGAACATCCCGTTACAGCAGCGCATCCTCGCCGACGGCGGTTTCCAGCAAGGCGGGCAGAACATCCACTATCTGGAAAAGCGGCTCGCGGAACGGAAAGAGAAGTCGCTGTCGATCGTTTGACGCACACGCACCCCGCTCCGGCGGGGTGCTTCGTTTCGAGGAGAACGTCGATGCCCGACTTCCGCCGCGAAGCCAAGACCGACCTCGACAAGACCGTCGTCGGCATCGAGCTGACGCTGATCTCGATCATCCAGGGCCTCGCGCTCGCGATGCTCGCCACTGCGGCCGTGCAACCGCTGCTGCAACTGCAATACACGACGTGGCCGTACATCTTCACGGGCCTGCTCGTCGTGCTGATCTTCTGGTCGCGTTCGCTCATCCACACGCTGAGCTTCATCGGGTGGCCGCTGGAGTTCGGGCACACGTTCGGGTACTTCGGTGCGACGCTGATCGAAGCGGCGGCGTTGACGCAGGTCGCCGATCCGCGTTCGTGGTTCGCACTCAATGCCTGTTACGCCGCCGCGGTGTGGGGGTTGTATGCGTGGGACCTGCGCGTCGTGCAGTCGCAGGCGCACGATTTCGCGACCGAGGAAGAACGCCTGCTCTACGAAGACATCGTGCGCGATCAACGCGCCAACATCGTGATGCTGATGCCGGCGGCGATCACGTTCCAGGCGATCGCGTGGTGGCTCGTGCATCGCTATCCCGACGCGATGCTGCGCGGGCATTGGCACCTGTTGTTGATCGGCCTGACGATCGCCTTCAGCCTGCATTACCTGCATGGCGGCGTCGTGTTGTTGCGCCGCAGGCGCGACTGGATCCTTGCGCGACAGGCGCAGGAGCGCCGCGAAGGCTGAGCGGCAGCGCTTTCTGAACGGATGCATACGCCGACGCCCGGCATGACTGGCCGGTCGCGCGGGCAACCCCCGTTTCCACCAACACACCCGCCAATCCCGCGGGTGTTTTCGTTCCCGTTCCAGTTTCGAGGTTCGTATGCGCAGCTCGCTCATCCGCAACACCAAACGCGCCCTGCTCGCCACCGCGCTCGTCGCCGCACTGCTCGCGCTGCCCGCGGCGAGCCAGTCGGGCAAATTGCCGAAGACGCAACTGTGGATGGACGTGGCCACGCACACCATGTCGGGCGTGCCCGGCATGGGCGAGATGGGCGGTGGCGTCGGCGGCTTCGCGATGCGCATGTTCGGCGGCGACGCCGCGCAGAACCATTACGGCGCCGCGCAACAGCCGGGCATGCCGGGACGCTATCTCGATGTCGCGCTGCTCAACCAGCTCAATCCCGGCGCCGAGGCCGAAGACCTGATTCCCACCGGCATGCAGCTCGGCAAGACGCTGCCGCTCGTGCCGCCCAAGGCGCAAGCGCCGTCCGAACCCGGCGGCAAGGCCACCTACGGCACCGCCGACGGCAACGCGAAGGCGCGCATCCTCATCTATTGGGGTTGCGGCACCGAAGTGCGCGCCGGCCAGCCGCGCGAGATCAAGTTCGAGATGAAGAACGGCAAGGTCACGACCAGCGGCACGCAATACGCGAGCGCGATGTCGGGCCGTTACGCGCCCAACCGCGACGCGAAAGTCGACCCCCGCTACGCACTTTGGCCGAACGAGAAGATGCGCAAGATGGTGCCCAACGGCGCCTCGCTCGTCGGCAACCACGACATCGAGGGCGCGAAGATCCCCGAGTCGATGAAGTTCGACCTGACACAGCAGCAGGATTTCATGCCGGCCATCGCGCTGAGCAGCTCCGGTGCGCTCGCGACGGGCCAGACCTGGAACTGGAAGCCGGTGGATCGCGCCAAGGGTTACTTCCTCGCCGCGTTCGGCACGCAGGACGACGCGATGGTGTTGTGGAGCAGCTCCGAAGTACCCGACGCCGGCATGCAGATCATCGATTACGTCGCGCCGTCCACCGTCGACAAGTGGATCAAGGAGAAGGTCGTCCTTGCGCCGACCGTCACTTCTTGCGCGATGCCGAAGGGCATCTTCGCCGGCAAGAACGGCGAGCCCGGCGGCGGGATGATGTCGATGATCGCCTACGGGCCCGAAACGCACATCGTGTATCCGCCGAAGCCGTCCGATCCCAAGTTGGCCGCCGCGTGGAATCCGGAATGGAACGTGCGCGTGCGCAACAAGTCCACGACGATGGCGATGCTCGGCATGCCGGTCGACGCGGGCCAGTCGGCGCAGCAGGACGGCCAACAGCAGCAGCAACAGCCCACCGAGTCGAAGGGCAAGAAGTTCCTCAAGGGCTTGCTCGGCCGCTGATCGCGCACGGGCGGTTACACTGCCGCCCATGCCCTGGCTCGAACTCACGCTGCGCTGCCGCGAAGCGGACCAACCGCGTTACGAACGCGCGCTCGACGATGTCGGCGCGCTCGCCGTGACCCTGCTCGACGCCGACGTCGATACCCCGAACGAACACGCGATCCTGGAGCCGGGCGTCGGTCAGACGCCGTTGTGGGGCGAGATCGCGTTGTCGGCGTTGTTCGATGCCGACACCGATGGCCTCGTGCTGCTCGCATCGCTGGAAGCGTTCGATCCCGATCTCGACTGGTCGCAGGCCAGCTTCCGCAAGGTCGAAGACCAGGATTGGGAGCGCGCCTGGATGGACCAGTACGTGCCGCTCGCCTTCGGCGCGCGTACGTGGATCGTGCCGTGGAATCGCGAGCTGCCCGTCGAAGCGCAGGCGCACGATGCCGCGGTGGTGCGCCTGGATCCGGGCCTGGCGTTCGGTTCGGGCACGCATCCGACCACGTCGTTATGCCTGCAGTGGCTCGATGCGCTCGCGCAGGCCGGCGAACTCGACGGCCGGACCGTGCTCGACTTCGGTTGCGGCTCGGGCATCCTCGCGCTCGCGGCGCTCAAGCTGGGTGCGGCGCGCGCGGTGGGCGTCGACAACGACCCGCAGGCGCTGATCGCCACGGCCGACAACGCGCAACGCAACGGCATCGCCGATCGCATGAACGTGTTCCTGCCCGACGACGAACCCGCCGCGCAGTACCCGGTGGTCGTCGCCAACATCCTCGCCTCCGCGCTCGATGCGCTTGCGGACCTCCTGGCCGCGCGCGTGGCGCCCGGTGGGCGGATTGCGCTGTCGGGCATCCTCGCAGGCCAGGAAGACGCCCTGCTCGACCGTTACGGGGAATGGTTCGACGCCCTGGCCGTCGCGCAGGAAGGTGACTGGATTCGCATCGACGGCGTGCGTTGCAGCTGAGCTGTTCGCGCGGCGGCGTGCTTGAATAGCCGCATGTTCGTCCTGTGTCCCCACTGCCAGTACCTGGTCACGGTCGATCCGCGCAGCGGGCGGCCGCCGGCGGCGTGCCCGAGTTGCGGCAAGCCGATGGAGGGGGAGGCGCAGGTCGTCGCGGAGACTCCGGAGGTTGCCGAGAACGACGCCGTCATGCCGGATGCGCCGGCGGTCGAATCGGCGCCGGCCGAAGCCGCGCCGGTCGAACCGGAACCCGAGCCCGAACCCGCACCCTCCGCGCGCAACGCCGACGACTTCATCGCCGCGATGGCGCAAAAACCGCCACGCAAGGCGCGCGCATCCAAAACCGCGGACAAGCCGGCGAAGCGCAAACGCGAACCGGAGCCGAAACCCGCGCCCGCCGCCACACCGCACGCGCCGCCCAAGCCCGCGCGCGTTCCGGGTCCCTCGTTGTCGGTGCGCGTCGCGGCATTGTTCAAGTCGCTGAAACCCACGCCGAAGCCGAAGGTCGCACCGCCGGCCGCGAAAGCCGAACCCGCGACGGAAGAGACGAAGAAAAAAGCGAGCGTCAAACCCGTGCCATCGCTGCGCGAACGCGCCGCCAGGCGCGCGGCCGAAGCGCAAGCGGCGTCCGTGGTGGATGCGCCCGTCGCCGAGACGACGCCCATCGAGGCGTCCATCGACCCCATCGCCATCGAAACGGCGCCGATCGAATTCATCCCGCTTGCGCAAACCCCGGTGGAAGCCGCGCTCGCGGTCGAAGCACTGCGCGCCTCGGCCCCCGCGCCCGCGCCCGTCGCCGAATCCGCTCCGGAACCCGCGCCAGAACAAGCGCCTGAACCTCCTGCGCCAACGCCTGCGCCTGTTCCGCCCGAGGCGCCCATCGTTCCGTTGCCGACGGTCAAGAAACCCCGCGCGACCACGACGGCGCCGAGCTTCGCCCGCACGCGCGCCGGTTTGCGCGGCGCGATGCCGGCGCGTTGGACGTCGTTGGCGACTATCGGTGCGTTGTCGTTGTTGCTCGCATTGCAACTGCTGCTCGCGCAACGCGATGCGCTGGCCGCGAGCGCGCGCTGGCGGCCGACGATTTCGGCGCTGTGCGGCGTGTTGCAGTGCACGCTGCCCGCGTGGCGCGATCCTGAATCTTTCACGATGCTCAGCCGCGACGTGCGACCGCATGCGACGGCCGCGGGGACGCTCCAGATCGACGCGAGTTTCCGCAACGATGCGCGCTGGGCGCAGGCCTGGCCGCGCCTGGTGGTGACGTTGTCGGACATCGACGGGCGCGTGCTCGGCACGCGTGCGTTCACCGCGCGCGAATATCTCGGGGATGGCGCCACCACGCAATCGACGCTCGCCCCCGGCCAGACCGCGGCCATCTCCCTGGCGGTGGTCGAACCCGCGCCCGGCGTGGTCGCCTTCAGTTTCGAATTCCGCTGAGCGGTCGCTCGCAAGTGATGCGCCGTCCTAATTGCCGCGCTAGACTCCCCCTCCCGTTCGGCCTGGGCGGGTGCGCCAACGCGACAGGGGAAGCAGTTTGAACGCCGCCGCCGACCGACAAGACACCCGCCCCGGCAATCGCCCGCCGTTGCGCGACCACGTCGCCAATTCCGTTCGCCGCTACCTGCGCGACATGGACGGCTGCGAAACGCAGGACCTGTACAACATCGCGCTGCGCGAGCTCGAGATCCCGCTGTTCGCCGAAGTGTTGAACCACTGCGAAGGCAACCAGAGCCGCGCGGCCACCATGCTCGGCATCCATCGCGCCACGCTGCGCAAGAAGTTGCGGGACTACGGCCTGGCCGAGTGACGCGCCGCGCGGTGCGGCGTCATGTCCACCAGTAGCGGATGAAGTGGAAGAACACGGGCGCCGCGAAACACACCGAGTCCAGCCGGTCGAGCACGCCGCCGTGGCCTTCGATCATGTGGCCCCAATCCTTGATGCCGCGATCGCGCTTGATCGCCGACATCACCAGCCCGCCCCAGAAGCCCATCAGGTTCACCACCAGCGCCAGGCCAGCGGCCTGCCACGGCGTGAACGGCGTGATCCACCACAGGGCCGCGCCGAGCGCGGTGGCCGACGCCACGCCGCCCACGAAGCCTTCGACGGTCTTCGACGGCGACAGACGCGGCGCGATCAGGTGCTTGCCCGCGAGCTTGCCCCACAGGTACTGCAACACGTCCGAGGACTGCACGACGATCACCAGGAACGCGATCAGCAGCAGGTTGCGTCCTTCGAAACCGGGGATGTGCAGGTTCAGCAGCGCCGGCACGTGCGAGATGCAGAACACGCAGATCATCAGGCCCCACTGCACCTTCGAGGTGCGCTCCAGGAACGCCGTGGTGTCGCCGCCGTGCGTGGACAGGATCGGCAGCAGCAGGAAGGCGTACACGGGGATCAGGAGCGTGTACATGCCGTACCAGTCGGTGTAGACCAGCCAGTACTGTCCCGGCAAGACGAGATAGAACGCGACCGCAAGCGCCCAGTAATCGTTGCGGCGCGTCGGCGTCAGCGTGATGAACTCGCGCAGCGCGAACAACGAGACGAGCGCGAACAGCACGATCATCCCGGTGCGCCCGAGCCAGAAGGCCGCGGCCATCACCGCCGCCATCACCCACCATGCGCGGATGCGTGCGACGAGATTGTCCACCACCGTGTTCGGCCGCCCGCGCGTGCGCCAGCGCAGCGCCTCGGCGATGGCGGTGGCGAGGATCAGGACCGCGAAGATGCCGCCGAACAGCAGCACCGTCTGCGGCCATTGGCGCAGGAACTCGATCATGGCGTCGATCCGTTGCGGGGGGCGAGCGCGAGCAACGCATCGCGCGCGCGGTCGAGGAACGCTTGTTTTTCTTCGTGGTCGCGCAACCGCAGCGGCTCGCCGAAGGTCGCGGTGCACAACAAGGGCAGCGGCAGGATCTTCCCCTTCGGCATCACGCGCGCCAGGTTTTCCAGCCACACCGGCACGAAGTCCACTTCCGCCCGCTTGCGCGCCAGGTGGTACAGGCCGCTCTTGAAGGGCAGCAGCCCGTCGCCCGGGTTGCGCGTGCCTTCCGGGAAGAGGATCAGCGAATGCCCGCCGTCGATCGCTTCGCACAACGTATCGATGGGGTCGTGCGTGCGCTGCGCGGCATCGCGGTCGATCAGCACGCCGTTGAACACCGCGCGGATGATGTAACGCCGCAGCGCGCCGCGGTTCCAGTAATCCGCGCCCGCCACCGGCCGCACCGTGCCGCGCAGCGCGGGCGGCAACGCCGACCACAGCAGCACGAAATCGCCGTGGCTGGAGTGGTTGCCGTAGTACACGCACAACTCGCGCGACGGCGGCGCGCGCCAGATCGCGCGCGCGCCGGTGATGGCGCGAATCGCGAAGCGGAATCCCGCGGCGAGCATCCCTGCGAACATGCGATCAGGTTCCCTTCGACACGGCGACCGCGAGCGCGACCGCGAAGACCGCGCACTGGCATGTGGCGGCGATGAAATGGGTGCGCATCAGGGCGCGCGCCCCTTGCCATCGCGCAGGCCAATCGCGGCCGGCGCGTTCCGGTGCGACCAAGCGCAGTGCGATCAGGCTGCGATCGAGCGCCTCCGCGGCCTGCCCTGGCGTGCCCGCATCGGCGGCAGCGAGGAACAGCCCGGCATCGAACGCGATGCGCACCCCCAGCCACGCACGCCATGCGGCGAACCCGAGGCTCGCGACCAGGCACGCGACGACCGTGACATCGGCCGTTGCGAACGTCATCGCCACCAGCCATGCAACCGCGACGAACGCGACCCCACCCGAACACGCATCGACCCGGCGCCCCTGCCGCAGCAACGTCCCCATCACGCGCAAGTCCATCGGCGCGGTCACGCGATCACCCGTTGATGTGCGTGCCCGAGCACGATCTGCGGGCGCGCCGCGCGGACGCGTTCGATTGCCACCGACGCCGATGCCGCGCGCCCGCTGTCGACCAACCACGCGGCGATCGACGCTGCGCTGCGCGAGTAACCCAGCGCGCAGCAGACCAGCACGCGACCACGCACGCGCGCCGCTTCGATATCACGCGCCACACCCTTCAGCTGCGCCGCTTCCGGCACGACGAGATCAAGCATCGGCCGGAATACGTCGGTGGGGCGCGCAGCGGGCATCGACAGTTCCGCGCTGACATCGACCACCACGTCGAACCCATCGCGCTCGCCGCGTCCCGGCAACCGACCGAGCCACACGTCGTCCGCGACATGCACCGGGCGCGGGGCGGCGCGGGTCCACCAGCGCGAGTTGATCCACGCAGCGGTCAGATACGGCGCGAACAACCAGCGCGATGCCATCGACAGCCGCCCGTCGGACGTCGACTTCTGGAAGCCCGCAGCGCCGAGCACCGAATAGTTGAGCGCGACGAGCGACAGCGAGACCGCGGGCCACAGCAACCACCACGCGACCCCACGCAGCCACACCGCGAGCGCGGTGCACGCGAGCGCACCGGCCGCGTACGCAGCGCAGAGCCGCCACCGCTTCGCATCGCGCGCCCACGCCGCGCCGCGCCAGGGCGCGCGCCCTTCGGCCGGCCACAACCACACGCAGACCCACCCCGCGAGCGCGCCGGTGGGAATGTCGATGAAGTGATGCTGGAACGTCGTCAGGACCGATACGCCGATCAATGCGAACCACGCATGCAGCAACCAGCGCCACGCGCCGCGCGCGAGCGTCCCGTAGCGCACCCACAGGATCACGAGCAGCACGATGTGCAGCGACGGCGCCTGGTTGAATGGCTTGTCGAACCCCAGCAACACGTCGAACATCCAGCCGAACAGCCCGTCGGTCTCCGGGCGCGTGAAGGCGAAGCGCAGCGGCCAAATCAGGAAACACGCGACCGACACGACCTGTGCGGTCAGCAGACGCAATGCATGCGTGTCGACTTCGCGCTTGTCGCGGCACGTGAACAACGAGGCGGCGTAGAAGAAGTCGATCGACCAGTACGGGACGATCGTCCACGCGAGGAACGGCACGTGCGACTCCCACGCGAAGACGATGCTGCGCACGTCGGTCGCGCGTGCTGCCATCGCGTTGGCGAACCCGTAGCTCGCGAAAAACAGCGGCCCGAGCAGCGACAGCCACGCGAGCGCGCGCCGCCACGGGCGCGAGCCTGTTGTCACGCGCCGACCCGCCGCGCGAGCGAGACGGTGAAGATGCCCCACGGGTCGATGCGCTGGTCCACCTTCTCGAAGCCGGCGGCACGCACGAGCTCGTCCATTTCCTGCTGCGTGCGGCGGCGCATGACCCAGGACGCTCCACCACGATGGCTCGTCAACGCACGCGCGATGAATTCGAGCTGCGGATGCCACGGCTGCCCGGTATAGGCGAGATACCCGCCGGGCGGCACCGCGTCGGCGATCCCCTGCAGCGAACGGAACACCGCGTCGTTGTCGGGGAACAGTTCGTACAGGCCCGACACGATGGCGAGCGTCGGTCGGGGTGAGACGCCGGCGAGCGACGCGCGATCGAACGCATCGGCCTGCTCGAAACGCGCGATGTCCTGTGCGCCAAGTTGCGCGATCAGCGCACGGCCCTGCGCGACGTTGATGTCGCTGTAATCGCGCAGCAGGATGCTGTCGGCGCGTCCGCCGCCGCCTGCGCTACCGGTCAGTGCTTCCAGCGCATAACGGCCGTGCCCTGCGGCGATGTCCATCGCATGCACCGCTTGCCCATCCACGCGCAGGCGCCGCATCGCTTCGCCGATCAGCGCGTGCAGGTGCTCGCGACGCACGCGGATCCCGCGCCAGCCGATCGCATCGATGTAGTTGCGGTCGATCATGCGGCCGAGGAACGTCCGGCCGCGCGCCTGGTTGCGATACACGTAGTCGAGCGTGCTCCCCGAGTCGAAGCCCGTGTCCAGGCCGAGTTTCACGCCTTCCGACAACGTGCCGCCGAACCGAAGCGACGCACGCGTGAAGCGCCAGCGCAGGTCTGCCAGGCTCCAGCGTTCGGGCGGCCAGGCGAGGCGTTCGGATTCCTCGAAGGTCGGGCCGCGGCGATGCGCGTCGCGCAGGTCCGGACGCGACCAGGCTTCCGCGAAGCGCGCTTCGATGAAGCTGCGGATCTTCGCGATGGCAGGCGCGCGGTCGCGCTCGCCGAGTGTGTCGTGGAAGAACCCCGGCAGCAGGTGGCGTTCCTTGATCGGCGATCCCAGGCCTTCGTAGAAGCGATCCTGCGGGCCGCGATGCACGACGAAGTCCGCGCCCGACACGAGCAATTGCGTCGGTACGGTGATGGCCTGCGAATCGGCGACGATGCGCTCGGCGGTGTCGTACAAGCCCAGCAGCACGCGCACGGAAATCGGCCGCGTGATCAGCGGATCGGCGGCGTAGCTCGCCACACGCCCGGCGTCGTGCGTCAGCCACTGCGGCTTGACGTACGAGTTCACGAAGAAGTTGCCACGCAGCTTGTGCATCAGGCGCAGGCCGGGGCGAGCGAAGGGCACGTACAACTTCACCTTGAAGGCCGGCGACGCCAGCACGAGCGCGCGCAGGCGCGGCGCATAGTCATGCACCCACGTCGCCGCGACGACCGCGCCGACGCTCTGCGCGACCACCGCGATGTTCTCCGCCGCGATGCCATGCTCTTCGCCGATGTGCCGGATGAACGTGTCCAGATCGCGGACCAGCGCCTCGAACCCCGGGGCATCGCCGCGCGTGCCGGGCGAGCGCCCGTTGCCGCGCGCGTCCCAGGCGAAAATCTCGTGGCCGGGCAGGCCGAGTTCGTCGGCCAGGTGCATCACGCGGCCGGAGTGTTCATGGCCGCGATGCAGCAGCACGATCGCGCGGCGCGCGCCGTCCTGCGTCGCGGGCCAGTGGCGGTAGAACAATTGTGTGTCGTCGAACGTGGTGAACGCGCGCTCTTCGTGTGCGCGGAAATCCTGGGATTTCAAGCCGTCTGCTCCTTGAGGCCGCCGCGGATGCGGCGCACGGTGGTGACGATGCACAGCGCCGCGGCGATCAGGACCACCCACTGCACGATGCGCGCGTCGATCAGTTCGAACGACAGAAGCAGGCCCAGCAGGCCGACGACGAAGGCGCGGTCGCTCTTGCCCATCGGGCCGTCGTAACGGCGCGACGCGCGCACCATCGTGCCGAGCACGCCGGCGTATTCGGTGAGGAAGGCCAGCCCGGCGAACAGCAGCAACGGCCATGCCGCGATGCCCGGAACCGCAAGCAGGCTGAGATACAGCGCCGCGTCGGCGATGACATCGCTCAGTTCGTTGAGGTAGGCGCCCAGCCGCGATTGCTGGCCGAACTCGCGCGCGAGCATGCCGTCGATGGCGTTCATCGCCATGCGCACGAACAGCCACGCCGGCAGCAGCGCGAACACCGCAGGCTGCGTGCCCGCGCGCCACCACACTAGCGCGGCCACGGCCAGCGACAGCACCGCCGCGGCGACGGTCACCTGGTTGGCGGTCGCCCCGATCGCGTGCAACTTGCGGACCAACGGGCGCAACAGGTCCTGGAAACGCCCCTTCAACGCATAGATCGAAGCCACGCGCGCCACTCCCCTGGCCTGCGGCGCCGGGTCCCCTCCCCGGCCTGCGCGCACGTTACGACACCTTGGCAGGCCGCGCCATGCAGGCCACCGGCTCGGCGGCCCCGTTAGAATGGCGCTCCCCACGCCCGCGGCCCCCGCCATGTCGTCGACCCTTTCGCCGGTGAAGATCCGCCGGGCCCTGCTTTCCGTTTCCGACAAGACCGGCCTGGTCGAACTCGCCCGCGCGCTCGCCGCGCTGGATGTCGAGCTGGTGTCCACCGGCGGCACCTCGAAGGCGCTGCGCGATGCGGGCCTGCGCGTGCGCGACGTCAGCGAACTGACGCAGTTCCCCGAAATGATGGACGGCCGCGTCAAGACGCTGCATCCGCTGGTGCATGGCGGCCTGCTCGGCCGCAGCGGCATCGACGAGGCGGTCATGCGGCAGCACGGCATCGCACCGATCGACCTGCTGGTGCTGAATCTCTATCCGTTCGAGAAGGTCGCCATCGACCCGAACAGCACGATGGACGACATCGTGGAGAACATCGACATCGGCGGGCCGGCGATGCTGCGTTCGGCGGCGAAGAACTTCGCGCGCGTGGCGGTGGCGACGGATCCGGCGCAGTACGCGGCGCTGGTCGACGAGTTGAACGGCAACGGCGGTGCGCTGTCGGCGCGTACGCGTTTCGCGATGTCGGTGGCCGCGTTCAATCGCGTCGCCCAGTACGACGCCTGCATCAGCGATTACCTCTCGTCGATCAACGAAGACGGCACGCGCTCGCACTTCCCCGCGCAGCAGAACAGCAACTTCGTGAAGGTGATGGACCTGCGCTACGGCGAGAACCCGCACCAGCAGGCCGCGTTCTACCGCGACCTGTGGCCGGTGCCGGGCACGTTGGCGACGTTCACGCAGTTGCAGGGCAAGGAGTTGTCGTTCAACAACCTCGCCGATGCGGATGCTGCGTGGGAATGCGTGCGCCAGTTCGAGAATCCGGCGTGCGTGGTCGTCAAGCACGCCAATCCGTGCGGCGTGGCCGAAGCGGCCGATGTCGGCGCGGCCTATGAGCTGGCTTACGCGACGGACCCGACCTCCGCCTTCGGCGGCATCATCGCGTTCAACCGCACGCTTGATGGGGCCACGGCGAAGGCCATCCTCGACCGCCAGTTCGTCGAAGTGCTCATCGCGCCGGAATACGACGCCGCCGCGCTGGACTACGCGCGCAAGAAAGCCAACGTGCGCGTGCTGCGCATCCCGCACGGCGAAGGCCGCAACAACGCCGACGTCAAGCGCGTCGGCTCGGGCCTGCTGATGCAGACCAGCGACATCCGCGAAGTGACACGCGACGAATTGAAGGTCGTTTCCAAGCGTGCGCCGACGCCGAAGGAGCTCGAAGACCTGCTGTTCGCCTGGCGCGTGGCGAAGTACGTGAAGTCCAACGCGATCGTCTACGCGCGCGACGGCCGCACGATCGGCATCGGCGCCGGCCAGATGAGCCGCGTGGTGTCGGCGAAGATCGCCGCGCTCAAGGCCGAGGAAGCCGGGCTCGTGGTACCGGGCTCGGCGATGGCCTCCGATGCATTCTTCCCCTTCCGCGACGGCATCGACGCCGCGGCCGCCGCCGGCATCCGCACGGTCATCCAACCGGGCGGTTCGATGCGCGACAACGAAGTCATCGCCGCCGCGGACGAGCACGACATCGCGATGGTGTTCACCGGCATCCGCCACTTCCGCCACTGATCCGCGCCCCCATCGCCAGGAGCAACGCATGAAGATCCTCGTCATCGGTTCCGGCGGTCGCGAGCACGCGCTGGCGTGGAAGCTCGCGCAATCGCCGCGCGCGACCGAAGTGCTGGTCGCGCCGGGCAACGCGGGGACGGCGACGGAAGCCAAGTGCCGCAACGTCGGCGTGGACGCGAAGGACATCGAGGGCTTGCTGGCGCTGGTCGAACGCGAAGGCGTGGCATTGACCGTCGTCGGTCCCGAGCAACCGTTGGTTGCGGGCGTGGTCGATCGGTTCCGCGCTGCGGGCCATCGCGTCTTCGGGCCCACCGCCGCGGCCGCGCAGCTCGAAGGCAGCAAGGCGTTCGCGAAGGAGTTCCTCGCGCGCCACGGCATTCCCACCGCGCATTACGCGGTGCACACCAAGGTCGACGAGGCGCTCGCCTACGTGCGTTCGAAGGGCGCGCCCATCGTCGTGAAGGCCGACGGCCTGGCCGCGGGCAAGGGCGTGATCGTGGCGATGACGCTGGCTGAAGCCGAACATGCGATCGAAGACATGCTCTCCGGCGACGCGTTCGGCGCCGCCGGCGCGCGCGTGGTGATCGAGGAATTCCTCGAAGGCGAGGAAGCCAGCTTCATCTCGATGGTCGACGGCATGCACGCGTTGCCGATGGCGACCTCGCAGGACCACAAGCGCGTACGCGACGGCGATACCGGCCCCAACACCGGCGGCATGGGCGCCTACTCGCCCGCGCCGGTGGTCACGCCCGAGGTGCATGCGCGCGTCATGCGCGAAGTGGTCGAGCCGACCGTGCGCGGCATGGCGGCCGACGGCGCGCCGTTCACCGGTTTCCTCTACGCGGGCCTGATGATCGACAAGAGCGGCGCGCCGAAGGTCATCGAGTTCAACGTGCGCTTCGGCGACCCGGAAACGCAACCGGTGATGCTGCGCCTGCGCTCGGACCTGGTGGCGTTGGTCGAAGCGGCGATCGACGGCACATTGTCGACCACGCAGGCCGACTGGGACGCGCGCAAGTCGCTCGGCGTCGTCATGGCTGCCGAAAACTATCCCGGCACGCCGCGCCTGGGCGACATCATCAACTCCATCGACGCTCCCGACGTCGAGGACACGAAGGTCTTCCACGCGGGAACGCGCGTCGAAGGCGAACACATCGTGACCTCCGGCGGCCGCGTCCTGTGCGTCTGCGCGCTGGGCGAAACGGTCGCGGAAGCGCAACAACGCGCGTACGCGGAAATCGCCGGCATCTCGTGGACCGGCGAATTCCACCGCCACGACATCGGCTGGCGGGCGATCGCGCGGGAGCGTGGCGAGGGGTGAATGCCCCTGGCCGCTGGATCAGCGCTTCTTCGGCTTGATGCCCTTGGACACCGTCCGACCGCGCGGTACGCGTTTCGCGATCGTGCGCGGCTTTGTCGCCTCCATGATCTTGACGCCTTCCAGGACGCCCGCAATGGCGTCCTGCAATCGAGCAAGCAAGGCCTCGTGCTTCGAAGCACCGGTCGCAATCGAACGCCGCAATGCCTCATTGATGGCGGTCTGGTAGCCACGCCCTTCCGCTTCGGCTCGATCCCGGAATGCATCCAGAACGTCGTCGTCGATATAGATGGTAATGCGCGTCTTGCCCTTCGGGGCCGGGAGTGCGGCGCCGCGTCGCGCGTCCGAGAAGTCGATGTCAGTTGCCATAGTGTTTTGCTTCGCCTGCGCTCGCCTTGCGCGCTGAGATGATGCGGATCTGGTTGTGACGCTCCGTCCATGTGACGACCAGGATCGAACCGACGGCGACGCCGAGCGTGACGAACCGCTGCTCGCCTTCGGACCAATCCTCCCGGGTGAGGCCGAGCGGATCATCTAGCGCTAGCCGGGCGTCCGAAAAGGCGACGCCGTGCTTCTTCCGGTTCGCCTTTGCCTTGCGGGGATCGAACGTGACCATATATGCACATCGTGCATATGTCGAGCCGGCGCCCGATAGGCGGTTTTTCCGTGCTTGCCACTGAAACCCGGTCAGCAGCTACGCAGCATCGCCTCGCAATTCACGCACCTTCGCTTCCAGCAACTCGGCGGTGGCGATCTGGCCTTCGATCTGCGTCGACGCGATCACCTCGACGTGCGCGCGGAACCGGCGCGGGACGCGCATGCGTTTCAGGCGGCCGTCGCGTTTGCTCCACATGCTGGTCCACATGCCGCGCAGGGCCATCGGGACGACGGGGACTTCGCGGCGTTGCAGGATCTTCTCGACGCCCGATTTGAACGCGGCGATCTGGCCGTCGTGGGTCAACGCACCTTCCGGGAAGATGCCGACGATTTCGCCTTTGGCCAGGGCGGCGTCGATTTCGTCGAAGGCGCGTTGCATCAGCTCCGGGTTTTCGCGCGCGCCGGCGATGGGAATCGCCTTGGCGGTGCGGAAGATCCAGCGCATCACCGGGATGTTGAAGATCTTCCAGTACATGACGAAGCGCACCGGGCGCGGGATCGTCGCCGACAGGATCAGCGCGTCCATGTAGCTGACGTGGTTGCACACCAGCAGCGCAGGGCCCTCGTCGGGCACGTGGGCTTCGATGCCGTGCACGCGCAGGCGGTACAGCGTGCGCACCAGCACCCAGCTGAGGAAGCGCATCAGGAATTCGGGAACGACGGTGAATATCCAGAGCGCCACCAGCGTATTAGCGATCGCCAGCGCCAGGAACAGCTGCGGGATCGTCCAGTGCAGGTATTGGAGGCCGACGATGCCCAGCACCGCGGCGAGCACGATGAAGCCCGCGTTCTGGATGTTCATGCCCGCGATCACGCGCGAGAGTTCGCGCTTCGGCGTGCGGCTCTGGATCAGCGCGAACAACGGCACGACGTAGAAGCCGGCGAACAGGCCGATGCCGCTGAGCGCGACGATGGTGTGCACCAAGCCGTGGGTGTACGTCGCACCCGCTTCCGGCAGCCACAACGCCAGGACGAAGAGGAACGCGCTCATGCCGAACGCGCCGAGCGGGACGAGGCCGATCTCCACCGTGCGCGCTGAAAGTTTTTCGCAGAGCACCGAGCCAACGCCCGTCGCGATCGAGAACACCGCGAGCAGGACGGTGTACGTCGACACGTCGCCGCCGAGGTTCTCGTCCCCGTAGGTCGGCAACTGCGCGGTGAGCATCGTGCCGACGAACCAGAACCACGACACGCCCAGCACCGAGTTGCGCACCGCGACCTGCTTGCGCACCAGTCGCAGGACGCGGATGGATTCGGGAATGGGGTTCCAGCCGACCTTCAGGTCCGGTGCGGCGGCATCGGTCGGCGGGATTGCGCGGCTGACGAGATTGCCCGCGATCGCGAAGAGGATCACCGACACTGCAGCGACCATCGGCCCGTTGTCGCCGGCAACCTGGAAGATCATCCCGCCGAGCAGCATGCCGACGAGGATCGACACCGACGTGCCCATCTCGACCAGGCCATTGCCGCCGGTGAGTTCCTCGGGCTTGAGCACAGAGGGCAGGATCGAATACTTCACCGGGCCGAACAGCGCGGACTGCACGCCCGTCGAAAACAGCGCGATGAGCAGCACCACCATGTTCTGCATCAGGAAGCCGACCGCAGCCAGCGACATGATGGCGATTTCCATCATCGTCGTGATGCGGATCAGTCGCGACTTCTCGAGCTTCTCCGCGATCTGCCCGGCCGTCGCGCTGAACAGGAAATACGGCAGGATGAAGATCGCGGGCGCCAGGTTGGTATAGAAACTGCGCTCGTCGCTGGCCACGCCCATGAAGAACAGCAGGCCGATGATGGCCTGCCGGAAAACGTTGTCGTTGAAGGCGCCGAGCGATTGGGTCGCGAAGAACGGCAGGAAGCGCCGCTGCCGGAGGAGTTCGAACTGGTTGTGCGCCATCGAATGCGGCCGCCGCGGGGGTTCGCGCGGAGCCTAGCAGAGCGCCTCGACCTGCGCGCATCCCCGCGCGCGCGCCGGAACGGCATGGGCGTGCGGCGGTCCCGGCGTCGCGCCCGCATCGGCGACGAAGCGCAGCTCGCTTGCGCGGCCCTGTGCATCGATGGCGCGCACGCAGACGCGGCGAGGCGCCGCCTGCCATGGCATCCGCATGCGAGCGATGCGCACGCCGGAATGCGCGTCGCGCAATGCATGCCATGCGCCGCGGAAGACCTCGCCATCGTGCGCGGGGTCGACGGACCAATCGACGATCTGCTCGCCGTCGCCGAGCTGCACGATGAGCCACTCGACCTCGGGGGCGCTGCGCGAGCGTTCGCGATCCACCCACGCACGCGATAGGCCCTCGATGGGGGTGAAGCCGCGCGGATCGACCCGCAGTGCGGGACCGCGTTCCCCGCGCGGAAGGCATCGAATGCCGCGCACGTCCACCTGCTAATCCGCCCGCGTGGCGAGCTGTTGCGACAGCGTCGGCGCGAAGTGCCATCCCAGGATGGTCACGTGCGGATAGTGGCTGACCTCGCGACGGGTGACCGCGCGACTGAGCGTGGCTTCGCCCGTGCGGCGGTCCGGGGCGTCCACCCACACGAGGGAGCGAACGCCGTCACGCAGGGTTTCCCCGAGCAGCACGTCGCCGCCCGCACGACGCCGCCCGGCTGGTGTCGTGCACACCGCGGGCGAGGCGAGCGCTTTCGCGCCGAACGCCGCGAGCGCGGCGTGCATCGCCTTGACCGGTTGCGCGGCCGCGTTGCGGCGCGTCCACTCCGCGGGCGTCGCGCCGACCTCCTCGATGCAGAACGACGTGTCGCCGCGGAGCAGGAGGTTTCTGCGCAATGCAGCGCACCCGGCGGCATCGCGCACGCAGGCGATCCAGGCGGCGTGCGGCCGCGCGAGCGCTGTCAATCGCGTGGCATCGTCTGCGAGCAGCAAGGTGGTGGTGTCGCGCGCCGCCGTTTCGCGCATCGTTGCAGGCCAGCCGAACGCATCGAACACCAATTGCAGCGGGCCGCGTTCGCCCTCCGGGAACTGTGGAACGAACACGGCCTCCGGCGCGAGCTTGCGCAAGAGCGCGATGCACGGCGCCCAGCGCGCCAGGCGCGCCGCGAGCGCATGGGTGTCGTCATCGCCGGCCGGGTGCAGGTCGAGGACAACGCGGTCGAGCGGCGCGCCATCGCCCTGGCGCAGCTCGGCGATCAACGCGGCGACGCAGAGTGCCGGCGCGCCGCACACCAGGCGGCGCACGCGGCCCTCGGACACGGGGTCGTCGGGCGCGACGACGACTTCCAACGGCACCGCGCGTTCGCGGTTCCGTCCGGTGGTGGACTCCATGAGCCGTTGTGCCTGCCGGCGCCCGTGTACGACCAGGCGCGGCAGCCGTTCGAGAAGGGAGGTGGCCATCGCGAAATGCCTGCCATGAACCGGATTGGTTAAACGAGGGTAACGCGATAATTGCAGGGCGTTTGCACCGCGCCGCCTAACGTCGGCGCCATGAAAAGCGAACAGGCCCTGTTCGGCGAACGACTGCGCAACGCGCTGAAAGTCGCTGGTTATCGGGAAAGTCCGTCCGAGATCTGCTTCCACTTGACGCGCCATGGGGGAGATCCCACGACGCCTCAAGCTGTTTCTCGTTGGCTGCACGGAAAGAGCATGCCGCGCCAACGCAATCTCATTGCGTTGGCGCAACTGGTCCGCATCACGCCTACCGAGTTGCAGTACGGGGTGCAGGCGTCTTCCCGCGTTCGCGAGACGCGCGTCGAATTCCGCATTCCGGCGATGGATCAACACGCCATCGATGCGTTCATCGCATTGCCGCCGAAGGCGCGCAAGCTCGTGCGCGAACTGATCGAGCACCTGCGCGAATCCGAACAGAAGCGCAAACGCTGAAAAGCGACGCCCGTTGCGGGCGTCAGGCCACCCAGCCGGCGATGACGAACAACGCCAGCACCGCCAGCCACAGCAGCAGGATGCGCCACACCAGGCTCATGGCATCGCGCAGTTCCGGCAGCCCGGGCACGCCGCGCGCGACGGCGACACCGCCATCGGCGACGTACTCGGTGTCGATGTCGTCGAGGGCTTCGTCCGCCAGCTCGCTGCGCACGCTGGCGCGCGCCGCGGCGGCGAGGAACCGCGTGTCGCCCGTATACCCCGCGCCGCCGGCGCCCTTCCATGCGGCGAACACGCTGTCGAAGTTGCCGACCAGCGCGAGCGAGAGCGTCATCAATTGCGCGACGGGCCAGTCGAGGAACGCCAGCAAGGTGCGCGCCGCCTGCGAGGCGCCTTCGGGCAACCGCTTCTGCGCCTCGCCCTGCGCGCACAGCGACACCAGGCGATACAGCAGCGCGCCGAACGCACCGAGCAACAGGAACCAGAACAACACGCCGAACCAGCGCCACAACGCGCAGCGGAACACGGCTTCGACCAGCGAGCCTCCGTCCAGCGCCGCGGCGTCGCGTTCGGGGAACAGCCGCGCGGCAGCTTCGCGGCGGGCCACCGGGTCGGCGGCGTTCACCACCGCCTCGACGTCGTGGTCGAGGTCGCGCGGCCCCCATGCATAGAACAATGCGGCCAGCGCGAAGACGAACGCCGGGAACCCATAGAAGTCCCCGCGCAACGCGATCTGCAGCAGCGCGATGAGCAGCAGCGGCGGGCCGATGGCGAACAGCATCCCGCCCGCGCCGCGCCACGACGGGCTGTCGCCGAGCTGCGCGGCGAGCCACTCGAGCCAACGGATGAACCAGTCGTAGCGACGCAACGCCACCAGTGCCGGCATCGAATGGCCGACGACGAGCGCGATGACGACGGCGATCAGCGTGATGGACATCGACATCCTCGGAGGATCGGGACCGCGACGGGCGACCCGTCGGCGGCATGATACGGAATCATCCCGTGCGCATTCAGCGCGTGACGGATGCCAACCAGGACTCGATCAGCCAACGGGCGATGGAAATCGGTGCGGACAGCGCGATGCCGCCCTCGTCTTCCTCCGGCCCCACCGACCAATCGCGCGCAAGGCCCGCGCGGATGGTGTCGGCGTCGAACCAGCGCGCGTCGTCGAGCTCGTCACCCACCACGGGGACGTCGGGCCCGGCCTCCGCGAGGAAACCGAGCATCAGCGAGCCGGGGAACGGCCACGGCTGCGAGGCGACATAGCGGCAGCGCAGCACGCGCACGCCGGTTTCCTCCAGCACTTCGCGCGCGACGGTCTGTTCGAGCGATTCGCCCGGTTCGACGAACCCGGCGATCACCGACCAGCGCCGCGGCGGCCAGTTGCGCTGGCGGCCGAGCAACAACCGTTGGCCATCGCTGACCGCCGCGATGATCGCCTGGTCGGTGCGCGGGTAATGCTCGCTGCCGCAGCGCGCGCACTGGCCGAGCCAGCCGGCGCGCACGAAGGCGAGTTCGCCTCCGCACACGCCGCAGAACGCGTGGCGCGTATGCCAATGCAGCATCGCGCGCGCTTGCGCGAACACGGTGGCGTCGAAGGCGTTCCATTGCGTCGCCGCGCTGCGCAGGTCGATGCGAGCGGGCGCGTCGATCGACAGACGCCGCGCCGCTTGCGCGAACCACGCTTGTCCATCGCGCATGCCGAGGAAAATCGCAGTGCCGGGCCCGCCCCCGATCGCCGCGCCATCGGGCGCGAACAACCGGGTGTCATCGCCGGCGAATGCACGGCCGTCGTCTTCGAGCACGACGACGCGCGCCTGCGGCCAGAGGGTGGCGAGGGTGTCGGGGTCGTCGCGGAGATGGTCGGCGCGATCGAGCGCGCCGTCGACGAATGCGAAGGGCGAAACCGGCCCGGTCACATCGTGAAGCTGCTGCCGCAGCCGCACGTCGTCTTGGCGTTGGGATTGCGGATGACGAACTGCGCGCCCTGCAGGCTTTCGCTGTAGTCGACTTCCGCACCCATCAGGTATTGCAGGCTCAACGGATCGACCAGCAGCGTCACGCCGTCGGTTTCCACGGCGACGTCATCCTCGCCGCGCGATTCGTCGAACTCGAACCCGTACTGGAACCCCGAGCAACCGCCGCCCTGGATGTACACGCGCAGCTTGAGGTCGGCGTTGCCTTCCTCGGCGATGAGCTCGCGCACCTTGGCGGCGGCGGCCGGCGAAAACTGCAGCGGGGCGTCCAGCTGCTGCCAGGTGGGGGATTCGATCAATTCCATGCGGGACAAGATGCGGGCCAACGGCGCCGCAATCAAGCGGCGCCGTGGAACACCGGCATGCCGGTCAGGCGACGGCGACGAGCTGCGGGCCGTCGAGGACGGTGGCGGCGTTGGCGTCGGCGTGGACCAGGCGGCCCGTGAGCTGCGCGCCAGCGTGCATTTCCACCGTACGGTAGTGGACGTTGCCCTGCACGCGGGCGCGGGCGGCCAGTTCGATGCGCTCGGCGGCGTGGACGTCGCCCTCCAGGCGGCCGTCGATCATCACGACCGGCGCGCGGATTTCCCCTTCGATCACGCCCTGCTCGGACAGCATCAGCACGGCCTGCGTGCCTTCGGTGGCGGTGACGCGGCCGACGATGCGGCCTTCGACATACAACCCGCCGCTGAACTCGATGTCGCCGCGGATGGTGACCTGCGGGCCGATCAGCGTGTCGACGGCCTGGCCGTCGCGCGAGGCAGGCTTGGTTTGCGAATTCTTGAACATCCCTTCATTCCCCAGGTATCGCCATCGATGTCCACGCGAGCGCCGTGTCGACGTTCGCGCCCTTGCCGCGCAGCGCGACCTTGACGCGCTGCGGGGTGAAACCGGCGGGCAACACGATGCTGCCGCCGAGCCGCTGGAAATAGCGGAATTCGTATTGTTGCCCCGGCGCGCCGGGCTTTTGTTGCATCTCGTCCCACTTCACCGTCGTCAGGCGGCCCTCCCGCACGCCTTCGACGTCGAACCGCATTTCGCCCTGGCTCACGGCGCCGCGATTGAGGCTTTGCGTCAGCACGACCTGGTAACGCCAGCTGCCGCCGGCTTCGCGCGCGAATTCCGCCGAATGCACCGTCAGGCCCTTGCGTTCGGCGCCGCTGCCGACGAAGCGTTCATAGAAGGCTACATCCGCGCGCAGGCTCGCGATCTGCTCGTCCTTGTCGGCGAGCATCGCCTGCACGTCGCGGTTGGCGTCGCGGCTGATCTGGTCGGAACGGGTGAGCGTGGAGACGCGTTGTTCGAGTTCGGCGACCTGCGCCTGCGTGGTCTTCAGGCGACGGTCGCTATCGGCGATGCGGGCTTCCGGGGAGCCCGAATCCGGCCTGGCCAGCCACCAGGCCAGGCCGCCGCCGAGCAGCAGGCCCACGACGAGCGCGCCCGCGGGCCAGCCCCAGGCCGGCACGCGGCCGCGGCCCTCGCGGGGGACGATCTCGAATTTCGGGCGGTTGGGGGTGGGCTCCATTCGCGCTCAGCAAAACGACACGGGGACCGTGCCTATACTCGGGCGGCGAGTGTAAGGCCTTTGCCGAACGGCCGATGGAGGAACCTGCCATGTCCGAAGCGCACCTTTTCGCGATCGGGATCCTGCTGGCGTGGCTCGCGGGCATCCGCGTGTATCTCACGGTGTTCGGGGTGGGCGTCGCCGGCGCGATGGGCTGGCTCGATCTGCCCGCCGCGCTCGAGGTCACCACGTCGCCCTGGGTCCTCGGCACCTCCGGCCTGCTCGCCGCCGCCGAGTTCTTCGCCGACAAGATTCCGGGGGTCGACTCGGGCTGGGACCTGCTGCATACGGTGTTGCGCGTGCCGGTCGGCGCCTTCCTCGCCGCCGCGACCCTGTCGCCCGACGGCAACCTCGGCGCAGGCATGCTCGCGACGGGCGCCGGCGTCGCGCTGACCAGCCACGTGCTGAAGGCCGGCAGCCGCGCGTTGCTGAATACATCCCCCGAGCCGGTGAGCAACTGGAGCGCGTCGGTCACGGAGGATGCGGCCGTCGTCGGCGGGCTCGCGCTGGCGTTCGCGCACCCGTGGATCGCACTGGCGATCGTCATCGCCATCAGTGTCGCGATGGCCGCCGCGGTGTGGTGGGTGTGGCGGCGCCTCCGGCGCGCGCTGTTCGGCCCGCGTACCGTGCCTGCCACCACCAATGTGCCGCAATGAGGCTCGCGTCACGCCTTCGAAGCGGCTGGCCGGGAACTCGCCCCTATTCCGTGCTCTCTCCTTGATGGGGAGCAGGGGATAATGGCGGCAACACGCCGGGGGAGCCGATGCCCGCCACGAAACCGAAACGCCAACAGGCGTCGAACGATCCGCTGTCGCAGTTCCGCGGTGGCGTGGACGGCCTTGCGCAACATCTTCGCAACCGTCGCGCGCAGGGCTGGGACCACGGCTCGTTCGAACAGATCGCGCACGAAGTCGACCGGCTCCACGCGCAGGCGGTGCAGATCGACCAGCGCTGGGCGGGCATGCTCGCGCAGTTGCACGGGCAGATCTCGTCGGCGCGCATCGCGCAGCACATGCCCGATGCGGCCTCCACCGCGCAACTGATCTCGGTCGCCGAGAACCTGTTGCTGCAATTGCCCAACGCCTCCAAGAGCGTCGACGACACGCCCGCATCGCGCGCCGAAACGCCGCCGCAAGGCTACTGGCGGCGGTGGAGCGAAGACGCACCGCCGGCGGACGGCGCACAGGACACCACCAGCGCGAGCGATGGCGAATCGTCCGAACCCGTGGCCGCGGCGGCGGCCACGTCGCCGGACGGCGTCCCCCTGCCCCCGCTGGGAACCGGCGACGAACCGCCGTATCGCGTGCTGATCGTCGAAGACGACCGCGCGCAGGCGATGTTCGCCGAGGGCGTATTGAACGGCGCGGGCATCGAAGCGGTCGTCGCGGCCGAATCGAAGGACGTGCTCGACACGATGCAGCGCATCAAGCCCGACCTGGTGCTGATGGACCTGCACATGCCGGGAATGTCGGGCACCGAACTGACGACGATGATCCGCGCGCACGAATCGTTCCTGCACACGCCCATCGTCTTCCTCACCGGCGATCCGGATCCGGAAATGCAGTACCAGGTGCTCGAAGTGGGCGCCGACGACTTCCTGCAGAAGCCCATTCGCCCGCGGCACCTCATCGCCGCCATCGAAAGCCGCGTCAAGCGTGCCCGCGCGCTCGGCAAGCAGCGCATGACCGAAGCCAGCCGCCACCCGGCGACGGGCCTGATGGCGCGCCCGGTGTTGTTGCAACAATTGAGCTCCGCGTTGCCGGCCACCGCCGGCGGCGTGTACTTCATCGAAATCGAAGGCACCTCGACGTTGCGCGAACGCTTCGGCTACGCCGCGCTCGAACGCCTGATGACCGAAGCCGGCCGCCGCCTCGGCGAACTGGCCGGCGTGCATCCGGCGACGCGGTTGAACGACCATTCGTTCCTGGTCTACACGCCGAAACTCGAAGACCTCGCGCTCGACCGCCAGGCGCGCGTGTGGCGCGACGGGCTGAACCAGAAAGCGTTCGACGTCGACGGGCACACGATCAAGCTGCGCGTCACCGTCGGCTACGCCGCGCTCCGCCACGGGTTCACCGATGCGGGCGGTGCGCTGGAAGCCGCCGAACAAGCCTCGCGCCACGCGCGTTCCCAGGCGCTGGGCATCTTCGCGTTCGAGCCGCCGGACCACGGCCAGCCGAGCGATCTGTCCGATTACCTGCGCGACGCGCTGGCCGACGACCGATTCGAATTGATCTACCAGCCGATCGTCGCCGTCGCCGGCGGCGACGAGGCGCAATACCAGACGCTGCTGCGCATGAACGCGGCCGACGGCACGCTGCACAACGCCGCGGAGATCATCCCCGCCGCCGAACAGGCCGGGATGATCCACGACATCGACCGCTGGGTGCTCGAACGCGCGCTCGACGTACTGCAGCAACGCCGCGCGCAAAGCCGCCCGGTGCGCCTGTTCGTGCCGCAGTCCTCGCGCACGCTGGCGCGCGATGCGTACGCCGACTGGCTCGCCTCCGCCATCGCCGTGCGCGGGCTCGAAGGCCCGTCGCTGGTCATCGACATCCGCCTGGCCGATGCGTTGATCCACGCGGTGACGCTCAAGCAGTTCTGCGACCAGCTCGTGCCGGTGGGCGTGCAGTTCTGCCTGAGCCAGTACGAGCATTCGCCGGACGCCGATTCGCTGCTCTCGCAATTGCCGCTCGGTTACATCCGCCTGTCGGCGCGGTATGCGCACGCCGACGGCGGCGCGCTGCGTGATGCGATGCGCACCTCGATCGACCGCGCGCATCGCCAGGGCCTGCAGGTGATCGGCCACAGCGTCGAGGACCCGCAAGCCGCGGCGACGTTGTGGATGAGCGGCATCGACTTCATCCAGGGCAACCTCGTCCAGCAGGCGGCGAGCGAGCTCGACTTCGACTTCAAGAACGCGGTGCTCTGATGGCAGACGGCCAGGGGACGAGTCGCTGGCTCACGATGCGGTGGCTGGCGCTGGGCGCGGCCGCCGGGGCGGCGGTCTCGCTCGCATTGGAAGCCGGCGGGTTCGAAGGGCCGTGGCAATTCGCCGCGATCCTGTTCGTGCTCACCGCGCTGATCGCGCTGATGGCGGTGGTGTACGTGCTGCATCGCCGCGACAAGCAGATGGAGGCGATCGAGGAGAAGGCGCTGAAGGACCGCTCGCAGGTGGACCAGCTGCAGCGCGAGATCCAGCGCCACCACGAACTCGAACAGCAATTGACCAAGGCCAAGCAGGCGGCCGAATCCGCGGTGCTGGCCAAGGGCGAATTCCTCGCCACGATGAGCCACGAAATCCGCACGCCGCTCAACGGCATCGTGCCGATGCTCGACCTGCTGCTGCACGCGCGCCTGCTGCCCGACCAGCACGAACTGGTACGCACCGCCTACACCTCGTCGCAGTCGCTGCTGCGCATCGTCGACGACATCCTCGACTACTCCAAGCTCGAAGCGAACAAGCTCGAACTGGAAACCACGACGTTCAACCTGCGCGACCTGCTCGAAGCGGTGATGCAGCTGATGGAGCGCCCGGCAGAATCCAAGGGCCTGCGGCTGCACCTGCACCTGGATCCGAGCGTGCGCCTGCCCGTGCGCGGCGATCCGGTGCGCCTGCGCCAGGTGCTGACCAACCTGATCAGCAACGCGGTCAAGTTCACCGAGCGCGGCGCGATTTCGGTCAGCGTGCGCCGCGTGGGCGAAACCACCAGCCAGCACCAGTTGCGTTTCGAAGTGCGCGACACGGGCATCGGCATCGCAACCGATGCGCAGTCGCGCCTGTTCCATGCCTTCACGCAGGCCGATGCGTCGACGACGCGCCTGTACGGCGGCACGGGCCTCGGCCTAGCGATCTGCCATCGCATCGTCGACCTGATGGGCGGCAAGATCGGCGTGCAGTCCGAGCCGGGGCACGGCGCGACGTTCCATTTCGAAGTGCCGCTGCTCAAGGTGCTCGGCGACATGCCGACGCGCGAAGCCGATCTCAGTGGCCAGCGCCTGTTGCTGCTGACGTCCGATGCGCGCCTGCGCACGCGCCTGAGCATGTTGCTGCCCAACTGGGGCCTGCGCGTCACGACGGTGGAGACCACGCAGGAAGCGCTCGACCGCCTGCGCGCGGCCGCGACGCAGGGCCCGCCGTGGACCTACGGCGTGGTGCTCGCCGACCTGGGCAGCATGCGCAACACGGCGATCGCGTTGCATCGCAACGTCGGCCGGCATGCAAGCTTCGGCGACGTGCGCCTGGTCTATCTGTATTCCGACGACGAAGTGCCGCAGGAACTGCACACGGGCGCGACGTTGCTGCCGCGCCAGGCGCCCGACGCCGAATTGCGCGCCGCGCTCGCGCAGCGGGCCACGCGCGGCGACACGACGGAAGAACGCAAGGCGAAGGAAACCGACAAGCCCGCCAAGCACTGGCAGGCGCGCGTGCTGCTGGTCGAAGACAACCCGGTCAACCTGCTCGTCGCGCAGCGCCTGCTGAGCGTGCTGGGCCTGGAGTGCGACACCGCGACCAACGGCGAAGCCGCGCTGCTGCGCATGCGCGACGGCAATTACGACCTGGTGTTGATGGACTGCCAGATGCCGGTGCTCGACGGCTACAGCGCCGCGGCGAAATGGCGCGAGATCGAAGCGAACGATTCCTCTGGCCCGCACCTGCCGATCGTCGCGATGACGGCGAATGCGATGGCCGGCGACCGCCAGCGTTGCCTCGACGCGGGCATGGACGATTACCTCGCCAAGCCCGTGACGCGCGGGCAGCTCGAACACTGCCTGCGCCGCTGGCTGCAGGAAGCACCGCGTGCGCGCGCGCCGTCGGCGGCCGCGTTTGCGGATGCGGGGATGTCGATGCCGGGGGTGGCGGCCCCCGGACAAGGCGCGCCGAGTGCGCCGCCCGTGCCGCCCGTCGCGCCGTCGCCCGCGCGGCCGCCGTCGTTCGCGATGCCGACCGTGGAGTCCTCCGACATGCCCGTCGCGCCGCGCAAGCCGCCCGTCGCTCCGCCGCCGCCGCAGCCGCAACCGGAGATCCAGATGCAGACCGCAGTCGCGGACCCGATCATCGACGACGGTGCGCTCGACGAGCTCTACGCCGTCATCGGCGCGGACGCCTCGCGCATCGTGCAGGTGTTCCTCGAAGACGCCCCGCACCTGCTCTCGCAGCTCGAACGCGCGGCGCTCGCGCCGGACTTCAATGCGCTGCGCGAAGCCGCGCACTCGCTGAAATCCTCGAGCGCGAACCTGGGTGCGATGGCGTTGTCGGCCGCCGCCAAGCGCATCGAACTGGGCGCACGCATGGAAACGCTCGACCGCCCTGCGGTGGCGGTAGCGATGTTGACGGACGAATTCGAACGGGCGCGCGCGGCGCTGCAGCTCAGGCTGCGCAAACGCCGCACGGCGGAAGTCTGACGGCGCGACTTACTCTTCGATCTTCGTGAGCAAGTAATTCGCCTCACCGAGGCGATCGATCAACGCCAGCTGCGTCTCGATCCAGTCGATGTGCTCTTCTTCCGAATCGAGGATGTCGGTGAACAAGCGCCGGCTGACCGAATCGCGGATGCTCTCGCAGTAGCTGATCGCATCGCGCAGCGTCGGCAGCGCTTCCAGCTCCAGCGCCAGATCGGCCTGCAACACTTCGCGCGGGTTCTCGCCGATGCGCAGCTTGCCCAGCGCCTGGAAGTTCGGCAGCCCTTCGAGGAACAGGATGCGCTCGGCCAGGCGATCGGCGTGCTTCATCTCGTCGATCGATTCCTTGTACTCGTGCTCGGCCAGTTCCTTCAGGCCCCAGTTCTTCAGCATCTTGGCGTGCAGGAAGTACTGGTTGATCGCGGTCAGCTCGTTGTAGAGCGCCCGGTTGAGATGTTCGATGACCTTGGGGTCGCCCTTCATGATCGTGCTCCGTGCGTCGAATGCGCGGATGCTAGCGCGCCCGCGCCGGGCACGACGAAACGCGATGCGTTTGCATCAACGCACCGCGCCCGCGTTGGGGAGGGTCGATCGAAGGTGCCGCCTCAAGCGGCCTGGAGCACCGGCAGTTCGGCGAAGCCCGGCTCGGCGGGCGCGTGGCGGGCGAGCAGGTCGGCCGCCATGTCCATGCAGGAACCACAGGTCGAACCGGCGCCGGTGCGCATCGTCAGCTCGGTCACGCTCGTGCAGCCGTTTTCCGCGGCTTCGCGGATCGTGCTGTCGGTGATGCCATGGCAGATGCAGACGAACATGGGGGAGGAACCGCAGGCCGGGACGACGTGGCCATTTCCCCACGAATGCGAATCGTTGTCAATTGCTTTCCGGTGAGGAGCCCCCGCTCCGTTCACCCGCCACCACGCGGCGGCGCGGCCGCTGCCGGTTGTGGAGGCCCAGGTCCGGCCGCTGGTCCTTGCTGGGGTGCGGGACGGCGAGCGCGCCCGCGACCTGCCGCGCGAACGGGGCCAGGTGCCCCAGGGCGCTGGCGTACACGCTGCGCTTGAAGTTCACGACGTGCTCCACCGGATACCAGAAGTCGACCCAACGCCAATGGTCGAATTCAGGTTTCTCGGTGCCGTCCAGGCACAGGTCGGTTTCCTCACCGGTGAACTGCAGCAGATACCAGACCTGCTTCTGCCCGATGCAGACCAGCTTGTCGTTGCGGCGGATGGCCCGTTGGGGCAGCCGATAGCGCAGCCAACCCGGCGTGACCCCGAGGACCGCGACATGGTCCGGCAACAAGCCGGTCTCCTCGCGCAGCTCGCGGTACATGGCCTCGAGCGGCGTCTCGTCGGTGTTCATCCCGCCTTGCGGGAACTGCCACCCATCGCGGTGGACACGCCGCGCCCAGAACACCCGACCATCCGGATGCATGAGCACGATGCCCACGTTGGGGCGATAACCGTCCGGATCGATCACGATGCGGACTCCGAAATGCACTACGACCGACTCTGCCACGCCCCCGCCGCCCCCACAAGCGGACCTTGGTGAACGTGCGCGAGCATTGACGCGACGACCCCGGGACGGGAATAATTCGCGGCTCTCCGTGGCTATGTAGCTCAGCCGGTTAGAGCACAGCACTCATAATGCTGGGGTCGGTGGTTCGAGTCCACCCATAGCCACCACTCGTCGAAGGCCCGCCGTTGCGCGGGCCTTTCGCATTTTCGGCGGACCATCAACCCGGCGACGGCGCCCGCGATGCGCGCACCGGCGCGGTCTCGCGCAGGTCGAGCAACGGGATCCGCAACGTCACCCGCGTGCCGTGCCCCGCGCCTTCGCTCTGGATGCTCGCGGTGCCGCCGTGCGTGCGCGCGATGCGCGCCACCAGGCTCAGGCCGAGGCCCAGGCCCGATGCGCTGTTCTCCGGCTCGTGTTCGGGGCGATAGAACGGTTCGAACAGATGCGGCAGCACCTGTCGCGAAATCCCCACGCCGGTGTCGACGATCTCCACGACCACGCACGAACCGATGACGGCGGCCGCGACCGTGATCCGCCCGCCCGGCGGTGTGAAACGCAGGCTGTTGTCGAGCACGTGCCCGATCGCCTGCGTGAGGCGGTGTTCGTCACCGAGCACCGGCAGGGGCGTCGACGGTTTGCGCAGGTCGAGGTCGACGTCCGCCGCGGTGGCCGCGCCGCGACGTTCCTCCACAGCGCGCGCGATCGGATCGGACAGGTCGATCGGCCAGAACGCGGGGTCGTCCTTGCCGGACAGGAGCGCACTCGTGTCGCGCAGGTGATCGATCAATCGCGCGTGGCCCGCGAGTTGTTGCACGATCACCTCGCCCGCGCGACGCAGCGCCGCGTCGTCGGTCGAATGCCGCTGCGTGTGCAGGGACGTGCGCAACGGGCCGACAAGCGCGCCGAGTTCGTTGGCGAGCCCGTCGAGGAACCGTTCCTTGCGATGCTCGTCCAGCTTGATCTCCGCGAGCAGCCGCACGTTGACGAGCGCGAGCGCCGCGGAATTCGCGATCGCATCGAGCGTCGCGCATTCCTCGCGCGATGGCGTGCGCGGCCGCGACCAATAGGCACCGAGCGCGCCGATCACCTCGCCCGCGCATTCGATCGGCGTCATGACCAGGCTACGGACGAAAGTGGCTTCGTACAGGGTTTGCGGGATGCGTGCGTCTTCACGCGTGTCGGGAACGACGACCTGCTCGCCGTGCTTCATCGCCCAACCGGAGATGCATGCGTCGGCCGGGAAGTCCTGCCCCTTCCACAACGCACCGATGGCGTCTTCCTCGAGGTAGCGCGCGCGATCGCCGTCGCGCATCACCACCGACACGCCGTCGGCGCCGACGTGCTGCCGCGTCGAAACGGCGAGCACGCGCACGACATCCTCCACCGCATCGCACGACGCAAGCTGTCGCACGATCTCGATGATCTCCAGTGCCGGCGGCCGTGGCTGCGTGGACATGCGTCCAATGCTACCCAAGCGTACGTGACGCCTGTCGATATCGCGCAATCGCGCGTTCACGCGCCCTTCGCACGCAGGCGCCGGAGCAGCGCGGTCAACGCGGCCGGGCTCACGGGCTTGCTCAGGTGTTCGGAGAAACCGGCCGCCCGCGTGCGCGCGACGTCCTCGGCCTGGCTCCACCCCGTCAACGCAACCAGGGCGACCTCGGGATGTCGCGCGCGAATGCGCCGCGCGACTTCGAACCCATCCATGCCCGGCATCCCCAGGTCGAGCAGCACGGCATCGGGCGCCGCGCCGTCCACCCGTCGCAATGCATCGGCTCCGTCGAAGGCGATCGCGTGTTCGACACCGAGCACGCCCAGCAGCAAGCCCATCGTTTCAGCGGCATCGACATTGTCGTCGACGACCAGCACGCGCAAGGCGCCGGGCACCGTGAGGTCTGGCGCGCGCACCGGGTTGCGCGCGACGGCGTTGCGCAACAAGGGCAGCCGCACCGTGAATTCGGAACCCTGCCCGGGACCGTCGCTGCGCGCTTCGATCACGCCGTTGTGCATCCGCACCAGGCTGCGCACCAGCGTCAACCCGATTCCGAGGCCGCCCCGCGCGTGATGCGGCAGATGGCGGCCCTGCGTGAACAACTCGAAGATGCGCGGCAACATCGCCGGCTCGATCCCGATCCCGCGGTCGGCCACGCGCACCACCGCCTCGTTGCCGTCGCGCAACAACGAGAGCCGGATCGCGCCGTTGGGCGAGGAATACTTGGCCGCATTGTTGAGGAGGTTGCTGAACACCTGCGACAGGCGGGTGGAATCGGCCATCGCCAGCAGGGCATCCTCGGGGATGTCGATGTCCAGCGCGTGGCCGCCCGATTCGACGAGCGGACGGCTCAGCGCGATCGCCGACTGCAGCACTTCGGGAATGGACGTCGGCTGCAATCGCAGTTCGATGGTCCCCTGCGTCAGGCGTGCGACGTCCACCAGGTCTTCCACCAGGCGCACCATGTGGTCCACCTGGCGCCGCATCATCCCGAGCATCGTGCGCGAACGCGGCTGCTGCTCTTCGCGGAGCAACACTTCGATGGCGTTGCGGATCGGCGCCAGCGGGTTTCGCAGCTCGTGGCCGAGCATCGCGAGAAACTCGTCCTTGCGACGCGCGGCGGCGTCGAGCTCGGCCCGCGCGCGTTCGAGATCCTCCAATTGCGCGCGGATCTGGTACTGGCGTTGCCTGGCGCGCAAGGCCGTGCGCGCCGCGCTGGTGAGCGCCGCCACGCGTGCCGGGCGTTCCAGCATGGAGGCATTGCCGAGCGTGTCGAGCAAGCGCGCCAGTTGCACAGAATCGCTGTTGCTGCGCGCCACCACGACGACGGGCAGGTCAGACCACGCCGGCTGGCGCGCGAGGATGTCGGCCAGGAATGCGTGCGCGCCATGGGTCAACCATTCCTCCGCGATGAACACCGCGCCGGCCGGCTCGCGCAACGCATCGCGCAATGCATCGTCATCCCTGCATTCGGTCGCGGCCATGCCCTCTTCGCGCAGGACGCGCGCCGCCAACTGCGTATCGCGCTGCGTGGGCAGCAACAACAGGATCCGCAGCCCGGAATCGTCGCCCCGTTCGCTGGCCTCGATCGTCTGCATCGATCAGCGCCGCAGCGTGTCCGGCGCCGGCGTGCGCTCCTGCGGGACGCCGGTGAGCACGCCGCGCAGTTCGCGCAGGGGCTCGCCGATCTCGAAGCCGCGCGAGGACATCCGGAACGGCCGGATCGTCCGCTCGTGCTCGCCCGTGCGCTGCTTGAGCACCGAAATGGCCTGGCGGACTTCGCCTTCCGCCTCGTAGTAACGCAACAGCACGACGCCATCGGCGAGGTAGCTCACGTCCACGCGGTTGCTCATCGTGCCGATCAGGCCGAGTTGCGCACTGACCAGGAGCGTGATGATCCCCAGCGAGCCCAGGTACGCGAGCAGGTCGTGCAACTGCAACAGCATGTGCTGTTCGCCCGGCATTGCGTTGAGATAGCCGTTGAGGCTGTCGATCACGACCACGCGGACCTCGTCGCGTTCGACCGCGTCCCGGATCACCTGCGTGAACTCGCCCGAGGACAGCTCCGCCGGATCGATCGCACGCAGCGATATCAATCCTTCCTCCATGCGCTGCACGACGGGAAACCCCAACCCTTCCGAACGCGTGATGAAGGCGCGCACGCTCTCGTCGAAGGCGAAGATCGCCGTGCGCTCGCCGCGGTCGGCCGCCGCGCACGCGATCAGCGTCGCCAGCGACGATTTGCCCGTGCCGGCCGCGCCGATCAGCAGCGTGCTCGTCCCGCGCGAGAGGCCGCCGCCGAACAGGGTGTCGAGCTGCGCCATCCCGGTGCCGATGCGATCCTGCGGCGCCTCGCGGCGGTAGTCGGATGCGACCAGTCGCGGGAAGACCAGCAGGCCGCCGGTCTCGATCCGATAGTCGTGGTACCCGCCGATGAACCGCCGTCCGCGGAACTTGCCCACGCGCAGGCGTCGCCTGTCGCCGCCGAAGGCCGCGTCCACCGCCTGCAGCCGCAGCACGCCGTGCACGATGGTGTGCACGTGCATGCCCTGGTCGGCCGGCCCGATGTCGTCGAGCAGCAACGTCGTGCACGCCAGTTCGGAAAAGTACTGCTTGAGCGCGAGCACCTGCCGGCGATACCGCAGCGGCGATCCCGACAGCAGCCGCAGCTCGCCAAGCGAATCGAACACGAGGCGGTCCGGGCGGAATTCCTCGATGTGCCGCAGGATGCGTTGCGTGGTATCGGCGAGCTCGACCTCGGAGGGATGGAACATCGTGTACTGCGCATCGCTCGACATGCGCTCTGCGTTGGCGAGCGGCTCGTACAGGGAGACGCCGTCGAGCGTCCAGCCGTGCGAGGACGCCATCTCGCGCAGTTCCTGCTCGGTTTCCGACAACGACACGTACAACACGCGCTCCCCCAGGTCGCGCCCGGCCATGAGGAATTGCATTGCGAGTGTCGTCTTGCCCGAGCCCGGCAAGCCTTCGATGAGATAAAGACGGCGGGGTGTGTAGCCACCGCCGAGCACGGTGTCGAGCCCGGCGATGCCGGTGCCGATGGGTGTCGCGATCATGAGTCTTGCGCCTTGTGGCGGGTGTGCATGCACTGCCGTCCCCTGGCGTCATGTCACGGTCGACCAGTCTTCACGAACCAGTTGCCAACGTGAAGTCGAGAGCGCGTGAAATCGCGTAAAGATGACGTAAAAATTCAGGTCGTTCGGTTGCGGGTCAGTCGCACCCCGCTAAAAAATCCGCGCCCCTCGGAGAACGGGAAGCGACCACACGAATGCAGAACGCAACGCACAACCAGATGCAGCACGCGCAAGCGGCGACGCATGGCGTCGTGGCCGATGCGCTCGCATTGCCGTCGGCGTTGCTGGCCTCGGTATCGCACGACCTGCGCAATCCGCTGTCCGTCATCCTCGGCGCGTCGGAGGTGTTGCACGACTCGTTCGTGCACCTGGCCGACGACGACCGGCATGCGTACCTGCGCGCGATCCGTCGCGAGTGCGTGCGGATGGACGAATACGTGCAAGGGCTTTTCAGCGCGACGCGCCTTTTCGTGGGTGGAAGCGCGCGCCTTGCATGCGACTGGATCGGGATCGACGAGATCGTCGGTTCGGCGGTCGAACGCCTGCGTCGCTATCGCGACGAAGCGCGCGTGCGCATCGACATCGCATCGCCGCTGCGTCCGGTGCACGCGAACGGGCCGTTCGTCGAGCAGGCCGTGTTGAACGTGCTGGACAACGCCGTCAAATTCTCGCCGCCGAATACGCCGGTCGAACTGCGCATCGCGCAGGACGCAGCGGCGAACACGCGGATCGACGTGACCGATGCAGGACCCGGCATCGCCCCGGACCAGCGCGAGCATGTGTTCGGCATGTTCGTCAGCGACGATCCCCAGTCGCTCGGTCGCGCCGGCTCCGGACTCGGCCTTGCAATCAGTCGCGGCATCCTGCGCGCGCACGGCGGCGACGTCACCGCCTGCGCGCCGGAATGCGGCCGCGTCGGCACGCGCGTGGTGTTGACGTTGCCGATGCAGGAGGCAGTGCGGAAGGGCGCGCGATGAGCGAGCGTCCGCAGAACATCCTCGTCATCGACGACGAGCCGGAACTGCGCGCGTTCCTCACGCGCGTGCTGCGCTCGCACGGTTACACGGTCGATTCCGCTGCGACCGGCCGCCAGGGGCTCGAGTCCTTCGCGCAGCGCGGCGCTTCGCTGGTGCTGCTCGACATCGGCTTGCCCGATGTGAGCGGGCTGGATGTCCTCGCGCATATCCGACGCGACGCCTCCACCCCTGTCATCGCGTTGAGCGTGCGTGCGGAGGAGTCCGAGAAGGTCGCCGCGCTCGACGGCGGCGCCGACGACTACGTGACCAAGCCGTTCGGCGTGCAGGAGCTGCTTGCGCGGATCCGCGCGAACCTGCGCTCCCGGCATCCCGTCGCGCAGCGCGCCTACCTCGACGACGGGTATCTGCGCATCGACCTGGCCAACCGCATCGTCGCGCTCGGCAACACGCCCGTGACGTTGACGCCCAAGGAGTACGCATTGCTGGCGGTGCTCGCGCGCAACGCCGGCGTCGTCGTCACGCAGTCGCGCCTGCTGCGGGAATTGTGGGGACCGACCTACGAACAGGACACGCACTATCTGCGCATCCTGGTGGCCAAGTTGCGCCAGAAGCTCGGCGACGACGCGACCGCGCCTCGGTGGATCCTCACCGAACCCGGCGTCGGCCTCCGACTGCGGATCGACGGCGACGCCCTGGCCGGGGCGCCGGAGGGGCTCGTCCGCACGGAATGATCGGTTTCCGCGGGGCGATGTCGATTCCCGCCGCCTTCGCTCGTCGAATGGGACACACCCCACCTCCACGAGGCCGCGCCATGCGCCACCAGACCGCTTCCCTGCTCGCCGCCAGCCTGCTCATCGCCGCCGCGGCGATGGACCCGCCGCTCGCCTCCGCCGCCGAAGTGACCTACGAAATCGACCCGCAGCACACCTATCCGTCGTTCGAGGCCGACCACATGGGCCTGTCGCACTGGCGCGGCAAGTTCAATCGCACCTCCGGCACGGTGGCCGTCGACAAGACGGCGGGCACCGGCTCGGTGGAAATCACGATCGACATCGACAGCATCGATTACGGCCTGGACCTGTTGAACAGCGAGGCGCTCAAGCCGGAGATGTTCGATGCCGCGAAGTTCCCCAAGGCGATCTACCGCGGCAAGTTCGCGAAGTTCGAAGGCGGCAAGCCGGCCACCGTGCTGGGCGAGCTCACGCTGCACGGCGTCACGCGCCCGGTCGAACTGCGCATCACGCGCTTCAAGTGCATGCCGCATCCGATGAACAAGCGCGACTGGTTCGGCGCCGATGCCGAAGCGACGATCGACCGCTCGCAGTTCGGCATCGACGCGGGCAAGGATTACGGATTCGACATGACGGTCGCGCTACGCATCCAGGTGGAGGCGGTCGCGGCCGAATGATCATCCCTGCACGGGCACGGCGTCCGGGAACTTCCATTTTCCGTCCAGGACTTCCGCGTGCGGTCGATACAACCGCACCAGGTAATTCCACCCCGGCGTGATCGGCAGGCAATTCGGTGCGCTGCCATCGCAGCCGCCGAATCGGATCGCGATCGATCCGTCGGGCGATTTTTTCGCGGTGAGGTTGTTGAACGAATACGCATTCTGCGGATTGGGCTGGAAGAACCCTTTCGCGTCGTACACGGTGACCGACCAGAATCCGTCGACCGGCACGTCCTTCACGTTCAACGTGTACACCGTCTTTCCGTCGTTCTTCGCCGGCGTGAAGTTGAGGTAGGTCGCGTCCTTCTCCGGATTGCCGCCCCACGCGGTTGCGACACCGATGAGGCGACGCACGGGGTCGACTTCGGATTTCTTGCCGAACATGCGGTTCTTGTCGGGCAACGTATCGCCGAGCACGGTGAGCGCGTCGGTGATCTTCGCGATGTCGGCCATGCTCCACTTCGGCACGTCGAATGTGCCCGGGCCGCCGGGCTGCTCGACCTTCGTCGCGTCCTGCAGCGCATGCACCGCGCCAAGGTCCGCTGCGTCCTCCGGATTCACCAGGATGCGCAGCGCGACCATCACGTAGCGCGAGCCGATCTTGTCGCGCGTGAACGTGTAGCGCCCCGGTGCGTAGGCCACTTGGTATGTGTACTGGTCTTCGTCGAACACCTGCATGGACAGGAAGCGTTTGCCGACGTCCGGCAGCGTGACCGTCACCGGTCCGGCATCGAGGTCGAAGACCGCGGCCGAATACAACGTGTCGCGGTTCTGCCGCACGACCAGTTGCTTGTCGAGGGGTGTGAGTGCGCGGTTGTGGTCGAACTTGCCGAATCCGCCGTGCTGCACGGCATTGGCGAAGGCGATGTCGGTCGCCGCGCGGCCGAAGTTCTCCGCTGTGACCGGCGCCCCGCCTTCCTGGGCCGAGGCCGCGACCGCGAATGCCAGCAACACAGGCAGGACCAGGCGCATGGACGCACTCCCGTTGGGTTCGATCCGCAGGATGGCGGCCCGCGCCGCCGGGCGCGTCCGTAGTTCTACGCAGCGATCCACCGGGATTTTGCGGAGGCGATTAGAATCGCGGCATGGACATCTTCAAATCCTTCACGCTGGAAGCCGCACACCGGCTGCCGAACGTCCCGCCGGGCCACAAGTGCGCGCGGTTGCACGGGCATTCGTTCCGCGTGGAGATCCACGTCTCCGGCGAGCCCGGCGCGGACACCGGCTGGGTGATGGATTTCGCCGACATCAAGTCGGCCTTCCGCCCGCTGTACGACCAGCTTGACCATCACTACCTGAATGACATCGACGGCCTCGAGAACCCGACGAGCGAAGTCCTCGCCAAGTGGATCTGGACGCGCCTGAAGCCGGCGCTGCCGCAGCTGTCGGAAATCGTGGTCAACGAAACCTGCACGTCCGGTTGCCGTTACCGCGGCAACTGAGCCGGCAGCTGCAGGACGAACTCCGCATCGCGGATGTCGTCGCGATTGCGGGCCGCGTCAGATGCGCAGGCGGGGATCGAGCTTCAGCGGCGTCAGGTGGTCCAGCCGCAATTTGGCGAAATCCGGGTGTTGCGGATTGAGCAGGATGTTGCACTCACCGTCGCACACCGCGCTCGGCACGCGCAGCGCGAGCGAATCCTGCGCCTTCGCCCACTTGTCGCCGATCTGCCGCGTGGTGTCGCGATACGGGCGTTCCTTCCAGTCGCTCGGCAGGTCGAGTTGCGCAAGCACGTTGGCCACCGGCACCGTCGCCTGCGCGAGCAGCAACTCGTCCGGCGTTTCGCCTTCCAGGTGCACCAGGTATTCGAGCATCGCCGTGGCAGGCGAGAGCGACGCATACACACCGGGCGTGCGCGGCGACGTCCAACGCCCGCCCGCGTCCGCGCCGGACCCGGAGAACGGCTCGGACGCCTTGCGCGGTTCGATCACGCGATACACATGCAGCTCGTCGCCGTCGATGCCGGTGTGACGCAACGCCACCTGCGGCTGTGTCGGCGTCGCGGTCACCGGCTGCGACTGCGACGGCGGGTCGCTCGCGGGGAAGGTATCGGCGATGGACTTGTCGAGCGCTTTTTCTTCGGCCTTGGTCGTCATGGGGCTAGCGTCGTTCGATGGGCGTTGTTCGCGCGTGAACCCAATTGACCCCGCCTTTACGGCCGGCTGCTACAAGCGATGCATGAATGAATGGGCTCCCTCGCACGACGACCGCGCACCGTCGGTCCGCGCCCTGCTGTTCGACGCGAACGGCGAGGATCGGCCCGTGGAGGATCCGCGCGGCCTGGACTTCGGGAAACTGACGAACGAAGAACTCGCCTGGATCGACATCACGGCGGACGGGCGCGAGGCGACCGAAGCGCTGATGCGCGAGGTGGGGCTGGAACCGCACCTGGTCGCACCGCTGATGGATGCGACGTCCGATGCATTGGTCATGCGCAAGGGCTGGTACGCCGTGCGCGCCGTCGCACCACGCTGGAACGAGGCCGACGGCACGCTGCACGGCGCGCCGTGGCTGCTGGTGGTCGGGCGCAACGTGGTGTTCACCGCGCATCGCGAACCGATCGCCTTCCTCGACAAGGTCGTCGCGCACCACGACCCGGCCTCGCACATCGGCGATCTAGACGCCGACACTTTCGCCATCGCGCTGCTCGATCGCATGTTGACGGCGTATTACGCCGCGCTGGATGCCTTCGAGATGCGACTCGACCAGATGGAAGTCGAGATGTTCCGCGGCAAGGTCAAGGAAGGCTACGACGCCGAACTGGGCAACCTGCGTCGTGCGGCATCGCGTTTCCGCCAGTTGCTCGGCGCGCATCGCGAATTGTTCGATGCGCTGCGCCGGCCGGACTTCCGGCCCGAACAGGACGATCTCGTGCAGCGTCGCTTCCGTGCGGTCAGCGACCGCTACGAGCGCACCATGGATGCAGTGGAAAGCGCGCGCGACCTGGTGGCCGGGAGCTTCGACCTGCTCGACACGCGGTTGACGCAACGTACGAATGACACGATCCGGCTGCTGACGTTCGTGACGGTGCTGCTCGGCACGCTCGCCGTCATCGCCGGCGTGCTGGGCATGAATTTCGAGGCGCGCTTCTTCGGCACCGGCACGCGCGGATTCTGGATCGCGGTCGGTGCGATGGGCGGCTTCGTCGTCGCCGCGATCGGGCTGGGGCGCCTGCGCGGCTGGTGGAAGTAACAACAGCGCGGGCGGCGACACCACGGTCGCCGCCCGTCTCGTCAGAGGTGTCCACCCCTGGGCCAGACATCCGAGATGGCATGCATCGGGCTGACTGGCGGGGGCTCCTGGATGTCACGATCGGCGTTGGCCAGGCTCACCGCGCGCGCGGCGGCGCTGCGGCTGCTGCGGGCCTGACCGCCCTTGCGCCCGGCGGCGCGGGCTTCGTCGGAATCGAACTCGTGGGCCACGCCCTGCGCATGCGCCGCACGACCGCCCTGCGCGGCGATGGCGCGCTGCTTCTCCGGATCCATCGATGCGAATCCGCGATTGCTGGTGCCGGTTCCTCTTGTTGCCATGATGTACTCCTTCACGTTCACGGGGGATCGAACAGCTCTACAGATGCACAACCCGGGCCATTCATCCGGGCGATGCGGAACGCTTGGGCCGGAGCGGAAACCTATTCCGCCGTTCCCGCGGCCTGGACGGCCGACAGGTGGGCCTTCAATTTCGGAAGGGTGTCGGTGGCGAGCGTGCGCACGGGCGCGCTGAGCGTGCGGTCCTCGCTGGCGAAGGTGAACATCCGGATCGCCTCTTCGTGCTGCGCACGCAGCGTGGCGATGAGGCGTCCGTCGAATGCTTCGCCCTGCAAGTCCGATAGCTCCTTGGGCGCGGTGCCTTCCTCCGGCGTCGGCAGGCTCGGCGCGAGTGCGCGCACTTCATCGCGCAGGGCGACGTGGTCACCGTTCAACATGCGCGAAAGCTCCTTGTTTTTGGCATTGCCGCGCGACATGCCGAGTTCGGTGGTAGCGATCTCCTTTTCGTTGTCACGGGTCACGGCGTTGAGGAAGCTGATGTCCCCCGCGTTCAATTGCGCCGCGCCAGGCGACGCCGCACTCGGTGCCGCCGGCGCGATCGTCGATGCCGACGCCACCGTCGAGGTGGATGCCGTGCCGCTCGCCTTGTCGCTGACGGTATCCGGCGCGGTCTCGCCGGTGCTGGGCGACATGTCGCCGCTCTCCCCCTGCTTGCGGCGGTCGCAACCGCTCGTCGCCGCGGCGATCGCGATGAGCAACCACAGGTATTTGTGATGGATGTGAAGACGCATTGCGTGGCTCCTGCCGTCGGGGGACATGTGTATTCACGCAATCACCGTGCCTCGACCATAAGCGGCCGGAAAGTTCTTCCGGTTCCGGAAAAATGTGGCTCGGCCTTCACCCATCTTTCCCTTACTGCGGAGTAAACCGCCAACGTCCCCCGCGCCGAGCCAGACATGGAAGCCCCCCTGTCGTCCGAGAAAGCGACGACTGAAACCACTGCGATTCGCGCACCTACGTTGCTCATCGTCGACGACGATGTCGGCTTCGTGCACGCCGCCGCGGAAGTCGCGCGACTGCAGGGTTTCGAAATCACCATCGCGAGCGAACTCGGCCAGGCGGCGCAGCGCATGCGCCAGCGCGACTACGATCTCGCGCTCGTCGATCTCGACCTGCCCGACGGCAACGGCCTGGAACTGTTGCAGGGCATCGATGCCGATCGCACGCGCGCGGTGATCGTCACCGGGCGTCCTTCGGTGGAATCGGCATTGACGTCGTTGCGCAACTCCGTCGTCGATTACCTGGTCAAGCCCATCTGTCCGGAACGCCTGCGCGAACTGCTGCAGGCCGCGGCCACCGATCGACGGATGCCGCCGCCGGTTTCGGCATCGCCGAACCACGGCATGGTCGGCGGCTCGCGCAACTTCCAGTCGGTGTGCCGGATGATCGAGAAGGTGGCGCCGACCGACGCCGCGGTGCTCGTGCATGGCGAGAGTGGCGTGGGCAAGGAATTGGTCGCCCGCGCGATCCACGCAGCGAGCGGCCGCTCCGGTCCGTTCGTCGCGGTGAACTGCGGCGCGGTCGCCGGCGAGTTGCTGGCCAGTCAATTGTTCGGCCACGAGAAGGGCAGCTTCACCGGTGCGGTCTCGCGGCACATGGGCTTCCTCGAACAAGCCGCGCACGGCACGTTGTTCCTCGATGAGATCACCGAGATGGCGCCCGCGCTGCAGACGCATTTGCTGCGCGTGCTCGACTTCGGGTGCTTCCGGCGCGTCGGCGGGCATGCCGACCTGGCAGTCGAAGTGCGCATCGTGTCGGCGACCAACCGCGATCCGCGCGAAGCCGTGACCAGCGGCCGGTTGCGTGAAGACCTCTATTACCGGCTCAGCGGGTTCGACATTCCCGTCGCCCCGCTGCGCGAACGCGAAGGCGACGCCGTGCGCCTGGCCAACGCGTTCCTTGCCGAACTCAACGCTCGCGGCACCACGCGCCACGCGTTCTCGCCCGACGCGATCGACGCGATCGCGCGATCGCCGTGGCCGGGCAACATCCGTGAGTTGCGCAACGCCGTGCAGCGCGCCTACATCCTCGCCGAGGACGGTGTCGTGCGAATCGCGCCGCAGGCGTTCCCGCCGGCGGCGGCCGACGAGTCCTCGCACACCATCACATTCACCATCGGTACGTCGTTCGAGGAAATGGAGCGGCGGATCCTGCGCAAGACCTTGCAGCACTACGGCAACAACCGCCGGCGAGCGGCGGCTGCCCTCGGCATCACCGCCCGCACGATCCGCAATCGACTGGCGCGGGAGCGCGGGGCGGTGATGGTGGAGGACGACGACGAGGGTTGATCTCAGCCCTGCTTGTCGTCCGACTGCACGCGCAACTGGTTGTTGATGTTCGACACGCCGCCGATGCGTTCGACGAGGTCCTCGGCCGCGTAGCGCATGCGGCGTTCGGTGACGGTGCCGCTCAACGTGACGTTGCCTTCGTTGACGTCGACCATGATCGATCGCGCATCGATGTGATGGTCGTCGGTCAGACGCTCGTAGATGTCGTCGCGGATGCGATCGTCGGCGCGCTTGTAGTGGCTCGGGCCCATGCCGCGGAACGATTGGCGCGGTGCACCGACACTGGTGTCGCGCTGGTGCGTGCCCAGGTCCCAACCCGCGCGGCTGCCGTAGCCCGAGGCCGAGCCGTAGCTGTGACCGAATTCGCGTTCGCGCCCGTAATCCCCGCCCGCGCCGCCGGTCGGGCCGACGCCCATGCCGGTACCGACGCGGAAGCTGTCGAAGCGCCCGTGATTTTCATTGAACTCTTCCTCGTCCCAACGGCTCGGGCCGCTGAAGCCACGCTGCTGCATGTCGCGTTCCTCGCGCATGCGCGGCTGGTCGCGCTGGCCGTAATCGCGTCCGCCGAAATCGCGGTTGGTCATCGCACCGCGGCGGCCGTAGCCCTGTTCGTTCTCGCCCCATTCCTCGCCGGAGCCGGCGTAGCTGCCGCGGCCGCTGCCGCCGTAGCCGTATTCGTTGCCGCCGTACTGGCTGCCGCCGATGTTGTCGTCGTCGCGCCCGCCGCTCCAGCGGCGTTGATCGTCGCGATGCTGGCTCTCGCGGTCCTGCTGCAACCAGCGCGGTTGCGGTGCGTACGTATCGCGTTGCCCGCGGTTGGAACGGGTGTCGTCTTCACGGCCGCCGTGGCGGCCCTGCTGATCGCGGTCTCGATGGTTCATCCCACTTCTCCTGCATTCGCGTGTGGCTGGACTCCGCATACGTGAAAGTACGGCCGGCGCGGTTACGCGCCGATGAGGTCCCGCCTCACGCCGGTTCCACACCCGATGAGCAAGAGTGCGCGCTGTTCGGCGAGAGGCAACGCCGTGTCCGATCCGACCCCCCTTGAAAACAACGCGCCCCCGCACTCGCTGCGCGATGGCGTGCATGACCTGCGCAACGTCTTGAACGCCGTCCAGATGAATGCCTATGCCGCGCGCAAGCTCGTCGATGAGCCCGCGCGCACCCTCGCGTGCATCGCGCGGATCGAAGCGGCCGTCGAACGGGGCAACGGCGTGCTCGCGCACATGCCGACCGACGAGAGCCTGTCGACCGCCGCGCTCGTCCTGCGCGAACGCCTGCAGCACGCCGGCGGCGATCTCGAAGTCGCCCTCGACGGCGAAGACACCGCACCCGTGCCCGGCCTGTTGCGCCAGGCCCTGTGCGTGGTCGCCGTCGAAAGCCAGGCGCTGGGCGCGCGCGCGTTCCGCCTGTGGATGGACGGGGGGTTGGCCTGCGAAGCGCATGGCCTGGCGTCGCCGGGCCCCATCGCCATCGCGCTGGCCGAATCGAACGTGCCCGAGTTGCGCGTGTCAGCGCACCGCACCGACGGAGGATGGACCTTCCGCTGGGCATTGCCGCCGGCCCAGTGAAGGGCGCCTTCACATGGCCCCTACCGTCGGAAAGATAGCGTCCGCACCAGTTTGCCCGTGGGGACGGGCACCGGAGGTTCAGTGAACAACGAAAGCCAGCCCGCCCGGCGTTCGCGCCGCGGCGCCGCCGCCGCAACGCCGACGGAAACCGTGGCGGTCGCAACGCCACCTGCCGTCAATGCCAACGTCAACGAGCAACTGCAGCAACTCCTGATGGCGATGAACTCGATCCGGGAAGGCGACTTCTCGGTGCAGTTGCCGCCGCATTGGGAAGGCTTGTCGGGCAAGCTCGCCGAAGCGTTCAACGACATCGTCAACCAGAACAAGCGTCTTGCGAACGACCTTGCGCGCGTCGCGCAACGCGTCGGCGGCGAAGGTCGCACGCGCCAGCGCATGCCCGCGGCGAACCGCCAGGGCGCGTGGTCCGACATGGAATCCTCGGTCAACGGCCTGATCCGCGACATGGCGCGTCCGATCGAAACGATGACCGAGGCGATGGCCGCGGTCGCGAAGGGCGACCTCTCGCGCACCGTGCCGCTGGATTCCGACGGGCGCCCGCTGCAGGGCGAGTTCCTGCGCGCGGCGAACATCGTGAACAAGATGCTCGAGCAGATGTCCGAGTTCTCCTCGGAAGTGACGCGCGTCGCGCTGGAAGTCGGTACCGCGGGCCGCCTCGGCGGCCAGGCGAAGGTGAAGGGCGTCTCGGGCGTGTGGAAGGACCTCACCGACTCGGTGAACCAGATGGCGTCCAACCTCACCGCGCAGGTGCGCAACATTTCGGAAGTGACCATCGCCGTGGCCAACGGCGATCTCTCGCGCAAGATCACCGTGGACGTGCGCGGCGAGATCCTGCAGCTGAAGGAAGCCATCAACACGATGGTGGACCAGCTGCGCGGCTTCGCATCGGAAGTGACGCGCGTGGCGCGCGAAGTGGGTACCGAAGGCAAGCTCGGCGGCCAGGCGATCGTGCCGGGCGTGGCGGGCACGTGGAAGGACTTGACCGACTCGGTCAACGCGATGGCTTCCAACCTGACCTCGCAGGTCCGCAACATCGCCGAGGTGACCACCGCGGTGGCGAAGGGCGACCTTTCGCGCAAGATCACGGTGGACGTGCGCGGCGAAATCCTCGAGCTGAAGAACACCATCAACACGATGGTCGACCAGCTCAACGGCTTCGCGGCGGAAGTGACGCGCGTGGCGCGCGAAGTGGGCTCCGAAGGCCGCCTCGGCGGCCAGGCGCAGGTGCCCGACGTCGCCGGCACGTGGAAGGACTTGACCGACTCGGTCAATTCGATGGCGTCGAACCTGACCTCGCAGGTGCGCAACATCGCCGAAGTGACGACCGCGGTGGCGAAGGGCGACCTTTCGCGCAAGATCACGGTGGACGTGCGCGGCGAAATCCTCGAGCTCAAGGACACCATGAACACCATGGTGGACCAGCTCAACGGCTTCGCGGCGGAAGTGACGCGCGTGGCGCGCGAAGTGGGCACCGAAGGCAAACTCGGCGGCCAGGCGCAGGTGCCGGGTGTCGCCGGTACGTGGGCCGACTTGACCGACTCGGTCAACGCGATGGCCTCCAACCTCACCTCGCAGGTGCGCAACATCGCCGAGGTCACCACCGCGGTGGCGAAGGGCGACCTCTCGCGCAAGATCACCGTGGACGTGCGCGGCGAAATCCTCGAGCTGAAGAACACCATCAACGTCATGGTGGACCAGCTCAACGGCTTCGCGGCGGAAGTGACGCGCGTGGCGCGCGAAGTGGGCACCGAAGGCAAGCTCGGCGGCCAGGCGCAGGTGCCCGGTGTCGCGGGCACGTGGAAGGACTTGACCGACAACGTCAACTCGATGGCGTCCAACCTCACCGCGCAGGTGCGCAACATCGCCGAAGTGACGACCGCGGTGGCGAAGGGCGACCTTTCGCGCAAGATCGCGGTGGACGTGCGCGGCGAGATCCTGCAGCTGAAGGAGACCATCAACACGATGGTCGACCAGCTCAACGGTTTCGCGGCGGAAGTCACGCGCGTGGCGCGCGAAGTGGGTACCGAAGGCAAGCTCGGCGGCCAGGCGCAGGTGCCGGGCGTCGCCGGTACGTGGAAGGACCTGACCGACAACGTCAACTCGATGGCGTCGAACCTCACGACGCAGGTGCGCAACATCGCCGAAGTCGCGACCGCCGTGGCGAAGGGCGACCTGTCGCGCAAGATCGCGGTCGACGCGCAGGGCGAAATCCTGCAGCTGAAGTCGACGATCAACACGATGGTGGACCAGCTCAACGGCTTCGCCGCGGAAGTGACGCGCGTGGCGCGCGAAGTGGGCACGGAAGGCAAGCTCGGCGGCCAGGCGCAGGTGCCGGGCGTCGCCGGTACGTGGAAGGATCTCACCGACAACGTCAACTCGATGGGCGCCAACCTCACCACGCAGGTGCGCGGCATCGCGAAGGTGGTGACCGCCGTGGCCAACGGCGACCTGCACCAGAAGCTGACGGTGGAAGCGAAGGGCGAAATCGCCGAACTCGCCGACACCATCAACTCGATGACCGAGACGCTGGAAATCTTCGCCGACCAGGTGACCACCGTGGCGCGCGAAGTGGGCGTCGAAGGGCGCCTCGGCGGCCAGGCGAACGTGCCGGGCACCGCGGGCATCTGGAAGGACCTCACGGCGAACGTGAACCAGCTCGCGGCCAACCTCACCACGCAGGTGCGCGCGATCGCGGAAGTGGCCACGTCGGTGACGCAGGGCGACCTCACCCGTTCGATCCAGGTGGACGTGCGCGGCGAGCTGGCCGACCTGAAGGACAACATCAACGCGATGATCGGCACGTTGCGCGCGACGACCGAGTCCAACCGCGAGCAGGACTGGCTGAAGACGAACCTCGCCAAGTTCTCCGGCATGATGCAGGGCCAGCGCGACATGATCACGCTGGGCCACAGCCTGTTGTCGGAACTCGCGCCGCTGGTCTACGCGCAGCAAGGCGTGCTCTACGTCGTCGAGACCGACGAACGCCGTGGCCGCAACCGACTGCGCCAACTCGCCGGTTACGCCGACGCGGGCGCGAGCGAAGACGAAGTGCGCTACGTCGAGTTCGGCCAGGGCCTGATCGGGCAATGCGCGGCCCAGGCCGAGATGATCGTGATCAACGACGTACCCGCCGGCACCGTGCAGATCGAATCCGGCCTGATCAGCGCCATTCCGCGCAGCGTCATCGTGCTCCCGGTGTTGTTCGAAGACCAGATCAAGGCGGTGATCGAACTGGCGTCGCTGACCGAGTTCACCCCCTCGCAGCTGGCCTTCCTCGAGCAACTCTCCGGCTCGATCGGCATCGTGCTCAACACCATCGAAGCGACGATGCGCACCGAGCGCCTGCTCTCGCAGTCGCAGCAGCTCGCCGGCGAGTTGCAGTCGCAGCAGAAGGAACTGCAGCAGACCAACGAGGAAATCGCGCTCAAGGCAGCCCTGCTGGCCGAGCAGAAGACCGAGGTGGAACGCAAGAACCAGGAAATCGAGCAGGCCCGCCGCGCGCTGGAAGAAAAGGCCGCCGAGCTCGCGCTCACCTCGCGCTACAAGTCCGAGTTCCTTGCGAACATGTCGCACGAGCTGCGCACGCCGCTCAACTCCATCCTGATCCTCGGCCAGCAGTTGGCCGAGAACCCGGAGGAGAACCTCAGCGACCGCCAGGTCGAGTTCGCCAAGACCATCCATGCCGCGGGTTCGGACCTGCTGCACCTGATCTCGGACATCCTCGACCTGTCGAAGATCGAATCGGGCACGGTCACCGTCGACAGCGAGGAGATCGCCTTCTCGCACCTGCGCGAAAACCTCGAGCGCGGTTTCCGCCACGAAGCCGAGCGCCGCCGCCTGGATTTCTCGGTCGACTTCCCCAACGAGCTGGGCCGCGTGTTGCATTCGGACCCCAAGCGCCTGCAGCAGATCCTCAAGAACCTGCTGTCCAACGCGCTGAAGTTCACCGAACGCGGCAGCGTGCGCCTCTCGGCGCGCGTCGCCACGCAAGGCTGGTCGGAAGGCCACAAGGTGCTCGACAAGGCGCCCACGGTGGTCGCATTCGACGTCACCGATACCGGTATCGGCATCTCGTCGGAAAAGCAGCGCATCGTGTTCGAAGCGTTCCAGCAGGCCGATGCCGGTACGTCGCGCAAGTACGGCGGCACCGGCCTGGGCCTTGCGATCTCGCGCGAAATCGCGGGCCTGCTCGGCGGCGAGCTGCGCCTGCAGTCGGCGCTCGGCAAGGGCTCGACGTTCACGCTCTATCTGCCGCTGGATTACGTCGGCACCGACGAGTCGATCACCACGGTGCTCGGCCACAAGCAGGTGCAGGCAGTCGCGCATGCCGAGAATGCGTTCGCCGACATGATCGAAGTCGCCGACGACCGCGACCTGCTCGATCCCGACAAACCATTGCTGATGGTGGTCGAGGACGATCCGAACTACGCCTCGATCCTGCGCGACCTGGCGCGTTCGCGCGGCTTCCAGGTGCTCACCGCCAATCGCGGCGCCGAGGCGCTCAAGTTGGTGCGCGAGTACCCGATCAACGCGATCACGCTCGACATCTTCCTGCCCGACATGCTCGGCTGGACGGTGCTCGCGCGCCTGAAGCAGGACTCGAACACGCGCCACATCCCCGTGCAGATCGTCACGATCGAGGAAGAGCGGCACCACTCGATCGAGCGCGGCGCGTTCTCGTACCTGGCCAAGCCGTCCAACCCCGAGTCCATCGAACAGGCGCTCGAGCGCATCCGCGAATACACGCTGCCGCGCACCAAGCGACTGTTGATCGTCGAGGACGACGACCGCGAACGGATGAGCATCGAGGAGCTGCTGCGCCACGACGACATCTCCATCGACACCGCGCAGACCGGCGAACAGGCCCTGCAGGCGCTCGACGAGAACGACTACGATTGCGTGGTGCTCGACCTGCGCCTTCCCGACATGACCGGCCTGGACCTGCTCGATCGCGTGCAGGAACAACCCAAGCTGCACGAACTGCCGATCGTCGTGTTCACCGGCAAGGAGCTCACGGCCGCCGAGGACGCGTACCTGCGCAAGGCCGCGCGCAGCGTGGTGATCAAGGGCGTGGAGTCGCCGGAGCGCCTGCTCGACGAGACCGCGTTGTTCCTGCACCGCGTCATCGCCGACCTGCCGCCGCAGAAGCAGCGCATGGTGCAGCGCCTGCACGAAACCGACGATGCATTGAAGTCCAAGCGCGTGCTGGTGGTCGACGACGACGTGCGCAACATCTTCGCGTTGTCCAGCGTGCTCGAACGCCACGGCATGAGCGTGATCACCGCCGGCACGGGGCATGAAGCGATCGAAAAGGTCGCCGAGGACCCCGACATCGACCTGGTGCTGATGGACATCATGATGCCCGGCATGGACGGTTACGACACGATGCGCGCCATCCGCGGCATGCCCGATGCGCGCGCGCTGCCGATCGTCGCGCTCACGGCGAAGGCGATGAAGGGCGACCGCGAGAAGTGCCTGGAAGCCGGCGCGTCCGATTACCTCGCCAAACCCGTCGTCACCGACCAGCTGCTGGGAGTCCTGCGCCAATGGCTGCATCGCTGACCCCCTTGCCGCTCTCCCCCGGGCATACGCCGGTCAACATCCTGCTGGTCGACGACCAGCCGGGACGGTTGCTGACGTACCGCGCGATTCTCGAGCCGCTCGGCGAGCGGCTCGTGGACGCCAGCTCGGGGCCCGAGGCGCTGCAGAAGCTGATGCAGGACGAGTTCGCGGTGATCCTGCTCGACGTCAACATGCCGGGCATGGACGGCTTCGAGACCGCGAGCCTGATCCACCAGCATCCGCGCTTCGAGCGCACGCCGATCATCTTCGTCACGGCCGTCAACGTCTCCGACCTGGACCGCATGCGCGGTTACAAGCTCGGCGCCGTCGACTACGTGATGGTGCCGGTGATCCCGGAGATCCTGCGTTCGAAGGTGGTCGTGCTGGCGGAGTTGTTCCGCAAGCGCCGCGAATTGCAGCTCGCCAACGAACGCCTGGCCGCCGCCAACGAAGCGCTGCGCACCGAGAAGGCGCGCGAGCTGGAGATGCTCAACGAGTCGCTGCGCCTAGCGAACGTGGAACTGGCACAGCGCAACGTGGACCTGCAATCGCAGATCGGCGAGCGCGTGCGTGCCGAGATGCAGCTGCGCGAGCTCGACCGGCGCAAGGATGAATTCCTCGCCACGCTCGCGCACGAATTGCGCAACCCGCTGGCGCCGCTGCGCAACGCGGTGAGCATCCGCAAGCTCACCGGCAGCGACGACCCGTTCCAGGACATGATGGAGCGCCAGCTCGGTCTGCTGGTGCGCCTGATCGACGACTTGCTGGACGTCGCACGCATCAGCCGCGGCAAGCTCGTGCTGAAACCCGAGCCGACCACGCTGCAACAGATCCTGCACGCGGCGATCGAAACCGCCTCTCCCGTCCTCGAAGCCGGCGCGCATCCCCTGCAACTGGCGTTGCCGGAAATGCCGCTGCCGATGCTCGCCGACGGCGAGCGGCTGTCGCAGGTGTTCTCCAACCTGCTGAGCAACGCGGCGAAGTATTCCGATGCCGGCCGCGCGATCGAACTGGTCGCGCATCGCGACGGGCAGTTCGTCACCGTCAGCGTGCACGATCGCGGCATCGGCCTGACGCCGCAGCAGATCGAGGAGGTGTTCGAGTTGTTCGCGCAGGTCGATACCTCGATCGAGCGCGCGCGCGGTGGCCTGGGCATCGGCCTGACGCTGGTCAAGCAGCTCGTCGAGATGCACGGCGGTTCGATCCGGTGCGAAAGCCCGGGCCTCGGGCACGGCAGCGTGTTCATCGTGACCTTGCCGCTGAGGGAAACGGTCGTCGAGCCTGCCCATGCACCCGCGGTCGCGCCGCCTGCGCGACAGGCATCCGGCCGCGCGCGCCGCATCCTGGTGCTCGACGACAACCGCGACGCCGCCGACACGCTCGCGATGATGCTGGAGATCCTCGGCCACGAAGTCACCCGCCTCTACGACCCGCATGAGGCGGGCGCGGAAGTGCAGCGCTTCGATCCGGACCTGGTGTTCCTCGACATCGGCATGCCGAGCCTCAGCGGTTACGAACTCGCGCGGCAATTGCGCGCGCAACCCGGCGGCGACCGCCGCGTGCTGGTCGCCGTCACCGGTTGGGGGCAACCCGACGACCGCAGGCGCACGGCCGAAGCGGGCTTCGACCATCACCTGGTCAAGCCGCCGGACCTCGACATCGTGCGCAGCATCTGCGACGAATCCGTTTCCCGGGTGGTGTGATGGCCAACGACGATCCCCAGCGCGCGAATCCGTGGTTCAACCGACTCGCGCATGATCTGCGCAGCCCGCTGTCCTCGTTGCAGACCGCCGCGTATCTGCTGCGCACCGATCCGGGCGGTTCGAACTCGAGGGAGCTGGCCGACATCGTCGTGCGGCAGTCGCAGCGCATGGCGCGGATGGTCGACGAACTCGACGATTGGGCGCGCGCGCAGCAACGCCGGCTGGTGGATCGCAGCGAGCGGCTCGAGATCGGCGGCATCGTCGACATGGCCGTCGGTTCGGTGCACGGATGCACCATCGATCCGCATTACAGTGATGGCGCGGCGGAGATGAAGATCCTCGGCGACTCCTCGCGTTTGGCGCAGATGTTCCGCACGTTGCTCGAGCAGACCCTCGCGCGCGATGCGCAGGGCGCGCGCGTGGACGTCACGGCGAACGACGCGTCGGTGGTGGTCGTGTTCGCCGACAACGGCGCGGTCGTCGATGAGGCGTTGCGGACGCAACTGCTCGAAGCGCCACAGGTTCCTCCGCCCGACGAAGGGCTTGGATTGCGGTTGCTGATCGCGAAGGCGATCGCCGAAGGGCACGCCGGTTCGATCGTCATCGAAGGCCCGGGCGACGGCGCGTCGCAACGCATCCGTTGCGAGTTGCCGGTGGCCTGACGGCTAGACCTTCGGCAGCTTCTGGCTTCCCGCGCTCGCGAGATCCCAGATCGGCGCGTCGATGCGCCTCACCGCATCCTTCAACTTGAACCGATCCGGCGCGCGCACGCCGGCGAACTCGTCCCAGGTCACCGGCATCGCGACCGGCGCGCCGGGACGCGCGCGCAGCGAGAAGCTCGACACCGCGGTCGCGCCGCGTCCGTTGCGCAACCAGTCGATGAAGATGCGGCCCTCGCGCTTGGCCTTGCTCATCGTGGCGACGTAACGCGCCGGCTGGCGGCGCTCCATCTCGTGCGCGAACCAGTCGCAGAAATCACGCCCCTGGTCCCAGGAATACCGCTTTGCGATCGGGACGACGAGATGCACGCCCTTCCCGCCGCTCAGGCGCGGGAACGACGTCAGGCCGAGTTCGACGAGCGCATCGCGCAGTTCGCGCGCGGCGGCCTTGATCTTCGGCCAGCCGATGCCCGGGTCCGGATCGAGGTCGAAGATGAGACGGTCGGGTTTCTCGAGCGTCGTGACCTTCGAGGCCCACGGATGGAATTCGATGACATTCATCTGCGCGAGCGACAACACGCCCGCGAGATCGTCGAGCCAGGCGTACTCCGCGCGCTTGCCGTCGTTCTCGGCGATCTCGATGCGATGCACGGCCTTGCCGAACGCAGGCCCGAGGTGTTTCTGGAAAAAGCGCTCGCCAGCGATGCCATCGGGGCAACGCACGACCGACATCAGCCGCTGCCCGGAATCCTCCAGCAAGCGCGCGGCGACCGCGCCGTAGTAATCGAACACCTGGCGCTTGGTGATGCCGGCGTCCGGATAGACGACGCGATCGGGCGAAGACAGCGTGGGCAGCGCCTGCTTGCGCGCGGCCACCCGTCAGGCGCTCTTCTTGGCCTTCGTCGATTTCGCCGGCGGCGCTTTCTTGGTCGCGGGTTTCTTCGCGGCCTTGCGCACGGGCGCGGCCTTGCGCGGCGCGTCGCCCTTGCTTTCCAGGCTCTTCTTGAGCAGCGACATGAAGTCGACGACGTTCGTCGTGGCTTCCGGCGCGGCCGTCTCTTCTTCCTCGACCGACGTCGTCGCGCCCTTCTGCTTCATGCGCTTCTTGATCGCGGCGCTTAGGCGTTCCTTGAACTCGTCCTTGTAGTCATCGGGATTGAATTCGGTCGCCATCGATTCGAGGAGCGTCGTCGCCATTTCCATTTCCTTCGGCGTGACGTGCCACTTGCTCGCATTGCCTTCGGGGATGTTGTATTCCTCGACGGGCACGATCTCCTCGGGGAAGCGGATCAGGATCAGCGCGAGCGCATCGCCCTCGGGCACGACCATTCCCAGGTATTCCTTCGTGCGGATCACCACGCGGCCGATGCCGACCTTGTTGGTCTTCTTCAGCACTTCGCGCAGCAGCACGTAGCCCTTCTCGGCCTTCTTGCCGGGGACGAGCACGTAGGGCTTCTCCAGGTAACGCGGGCCGATCTGTTCGCGGTCGACGAAGGCTTCGATGTCGATGACTTCGCGGTTCTCGCTCGCCGCCTCGGCGATGTCCTCCGGTTCGAGGACGACGTAGTTGCCCTTGGAGTATTCGTAGGCCTTGACGATTTCCTTGTACGGCACTTCCTCGCCCGTCTCGGCGTTGACGCGCTCGTACTTCACCGGCGCCTTGTTGCGTCCGTCCATCATCCGGAAGTGCAGCTCGTTGCGCTTCTCGCCGGTCATCAGCGCGATCGGGATGTTGAGCAGGCCGAACGAGAGGGTGCCGTTCCAGATGGGGCGCGCTGCCATGACCGCGAACTCCGACTACCGGTGGGCCTTGCAGCGTCGCGCCGGGCGGGTGGGAACCGCGTGAATGGCCGGGCTTGGCGTAACCGGCTGATTTCACGCAGATTACCGTTGGCCGAACGAGGCGACGAACGGTTGTTGCAGTGCAACATTGAGCGGACTATGCTGCACCGCACCATCCGGCAATCCCGTCGGGTGGACCCACCGTGGAGTCCTGCCATGTACCAGCAGATCAACGAGCAGTTCGCCGCCGCCTCGCGCCAGTTCGCGGACACCGCGGCCCAGATCAACCGCCTCGCCATCGACAACGCCACCCAGGTCTTCGGCCTGCAGCTGGCCGCCCTCGAAGCCGGCGCCACCGCCACCTTCGCGTTCCTCGGCGAAGTCGCCGAAGTCCGCAATCCCGAGCAGCTCAAGGCCGTGTGGCCGAAGGGCCTGCAGGTCGCCCGCGAGACCGTCGAGCGTTCGATCGCCACGGGCCAGGACGTCGTCGGCCGCACGCTGAAGACGAACGAAGCCATCGGCCAGATCGCCAAGGCGCAGTTCGAAGCGCAGGCGAAGGACGTGTCGGACAAGGTTGCCCAGGCGACCAAGCAGAAGTAATCGCCATCCCCCGCCTCGGCGGGGGTGACGAAGCAAAGAGCCTCCCCTCAACGGGGGAGGCTTTTTTGTATTGACGTACTGTGTGGCGCAATGTACCGTGCGCCACAAGTCACAAGGCGGCATACCGTGGACGTCCGAGAGAACCCCGCACCGAAGCTGGAAGGCGAACTCCGCCGCGGCGCCCTCGTGCTCGCCGTGCTCTCGCAATTGCGCGAGGTGCAATACGGCTACTCGCTGCGGCAGGCGCTGGCCCAGCGCGGCATGCCCATCGAGGAAGGCACGCTCTATCCGCTGCTGCGACGGCTGGAATCGCAGGGCGTACTCGCGTCGGAATGGCGGATCGAGGACGGCCCGCCCCGCCGCTATTACCGATTGAACGACGCAGGCGAGGCGTTGCTCGCCGAATTGACCGGCACCTGGAACGCGCTCGTGCACACCATGGCTGGCCTGATTGGGAGCGGCAAATGAACCCGAACGACACCATCGAGTCCTACGTGGCCGACGTCATCCGTCGCGTGCCACTGAAGGAACGCAACGACATCGGTTTCGAGCTGCGCGCGTTGCTGTCCGAAATGCTCGACGAACGCGCCGAGGCGGCCGGGAAGCCTGCCGACGACGCCATGGTGCTTGCGATGCTGCGCGAATTCGGCCTGCCGGCCGACATCGCCGCGCGTTATCGCGCGCCCGGGTTCGTGATCATTCCGGCGGAGCAGACGCGCCAGTTCGCGTGGCTGTCGCTGGGCGGCATTGCGCTGCAATGGGCGCTGACGCTGCCGCGCGTAGCCGAAGGCCAATCGCTCACCGCGTGGTGGCTGAGCTGGGGCCTGGGTGCGTTCTGGTGGCCGGGCTTCATGTCGATGATGGCGCTGATCGCCGCGTGGATCCGCCAGTGGCGGACCGCCGCCCCGGCATGGTCGCCGCGCGATGTGGACAGCGAGCGCGTCAATCGCGCCGCGATGGCGTTCGGCCTGGTGGGCGTGGCGATCGCCGTGACGATGATGATCGCGATGCCGTGGATCGTCGCGCAGTTGCCGGCGCCCTTCCCGCGCATCTTCGCCTTCGATCCGGATTTCCTGCGCACGCGCGCGTGGCCCATCGTCGTGTTGTGGCTCGCGCACCTGGCGCTGATGGGTTGGGTGCTCGCCAAGGGCCGCTGGTCGCGGGCCACGCACGGCATCGAACTAGCGCAAACCATCGCGTGGATCATGGTGCTCGGCTGGCTGCTGACGATGGACGATATCTTCATCGAGCGTGCCACCAACGACGGCGCGCACTTCGGCCTCGGCCTGGTGCTGCTGATCGTGGTGTGGTCACTCGCCGTCAGCGTGCATCGCATGCGGCCGCGACTGCAGGCGCCGAACGTGGCCGCGCGCCACTGAGCGAAAAAAAGCCCCGGCATTGCCGGGGCTTTTCGCTTGCGTCGATCAGACGTCGTCGAGGTGCTGCGTGATCTTCGGCGGCTCGTCCATCTTGTCGCCGAGCACCCGGCGCACGATCGCGTAGAACACCGGGATGAACAGCAGGCCGAGGAACGTCGCGGCGAGCATGCCGCCGATGACGCCCGTGCCGATCGCGTGGCGCGCATTCGCGCCGGCGCCGGAGGAAATCGCCAGCGGCAACACGCCCATGATGAACGCCAACGACGTCATCAGGATCGGGCGCAGTCGCAGCTTGGCCGCTTCCACCACCGCCACGCCGAGTGGCTTGCCTTCGTTGCGCTCCTGGATCGCGAACTCGACGATCAGGATCGCGTTCTTCGCCGCCAGGCCGATGACCGTGATCAGGCCGATCTTGAAGTAGATGTCGTTCGGCAGGCCGCGCATCATCGACAGGCAGACCGCGCCGAGCACGCCGACCGGCACGACGAGCAACACCGCCACCGGCACCGACCAGCTTTCGTACAACGCGGCCAGGCACAGGAACACCACGACGATCGACAGCACCATCAGCATCGTGGTCTGGCTGCCGGAGAGGATTTCCTGGTGCGACTGGCCCGCCCAGTCGTAACCGAAGCCCGGCGGCAATTGCGTCTCGACGATCTTCTGCATCGCGTTCATCGCTTCGCCCGAGCTGTGTCCCGGCGCCTGCGAGCCCACGATTTCCACCGCCGCGAAGCCGTTGTAGCGCGTGAGCGTGGGCTCGGCGACTTCCCACTTGGACTTCACCACGTTGGTGAGCGGGATCATCGTCGGCAGGCCGTTCTCCTGCTCTTCCGTCGACGGCGTATAGAAATGCGCCAGCGATTCGGGCCCCGTGCGGTACGGCGCGTCCGCCTGCATGTGCACGCGCTTGACGCGCCCGCCCTGCACGAAGTCGTTGACGTACACCGGCGCCAGCATCAGCTGGATCGTCGTGTAGATGTCGCCGACCGACAGGCCCATCGCCTCGGCCTGCACGCGGTCCACGTCGAGCTTCAACTGCGGCGAGGGCGCGAGCGAGTTGGGGCGCACGCCGACGAGCGATTTGTCCTGCCCCGCCTGTCCGAGCAACGTCCCCATCGCGGCATTGAGCGCATCGCGCCCCTGCCCCGCGCGGTCCTGCAGATACATGTCGAAGCCGCCGAACTGGCCCAGCCCCTGCACCGTCGGCAGGTTGATCACGAAGATCTGCGCATCGCGGATCGGGTACAGCTCGCCGTTGACCTTCTCGATGAACTGCGTCGCGGTGACCTTGCGATCGTCCCATGGCTTGAGCTTGATGAACGCCATGCCGACGTTCTCGCCCTGGCCGATGAAGCTGAAACCCGACACCTGCATCATGCCGTCGAAGCCGTCCTGCTTCGACACCACCGTGCGCATCTTGTCGAACACCTCGTTCGTGCGACGCAGCGTCGAACCCGGCGGCAACTGCACGATCGCCAGTGCATAGCCCTGGTCTTCTTCCGGCAGGAAGCTGCCGGGCATGCGCCAGAACAACACGCCGCACGCGACCGCGAGACCAAGGAAGACGACCATCCACCGCGGCGCATGGCGCACTGCGCTGCCGATGTGGCCGACGTAGGTGCTGGCCATCTTCCCGTAGAAATGGTTGAACGCGCGGAAGATCGGATTGCGGCTTTCATGGTGCGTGCTCGGCTTGAGCAGGCTGGCGCACAGCGCGGGCGTGAAGCCCAGCGCGAGGAACGCGGAGAACAGCATCGCCATCGCGATCGTCAGCGCGAACTGCTTGTACACCGCGCCCGCCGAACCGGCCTGCAGCGCGCTGGGGATGAACACCGCCGCCAGCACGATCGTGATCGCGATGACCGCGCCGGTGATCTGGTGCATCGCCTTGCGCGTGGCTTCCTTCGGCGACAGGCCTTCCTCGGTCATGATGCGTTCGACGTTCTCGATCACCACGATCGCGTCGTCCACCACGATGCCGATCGCCAGCACCATGCCGAACAGACTCAACTGGTTGATCGTGAAGCCGAGCACGTACATGCCGAGGAACGTGCCGAGCAGCGCGACGGGGATGACGAGCGTCGGGATCAGCGTGGCGCGCAGGTTCTGCAGGAACAGCAGCATCACCAGGAACACGAGGATCATCGCTTCGACGAGCGTCTTGATGACCTCGTCGACCGAGATGCGCACGAAGTCCGACGTGTCGTAGGGCGAGAACCACTCCACGCCCTTCGGGAAGCTCGGCTGCAGCTGCGCCATGCGCGCCTTCACCGCCGCGGCCACGGCGAGCGCGTTCTCGCCCGGGCCGAGCATGACGGCGAAACCGGCGGCCGCCTGGTCGTTCCACTTCAGGTCGAAACCGTGCGCTTCACCGGAGACTTCGATGCGCGCGACATCCTTCAGGCGCACCGCCGAACCGCCCTGCGTGGTGCGCAGCAGGATCTGTTCGAACTCTTCCGGATGCGAGAAGCGGCCTTCGGCCGAGACCGGCGCGGTGAACATCTGCGTGTCGGGCGACGGCTCGCCGCCGACCTGGCCGGCGGAGAACTGCACGTTCTGCCCGCGCACGGCGGCCAGCACGTCCGTCGCCGACAATCCGTACGCATGCAGCTTGTCCGGGTTGAGCCAGATGTTCATCGCGTACTGGCCGCCGAACAGCTGCGTGCTGCCGACGCCGGGCACGCGCGCGATCTGGTCGAGGACGTTGGAGGCGAGCAGGTCGGAGAGTTCGTCGCGGCCGATCGCCGGGTCGCTGGACTTCAGCGCGACGACGAGCAGGAAGCCGCTGTTGGACTTCGACACCGTGATGCCTTGCTGCACCACGTCCTCGGGCAAGCGCGGCTGCGCCTGCGACACCTTGTTCTGCACCTGCATCTGCGCGGTGTCGGGGTCGGTGCCGGGCTTGAACGTCAGGTTGATCGACGCACTGCCGTCGGAACCGGACGAGGCGCTGAAGTAATCGAGGTTGTCGATGCCGGTCAGCTGCTGCTCGATGATCTGCGTCACCGCGCGTTCCACCGTCTCGGCGCTCGCGCCCGGATAGAACGCGTTGACGCCCACCTGCGGCGGCGCGATGTTCGGGTACGACTCCACGCCCAGCCCGCGGATCGCCAGGCCGCCGGCGATCACGATCATGATCGCGATGACCCAGGCGAAAACCGGGTGGTTGATGAAATAACGGGACATGGTCGGTCAGCCCTGCGGTTGCGCGGCGGGGGCGTTACCGGCGGACTGCTTTTCCGGAACGTACGGCACGGCCTTGGCCGGTGCGCCCGGTTGCACGCGCTGCAGGCCCGAGACGATCACCTGGTCGCCCGGCGCGACGCCGGTGTTGACCACGAAGTCGGCGCCTTCCTGGCGTTGCGGCACGATGTTCTTGCGCGTGACCTTGCCGTCCTTGCCGACGACCATCACGTAGGCGCTCTGCACGTCGCGCTGCACGGCCAGTGCCGGGATGCGGTACGCGTTGTTCTGCAGACCGAGCGTCGCGCGCACGGTGACGAACGTGCCCGGCAGCAACAGGTGGTCCGGGTTCGGCACGCGCGCGCGCAATGCGACGGCACCCGTGGACGGATCGACGGTGTCGGCGCTGAAGTCCAGCGTGCCGTCGTGCTTGAACGGCGTGCCGTCGGGCAACAGCACCTGCACCTTGCGCGTGCCGCTGGTGTTGGCCTGGCGCACCGAGGTGAGTTCGTCGACGCTCATCGAGAAGTCGACGTACATCTGGTCGATCTGGTCGACGGTGGTCAGCAGCGTCGCATCGGCCTGGCCGACGAGCGCGCCTTCGGTCACCTGCTGCTTGCCGGCGCGGCCGTTGATCGGCGAACGCACGGAGGCATAGCCCAGGTTGATGCGCGCGGCGGCGACTGCGGCCTTCGACGACTGCAACGAGGCCGACGCCGAACGCTCGGCGGCAAGCGCGTTGTCGAGATCGGACTGCGAGATGAACTTCTGCGGCGCGAGGTTGCGTGCGCGCTCGGCGGCAGCGCGCGCGTTCGCGTAGTTCGCCTGCGCGGAGGCTTCGGATGCGACGGCCTGGCCGAGCGCGGCCTGCAACGGCGCCGGATCGATGACGAAGAGCAGCTGCCCTTCCTTCACGTCGCTGCCTTCTTCGTACACGCGACGCTGCAGCACGCCGGGCACGCGCGCGCGCACGTCGGCGCTGCGATAGGCGGAGAGGCGGCCGACCAGATCCTTCACGAGCGGCACCGACGAGGGACGCACGACGACCACGCCGACTTCCGGCGGCGGCATGTTCCCGCCCGGGCCACCGGCCGCATTCGGGTCGTCCTTGCCGCAGGCGGCGACGACCAGTGCGAGTGCGAGAACGCCCGCGATGCGAGCGTTCGTGCCATTGCTTCCAAGCTTGCGGGCCATGCGCGGTGCCTCTTCTTCCGTTTTCTGTACGCGGGAGTTTACCTTGCCGCCCCCTGCGCGGAACCCCTGTCGTTGGTCACGCGAGCCCGCGATCAGCGCGGCCAGTGCACGTAACGGGACAATCGGGACGGATCGGGCGCGGCGTCATGGGGCAACACGCCCCAACACGGCGCGGGCAAACGCGCAGTGAGCAGCGCGATGTTGTCGTCGCGACGCGCCATGTCCGGATCGACGGCCGTGCCGATCCATCCCGCGAGGCGGCAGCCATCGGCCGCGATCGCGCGCGCGGTGAGATACGCATGGTTCAGGCAACCCAGCCGCAGGCCGACGACAAGCACGACGGGAATGTCGAGCGCGCGCACGAGATCGGCCTGCATCAGGTCGGCCGCGAGCGGCGCCATCCACCCGCCGACGCCTTCGACGACGACGCACTGCGCCTGCGCGGCCAGGCGTGCGTGCGCATCGAGGATCGGTGGCAGCGCGACGTGCACGCCTGCATCGCGCGCGGCCAACTCGGGCGCAAGCGGATGCTCGAGCGCGAACGGATTGATGTCTTCGTAAGCCGCTTCGAATGTACCGGCCCGTTGCAACGCGACGGCATCCTCGTTGCGCCACGCGCCGCCGATCCGTTCGCAACCGCTCGCCAGCGGCTTCATGCCCAATGCGCGCACACCCTGTGCGCGCAAGGCGTGCAGCAACGATGCACTGACCAGCGTCTTGCCGACGCCGGTGTCGGTCCCGGTGACGAACAGGCCTGCAAAGGATGTGCCGTTCACGCCGTCGCCGCCTTCGGCGCCACGCGCCCGCGCCGCGCGCGATACGTCCACAGCAGCCCGCCCATCACCGAATACAGCCACATCGGCAGGCCGACGGTGAAGTTGTTCAACCACGTCGCGGGCGCGGCGAGCATGGCGAAACTCACCAGGACGCTGCCGAACGCGCACGCCGTCATCAACGCATAGACACCGACTTCGCTCTGCGCATGGAAGCGCTCGTGCGCATCGAGCGACAGATCGTCGGCGCGGCGCAACGCATGCGCGTTCAATCGCCACAGCAACCACGACAACACACCGAACCCCAGGCCATAGACGATGAACGCCGTCTGCAGGTCGAGCATCCATTGCGAACGGTCCATGCCCAGCTCGCTCGGCACGAAGCCACCGGTGAGCAGCGACAATCCGCTGGATGTCACCATGCGCAACGGATACACGTACACCAGCACGACGAGCACGAATGCCAGGCTCAGTACGGTGGACTTGGCATCTTCCAGCCCGAAGAGGCGGCTCCAGCGGTTGTGCGAGGTCCAGAACAGGCTGAGCAACAGGAAGCACACGGCGAAGGTGGGCACGCGCTTCAATGCATCGCGCAACTCGGCGACGGTGTCGGGCAGCTCGTTGTAGAAGATCACCAGCAGCGTGAGCGAGAACGCGAACGCGGCATCGACGAAGGTTTCCACCCGCGTCACCTGCTGTCCGCGCAGGCGGAAGCCCTGTTCGACCGGCAGTTGCGACAGATCCATGCGCGCCCCTTCCGCCGCGACGCAGCGTCGCGGCCACGGCGCCATGGTAACGCCGGTGCGCTGCTAGACTCCGGGGATGTTCACCGCCTCCACGCTGTCCGGCAGCAAGCCGGACCAATACGCCCAGCTCGCCGAACAGGCGCGCGCCCTGCTCCACGGCGAGCGCGACCGCATCGCCAATGCGGCCAACCTCTCGGCGCTGGTCTACCACGCGCTGCCGCAGCTCAATTGGGCGGGCTTCTACTTCTTCGACGGCACCGAGCTCGTCGTGGGCCCCTTCCAGGGCCTGCCGGCGTGCGTGCGCATTCCGCTCGACAAGGGCGTGTGCGGCGCGGCGGCGCGCACGCGCACCACCCAGCGCATCGAAGACGTGCACGCATTCCCGGGCCACATCGCGTGCGATGCAGCCTCGCGTTCGGAACTGGTCGTCCCGTTGGTGCGCGATGGCGCGCTCGTCGGCGTTTTCGACCTCGATAGTCCGGTTCCCGCCCGCTTCGACGTTGAAGATCAACAGGGGTTGGAAGTCATCGCCCGCCTGTTCGAGGAGTCATTGGCTTGAACACCGCCAAGCTGCGCAACATCGGCCCGAAGTCCGCCGCGTGGCTGCGCCAGGTGGGCCTGCGCTCGCGCGAGGACCTGGAAGCCGTGGGCGCGGTGGACGCCTTCATGCGCGTCAAGCGCGCGGGCTTCAAGCCCAGCCTCAACCTGCTCTATGCGCTGGAAGGCGCGTTGCTCGACTGCCATTGGCAGGACGTGCCCGAGGATCGCCGCGGCGAGCTGGTCAATGCCGCCGAAGCCGCGATCGCGCTGCTTCCGCCGCCACGCAATCGCCCCGCGGCCGCGCCGGTCACGACCACGCAGATGGCCGATACCGAAGACGCCGCACCGGCGTTCAACCTCTTCGACGAGCCCGCCGGCCACGAAGCCGACTGACGCGCGGTCCTTCCGCGCCCGCCGCGCCCCGCGTACACTCACCGCCGCTTGAGGTGACCCGCGGACGTTCGTCCAAGGGTTGAAACGGGAAGCCGGTGACCGATCCATCGCGATCGCATTCCGGCGCTGCCCCCGCAACGGTAAGCCTGCAAGGCCGACGCATCCGCCACTGTGCATCGCACGGGAAGGCGCGAAGGCCCGGATCGTTCCTTCGATCCAGCAAGCGAGCCCGGAGACCGGCCTGAAGCCCACTGGTTGCGATGCGGAGGGCATCGCGGCGGCAGCGCGTTCGCACGTGCCTTCCGCTGTTCTCCCTTCCATCCGCGACTTCCCAGCCGAAACCCTGGGCGCGCGGGCGTGCGCGCCGGAGAGCAGACCCATGTCGCGCAACACCCTCGCCGCCGCCGTCGCGGTGGCCTTGTCCGTTTCCCCTTTCATCGCGCGCGCGCAGGATGCGCAGCAGCTCGACGAAGTCCTCGTCACCGGCACCCGCACCGCGGTGACCGTCGACGAATCGCTGTCCGCCGTCGAAGTGATCGACCGCAACGAGATCGAACGCCTGCAACCGCACTCCGTGCAGGACCTGCTGCGCGGCCGCGCGGGCATCAACCTGGTCAACCAGGGCGGCGCGGGCAAGCTCACGACGCTGTTCCTGCGCGGCTCCGAATCCGACCACACGCTGTTCCTGATCGACGGCGTCCGCGTGGGTTCGTCGACGTCGGGCCTCACCGCTTTGCAGGACTTGCCGGTCGAGTTGATCGAGCGGATCGAGATCGTGCGTGGCCCGCGCTCGAGCCTCTACGGCTCCGATGCGATCGGCGGCGTCATCCAGGTGTTCACGCGTCGCCCGCAGGACAACGGCGTGCGTCCGCGCTTCAAGCTCGGCGCGGGCTCGCACGATGCGCGCGAGTTGAGCGCGGGCGTCGATTTCAATTTCGATCGCGCGTGGTTCGGCGCCGATTACAGCCACCAGGCCACCGACGGGTACAACTCCTGCACCGGCGCGACGACGCCGGAGTTCGCGGGCTGCTTCATGGACACCCCCGACCCGGATGCCGATGGCTACGAAAACAATGCGATCTCGGTGCGCGCAGGCGTGCGGCCGGTCGATGGCCTGTCGATCGACGTCAATGCGCTGCGCAGCGAAGGCCGCAACGAATTCGACGCCGATCCGATGTTCGGCCTCGGCGATGTCTCCAACACGACGCAGCAGGTGGTCGGCGGCAAGGCGCGGTGGGAAGTGGGCCTGGCGACGCTCACGCTGAGTGGCGGCAGCAACCTCGATCGTTCGCGGCAGACACGCGACGACGCGTTCGCCGACTTCTTCGAAAGCCGCCGCGACACCGCCTCGTTCCAGGCGGATTTCAAGGTCGCCGACGGGCAACTGGCGACGGTCGGTTACGACTGGCAGCGCGACAAGGCCTTCGCGAACGACAACTTCGGCACGCTGGTCTCGCCCGAGGCGGGCGCGCTGCGCCACAACCGCGCGGCGTTCGCGCAGTACCAGGGCGCGTTCGGCAAGCACGACGTGCAGGCGAGCGTGCGTCGCGACGACAACGAGCAGTTCGGCGGGCACACGACGGGCAGCCTCGCGTGGGGCGTCGACCTCGGCGCGGGCTTCCGCGTCACCGCCAACGCGGGCACCGCGTTCAAGGCGCCGACGTTCAATGAGCTGTACTTCCCCTTCTACGGCAACGCCGACCTGCTGCCGGAGGAATCCGACACGTTCGAACTCGGCATCGGCCAGCGCCGCGAGACATGGCACTGGGACGTGCACGCCTACCAGACGCGCATCGACGACCTGATCGTGTACGACTCCAGCCTCTTCATGGCGAACAACCTGGATCAAGCGCGCATCCGCGGCGGCGAATTGACCGGCGGGTTCTCGCTCGATGGCTGGAACCTCTCGGCGGCTGCGACCTACGCCGATCCGCGCAACCGCAGCACGGACAACTTCGACAAGATCCTGCCGCGGCGCGCCCGCGAAAGCGGACGCGTGGACGTGGATCGCGCGTTCGGTGATTTCTCGTTCGGCGCGACCTGGATGGCGGAGGGCCGTCGATTCGAGAACGTCGCGAACTCGCTGGAACTCGGCGGGTATTCGACGTTCGACCTGCGTGCGCAGTGGACGGTGTCTGACACCTGGACCGTGCAGGCGCGCGTGGCGAACGTGTTCGACCACGACTACGAAACGGCGGCGTATTACCCGCAGCCGGGGCGGGAGTTCGGGGTGACGGTGCGCTACTCCGCGAAGTGACCGCGTGGTTGCAGGGGGCAACGCCCCCTGCAACCTCATGGGTCGACTACTCTACGGTCGCCCGCAGATGCACCCCGTTGAACGCCTTCACCCCATGCAAGGCGACATACCACCGCCCGGCCACCGGCGCATCGATCACCACGATTCCGTTGTTCCCCGGTCGCTCGGATTTCGCATCGTGCGCACTGGTGGAGGCGTGTGCTCCGATGCGTGCGTACAGGTCCGCATCGCCCGTGCCGCCGTAGCTGCGTAGCGTCAGCCGCGTCTTGTTCTCCGGCACGTCGACGATGAAGTGCCGTGTCTGTCCCGCATTCGCGTACGCACTCAACTCCGCGTAGCCCGAGTGCAAGGTCTTCGGGGCCGGCAGCGGCGCTTGTCCCGTCAGCGCCGCAGCGACCGCGAGACCTGCATCGGCGACGCCCGCGCCCAGCGGGCGGTCGGGCAGCGCCGGGAACGGCCGCGACGTGTTGACGATCAGCGACAGGATTTCCGCGGGCGCGTACGGCGTCGGCGCTGCGCCCTGCATCATCGCGACGATCCCCGCCACGTGCGGCGCCGCCATCGACGTGCCGGAGTTCCCCACGATCGCCGGCGCGACCGGGCCCTGCTCACCGGTGTTGGCGGTCGACCAGATGAAGCCGTTCGGGATCCACGGCTCGCCGCCGTTCGCGTCGTTCACGTATTGGCCGCCGCCCGGCGCAGCGATGGTGATGCCGAGCCCGTGGTTCGAATAGCGCGCGCGTTTTCCCGTCAATCCGTTCGATCCCACGGCGATCACGTTGCGGCAGTTCGCGGGCGAGGCCTGCGAGACATCGACGTTGTCGTTGCCCGCCGCGACCACGATCGTGCTGCCGCGCGCGACGGCGCCGTCGATCGCCGCCTGCATGTACGGCATGCACGCCGTGCGCGCACCCAGGCTGAGATTGATGACTTCCGCTGGCGTTGCGTTCGCCGGAATGCCTTCGACAGTGCCGCCCGACGCCCACGTGATCGCATCGGCGACGTCGGACATCCACCCACCGCAATGGCCCAGCACGCGCACCGGCAACAGCTTCGCGTCGTACGCCATGCCCGCGACGCCGATTCCATTGTTGGTCACCGCCGCGATCGTGCCCGCGACGTGCGTGCCGTGCCACGAACTCTTTCGCGCGTTGCACGCGCCCAGGTACGGCGAGACGTGGGTCCAGTCGCCGGTGTCCCACCCGCCGGACTGGCGGCCGTCCGACTCGCGGCCCGAAATGAAGGCATCGGTGATGAAGTCGTAACCCGTGCCGGGCACGACGTTGGCGTCGAGGTCGGGATGCGCGGCGATGCCCGTGTCGAGCACGGCGACGACGATGCCCGCGCCCGTCGCGCCCTTCTCCCAGGCGCCCGGCGCATTGACGCCACCTCGCGAATCGTAGAGATCGGCCTGGAATCGGCTGTACGTCACGCCGTTCGAGAGTTTGACTTCGCCCTTGTAGAAAGGATCGTCCACGGCGGACGCCTGCACGACGACATCGCGCACCGCGTACTGCACGTCGGGATGCGCGGCCAGGCGCGAAACCACCGCCTCGGTCTCGCTCGCCGGAACGCGCAACACCTGCGCGCCGTCGGCGAGAGCGACCACAGGTCGCGCTTGCGCGGCCAGCGCTTGCAACGTCGCCTGCGGCGACATGCGTGCTTGGCTGACGTCGCGGAACTTGACGACGATGCGTCCCTCGCGCTCGGTTGCAACCGCGGAGAGCGACGTGCCCAGCACGGCGCACGCGAGCGCCGCACGAATGATGGTCTTGTGCATGGTGATCCTCACAGGTCGATGCCGAAGCCGATGCCGGCGCTGCTTTCGTCATTGCTGAACGCACCGCCGAGACTGAGCGAGATGCGATCGCCGATGTTGCGTGCGTAGCCGACGGACAAGGCGTTCTCGCCGCCCTGCCAGCCCGCACCGGCGGCGAGGCGCCCGCGATCGGTGCGGCTTTGCGCGGCGTTGATGGACATGCTCATCATCGCGGCCGACATCGCACCCATTTGGTCGATGCGCGTGTCCTGGTGGTCGAGGCGCTTTTCGACTTCGGTGAATCGCTGCGTCAGCCCCTGCGCCCACTGGTCGGTGTACGCGCGCGCTTCATTGAGCGTCGCGGCCTGCGTGGCCTGCATCTGGCGCAGGTTCACCGCATCGGTGGCGGCGCGTGCGTCGTCGACGTGCACGACGCGGCTTTCCGATCCCGCGGCGCCGACCGACACCGTGCCGGCTTCTCCCGCCACCGCACCCGCGCCGATCGCGACCGCATCGGCGACGGCGCTGCTGCCCGCCCCGAGCGCGAGGCCGGCGCCGCTGCCGACATCCGGCCCCTTCGGCGTTTCCGGCATTTGCCCGAACGCCGCTTCGAGCGCGCCCATGCGCCCGTGCAATCCATCGAGCGTCGACTGGAACCCGCCCAACCCGCCATCCACTTGCCCGGTGATCGAAGCGATGGCGCTATCGAGCTGCGCCTTGATGACGACGTCGTTGGCTTCCGTGCCTGCGGCGACGTTCACGAGTTGCCGCAGGATCGGCCCGTGCACCGAGCCGTCATACGCGGTGTAGGTTTCGGTCGAACCGAACGAGACCGTGTTCGCGCGCGTGGCATACGAGCCCATGCCGATGGCCACCGCATTGTCGGCATGCACCTGCGCGAATGCGCCGAGCGTCGTACCCGCGTAGTTGTACACGCGCGAGTACGCGCCGAAGGCCGAGGTGCGTTCCTCGTTGGCGTTCGCATGCATGCCGAACGCCGACGTGCGCTCTTTCATGGCGCGCGACGAATTGCCGACGGCGGTGCCGCTCAGCGTCGCGACCGACATCGCGCCGACCGAGGTCGCGACGATGCTCGCCCATGCCTGGGCGCCGATCGCGACGGACAGATCGCCCGCGCTGGTGAACGCACCGATGGCCGTGCCTTGGCGCACGCCATAGCTGCCCACGCCGACTGCAACGCTTTCGAATCCTTCGGAGAACGAACCGCTGCCGAATGCCGTTGCACCCAGGCCCGTCGCCTTCGACCCGTAGCCCACGGCCGTGGCGTCCATGCCCGTCGCAGTGGAATGTGCGCCGATGGTGACGCTTCCGATCGCGTTGTTGAGCGATCGGTACCCGAGGGCGATGCTCAACGGATTGGTCGCGATCGCTTCCTGTCCGATCGCCACGCCGTAGAGGCCCAGCGCCTGCGCATGTCCGCCGACCGCGATGCCGCCGGCGTCCGATGCCACGCTGCCCTGCCCGAAGGCGAGCGACAACGCCCCCATCGCCGCGCTGTCGCTGCCGAAGGCGAGCGCGCCGTCGGCGTCGGCCATCGCGTTGTAGCCGAATGCGAGCGAGCCGATGCCGCCGGCGCGGCTCCAGACGCCGATCGAGATGCTCTTCTCGCCCGCCGCGTCGCTATTTTCGCCGATCGCGATTTCGTCGGGCACGTCGGGTGGCACGTCTTCCTGCGCGACCGCTTCACCGGACGTCTCTTCCGCCCGTGCCATGCCCATCCACCACAGCGACGCGCACAACGCGCCCGCCCACCACGCTGGTTTCACGTGCATCGATGCCCTCTCCCCGCGGCACCGGACATCGCGGATCGACATCCCCCTGGTGCTCGCGCCCTTTCATGCTGGCCATTGCGCGAACCGCGCAGATAGCGGCGCGCAACCCGATCAGGCGCGGACGATTCGCGTTGAAGCGGCAGTCGAAGGCGTCAGCGCACCGAGAAAGGCGTCCGCACGGTGAGCGTCACATCCGGCGTATCCCGGGTCGTGCCCACGCCGAGCGAGACATTGAGCATGCGTGTGTCGCTGAAGCGATAACTCGCGCCGAGCAGCAAGGTCCCCGTCACCAACCGCACCGCGCCCGGCAGGTCCTGCCCGTTCTGCTGCGTCTTGCCGATGAAGTTCTGCTCGTAGCCGATGCTGATCGAGGCCTTCTCGTTCAGCGCCAAACCGACGCCGACGTTGAGCCCGAACACATCGCCCACGTCGATCGACCCCAGCGATTCCTTCGCACCGCCGAGCACTTGCCGCTGCACGTTGTCGCGCTCGAAGTTGTGCAGATAGCTCAGGTTCCCGAAGAACACCGCCGGGTCCGACGCATAGAGCCAGGTCACGCCGGCCTGCAGCGACTGGAAACCGGTGCCCGTCGGCAATTCGAGCGGCAACCCCGTGCCGGTGGCGTTGCCCACGCAGCGCGTGACGCAATCGGACGGCACTTCGAACGGATCCCTCCCGGTGGTGCTCTTGTAACGCAGCCACCCCACGTAGAACGGCTTGTCGGGCCCCGAATGACTGAACTGATAGCGCCCGGTGAGTTCGACATCGCCGATGCCCTTGCCGTCGGCTTCGAACACGCGATCCACCGCCGTGCCGGTGAATATCTCGCGGCTCACCGTGTCGGTGTTCGTGTAGACGTAGGGAATGCGCGCTTCGAGTTCGAAGCCTTTCGAGACGCCCCAGCGCGCGGCGAATGCGGCGGTGGCGCTGGTGATCTTCACTTGGCGCACGTCGATCAGGCCGATGAGCAGCGCAGGGATCACCGAGTAGCCGACGAGCGCGACGCGGTCGTTCGCCCAGTAGCCCACCTGCAACGAAGGCTCGAAGACGAACGAGCCCGCCGGCGTCAGCACGCTGGGTTGATCGAAGATCTGCGCGACCTGCGGCGGGTTCTCCGCCTCGGGCGGAGCCTGTCCCACCGGTGCCTGGCGTTGCTGCGATTGCTGCGCCGTCGCCTGCGCCGGTTGCGCCTGTGGTGCCGGTTGCGACGCGGTGCCGCGCGCACGCATGTCGTCCATCCCGATCGCCTGCTTCAATTCGGCGATCTCGAACTCGCGTTCGATCAGCGTCTTCTCCATCGAATCCAGCCGCGCGGACTGCGCCTTCACCTGCGCTTCCAGCCGTTCGATGCGCGCTTCCGTACTTTCCGCCTTCTGCTGCGCCCATGCGCCACCGGTCGCGCCACACACCGCCATCGCAAGCGCCAGCCGTCGAAGACTGCATGCACGTCGGGCCATGGCGCGACCTCCTTGTCGTGGATCAGCGGGTGGATGCGAGTCGAAGCTGTGCGTCGATCAACGCGCCGCTGGCGTTGAGCGCCTGGAATTGCGCGAGCGAGCCGACGCCGACCGTCAGCGCCGTCATGCCCGCGATGCGCTGGTTGTCCAGCGAGTTCTGCACGATGGTCAGCGTCCCCACCGCGCCGGGCGACACCGACGCGGTGTTGCCCGCGCCGTTGCGCACGACCAGCGGCGCGATCGCGCGCGAGAGCGCCTGCGCCTGGTCGGTCGTGATGCGCGACAGGTCGGGCACGTACGCCCGCGTTTCGACGACGAGCGTGCCGTTGATGTACACCGCACGTTCGATGCCGAAGGAAATGTTGGCGCCGCCGGGAATGGTGAATCCGCCGCGCATTTGCGCCAGTCTCGACGGCGCGACGGCCTGCCAGTCGGGCGGCAGGTCGCGCACGTTCGGCGCGGCGTCCTGCGCGAACGCCGGCGCGATGGCGAACAACGCGAAGAGCGCGATCGCCCTACACATCGCCCGGCCCGCGTCGCGGCATCACGACATGCTGCAGCCCGTCGCGCTGGATCGACAGGTCCAGCGGCCCGGCCGGCGCGATGCGCCAGTCGCGCGGGTTGTTGAATTGCGCCAGGTCGCGATGGTTGTGCACGACGAACAACACGCGCGACTCCCACAACGTGTCGAAGCGATCGCGCCGGATCGTACGCAGGCCCGCGGCGGGATCGCCCACGAGCACGCGATTGCCGCGGATCCCCTTCACCACGACGAAATGCCGATAGCCGCGGTCGTTGAGCAACACGATTGCCGGCACGCCTTCCTCTGCCAGCTTTTCCAGCGGCAGTGCGAACCCATCTGCGCGGAACCCGTGCGCCTGCAGGTAGCGGCGCATGTCGAGCAAGGAAAATCCGAGCTTCCGGATACGCGCCTGGTCGCCTTGCGCGTACATCTCCTGGAAGACGTCCGCTTCGCGCACGGGCCGGCCGAAGTGATGCGTCAGCAACGTCGCCACCGCCGCCGATCCGCAACTGAAGTCGTAGCGTTGCCGCACCACGGTGGCGAAGCGCGCTTCCTTCAGGCTCGTCACGCGCACTGCATAGTCGCCGTTGCCATCGTGCAACGGCACCGAACCGGCGTGCGCGCAGGCGACGCCGAGCGCAAACAGCGCGCCCGTTGCGATCGCGTGCCAGCGCGCGCGCCGCCGGATCATGGCGGTGCGGCCGTGGTCGCGCCCAGGAACTGCACGCTGACCGCCATGCCGTTCTGGATGAGCACGTTATTGCCCGAGTTCTGGATCACGGTGGCGATGCCCGCGTTGTTGGCGAAGCTGCCGCCGTCGATCAGGTTCTGTCCCGTGACGTTGTCGATCGCGGTGTTGCCGTCGACCGTGCCGTCCAGGTCGATGTCGATGTCGACCGTGTTGACGAGCGTGCCGTCGCCGCCGCGTTGGGCGTCGAGCGCCGCGTTGTCGACCGGTGTTGCGAATGTCGCATTCGCCTGTTGCGCGAGGGCCGCCGGCGATGCGGCCGCGAAGAATACGAGCGCGAACGCATCGCGCCGCATGCGTGTTCGCGCCTTGCGTTGGATGTGCATGGCGACTCCTTCCGCCAGGCGCGCGCGTTGGCGCGCGCGCCTGGTCCGTTCGACGTGTGGTCTACGGCGCGCCGACGTCGAGGTTGGCCTGCACGGTCATGCCCTGCTGGATCAGCGAGGCTGCACCGCTGTTCTGCGCGGCCATCATCACGCCCGCCGCCGATTGGCCGACGCTGTCCATCGAGTTCGACGAATCGAACGTGCCGGCATCGACCGTGATCGATCCGCCCGCTCCACCGTCGCCACCCGCGGCTGCGTTGCCATCGCCGCCGTTGCCGTCGCCGCCCGTGCCCGAGCCACCGTCGCCACCGTTGCCGCCGGTCGCGGCCACTTCGCCGCTGTTGCCGCCGGTGCTGGTGGAATCGCCGGTTGTCGCGCTCGCGGTCGAGTCGGCCGCACCACCCGTGGCAGTGCCGTCGCCACCGGTGTTGGTGTTGTCGCCATCACCACTGGTATTGGCCACGCTGCCGCCGGCGCCTGTCGCACCGCCGCCTGCCGCGGTCGATGTGCCGGTCGCACCGCTGCTGTCGGCGATGCTGTCGCCGCCATCGCCGCTGCTCGCGGTCGCTGCACTGCCCGGGCCACCGGCGCCGCCGGCGCCCGTGCCGCCTGTCGCGGCGCCACCGGTCGCGGAACCGCCCGCGCCACCGGCACCGGAGTTGTTGTTGCCGTTGTTGGTCGCGACGTTACCCAGCGGCGCAATGGTGTTGCCGGACACCGTGCCGTTGAGTGTCGTGTTGGCCACGACGCTGCTGGTGTTGAACGAATCGGAGAATGTCGCCGTGGCGGTGCCGCCGTTGGTCGCAGCTGCGCTGCCCGGGCCGCCGGCCGTCGCCGGCCCTGTGTTGTCGCGGTTGTCTCCCGTGGAATTGTTGGAGTTGTTGTCCGTCGTGTTGTTGTCGCCTGTCACGTTGACGTCCTGTGCATACGCCTGGCCGGCAAGGCCGCAGGCGAGCAGCAGGAACGAGGCGAGGACTGTCTTGCGCATTGGGGTACTCCCTTGTTGCTCTTATTGCCGATCGCGCAACTGTTCCCCCGATGCGGCGGCCGGTGCCCGAGCGGGCGCAGGTTCGGTGCCAGATGTGCGATTGGTGAGGCCTTGCGCTCACGGGTGAACGGGCGTCACGACGAACGGCTGCGCGCAGGGATTGACCAGCCATTCGAACCGCCGCTGGCAACGCTTCCATCGCACGCTGCGCGGATGCATCGTCGATGCCGCGCCGCACGAATGCCACAGGTGTCACCCGGAACGCGGTTCCGACGTGCGCGTGGATTCCGGCGCAACGGTTTTGCAGAAGGTGTCCGCATTGCGCACGCGCGCGCGTTGCCCCGCGGCATCGCGCGACGCACGCAGACAGGTTTCCGAATGGGGAAATTCGCGGGCGACGCGCACGGGCTGCGTGCGCCGTCGCCGGAAATCCGTTCCGCGATGAGTTTGCCGCTTACTCGACGGTGACGGACTTGGCCAGGTTGCGCGGCTTGTCGACATCGGTCCCGCGCGCGAGTGCTGCATGGTACGCCAGCAGTTGTACAGGGATCGCATGCACGATCGGCGACAGCACGCCGACGTGCCGCGGCGTGCGGATGACGTGCACCGCTTCGGATTCGCCGAACTGGCTGTCGGCGTCGGCGAACACGAACATTTCGCCGCCGCGCGCGCGCACTTCCTGGATGTTGGACTTCACCTTTTCCAGCAGGCTGTCGTTCGGCGCGATCACGACGACTGGCATCGCGCTGTCCACCAACGCCAGCGGGCCGTGCTTGAGCTCGCCCGCCGGATACGCCTCGGCGTGGATGTACGAGATTTCCTTGAGCTTGAGCGCGCCTTCCAGCGCGATCGGATAGTGCATGCCGCGGCCGAGGAACAAGGCGTGCTGCTTGCCCGCGAACTTCTCCGCCCACGCGACGATCTGCGGCTCGAGGTTCAGCGCGTGCTGCACGCTGCCCGGCAGCTGGCGCAGGCATTCCAGATGCCCCTGTTCCAGTTCCGGATCCAGCGTGCCCCGCAGCTTGGCCAGCGTGCACGTCAGCGTGAACAACGCGACCAGCTGCGTGGTGAATGCCTTCGTCGAGGCCACGCCGATCTCCGCGCCGGCGCGCGTGTAGTACACGAGCTTGCTGGCGCGCGGGATCGCGCTTTCGGGCACGTTGCAGATCGACAGCGTGCGCTCGTGGCCGAGCGACTTGGCGTACTTCAGCGCCTCCATCGTGTCGAGCGTTTCGCCCGACTGCGAGATGGTGACGACCAGCTGCTTCGGATTGGCGACGACCTGGCGATAGCGATATTCGCTGGCGATGTCGACCGCGCACGGGATGCCGACGATCGATTCGATCCAGTACCGCGCGACCAGGCCGGCGTAATAGCTTGTACCGCACGCGAGGATCTGCACGGCCTCGATATCGCCCATCACGGCTTCGGCGTTGGCACCGAACAGCGACGCGGAGAATCCGTTGTTGTCGATCACCGCTTCGATCGTGTCGGCCACGGCGCGCGGCTGCTCGTGGATCTCCTTCTGCATGAAATGGCGGTACGGGCCGAGTTCCAGCGAAGCGAGCGAGACGTCGGACACGTGCACGTCGCGGTCGATCGGCGCGCCGTTGGCGTCGAACACCTTGACGCTGTCGCGCGTGAGCTCGGCCGTGTCGCCTTCTTCGAGGAAGATCACGCGGCGCGTGGAGGACACGATGGCCGAGACGTCGGAGGCGACGAAGTTCTCGCCCTCGCCCAGGCCGACCAGCAGCGGGCAGCCCATGCGCGCGGCGACCATGCGGTCGGGATCGCGCTTGTCGATCACCGCGATCGCGTACGCGCCGTGCAGTTCCTTCACCGCCTTCTGCAGCGCATGCAACAGCGAGTCGCCCTGCGCGCGGTAGTGGTGCACCAGGTGCGCGATGACCTCGGTGTCGGTCTGCGATTCGAATTCGTAGCCGAGCTTGCGCAGGCGTTCGCGCTGCTGCTCGTGGTTTTCGATGATGCCGTTGTGCACCAGCGCGAGCTCGCCGTGGCTCACGTGCGGATGCGCGTTGCCTTCGGTGACGCCGCCGTGCGTGGCCCAGCGCGTGTGGCCGATCCCCAGGCGCGATGCGAAGTGTTCGGCCTGCGCGGCCGCTTCCATTTCCGCCACGCGCCCGGTGCGGCGCACGCGGCGCACGTCGCCCGCGCTGCTGTCGACGACCGCGATGCCCGCCGAGTCGTACCCGCGATATTCCAGCCGCTTCAGACCTTCGATGAGGACCGGAACCACATCGCGATCCGCGATCGCGCCAACGATGCCGCACATGGGATTGTTCAACTCCTGCAAGGGCCCACAGTCTAGTGGACGCGTGAAATCCCCGAATGCCCGCTGGCATACGGATGAGCTGCGGACACTGTCCGCCGGACGGCGTGGTGTCCGCGTGGACACCCGGACAATGGGGCGTCCGCCCTTTCGAATCAATGGCTTGGCGCTGGCACGTTTCGTGCTGATAACCCTGCAGTCACCTTGCGAGTTCCCCATGGCCATCCGCGACACCTCCGGACAGGACCGTCCGCTTTCCTCGTCCACCCCCGCCGCCGGCGCGCCAACCGCGCGCCGCCTGCCGAAGATCAAGCGGTCGTGGCTGATCGCCGGCGGCGCGGGCGTGGGTTTGCTGCTGCTCGCCGGCTGGGTGGCCTCCGGTTGGAGCGCGGGCAATCGTTCGGTCGATTCGGCGCGCGTGCGCATCGCCGAAGTCACGCGTGGTGATTTGATCCGCGACATCTCCGCCGACGGCCGCGTCATCGCCGCCAACAGCCCGGTGCTCTACGCCATCGCCGGCGGCACGGTCACGTTGAAGGTAGTCGCGGGCGATGCGGTCAAGAAAGGCCAGGCGCTCGCCGAAATCGACAGCCCCGAATTGCGCAGCAAGCTCGCGCAGGAAGAAGCCGCGCTCGCGGGCCTCGAAGCCGAAGCCAGCCGCGCCGCGCTCGATGGCCAACTCTCGCGCGCCAACGCCCGCAAGGCGCTCGACGAAGCGAGCATCCTCCGCCAGGCCGCGGTGCGCGACCTGGAGCGTTACCAGCGTGCCTTCGAAGGCGGCGCGGTGGCGCAGGTCGACGTCGCCAAGGCGCAGGATTCGCTGAAGAGCGCCGACATCGGCCTGTCGCACGCCAAGTCCGATGTCGGCCTGTCCGGCCAGGGCGCCACGCTCGACACGCGCAACAAGCGTCTGCTCGCCGACCGCCAGCGCGCGGTCGTCGTCGAACTGCAGCGCCAGGTCGCCGCGCTCACGCTGCGCGCGCCGTTCGACGGTCAAGTGGGCCAGGTGCAGGTCGCGCAGCGCGCCAACGTCGCGCAGAACGCGCCGGTGCTGAGCGTCGTCGACCTCACCGAATTCGAGGTCGAGATCCGCATCCCCGAAAGCTTCGCGCGCGACCTCGGCATCGGCATGCCGGCCGAAATCCGCAGCTCGGGCGGCGCGCCGTACGAAGCGCACGTCGCCGCGGTGTCGCCCGAAGTGGTCAATGGCGAGGTCACCAGCCGCCTGCGCTTCTCGGGCAAGCAGCCCCCGGGCCTGCGCCAGAACCAGCGCCTGTCCGCGCGCATCGTTATGGATACGCGCAAGAACGTGCTGCAGGTCGAACGCGGCCCGTTCGTCGACGAAGGCGGCGGCAACAGCGCGTGGGTGATGGACGGCGACACCGCCGTCAAGAAGCCCGTGCGACTGGGCGCCGCGAGCATCAGCGCGGTCGAAATCCTCGATGGCGCGAAGGAAGGCGACCGCATCGTCGTCTCCGGCGCCGACCAGTTCGGCGACGCCGAAAGCATCGCCATCAACTGACACGCAACGTTTCCGCACTCTCCCGCATCCACGCTCGAACCCCAGAAGAAGGAACACCGTCATGCTCGACATGCGCCAGGTCACCAAGGTCTACCGCACCGAACTCGTCGAAACCCACGCGTTGCGGTCGCTGGACCTGCACGTGCGCGAAGGCGAGTTCGTCGCCGTCACCGGCCCGTCGGGCTCGGGCAAGACGACCTTCCTCAACATCGCGGGCCTGCTGGAGACCTTCACCGGCGGTGTGTACCAGCTCGATGGCCAGGACGTGCAGGGCCTCTCGGACGATGCGCGCAGCAAGCTGCGCAACCAGAAGATCGGTTTCATCTTCCAGAGCTTCAACCTCATCCCCGACCTCAACCTGTTCGACAACTGCGACGTCCCGCTGCGCTACCGCGGCATGAGCGCGTCCGAGCGCAAGGCGCGGATCGAAGACGCGCTCTCGCGCGTGGGCCTGGGTTCGCGCATGAAGCACTACCCGGCCGAACTCTCCGGCGGCCAGCAACAGCGCGCGGCCATCGCGCGTGCGCTCGCCGGCACGCCGCGCCTGCTGCTGGCCGACGAACCGACGGGCAACCTCGACTCGCAGATGGCGCGCGGCGTGCTGGAGCTGCTGGAAGAGATCAACGCCAACGGCACCACCATCGTGATGGTCACGCACGATCCGGAACTGGCCGCGCGCGCGCAGCGCAACGTCCACATCGTCGACGGCATGGCGACGGACCTGTCCGTCGAACCCAGCCTGTCCCGCGTCGCCGCCGCCTCGCTCGCCGAAACGCCGTAAGAGGGCCGCACCCATGTTCGGTTACTACTTCGATCTCGCATTGCGCAGTTTCCGGCGCAATCGCGTCCTCACCGCACTGATGGTGCTGGCCATCGCGCTCGGCATCGGCGCGAGCATGACCACGCTCACCGTCTTCCACGTCCTCTCCGGCGACCCGATCCCGCACAAGAGCGGCCAGTTGTTCGCCGTGCAGCTCGATCCGCAAAGCATGGACGGCTACACGCCGGGCGAAGAACCCGACGACCAGGTCACGCGTTACGACGCCGAGCAACTCCTGCGCGAAGCCAAGGGCGACCGCCAGGTGTTGATGACCGGCGGCGGCGTGGCCGTGCAGCCCGACAAGCAGGGCCTGGCGCCCTTCGCGCTGGATGCGCGTTACGCCTCGGCTGATTTCTTCCCGATGTTCGACATGAAGTTCCTCGCCGGCAACGGCTGGTCGAAGGCGCAGGACGACGCGCACGACCGCGTCACCGTGATCACGCGCAAGCTCGCCGAGAAGTTGTTCGGCAGCGTGCAGGTGGTCGGCAAGACGCTGCGCATGGACGACAACGACTTCCGCATCGTCGGCGTCATGGAGGATTACCGCCCGAAGCCGAAGTTCTACGACCTCAACTCCGATCGCTACGGCGAGGCCGAACAGATCTACCTGCCCTTCACCACCTCGCGCGACCTCAAGATGGGCCGCAACGGGTCGATGAACTGCTGGGACGACGGCAAGGACGAGGACGATCCGGAAGGCGAAACCGGCGTCAGCGCGCCGTGCACCTGGATGCAGTACTGGGTGCAGCTCGACACGCCGGAAAAAGCGGACGCCTACAAGCGTTACCTGTCGAACTACTCCGACCAGCAGCGCCAGTCCGGCCGCTTCCAGCGTCCGACCAACGTGCGCCTGCGCAGCGTCATGGAATGGCTGGACTTCAAGCGCGTGGTGCCGGGCGACGTGCGGTTGCAGGTGTGGCTGGCGTTCGGCTTCCTCGCCGTGTGCCTGCTCAACACCGTCGGACTGTTGCTCGCCAAGTTCCTGCGTCGTTCCAGCGAAATCGGCGTGCGCCGTGCGCTGGGCGCCTCGCGCCGCGCGATCTTCGCGCAGTGCCTGGTCGAAGCCGGCACGGTCGGCCTCGCCGGCGGCGTGCTGGGCCTCGGCCTTGCGATGCTCGGGCTGTGGGCCGTGCGCCAGCAGCCGGTCGGCTACGCCGATCTCGCGCACCTGGATCCGGCGATGTTCCTCATGACCTTCGCGCTCGCCATCCTGGCCAGCGTGCTCGCGGGCCTCGTGCCGGCGTGGCATGCCTGCCAGGTGACGCCCGCCGTCCAACTCAAGTCGCAGTGAGGCCCCCCATGGAACTCCGACCCATCCTCTCGACGCTGCGCCGCCACAAGACGGCCGCGTCCCTGATCGTCCTCGAGATCGCGTTGAGCTGCGCCATCATCTGCAACGCGCTGTTCCTCATCAGCGGGCGACTGGAATCCATCAACAAGGTCAGCGGCTTCGACGAGCAGCACATCGTGCGCGTGCAGGTCGGCGGCATCGGCACCGACGAGGACGCCGATTCGCTGACGCAGACCGACCTGGCCGCGCTGCGTGCGTTGCCGGGCGTCAAGAACGCCACGACGACCAACCAGGTGCCCTTCAACAACAGTTCCTGGAACAGCAGCATCAACCTGACCAAGGAACAGACGCACCAGAACCTCAACGCCACGGTGTACATGGGCGACGTGCAGTTCCTCGACACGATGGGCCTGAAGCTGGTCGCCGGGCGCAACTTCACGCCGGACGACGTTGTGTTGTTCAGCGAACTGGAAAAGCCCAACAGCAAGGTGCAGCCGCACGTGGCGATCCTGTCGAAGGCCACTGCCGACAAGCTGTGGCCCGGCGAGAACCCGATCGGCAAGCAGTACTACAGCTGGGGCGACGACCCCACGCGCGTGATCGGCATCGTCGACCACTTCGTGCGCCCGAACTACAACGGCGACGGCCCCGGCGGATACGAGTACTCGCAGCTGTTGCCGGTGCGCACCTCGTACAACGTCGGCGGCAACTACGAGATCCGCATCGCCGACGCCTCGCAGCGCCAGGCGACGCTGGCCGCGGCGGAGAAGGCGCTGCTGAAGAACGCCAACAACCGCCTGATCCTCAACAAGGACACGATGGAAGACATGCGTTCGGAGTTCTACCGCGCCGACCGCTCGATGGCGTGGATGCTCGCGTCGGTGTGCGTCGCGCTGCTGATCGTCACTGCGCTCGGGATCGTGGGCCTGGCCAGCTTCTGGGTACAGCAGCGCACGCGCCAGATCGGCGTGCGGCGTGCGCTCGGTGCGACGAAGGGGCAGATCACGCGCTACTTCCAGACCGAGAACTTCCTGCTCGCCACGCTCGGCATCGCCATCGGCATGGTGCTCGCCTTCGGCATCAACCAGTTGCTCATGGGCAAGTACGAGCTCCCGCGCCTGCCGTTGATGTACCTGCCGATCGGTGCGCTGGTGCTCTGGCTGCTCGGCCAGGTCTCGGTGTTCGGCCCCGCGCGCAAGGCCGCCTCCGTGCCGCCGGCGGTCGCCACGCGCTCGGTCTGACCCGCGCCACCACGTCGTTCCGGCCCCCAAGGCCAAGCGGGGGCCGCGCCGGGATCGGTGCGGCCCCTTTTCTTTAGGTACGCTTGCGGACATCCATGCCCACGATCCTCGTCATCGACGACAACCCCGCAGTCGCCACGGCGCTGGAAACGCTGTTCTCGCTGCACGACATCGACACGCGCTCGGTGACGACGCCGGACGACGGGCTGGCGCTGCTGTCGCGCGAGGCGATCGACCTGGTCGTGCAGGACATGAACTTCCATGCGGACACGACCTCCGGCGAAGAAGGCGTCGCGCTGTTCGGCGCCATCCGCGAACGCCACCCCGACCTGCCCGTCATCCTGCTCACCGCGTGGACGCACCTGGAATCGGCCGTCGACCTGGTGAAGGCCGGCGCCGCCGACTACCTCGCCAAACCGTGGGACGACCGCAAGCTGCTCGCGACGGTCAACAACCTGCTGGAACTCGCGCAGACGCGCGACGAGTTGCAGCGCCATCGCAGCAGTGAGAAGCGCCGGCGCGATGCACTGCTGCGCGAACATGATCTGAAAGGCCTCGTGTTCGCCGATCCGGCGAGCGAAGCGACGTTGACGCTGGCCTGCCAGGTCGCGCGTTCCGATCTCCCCGTGCTCGTCACCGGCCCCAACGGCACCGGCAAGGAAAAGTACGCGGAGATCATCCACGCCAATTCGAGCGTCCGGAACGGCCCCTTCATCGCCGTCAACTGCGGTGCGTTGCCGGGCGAGTTGATCGAAGCGGAATTGTTCGGCGCCGACGCCGGCGCCTACACGGGCGCGAACAAGGCGCGCGAAGGCAAGTTCGAAGCCGCAGACGGCGGCACCTTGTTCCTCGATGAAATCGGCACGCTGCCGCTGGCGGGGCAAGTGAAGCTGTTGCGCGTGCTGGAGACGGGCCGCTTCCAACGCCTGGGCAGCAACCGCGAGCGCGAAGTCAAAGTGCGCGTCGTGAGTGCGACCAACGCCGATTTGCCTTCGTTGATCGGGAGCGGCCAGTTCCGCGAAGACTTGTTCTATCGCCTCAACGCCATCGAATTGAAGTTGCTCCCGCTCGCGCAACGCCCCGACGACATCCTGCCGCTCGCGCGCCACTTCCTGCCGTCGGGCAAGCGCCTGGGGTCCGCCGCCGAGCGCGCGTTGCGTGCGCACGCCTGGCCGGGCAACGTGCGCGAGCTGCGCAACACGCTGCAGCGCGCGGCACTGCTCGCGCGCGACGAGGAACTCACGCCGGCCGACCTGGGATTGCAGGCGCCGGCGGTGGCCGCGCAGTCCGCGTTATCGGGCGACGAGCCGGATCGCGCGCAGATCGAATCCGCGCTCGACCGCGCGGGCGGCGTACTCGCGCAGGCCGCGAGCGAACTCGGCCTGTCGCGCCAGGCGTTGTATCGCCGCCTCGACCGCCTCGGCATCAAGCGCGACTGACATGGCGCCTCCCGTCACCGGCCGTCGCCTGACGCTGAGCACGACGTTCACGATCCTGGCCGGCGCGTACCTGCTGCTCGCCTCCACGATCTCCGTGGTGCTGGCGGCGGTGCTCGAACACCCGTGGTGGGCGATCCTGGTCGCACCGGCACTGTTGCTCCCGCTGCTGTACTACCACGTGCGCCGCGCGTTCTCGCCGATGCGCTCTTTGTTCCGCGCACTGGCCGGCACGGTGGCGAGCTACCGCGACGGCGACTTCAGCTTCGGCCTGTCGTGGCATGCGAAGAACGAACTCGGCGACCTGGTCGACGCGCACAACGACCTAGGCGATGCGTTGCGCGAGCAGCGCATCGCGCTCGTGCAGCGCGAGTTGCTGCTCGACACGATGGTGCAGCACACGCCCGTCGCGATGGTGCTGGTCGACCCGCATCATCGCGTCGTGCACGGCAACCTCGCCGCGCGCAAGTTGCTCGGCGACGGCAAGCGCCTGGAAGGCCAATCGTTCGAGGAGATCCTCGACCGCTCGCCCGATGCGCTGCGCGAAGCCCTGCAACGCGGCGGCGACGGCATGTTCACCGTCGGCGATGCGGAGCACGAAGAGATCTACCACCTCTCCCGCCGCAGCTTCCGCCTCAACGGCCGCAAGCACGAGTTGTTGCTGCTGCGCCAACTGACCGCGGAGCTGCGCCGGCAGGAAGTGCAAACGTGGAAGAAGGTGATCCGCGTGATCAGCCACGAGTTGAACAACTCGCTCGCACCGATTGCCTCGCTGGCGCACTCGGGCGCGGAGTTGGTCAAGCGCGGGCAGTACGAGCGTTTGCCGAACGCACTGGCGACCATCGAGGACCGCGCGCGGCACCTGGAAGGCTTCATCCGCGACTACGCACGCTTCGCCAAGCTGCCTGCGCCGCGCCTGGAATCGGTGGAATGGAAGCGCTTCATCGCGCAGCTGCATTCGCAGGTGGAGTTCGCGTACGAGGGCGCGGACGAACCCGGCATCGGGCGCTTCGACGCCGCGCAGTTGTCCCAATGCCTGCTCAACCTGCTCAAGAACGCGCACGAATCCGGCTCGGCGCACGGCGATGTCACGCTCGCGCTCAAACGCTTGCCGGAGAGCTGGCGCATCGAAGTGCTGGACCGCGGCAGCGGCATGAACGAAGCGGTGCTCGCCAATGCGTTGCTGCCGTTCTATTCGACCAAGCGGCATGGCACCGGCCTGGGCCTCGCGCTCGCGCGTGAGATCGCCGAAGCGCATGGCGGGCGCATCGCGCTGCTGAACCGCCAGGGCGGCGGTTTGTGCGTGGCGATGACGCTACCAGCGTAACCAGCGGCGCTTGCGCGCGGCGGGGTTGCCGATCGCCGACAGCGCGTTGATCTCCGCGCACGCCTTCGCAAGGAATCCGTCCAGCCCAGCGATCACGTCGATGTGCGCCAGGTCGCGATGGCGGATCACGTCGTCGTCGGTCCCGATCCGATGCGCGCAGGCATCGCCTTCGTCATCCACGCGCGGGAGCGGCGCATCGGCCGGAAGCGCATACCGCAACGCCATCGCTTTCAGGAAATCGTCGTCGCAGCGGTAATCGCGCCGGCGCAGTTCCGCGGCCAGTGCGTCCCAATGCGCGCCTTCGGTCGGCAGCCGATCGGGTTTGATCGACAGCACATGCGTGCCGATCAAGGCCTTGCGCAGCAATTGACCCGCACTGCGCACGGGTGCGTGGCAGAGCGACAACGGCAACACCTTCGGCGCATGGCCCGACGGCGTGTGCGCCGCATGGCTCCCCGGCCCCAAGGTGCAATCGAGCGCGGCGGCGCGCGGCAACACGACCTTCGATTCCTCCGGCAGCGCCATCGCGCGCAGCCGGAAGTGCGCATGCAGCGGCGCGCGCGCGCCGAAGAAATCCCCGCACATCGGCACGTAGGTCGCCCAATGCACCTGGCCGTAGTACGCATCGCCAAGCGTCTCGTCGAGCGATTCCCACTCGAATCCCGCCGGCAACTGCACGAACTCGTCGGCATCCAGCGGCACGACGTACCCGTATCGCCCGAGGGCCGCCACGTGCCGCACCAGCCGCGTGAGCGTCTGCGCTTGCGTTTGTTGGATCCCGTGCTCGTGCAGCACGGTGATCGGCAGGCCTTCCAACCGCAGGCGCTCCAGGATGGCCGGCGTGCCGTCGTTGCTGCCGTGATCGACGATGAACAGGTGCGCGAACGCACGCAGGTTGATGCGCGCGAACAGTTCGATCACGTCGCACTCGTTCCTGACCATCGAGACCGCGGCCGCATGCATTGCGCCATGGTCCGCAGTGCGCACCCCGGCGCACAATTGTCCCGACGGGCATATGTGCCCGCGAAACGTCTACTTCGGCTTCTTCACCGGCCGCTGCCAGCCTTCGAGCGTGGTCTGCTTCGCACGCGACAGCGTCAGCTTGCCGTCCGGTGCGTCCTTGCCGATGACCGAGCCCGCGCCGATCGTCGCGTCCTTGCCGATCGTCACCGGCGCCACCAGCGCGCTGTTGGAGCCGATGAACGCACCGTCGTGGATCGTCGTCGTCGATTTGTTCGCGCCGTCGTAGTTGCACGTGATCGTGCCCGCGCCGATGTTGACGCCGCCGCCGACCACCGCATCGCCGAGATACGTGAGGTGGTTGGCCTTGCTGCCGACGCCCAGTTTCGCGTTCTTGGTCTCGACGAAGTTGCCGATGTGCACGCCGTCGGCGAGCACGGTGCCCGGGCGCAGGCGCGCGAACGGGCCGATCATGACCGCGCCTTCGGTGGTCGCGCCTTCGAGATCGCAATGCGCGCGCACTTCGGTGCCCGCTGCGAGCGAGACGTCCTTCAATCGACAGAACGGCCCGATGCGGACGCCGTCGCCGAGCACGACGGTGCCTTCGAACACGACATTCACGTCGACCTCGACATCGCGCCCGACTGTCACGTCGCCGCGGATGTCCACGCGCGCCGGGTCGGCGAAACGCACGCCTTCGACACACAGCGCGCGCGCCGTGCGCAACTGGAATGCGCGTTCGAGCTGCGCGAGCTGCCACGGATCGTTGGCGCCCTCGGTTTCCAGCGGATCGGCGGCGATGACGATTTCCGCGGCGCTGAATTCGGAGGCGGCTTCGCGGAAGACGTCGGTGAGGTAATACTCACCCTGCGCGTTGTCGTTGGACACGCGCACCAGCCAGCGCTTCAACGCGGTGGATTCCACCGCGATCACGCCGGTGTTGACCAGGCGGATCTGGCGCTCATCGTCGGTCGCGTCCTTGTGTTCGACGATGGAGGCCACGCGGCCTTCGGCGTCGCGCAGGATGCGGCCGTAGCCGGTGGGATCGGGCAATTCGGCGGCCAGCACGGCCAGGCGGCCCGGCGCATCGAGCAAGCGGCGCAACGTCTGCGCCGTGATCAACGGGACGTCGCCGTACAGCACCAGCACCTGCGCGCCATCAGGCACGTTGGGCATCGCCTGCTGCACCGCGTGCGCGGTGCCGAGCTGTTGCGCCTGCTCTGCCCACTGCAGGTCGGGCTGACCGGCGAAGGCCTGCTGCACGCGCTCGCCACCGTGGCCGTAGACGACGTGGATGCCTTCGGGCGACAACGCCCGCGCCGCGTCGATCACCTGCCCGAGCATCGGCTTGCCCGCAATGCGGTGCAGGACCTTGGGCAAGGTGGAACGCATGCGCTTGCCTTCGCCGGCGGCGAGGATGACGACGTGCAGGGGTGCGGGCATCGGGGTCCGATCCGGGGAACAATGACGACGGATTCTAGCGGCGGCCGCTGCTAGGATGCGTTGCCCTTTCCTTCACGGGTCCACGGATGACGCACGACAGCCTTGCAGGGACCGCCGCATGACGCTCGGCCGCCACGCCCGCGGATACCTGATCATCGGCATCGTGCAATGGCTGGTGGACTGGGGCGTCATGGTCCTCCTGAGCCACTGGGGGATGGTGATCGAACTGGCCAACGTCCTCGGCCGCGTGGCCGGCGCAATGCTCGGCTACTGGCTCAATGGCAAGCTCACCTTCCGCGGCGACGACACGGTGGTCGGCCGCAAGCAACTCACCCGCTTCATCCTGATGTGGCTGTGCACCACCTTCGTCAGCACGTGGAGCATGGGCGCGATCGACGATCACTTGGGGTTGAAGTGGGCTTGGTTGGCGAAGCCTGCGGTGGAAGGCGTGCTTGGGGTGACCGGGTTCTTCTTGTCACGGCATTGGGTTTACAAGAAGTAATCAGGCCCGTTGCGGGGCATTTTCCAACGCGCACAGATCGCCCAGGGCTACTGCCACGTTGCGCCGAAGCTCCGCCTCGTCGATGAGAATTTCCGGCTTCTCTGCGCGGAGCTGCACATCGGTGGTGTAACAGTCCGCGTCGCAGAAAACGCGGTTCAGAATCTCGTATTCCATGGCGGAAAACTTGCTGTCATCGGCCTTGAATGTCTGCAGGTAACTGGCTTGGAACTGGTTCGCGGTAATCGCGCATCCCAGGAACGCGCGCATGAGATCAAGGTACTTCGCGACCCGCCCTCGTTGCATCAACTTCCTGTAGTGGAAGTACCTGCGCGTCGAACGGATGACGACCAGCAGCAGGATGACCGGCGCGATCAGGTAGACGAGGTCGGGCTTGGATGCGAGCGCGACCTTCACCACGACCAGATGGAGCGACAGCGCGAATAGCGCTGCCCAAGTCACCGCGGTGAGGAGGTGATTGGTGAGTTTCAGTCGTTCTTGGAGGTTCATCGGGTCAGGCTACTTGGCGAAGCCGAGAAAGCCAAACCCCGGGGCTATTCCTCCCGGGCATCGAACCAGCAAGCGCCCGATCGAAGTGGATGGCGCCCACCACGGCGTCCAGCTCGTTCGCCAATCGTTCGAAGCACCAGCCGATAACCTTTACGTCTCAACAGATGGAACGCACGCCGTAGCTGGATGGCAACACGCTTCTATTTACTAGAACACGGAGCGAAGGCAAACCACATCTCACGCTCCATCGTCAGGGAAGCACACCACTGCATTTCCTGGTTGGCGATATAGTGATGCTGAGGAATGCCAGCTACGGCTTCGGCAAGGCGACCGGCGTCCGCGAAGTCGAAGATGATTGCAACATCAGTCAAGCCATCTCCAGCATACGTCGCTTTACCAGCCAATTTAAAGCGACTCCCAAGCTCAACTAGAAACTCAGCAAATTCTTCTCCTTCGTTGTCAGTACGAAGTTGGCGGTACTCGCTTTCAAGTAGTTGCCAATCAACTTTTGACCCTGTAATCGGGAATCGCGACTCGATTGCCGCAAAGAAGGTAGAGGAATCTGGAATTACTTGAATCCTTTCGCCGAGACCCAGCTTCCGCAAACTCAGCAACAGATCATCCTGAGGCGTCATTGATGCTCCTTGATGAACTGCCTAACCAATTTGTTGACTTGTTCTGGAGTTCCTTTGAAAGTAAAGGTCTGCTTTTCCTTACCGGACCATACATTTATGTGAGCGCCGTGCCGGCCATCGTACTCCACACGAAATCCAGACTTTCCATCAGCTGTCGTCATGCCCACTGGCTTTCCCTTATTCTCACCGAATTTGCCCAGCGTCGCTTTCTCTGCCTTGAATCCTTTATCTCCTAGCCAACCGATCGCGGCGTTCCGCGCCTGATTGAAGTCCTTAAAATCTGTAGTGGCTCGAACCGCATCCATTGCCTTGTCGCCTGCGCGAACGGCCTTTGAAGCGCCTGCGGGGACAAACGGTATGAGGATTGCAGCAGCATCGAACCCGGCATCAATCAACCCTTCCTTGACAAGCTCGCGATCTCCCTTGTACACACCGTAACCGACTTTTCCTAGGTCATAGACCACGCTGGCGACGTCCCAGACGGTATCGATCACTCGGCCATCTGGATCCTTGAATTTGTATGGGTTGCCTGCAGCATAGTTGTATCGGTTGAAGTTCCAAGCCGTTGCCGTATCTACGGCCATTGGGTCTACGCTCAAGAACGCGACAACGTCGGAGTCGTAGTACCGCTGCTGCATGTAGGTCATGCCAGTCAGCGAATCCTCCACATGACCGGTGAATCCTGGTCCCCCATGCATCGCCCGATTCGCCACGCGCCCATACGGCTCGTACTCGCTCTGCTCGATGATGTTGCGCGCAAGCCCGGTCACCACCATGGGCGTTCCCAACGCATCGGTGTGATGGAACTTCAACGTCGGCGGACCGCCCGAGAGCGGTTGCTCGCGCGTCATGACGAAGCTACCGGCGAGGTAAACGTACGCGTTGTTCGTTAGAGCGCGCTCGTCGCGCTGGAACGCGATTTGGCCGGCCTTGCTGTAGAGCGAGAGGATCTTGCCGGTGCCCGGCATGCTTGTCGCTTGCACCCGAAGACCGTGCGCGTCGTAGAGGTATGTCTCCTTGCCGTTCACTTCCCGCAGACGGTTGTCCTGGCTGAACGTGTAGCCTTGGCCGCCCTTGCTGGTCAGGTTGCCCTGCACATCGAAGGTCAACGCGTTGTACGCCGTGGTGCCGGAACTGCAATTGGAAGTGATCTCTCGCAGGAACTGCAGACGGTTGGTTGCTGCTTCGTAGCAATACCGCCACTTACGTTCGGCCATGCTGCCATTCGCCGGCGCGCTCAGCGCCTGGATATTGTCCAGCACGTCGTACGTGTAATTGATCGTTCCGTTGAACATCGGCGAGGTAACCGAGGTCAGTCGGTCCAGCCCGTCGTACGTCATGGTGCGATTGCCGCGTGCGCCGCTGCGTCCGTCGCTGATTCCTGCGACGTTGCCGTTGTAGTCGTAGGTGTAGCTGTCGTCCAGGAACGCCGTGGTGCCATAGCTGTCCTTGCTGCGGTCGGGCATGCCGCGGGCGTTCTGAAGGAGCTTGTGGACGATGCCGTTGCCGTACGTGAACTGGTCGAGCGCGCCGTTGGGGTAGTACGTCGCGTTGGAGACGTACGTGCCCGAAGTCCCGGTGATGCCGGTCGTCTGGCCAAGGGCGTTGACGGCGAACGTGAGCCCCGAGGTATCCGGGTTGACCTGCGTGACCTGAAAACCGTTTGCGTTGTATCCGTAGCCGAGGGACCAGGTGTATTGGCCGGGCTGGTACACGGTTTCGCCGGTGCCGGCGATCATGCGGCGGGTGTTGTACGCATAAGCACGGTACACGCCTTGCGTGCGGCCTGCGCCGTTGTAGTTCCAGACACCATTTGGAAGGCCGTCGGCGGTGTAGTTCCAAACCTGCTCGCCGACATCGTCGCCGAACTCCAGCACCGTCAGGCGATTGCGGTTGTCGTACGTGCGGGTGGACTTGCGCTCGATCCCGCCGACGACGGTGCTGCCGCCGCATGGGGTGCCTTCCGGAAGACCAGCGGCGGACCAGGCGAGGTTGCCGGCGTCGTCGTAATCCATCAATGTCACGCCGGTTTCCGGCTCTGCGGTTCGGCAAAGCGATTGATCGGTGGCGTACGTGAAGCTGCGCGCGACTGCAATCGTCCCACTCGCGTTGCCGCGGGTAATGGCTTCAGGCTTGCCGAACCTGTCGCGAACGATGGACGTGACGACGCCCTCCGGCGAAAAGATGCCGGAAGGCAAATCCGTCGATGGCTCGTCGTATGTGTAATACGACGTGGTCGTCTGGGTGGTTTTCGGCGAGGTCACCCGGTACTGGAAGTTGGACAGATACTCGTGCTGCGTGATCGCCAAGCCGAGCTCGGTGTCCTGCTCGACACGCGTCGGCCGGCCGAGCGCGTCATACGTCGTTCGCGTTCCGGCGGTAACGGTTGCGTAGTTGGACACCAGCGCCGACGGATAGGACTGGAATGCAACGCCGCCTTGCGGCGCATAACGCGTGACCGACATGCTGCGCGTCGCGAGCTTGCTCGCTGCGCTCGTGTCGTCATATCGGTCCGTGACCACCGGACGCCACAGCGCGTCGAAGCGCGTGACCTGAACCCCCTTGTCCGTGGCGACCTGCTCGACCCAATGGCCGATCGGCAAGCCTGCCTCGGCCGTGCCCGATGGCTGGAACGAGCGGACCAGCGGGTTCCAGCGCGAGGTGTCGCACGTCTGTGCAGTGTCCGACGGATACGTGATGCCGGCCAGGCGCCCCACGGGGTCAAACGTGTAGCAGGTGCGATTGCGAAGTTCGTCCTCGACATACTTGATCAGGCCGAGGTCATCGACGAGCGCGGAGCGGTAGTTGCCATCCGCGAACGTGATCTTCTGCGGAATGCCGCGCTTCCATTCCTCGAACTTGATCGTGGTATTGAAGGTCGGCGTGTCGCGGCCGTCCGAGATCGCCGCGAGATTCCCCAGCGCGTCGTACGCAAAGGTCTGCTGCAGCTTTTCAAAGGCGAACGTCTGCACCGGCAACGCCGTCCCCGCATCGAACAGCGTTCGCGATTCGATCAGTTGCGTGTCGACGTTTTTCGATTGCTTCTGTTGCCCGATCACCCAGACAGCGGCGTTGTCTTCGTAGGTGATCTCGTCGGTGCGGCTGTAGGTCTGCGCATTGACCTGCGCCGTGGCCAGCGCAAGCGCCGCGGCGATGTGGAGTCGCTTCATCGTGGATTCCTTCTCGGCGGCCATGGTCAGGGCGCCGGTGCGCTGGACTTGGTGATCTTCGTCGGGCGCCGGTACGCATCGAAGCAAGGCAATGTGCCGGAGCCCTGCCCGTTCGCACCGCAGGTGTCGGGCACTTCCCAGACGAATGCGCGGCCTTGCAACAGCGTGGTGCGCTTGCGTGCCGGCGTCAGGCCGTCCACCTTGTACCAATTGCCGCCGCCGAAGGTGCCGCCGTCGGGGAACGCCGTCGGCCGCAGCCCGTAGGGCGTGTAGTACTCGGTCAGGTCGGTCTTGGTGGCCACGCCGTTGACCAGGTTGTAGTCCACGCGCAGCAGTTGCCCTTCGAGCGTGTCGAAGCGCGTGCTGTAGGTGTAGCGCGTGACGGCATTGGCGGGGTCGGTGACGTCGACATATGCCGTGGTCGGGCACGACGTGGGTGTCGGGCAATAGCGGTCGAGGCTCGCGCGCGGGATCTCGTAGTCGTAGCGCCAGGTCTGGTTCGTAAGACCTGGACCGGACAGCGTCTTATCGACCAATGCCATGCTGACGAAGTACGGGTTCCCGGTTTCGTTCACTTCGCCCGGGTCGTTCGGGCAGTAGCTCGGCACCGAGGACTGCGCGTGCAGGCGACGTGCGAAGTTGAAGGTGCCGATGAGCCCGCTGGGGTGGCGAATGGTTGCCGTCGCGTCGACTTGCCCCGTCGGCGATGAGCCGGTGCCGGAACCATCACCGCCCGGCGCGGGGTTGGCGTTGAAGCACCCGAGCACGTTGTAGGGAAGCAACGGCGCGCCCATGCTGGCGCTCAGGTTGAAGGCCCAGTACGAGGCATCGGGCAACGTCAGTTGCGTGAGCCGGTTGTTCGCGTACGTGTAGGTCCACGTGCGCTCCACCGGCGTGCCGGGCATGACCTTGATCGCCTGAATGAGGTTGGTCGCGGGCGCCCATTCGATAACCACGTGCCGGCCATCACTGGCGTGGATGCGCGTGAGTTGGTCGCCCGTCCACGAGTAGGTCAGCGAGTTGCCGAAGCGGTCCTGCACCTGTGTTGCGTACAGGCGGCCGACGCGACGCGTGAGTACGTAGGTGCCGGCCTTGTCGCCGCCATCCATGTACGCCATGCCCTGATAGGTGGAATATGCCAGCTTGTCCAGCCAGTAGCGTGTCCCATCCGGCGCGAGCGCGACGAATGCCTCGTCGCCGCTGGCACCGCCCTGGATGGTGTCCAGGCAACCGACCTGCCATTGCGTGTAGGTAACCGCCGGGTAATTGCCGGTCGCCGGTTTGCGGAGGTTGGATGGGGCGCGCTTCAGCAATTCCTGCTTGCCGCCGTCGGGCGTGGTCAACTGATACCCGCGCCACCATTTGTCGAGGTCGACGCCGCCATAGCGCGGATACACGCCTTGTTCCGGCGAATACATCGGCCCGAACTGCGTGCAACGGGCGTTGCTGGGCGTGGTCTCGCCCACCTGCCACCCTTCGCGGCCCGGCGTAAGCGTTTCGATGTTGGGGATGACCAGCACCCAATCGCCGAAGCCATTGGGCACCTGCTCCTGCGTTTCCGCCGGATCACCGCGTCGGAATTGCCGCACGATCTCGATCGTCGGGCCGGTGCCTTCGAGGCGGATGTCCACATTGGAGAACGACGCCTCGCCGGTGTAGAGATTGATCGACTCACCCAGCGGCGTTGCCCCGAGCGGTTCGATCGTCTGATACACCTTCAGGCGCTTCTGGTACTCGTTGGCGTCGATGTTCGCGCAGAGCGCAGGCAACGCAATTGCCGCGGCCATACCCATGGCCACGCACGCAGTTCCGATAGATCGCACATCCCACTCCTTTCCCCGCCATGGCCGCGAGCGCAGGCCATGGGCACTTCAGTTGTCTTCGATCAAGCCTCGCACGCGAGGCCAGAATGAAGCGAGTGGGATTCACAAAAACAGCAATTTCGCCTGCATTTCGTGGCGTTTTGCCTCCGATGCGAGCAGCGGTCACGTGGACACGCAAACAAAAACGCCGGCTTTCGCCGGCGTTTTCGATTCTGCTTTTCGCGAGGACCTCAGTGCTTGAGGTTCTTGCGCAGGCGTTCCAGCGCTTGCAGCTGGGCGACGGTTTCGGCCAGCTTGGCCTGGGCTTCGGCGACTTCCATCGCTTCACCGCGGCCGGCGAGGATGCGCTCGGCTTCTTCCTTCGCGGCGCGCACGGCGGCTTCGTCGATGTCTTCCGCGCGGACTGCGGTATCGGCGAGGACGGTGACGACCTGCGGCTGCACCTCGAGGATGCCGCCGGAGATGGCGAAGTCGAGCTTTTCGCCGCCCGGCAGGGTCACGACGACCTTGCCCGGCTTGAGGCGCGTGATCAGCGGAGCGTGCTTCGGCGCGATGCCGAGCTCGCCCAGCTCACCGGTGGCGACGATCAATTCGGCTTCGCCGCGGAAGATCTCGGCTTCGGCGCTGACGATGTCGCAGCGGATGGTGGATGCCATGCCAGGTGCTCCTTAGGCGGCGATCTTCTTGGCCTTTTCGATGGCTTCGTCGATGGAGCCGACCATGTAGAACGCCTGCTCGGGCAGGTGGTCGAGTTCACCGTCGACGATCATCTTGAAGCCGCGGATCGTGTCCTTCAGCGATACGTACTTGCCCGGCGAACCGGTGAAGACTTCGGCCACGTGGAAGGGCTGCGAGAAGAAGCGCTCGATCTTGCGGGCGCGCGACACGGCCTGCTTGTCTTCTTCCGACAGCTCGTCCATGCCGAGGATCGCGATGATGTCCTTGAGCTCCTTGTACTTCTGGAGCGTGGCCTGCACGCGACGCGCGGTGTCGTAGTGGTCGTTGCCGATCGTGTTCGGGTCGAGCTGGCGCGACGTGGAGTCGAGCGGATCGACGGCCGGGTAGATGCCAAGCGAGGCGATCTGGCGCGAGAGCACGACGGTCGCGTCAAGGTGCGCGAACGTGGTGGCCGGCGACGGGTCGGTCAGGTCGTCCGCGGGGACGTACACGGCCTGGATCGAGGTGATCGAACCGGTCTTCGTCGAGGTGATGCGTTCCTGCAGCACGCCCATTTCCTCGGCGAGCGTGGGCTGGTAGCCCACCGCCGACGGCATGCGGCCGAGCAGCGCCGACACTTCCGTACCGGCCAGCGTGTAGCGGTAGATGTTGTCGACGAACAGGAGCACGTCGCGGCCTTCGTCGCGGAAGTACTCGGCCATCGTCAGGCCGGTGAGCGCGACGCGCAGGCGGTTGCCCGGCGGCTCGTTCATCTGGCCGTACACCATGGCGACCTTCGACTTCTCCGGCTCCTGCACGTTCACGACGCCGGATTCCTGCATCTCGTGATAGAAGTCGTTGCCTTCGCGGGTGCGCTCACCCACGCCGGCGAACACCGACAGGCCCGAGTGCTCGGTCGCGATGTTGTTGATCAGTTCCATCATGTTGACCGTCTTGCCGACGCCGGCGCCGCCGAACAGGCCGACCTTGCCGCCCTTGGCGAACGGGCACATCAGGTCGATGACCTTGATGCCGGTTTCCAGCAGCTCGTTGCCGGCCGACTGTTCTTCGTACGACGGGGCCGTGCGGTGGATTTCCCACTGCGTGTCGGCCTTGACCGGACCGGCTTCGTCGATCGGCGTGCCGAGCACGTCCATGATGCGACCCAGCGTGCCCTTGCCCACCGGCACGGAGATGGCGCGGCCGGTGTTGTCGGCGATCAGGTTGCGCTTCAAGCCGTCGGTGGAACCGAGGGCGATGGTGCGCACGATGCCGTCGCCGAGCTGCTGCTGGACTTCCAGCGTGATCTCGGTGTTCTGCACCTTCAGCGCGTCGTACACCTTCGGCACGTTCTCGCGCGGGAATTCGACGTCGACGACCGCGCCGATGATCTGAACGATCTTGCCCTGGTTCATTGCCATAGCCTCAGTAGTAACTCTTGATTGCTTCTAGTTGGTGGGCGCGGTCAGACCGCGGCCGCACCGCCCACGATTTCGGAGATTTCTTGCGTGATCGCCGCCTGGCGCGCCTTGTTGTAGACGAGGTTCAGCGTGCCGATCAGCTTGGTGGCGTTGTCGGACGCGGACTTCATCGCGACCATGCGCGCGGCATGTTCGGAAGCCACGTTCTCGAGCACCGCCTGGTACACCAGCGATTCGATGTAACGCGTCAGCACGTGCTCCAGCACGGCCTGCGCGTCGGGTTCGTACAGGTAGTCCCAGTCGTGCTTGGCGACCTGCGTGTCCGACGCCGGCAGCGGCAGCAACTGGTCGAACGTCGCCTTCTGCGTCATCGTGTTGACGAAGTCGTTGTAGGCGAGGAAGACCTTGTCGACCGAACCGTTCTGGTAGTGGTCCAGCATCACCTTGATGACGCCGACCAGCTGTTCGACGTGCGGCGTGTCGCCCAGGTGCGTGACCGAGGCGAGCATGCCCACCTTGATGCGGCGGAAGAACACCGACGCCTTCTGGCCGATGGTGACGACGTCGACTTCAACACCCTGCTGCTGCCACTGGCGGAACTCGGCCAGCATCTTGCGGAACAGGTTGTTGTTGAGGCCGCCGGCCAGGCCGCGATCGGACGAGACGACGATGTAACCGACACGCTTGATGTCGGTGCGCTGCACCAGGTACGGATGGCGGTATTCGGAGTTCGCCTGGGCGAGATGGCCGATCACCTGCTTCATCGCGCGCGCATACGGGCGCGAGGCCTTCATGCGGTCCTGCGCCTTGCGGATCTTGGACGCCGAGACCATTTCGAGCGCGCGCGTCACCTTGCGGGTGTTCTGCACGCTCTTGATCTTGGTTTTGATTTCGCGGCCGCCAGCCATCGTCAGTCTCCGATTACCACGTGCCCGTCGAGCGGAACTCTTCGATGCCCTTCTTGAAGGAACCTTCGAGCTCGTCGTTCCAGTCGCCGGTCTCGTTGATCTTCGAGATGACGTTGCCCATCGTGTTGGCGAAGTGGGCCTGGAGGGCGGCTTCGAACGCGCCGATCTTGCTGACCGGCACGTCGTCCATGTAGCCCTTGTCGACCGCGTAGATCGACAGCGACTGCTCGGCGACCGACATCGGCGCGTACTGCTTCTGCTTCATCAGTTCGGTCACGCGCTGGCCGCGCTCGAGCTGCTTGCGCGTGGCGTCGTCCAGGTCCGAGGCGAACTGCGCGAAGGCAGCCAGCTCACGGTACTGGGCGAGCGCGATGCGGATGCCGCCCGAGAGCTTCTTCATGATCTTGGTCTGCGCAGCGCCACCGACGCGCGAGACCGAGATGCCGGCGTTCACGGCCGGGCGGATGCCGGCGTTGAACAGGTCGGTCTCGAGGAAGATCTGGCCGTCGGTGATCGAGATCACGTTGGTCGGCACGAACGCCGAGACGTCGCCGGCCTGCGTTTCGATGATCGGCAGCGCGGTGAGCGAGCCGGTCTTGCCCTTGACGGCGCCGTTGGTGAACTTCTCGACGTATTCCTCGGACACGCGCGCGGCGCGTTCCAGCAGGCGGGAGTGGAGATAGAACACGTCGCCCGGATACGCTTCGCGGCCCGGCGGGCGGCGCAGCAGCAGCGAGATCTGGCGGTAGGCCACGGCCTGCTTGGACAGATCGTCGTACACGATCAGCGCGTCTTCGCCGCGGTCGCGGAAGTACTCGCCCATGGTGCAGCCCGAGTAGGCGGCGATGTACTGCATCGCGGCCGATTCGGACGCCGAGGCGGCGACGACCGTGGTGTACGCCATCGCGCCGAACTCTTCGAGCTTGCGCACGATGTTGGCGATGGTGGAGTTCTTCTGGCCGATCGCGACGTAGATGCACTTAACGCCGGAATTCTTCTGGTTGATGATCGCGTCGATCGCCACCGCGGTCTTGCCGGTCTGGCGGTCGCCGATGATCAGCTCGCGCTGGCCGCGGCCGATCGGGATCATCGAGTCGATCGACTTGTAACCGGTCTGCACCGGCTGCGAGACCGACTTGCGCCAGATCACGCCCGGGGCGATGGTTTCCACCGGCGCGGAGGTCTTGGCGTCGATCGGGCCCTTGCCGTCGATCGGCTCGCCCAGCGCGTTGACGACGCGGCCGAGCATTTCCGGGCCGGTCGGCACTTCGAGGATGCGGCCGGTGGTCTTGGCGGTGTCGCCTTCGCGCAGGTGCTCGTAGTCGCCGAGCACCACGGCGCCGACGGAGTCGCGCTCCAGGTTCAGCGCCAGCGCGTACGTCGCGTTGGGCAGCTCGATCATTTCGCCCTGCATCGCGTCGGCCAGGCCGTGGATGCGCACGATGCCGTCCGACACCGAGGTCACGGTGCCTTCGTTGCGCGCTTCGGCAGCGAGCTTGACCTTCTCGATGCGGGTCTTGATCAGTTCGCTGATTTCGGACGGGTTGAGCTGCGTGGTAGCCATGGTGTTTTTCCCGATGTGCCGGCGTTGCCGCCGACGTTTAGCAATGAATTAGTTGGACAGCGCGGCCTGGAGGCGACCGAGCTTGCCGCGCAGCGAGCCGTCGATGACCACGTCGCCGGCGTCGATCACCGCGCCGCCGATCAGGGCTTCGTCCACCGCGGTCTCGACTTCCACTTCGCGGCCGAAGCGCTTCTTCAGCGCGGCCTTGATGGTGTCGAGCTCGGCGGCCGGCAGCGGCGTCGCGGAGGTCACGCGCGCCTTGACGACGCGTTCGGCTTCGAAGCGCAGCTCGTCGAACAGGCCCGCGATTTCCGGCAGCGCGCCCAGGCGACGGTTGTCGGCGAGCAGGCCCAGGAAACGCGCGAAGGTTTCGCTGTCAACGTTCGCCTGCGGCGGCGTGAGCAGCGCGACGGCATCGGCCGACGTCAACGCGGGGTTGCCCAGCAGTGCGGACACGCGCGGGTCGGCAGAGACGTGCGCGGCAAAGCCGAGCGCGTCGGACCAACCGGCGAGCGCGCCAGCGTCCCGCGCCAGCGAGAACGCAGCGCGGGCGTAGGGACGGGCGAGGGTCAGGGCCTGGCTCATCGATGCGTCCTCAGAGCTGCGCGGCCAGATCGTCGATCAGCGCCTTGTGGGCGTTGGCGTCGATCTCGCGCTTGAGCAGCTTTTCGGCGCCGGTCACGGCGAGGGCGGACACCTGCTTGCGCAAGTCTTCCTTCGCACGGTTGGCGGCGGCGACGATTTCGGCTTCGGCCAGCGCCTTCTGGCGGTTGGCTTCGGCGATCGCGTCGTTCTTGGCCTGGTCGATCATCTGGTTGGCGCGGGTATGGGCCTGCTCGATGATCTCGTTGGCCTTGATGCGCGCGGCCTTGAGTTCTTCGTTGACCTTGTCCTGCGCCTGCGCGAGGTTCTTCTGGCTCTGGTCGGCGGCGGCGAGGCCTTCAGCGATCTTCTGCTGGCGCTCTTCGATCGCCTTCATCAGCGGCGGCCAGATGAACTTCACGGTGAACCAGATGAGGATCGCGAACGACAACATCTGGCCAAGCAAGGTGATATTCGGATTCATGTCATGCCCTGCGAATCGAAAGCGCCGCGGCCGGATGCCGCGACGCCAGTTCCAACTGCACGCGCGCCGACAGGGCGCGCATGCACGTGCTGCTTAGGCGGCGGCCTGCTGGAGGGCGGCGAGCAGCGGGTTGGCGAACGCGAACATCATCGCCACGCCGACGCCGATCAGGAACGCCGCGTCGATCAGGCCGGCGAGCAGGAACATGCGGCCCTGGAGCATCGGGACGAGTTCCGGCTGGCGGGCGGCGGATTCGAGGAACTTCGAACCCATGATGCCGATGCCGAGGGCGGCGCCGAGCGCACCCAGGCCGACGATGATGCCGATGGCGACGGCGGTGAGGCCCTGGACGTTGGCGATGAATTCCATGGTGGATCTCCGGATGACTTAACTAGTTGGTTTGAAGGGTGAAGCGAAAGCGGGGTGGTACGTACCGCGAAAAAACTCTTAGTGGTGCTCGTGCGCCATCGCGAGGTACACGACGGTCAGCACCATGAAGATGAAGGCCTGCAGCAGGATGATCAGGATGTGGAAGATCGCCCACACCGAGTTGAAGATCACGCCGGGAATGAAGGTGATCCACGAGGCGAACAGGCCCGCGATCAGCATGAAGACGAGCTCGCCGGCGTACATGTTGCCGAACAGTCGCATGCCCAGGCTCACCGGCTTGGACAGGTATTCGACGACATTGAGGAAGAGGTTGGGAACCGCGAGCAGGATCTTCGCGAACGTGCCGTGCGCGTGGAACGGCGCGGTGAACAGTTCCTTGGTGAAGCCCCAGCCGCCCTTCGCCTTGATCGAGTAGAAGATGATCAGGAAGAACACGGTGATCGACATCGCGAACGTCGTGTTGACGTCGGCGGTAGGCACCCAGCGCAGATAGGTGTGGTGCGCGGTCTCGTGGCCGGCGACGGCCGTGACCGCCGCGCTCGGCAGGTCGATCGGCAGCAGGTCCATGGCGTTCATGAAGACGACCCACACGAAGATCGTCAGCGCGAGCGGCGCGATGAAGCGGCGGTCGCCGTGGAAGGTGTCCTTGACCTGGCTGTCGACGAACTCGACGACCATTTCGACGAAGGCCTGCGGCTTGGACGGCACGCCGGCGGTGGCCTTGCGGGCCTGGGACCACAGCAGGAAGCAGCCGAGCAGGCCGACGATGAGGCCGACCAGCCACGAGTCCATGTGGAGTTCGTGGCCCGCCACGTTGACCTTCCAATGGGTCAGGTGGTGGACGATGTATTCGGTCAGGCCACCGCTGCTCTTTTCAGGACTCACGCCGCTTCCTCTATGCCCAAAGTTTCGTCGCGACCAACATTGCGATCGCGGCCATCGCCGCGCCGCCGAGCACCGCCATTGCCGGCAGGTGCCACACCGCGATCGCAAGGAACACCCCGACGATCACGACCAACCACTTGCCCGCCAGGCCGAGCAGCAGGCGCCCCAGCGCCATGCCCGCACCCTGCACGCCGCCGCCGAAGGCCGCCCATGCGGCCACGAGGCCACCGAGCGTCATCGACCCACCCCCCACCAGCGCACCGAGCGCGGCATCACGGCCGGACATCAGGCAAGCCAGGGCTGTCAGCAACGCCACGGCCAGCTGGAGGGCGGCCGTGCGCTGCGCCAGCCGCCGGCCGGCGGCGACGGTGTTCAGCACGCGCGTATTCCGGGGGAGGTGACGGAGGCTGCGGACCAAAAGGGCTCCGCGAAGCCGCGAAAGTATAGAACGCCCCCGGACGGGCGGCAACCGCCGGAAGCACCGGAAATCAGGCATTTAGCGGGCTGAACGGGTGTCCGCACGACGTTCGCTGAAATCGCGGAACCTTTTCGCCGACACCCGTGTCAGTGATCACCGAGGCTGTCGCTACTTCCTCGTCGGTCCTCGCGGCAGCTCACCGAAGCCCCGGCGCCTCGTCTCGTCGGGGCTTCGCCTTTTGTGGCGCCTACTTCTTCTTCGGCGCGTAGATGTCCGTCGCGGTTCCCTCGAACACTTCGGCCGCGAAGCCCACCGATTCGCTCAACGTCGGATGCGGATGGATCGTCGCGCCGATGTCTTCGGCTTCCGCGCCCATCTCGATGGCCAATGCGATCTCGCTGATGAGATCGCCCGCGTGCACGCCGACGATGCCGCCGCCGATCACGCGATGCGTCGCGTTGTCGAAGATCAACTTGGTGAAGCCTTCCGTGCGGTCGATGCCGATCGCGCGGCCACTCGCGGCCCACGGGAACTTGCCGACGCCGACGTTCAATCCCTTCGCCGCCGCTTCGCTTTCGGTCACGCCGACCCACGCGATCTCCGGATCGGTGTACGCCACCGACGGAATCACGCGCGCGACCCACTCGCGCTTCATGCCGCTGGCGACTTCCGCCGCGAGGCGACCCTCGTGCGCGGCTTTGTGCGCGAGCATCGGATTACCGATCAGATCGCCGATGGCGAAGATGTGCGGCACGTTGGTGCGCATCTGCCGATCGACGGGAATGTAGCCACGATCGGTGACCTGCACGCCGGCCTTGCCTGCATCGAGCTTGCCGCCGTTGGCGCTGCGGCCCACGGCAACGAGCACGCGGTCGAATGTCTTGCGTTCGGGAATGCTCTCGCCTTCGAACGACACATCGACACCGGCCTTCTTCGCTTCGCTCGCAACGACCTTCGTCTTCAGGTGCACCTTGACGCCCTGCTTCTTCAAGCGCGCGGCGAGCGGCTTGACGAGATCGGCATCCGCACCGGGCATCAATTGGTCGAGCAATTCGACGACGGTGACGTCCGTGCCCAGTGCGCGATATACCGTCGCCATTTCCAGGCCGATGATGCCGCCGCCGACGACGAGCATCGTCTTCGGGATGTCCGCGAGCTCCAGCGCATCGGTGGAATCCATGATGCGCTTGTCCTTCCAGTCGAAGCTCGGCAGCTTCACCGGCTGCGAGCCGGCCGCGATGATGCAGTACTGGAAGCGCAGCAGCTGCGTGCCCTGCTCGCCCGCGATCTCCAACTCGTTCGGCGAGACGAACTTCGCGGTGCCCTGCACCTGGCGCACCTTGCGCTGCTTCGCCATGCCGGCCAGGCCTTTCGTCAACTGGCCGACCACCTTGTCCTTGTACGCGCGCAACGCATCGAGTTCGATCTTCGGCTCGCCGAAGGTGATGCCGAAGGATTTCGCGTGCGCCGCTTCATCGACGACGGCCGCCGCATGCAGCAGCGCCTTCGACGGTATGCAGCCGACGTTGAGGCAGACACCGCCGAGCGCGGGGTAGCGCTCGACGACGACCGCATCCATTCCGAGATCGGCCGCGCGGAACACGGCGTTGTAACCGCCGGGGCCCGAACCGATGACGACGATCTGGCACTCGATGTCGGCCTTGCGACCCGTCGCGGCCGCAGGCGCCGGACCGGTCGACGGTGCGGACGGGGACGGTGTCACGGGCGTCGCATGCGCGGCGGCGGGTGCGGCCGGTTGCGCGGGCTTGGGCGCTTCGGCCTTCGGCGCTTCCGCCTTCGCAGGGGCAGGCGCATCGCCCGCGCCTTCGGCCTCGACGACCGCGACCACGCTGCCTTCCGACAACTTGTCGCCCACCTTCACCTTCAACTCGACGATCTTGCCGGCGACCGATGACGGAACCTCCATGGTCGCCTTGTCCGATTCCAGCGTGACCAGGCCCTGGTCCTGCTTCACGGTGTCGCCGACGGCAACGAGCAACTCGATCACGGGGACATCGTCGTAACCGCCGATGTCGGGGACTTTCACTTCGGTGCGTGCCATGCGCGAATCTCCTTACAGGGTCGCGCGGCGCATGTCGCCGAGCAGTTGCGCCAGGAACGCGGTGAAGCGCGCGGCGGCGGCGCCGTCGATCACGCGGTGGTCGTAGCTCAGCGAGAGCGGCAACACCAGGCGCGGCTGGAATTGCTTGCCGTCCCACACCGGCTTCATCGACGACTTCGACACGCCGAGGATCGCGACTTCCGGCGCGTTGACGATCGGCGTGAACGCCGTACCGCCGATGCCGCCGAGCGAGCTGATCGAGAAGCAGCCGCCGCTCATGTCGGCCGGACCGAGCTTGCCGTCGCGCGCCTTCGCCGCGAGTTCGCTGGTTTCCTTCGCGATCTGCAGCACGCCCTTCTTGTCGACGTCGCGCACGACGGGAACGACCAGGCCGTTCGGCGTATCGGCCGCGAAGCCGATGTTGAAATACTTCTTGAGCGTGAGGTTCTCGCCGCTGGCATCCAGCGAGGCGTTGAAATTCGGGAACTTCTGCAGCGCGACCACGCTGGCTTTCATCAGGAAGGCGAGCATCGTGAGCTTGAGGCCGGCCTTCTCGTTCTCCTTGTTGAGCGAGACACGCAAGGCTTCGAGGTCGGTGATGTCGGCATCGTCGTGCTGCGTGACGTGCGGGATCATCGCCCAGTTGCGCGCGAGGTTGGCGCCGGAGATCTTCTGGATGCGCGTGAGCGGCCTAGTTTCGATTTCACCGAACTTGGAGAAGTCGACGTTCGGCCACGGCAGCAGGTGCAGGCCGCCACCGGCGGCAACGACGCCCGTGGACGGTGCCCCGCCACCGGACAGCGCGCGCTTCACGAAATTCTGCACGTCTTCCTTTTCGATGCGCCCCTTGCGGCCGTTGCCTTGCACGTGCGCCAGATCGACGCCGAGTTCGCGCGCGAACAGGCGGACGGCGGGGCTCGCGTACGGCACTTTCTCCGGCAGCAACCCGTCGGCGTCGAAAGACACCGGCGGCGAACGCGGCGGCAACGCTTCGGCATCGATGCCCGGCTTGCTGTCGAGCGGCGTGCCCGTCGACGCGGCCTGCGACGACGGCGCGGCGGCGATGCTCTGCTGCGCGATGCGGTCGGGTTGCGTGGACGGTGCGACGGGTTCGACCTTCTCGCCGGTTTCCGACGTGGGCTTGGTCGGCGGCGGCGTGGGCGGGTTCGCCGGTGCCGGCGCGCTCGCGGCCTTCGCGCCTTCCGTCTTCGGCGCGTCCGCGGCATTGCTGGCTTCGATCAGCGCAACGACGCTGCCTTCGGACAACTTGTCGCCGACCTTCACCTTCAACTCGCGCACCACGCCAGCGAACGGCGCGGGCACTTCCATCGTCGCCTTGTCCGATTCCAGCGTGACCAAGCCCTGGTCGGCCTTGACCGTGTCGCCGACGGCGACCAGCAATTCGATGACGGGGACGTCGTCGTAACCACCGATGTCGGGGACTTTCGCTTCCTGGGTTCCGGCCATGGGGGACGACTTCCGTGGAGATTGGTCGTCCATTGTGCGAAAAAAAACGCCCGCGGGGGAGGCGCGGGCGGCGGGGGACGCGTCGGTGCTCTTCCGGCGCGACTCAGGGGTGCGGGGAGGTCAGCGGTAGTCGTCGCGGACCTTCACCTTCGCGTCGATCAGGTCCAGGCGCCGGCCATCGGGCAGCCGATAGACGAGCGCGTTGTCGATGGCGTCGAGCGCCTCCATGCGGCGGCAGAGGTTTTCCGCGCGCATTTCCAGCTGTTTCGCGCGGGGCTCGACGCGGCGTTCGATTTCCTTGTCGAGGTTGTTCATGCGCTCGATGCGCGCCTCGTCGCCGCTGAACGCGGCCGAGATCGCGCCGCCGACGATGTCGCCGATGACCAGCGGCAGGACTTCGGAGATGGCGTTTTCGATGCTGCGGCCGAGTTCGTTGCCGTTGAAACGATTCGCCGTGACGGCGCGTTCCAGGCGCTTGTCGACGTCGGCGCGCGAACGGGCAAGCGCGGCGCGGGTCTCCTCGGGACGTGAACTCAGGCCCGTGGCCACTTCGCCCAGCGCGGTGAATGCGATGTCGGCGGCGTCGCGGCCGATCTGCGCGGCAAGCGGCAAGGTGGCGCGGATGTGCTGTTCGTAATCGGCGATGCGCTTGCTGTCGTCCTTGCTCAAGCTCACCCACTTGTCGTCGACGAACATGCGTCCGTTGCGCATGACGATCGCCTTCGGCGTGCCCGTCTGGCGCGTCAGGACCACCGACTTGTCGGTGACGTTGAGGTCGTAGTCGCTGTCGACGTCGCACTCGATGTTCTTCGCCGTCGCGGCGCCGCAGGCCAGTGCCAGGGCGACCACCAGGCCGCCGTTCAACGCAAGCTTCATGCCACGCATCGCTCACCTCTCCTCGTCTATGGGCCGATCATGCAACGGGCGTGCCGGAAACGGCACGTGCCGGTGGGAGCCATGACTGACGTCACGGTGGCGCATGGGACTGCAACCATCCACGCACAGGGCGCATCTTCCATACCGTGGCAACCATTCCCCCCTGCCACCGTGCGAGGTCCGTCATGTATTCCGTTCAACATGTCCTGTGGCGCGGCGCGATGGCGATCAGCCTGCTGGTCGTCGGCGGTATCGGCGCCGGCATGTCCCCGCAGCCGCTGCCGGCCGTGGAAGATCAGATCGCGTGCGAAGACGCGGCGTTCGTCTTCGATGGCGTCCACGGCGAAATGAAGTCCGGCTTCGCCTTCGTCGTCGACCAGCCGGTGCAGCACCTGCAGGTCTTCGAAACCGTCGTCATCAAGGGCATCCCGCCGCAGCCCGAAGAAGCGTGAAATCGATGTCGCGTGCCTGAACGCGCGCGTCATCGACTTGCCGATGCGGTGAAATTCCGCAATGCATCGCGCGGCGCGCGGACGCCGCACCCGTTGTCGTTCATGCGGGCCACGCAAGCATGGCCTCGCCCCATCTCCCCGGGGCACAGAACACAACGAGGAGAGGCACATGCGAAACACTTATCGAGCCCTTGCCATCGCCGCCGCGCTCGCGGCCACCCCGATGGCCTTCGCGCAGGACAGCACCACGACGTCGAATGACGCGACGCCGAAGCGCTTCAGCGTCGTCGGCGGCTACGCGCACATGGTGCCGAAATCGAATCCGGGCACGATCGCGGGCCAGTCGGCCGATCTCGACGGCAACGGCGCCGCGACGTTGAGCGGCACGTGGCACGTCGACGATCACTGGGGCGTCGAGCTGTGGGGCACGCCCGACAAGTTCAAGACGGACGTGGACCTCGCCAACGGCGGTCGCGGTGCGTACAAGCAGCAGCCCATCGCGGTGAGCGGCCAGTATCACTTCGGCCAGGCCTCGCAGCCGATCCGCCCGTTCGTGGGCCTGGGCTATTACGAGTCGAACATCGACGGTGAACGCTTCGATGCGACCGCCGCGGGCGGCAACCATGTCGGCCTCGATACGCCGAAGGGCGCGATCGCGACGGTCGGCGCGGACTTCAACATCACCGACCGCGTGTTCGCGCGCGCGGATGCGCGTTACCTGAAGGGCGATGCGGAGGCGAATGTCGCCGGCGTGCCCGCCGGTGAGGTGGACCTGGACCCGTGGATCGTCGGCGTGGGTGTCGGCGCACGTTTCTGAGCGAGCAGTGCGTAGGCGAACAAAAGGGGCCGGGAAACCGGCCCCTTTCTCTTAAGGGTGTTCGGCTTCGGCGTGGACCTTCTCGCGCCGCAGCAGATACAGCCCGCTGCCGATGATGATCGCCGCGCCGAACCACGTGATCGAATCCGGCAGCACGCCCCAGAAGGCGAGATCGAGGCACACGCCCCACACCAGCGCGGTGTATTCCAGCGGCGCGATCAGCGAGGCTTCGCCCCACTTGAACGCAAGGGTGATCGCGTACTGGCCGAACGCACCGGCGACGCCCAGGGCCGCGATCAGCGGCCAATGTTCGCGCTGCACGGGGACCCAGTCGGGATACGCGAGCGCGCCCGCACCGAGCGCCATCATCGCCATCAGCCAGACCATCATCGATTGCACCGAGTCGGTTTTCGCCAGCAAGCGCACGGTGATCGCCGACACCGCATAGGCCAGCGCCGACAACAGCACCGCCATCCCCGCCAGGCTCAGTACGCCGGCGGTCGTCGGCCGCAACACGACGAGCACGCCGACCAGGCCGACGCCGATCGCGATCCAACGCCGCGGGCCCACGCGCTCTTTCAGGAACGGCACAGACAACGCGGTGATCAGCAAGGGAGCGACGAAAAAGATCGAATAGGTCGTCGACAACGGCAACGACTTCAGCGCGTAGACGAACGCGGCCATCATCGCGATGCCCAGCACGCCGCGCAGGATGTGCAACGACCAGCGGACGCGGAACAACGGGCGCAGGCCGACCGTCGCCAGCGCCCACGCGAGTACGAGCGGCAGGGACGACAGGCCGCGGATGGTCGCCACCTGGAACGGCGGGTAATGCGCCGACAGCATTTTCAGCGCCGTATCCATCAGCGCGAACAGGGCGACGGCGAGGAGCATCAGGCCGATCGCGCGCAACTGGCGGCGACGATCGTGGTGGGCGGGGGAGTCCATCGCGCAAGCTTGGGGCAACGCGATGGCCGGCGCCACCCTGCACGCCGCGCCGACGCGCCGCCCGTCAGCCTGCGGGCGTGCCCGAAGGTCCGTCCATCGTCATCCTGCGCGAAGAAGCCGCGTCGTTCGCCGGGCGCAAGGTCCTGCGCGTGGAAGGCAACGCGCGGCTGATCGACGTCGATCGCATGCGCAACCAGCCCGTGCGCGCCGTGTGCAGTTGGGGCAAGCATTTCCTCATCGCGTTCCCGACTTTCGCGCTGCGCGTGCATTTCATGCTGTTCGGCAGCTACCGCATCGACGAGCGCAAGCCCAATGCCAACGTACGTCTCTCGCTCGGGTTCGCGAAGGGCCGCGAACTGAATTTCTACGCCTGCTCGCTGAAGTACATCGAAGGCCCGCTTGACGAGACGTACGACTGGAGCGCGGACGTGATGGCTGATGCGTGGAATCCGCGCGCGGCGCGGAAGAAGCTGTCCGCGCAGCCCGACGCGCTGGTGGCCGACGCGCTGCTCGACCAATCGGTGTTCTCCGGCGTGGGCAACATCATCAAGAACGAGGTGCTGCACCGCATCCGCGTGCACCCCGAAAGCACCGTCGGCGCCCTGCCCTCGCGCAAGCTCGGCGAGATGATCAAGCAGGCGCGCGAGTACAGCTTCGACTTCCTCGAATGGAAAAAGGCCTACGTGCTGCGCAAGCACTGGCAGGTGCACGCGAAGAAAACCTGCCCGCGCGACAGCACGCCGTTGTCGTACCGCAAGCACCTCGGCCGCGCAGGGCGGCGCGCCTTCTGGTGCGCCACGTGCCAGACGCTTTACGAGTAACCTTGCGCGATGGACTCGAACGAAGACCCCATCGCCGTCTCCCAACGCTGGCTCGAACGCGCCGTCATCGGCCTCAACCTGTGCCCGTTCGCCAAGGCGGTGCACACGAAAGGCCAGGTGCGCTGGGTGCTGAGCGATGCCTCCGCGCCGGAGGCGCTGTTGGCCGAGCTGGGCGAGGAACTCGCAATGCTGCGTGATACCGACGCGGCGGAAATCGACACCACGCTCATCGTCCATCCGCAGGTGCTGCAGGATTTCATCGACTACAACGACTTCCTCGGCGATGCCGACGCGCTCGTCGAAGCGTTGGACCTCGACGGCGTGTTGCAGGTGGCGAGCTTCCACCCCGACTACCAGTTCGCCGACAGCCATCCCGACGATGTCGAGAATTACACCAACCGCTCGCCGTATCCGACCTTGCACCTGCTGCGCGAGGACAGCGTGTCGCGCGCGGTGGAGGCCTTCCCGGATCCGGACGTGATCGTGGAGCGCAACGTGGAAACGCTGCGCAAGTTAGGACGCGATGGTTGGATCGCCCTGCTGAAGGAGTAACGGCAGCTCGCTCGCGTCGACGATGCGCCACGCGCCCGATTCGAGATCGCCCAGCGTCAGGCCGCCCACCGCGCTGCGATGCAGTGCATCGACGTGGTTGCCGGCCGCCGCGAACATCCGCCGCACCTGGTGGTAGCGGCCTTCGGTCAGGACCAGGCTCGCGTGGCGTGCATCCTGCACTTCGAGCGTCGCCGGCTTGAGCGGCGTGTCTTCCGATTCGAGCATCAGCGTGCCGCTGGCGAACAACGCCGCCTCGTCGCCACGCAGATCCTGCGCGAGCGTGGCCTCGTAACGCTTCGGCAGGTGCGTCTTCGGCGACACGATGCGATGCAGCAGCGCGCCGTCGTCGGTCATCAGCAACAGGCCGCTGGTATCGCGATCCAGCCGGCCGACGGTCGACAACAACGGAGCGCGCAGGCGGAACCGCGACGGCAGCAAGTCGTAGACGATGCGGCCTTTGTCTTTCGTCGAACACGTGTACCCGACCGGCTTGTTGAGCATCAACAGCAGGCCGGCAGGCGGATCGAGCGGTTCGCTGTCGACGCGGATCGCTTCGTGCGCCACTTGGTCGTCGGCGTACAGCACCTCGCCGTCGGCGTCGGTGATGCGCCCTTCGCGGAACATCCACTGCACTTCCTTGCGGCTGCCGTAGCCCAGGTTGGCGATGTGTTTGACCAGCTTCATGCGCGCACCGCCTCGACGACCTTGAACCCGCTCGCATCGGCGAGCATGCGCACCTGCGCGAAGTGGCCACCGAGCACGGCTTCGTACGGCAGATGGCGGTTGGCGACCATCACCAACCGGCCGCGCGCGCGCAACGCTTGCGCTGCGACTTCGATGAAGCGGCGGCCGAGATCCGGGCGGTCGGCGCGCGATTGGGCATGGAACGGCGGATTCATGACGATGAAGTCGTAGTGTGCCGACACGCCTTGGGTGACGTCGTGCCAATGGAAACCGACGTTGGCCTGCGCGGCGAGGTTCCGCCGCGCCAGTTCCAGCGCGCGTCGCTCGGCGTCGTAGAGGTCGATCGAACGCACGCCCTTGCAGCGCGCGAGCACGTCCATGGCGAGCACGCCGATGCCGGCGCCGAGATCGGCGCCCTCGCCCGCCAGGTCCGTCGGCAGGTGCCGGAGCAGCAAGGCGGAGGCGACATCGATGCGATCCCACGCGAACACGCCGGGCCGGCTGTGCAGCGTCCCATCAGCGACCAGGCGCGGCGCATCGAGCGCACGCCACTGCTCCAGCAAAGCCGAGTCGAGCACGCGCGCGCCGGTCCAGAACACGCGGCAATGTTGCTTGGACAACACGTTGACCGGCCCGGTCAGGCGCGCGAGCTCCGCCTGCCCGGTCTTCGCGCCTTCGTCGTTGTGCATGCAGGCGACGACGGTGCCATTCGCGCCGGCCTGCGCCACCGCGCGCGCGAACAACGCGCGCGCTTCGTCGCGTTGCCGCGGCGGCAGCACGAGCACCAGTGGAAACGTGCCGTCGACGTCTTCGCCGTGCACGTCGATGCCCGAGCGCTGCAACGCATCGAACGCAGGCTTGTAACTCTGTTCCGCGATCAGCCCGGGGAGCGGGCGCGCATGCAGCGGCCAGCCTTCGCGCGCGCGCAGGAACAACGCGCCGCCTTCGCGCGGCCATTGCAGCGCGCCGGTGGCGAAGGGATGGAACAGGATGTCGAGCGCGGCGTCGGCGTCGCGCGGACCAGGGGAAGTCGGCATGCCGCCAGTTTACGCGGCGCGCGCCGGCTGCTCCTTGCGGCGCCGCAGTTGGTCGGTCAGCCACGTGGTGCCGACACAGGCGGCGAGCGCGAGCGCCCAGTTCACCGCGCCGGCCGAATCCAGCCGCAGGAACGACGCGATCGGCGCGATCCACGTCGGGCCCCACATCGCCACGACCACCGCGCTGCCGAGGCCGAGGACCGCGAGCGTGGCGCGCAGCAACGTCCGTTCCAGCATGCCGGCGCGCGCGGATTGCACGAGCGCCGGTTCCGGCGCGCAGGCGTTGGCTTCCGCCAGGCGCGCGACGCTCGCCGCGAAATCGGCGGGCAACTGATCCGCCACGGGGGCGCGCAACGCATCGGCGACCTTGCGGTAGCGCATCGCGAGCGGATCGGTCGACGGGAGCCCTGCGCGGGCATCGCGCATCGCACGTTCCTGCGCGGTCCATTCCTGCGAATCGATGTGGTCGTTGGTGTTCATGCGGCGACTCCCATGCGGCCTTCCAGCACCTGGCGAAGGCGCTGGCGGCTGCGGAACAGGTGACTCTTGATGGTGCCTTCGGCGAGGCCAGTCATTTCGGCGATTTCGCCGATCGGCAGCTCTTCCAGGTGATACAGCGTGAGCAGCGTGCGCTGCAACGGCGGCAGTGTCTCGATGGCCTCGTGCAGGCAGCGTGCGGATTCGTCGTCGACCAGGGCGCCTTCCAGGTCGAAGGCATCGCCGACGTTCTCCAACAGTGCCTGGTGTTCGTGCGGGTCGGCAGCATCCTGCAAGGGGATGCGCTTGCGTTCCAGGTGGCGCTTGGCCACCGAGTAGGCGACCTGCCCGATCCAGCCCTGCAGCGAACTGTCGCCGCGGTACTGGTGGAGATAGCGATGCACGCGCAGGAACGTGTCCTGGCACAGCTCGCGGGTGTCGTCGGGCTGGCGGACCATGCGCTGGATCACGTGGAAGCACAGGCCCTGGTATTGCCGGACCAGGCGCTCGAACGCGCCCGGGCGCTGGGCGAGCACGTCCGCCACCAATGCGCGGTCGGCCTCTCGGTCGGGCGCATCGGTGGGTGGGGGCGCGTCGGCGGGCGCGGGGTGTTCCAGGGGCAGGCCTCCATCCATGCCGGTTCCAGATACGCCCGACAGGCCATCGGTTGCAACCCGGCATGGGCGACGAACGGTCGCCGCCGCTGCAACCGGTCCCGCGCCGCCGGTATCTCCTGCTCCGTCACCCCAACAACGCACCTGCCCAGACCACCCCGGAGCACCCCATGAACTTCGAAATCCTCATCCCGATCACCCTGTTCGTGAGCATCGCCTACGTCATCAAGGTCATCGTGGATGCCCGCACCCGCCGCGCGCTGATCGGCACCAACGGTTCGGAAGAACTCGTCCGTTCCATCATGGTCGGCGAGGAATTGCGCCAGAAGCACAGCTCGCTGCGCTGGGGCGTCACGTTGCTGGCCGTCGGTGCCGGCTTCGCCCTCATCGAAGCCTACGGTTGGGACCACGTCACGCCGGGCGTGATCGCGGTGCTCGCACTGGCCACCGGCGCCGGCAACCTGGCGTACTACTTCCTCACGCGTCGGATGAGCCCGGCCACCTGAGCGGGATTAGCGCCGGCCTAACGCCGGTTTGATGGAATGTCCACGGCCGCTGGCCCAGCATGGGGTTCACACACCTCTGCGGGGCCAGCGCATGCGAGCACTCTTCGTCGGTGGCACGGTCGACAACGCCGAACTCGACATGGACGGCAACACGCCGCCGAAGCATTACCCCGAAAACACCGGCGCGGGCCAATCGCGCTACAACCTGCACCACGTGGGACAGCGCAACGGCGGCGAGATCGCCTACGCGGTGTACGCGGCGCCGGACCTCGCATCGTCGGAAGTGCAGCGCATCGCGTCGGAACGCGACTACGCCCGGCGGTTCGAGGCCAAGCCGCAAGAGATCGCCTGATTTCCTGGAGACATGTGCGTGGCGCTACGGCGCCACGCGCCACACGGTGTTCCCGACATCGTCGGCCACCAGCAACGCCCCGTCCTTCGCCATCGCCACGCCCACCGGGCGGCCGCGCGCATTGCCTTGCGCATCGAGGAATCCGGTCAGCACGTCCTGTTGTTCGCCGGCGGGTTTGCCGTTGGCGAAGGGCACGAAGATCACCTTGTAGCCGCTGAACGGATCGCGGTTCCAGGATCCGTGCAGACCGACGAAGGCACCGGTGCGCCACGCAGCCGGCATCCTGTTCCCGGAAGAGAACGTCAGCCCCAGCGAAGCGACGTGCGGGCCGAGCGCATAGTCCGGCGCAATCGCCTTCGCGACCATGTCCGGGCGTTCGGGTTTGACGCGCGTGTCGACGTGCGCGCCGTAGTAGCTCCACGGCCAACCGTAGAACGCGCCTTCCTTCACCGAGGTCAGGTAATCGGGCACCAGGTCGTTGCCGAGCTCGTCGCGCTCGTTGGCCACCGCGTACAACACCTTCGTCGTCGGTTCCCACGCGATCCCGACCGGATTGCGCAAGCCGCTGGCGAACACGCGCGAGGCACCGGTCTTCGCGTCGATCTCCAGGATCGCCGCGCGATTGGCTTCGACTTCGATGCCGTTCTCGGCCACGTTGCTGTTCGAACCGACACCGACGTAGAACTTCGATCCATCGGGTGATGCAAGCAGGCTCTTCGTCCAGTGGTGGTTGCGCGGTGCGCCGGGCAGCGCGGCGAGCTGTTGCGGCGCGGCGGAAATCCGCGTCTCGCCTTTCTTGTACGGCACCCACACCAGCGCATCGGCGTTGGCGACGTACAGTCTGTCGCCGACCAGCGCCATGCCGAAGGGCGAGAACAGGTTCGACAACAACGTCGACTTTGTTTCGGCTACGCCATCGCCGTCGGTGTCGCGCAACAGCGAGATGCGGTTGGGGCTGGGCACCGCGGCGCCGGCTTTTTCGAAGGCCGATTTCATCAGCGCGCCGCGGATCGGATTGGCGGGTTCGTCGGGCGTCGGCGGGCGGTTGGTCTCGGCCACGAGCACATCGCCGTTCGGCAGCACGTACAACCAGCGCGGATGCACCAACCCCGTTGCGAACGCCCGCACGTTCATCCCGTTCGCGGCCGTCGGCATTTCGCCGGCTTTCCAACCGGTCGCGGGCGCGATCTTCACCGTCGGCAACAGGGCCTTGTCGGGCGCGGTCAGCGCGGGTGCGGGGCCGCTGGTGTCTTCCGGCGCGATGTTGGATTTCTGCGCGCAGGACGTGGCGATCGCGGCGCTGACGCAGGCGGCGAGCAATGAGAAAGCGAGTCGAACGCGCATGGGGTGCCTCCGTGGCGAATGCGGCGCACGCCATCGCGCCTGCGGGCGAAAGCCTGCGATGCGCGGCGTGATCGCAACGCAACGACGCGCTTGCACGCATGCGCCGGGCGCGCTAAACAGGAACGGATCATGAACACTGAAAGCTCGACGTTCGAACTTCTCCACGCTGAAGGGGAGACACCCATCAAGGGTTGGGTGCGCGGCGTGCCGCTGGAATCGCAGGCGCACGCGCAACTGCGCAACATCGCCGCGCTCCCGTTCGTGGGTCCGTGGGTCGCCGTCATGCCCGACGTGCACCTGGGCAAGGGGGCGACGGTGGGCTCGGTCGTGCCCACGCGCGGCGCGATCATCCCGGCGGCGGTCGGCGTCGATATCGGCTGCGGCATGGCCGCGGTGCGCACGACGCTGCGCGCGAACGACCTGCCCGATTCGCTCGCAGGTCTGCGCGATGCCATCGAGCGCGCCGTGCCGGTCGGCAACGGCCCGCACGGCGAACATCGCCACGTGCCCGACGGCATCGCGACGCGGCTCGCGGACGCCGGGCTCGAACAGCGCCTGTCCGGCATCCGTTCGAAGCATCCGAAGATCCGCCCGGACAAGGTCGATCGCCAGGCAGGCACGCTCGGCGGCGGCAACCACTTCATCGAGCTGTGCCTCGACGAAGACGACCGCGTGTGGGTGATGCTGCATTCGGGCTCGCGCGGGACTGGCAATCTCATCGGCACGTATTTCATCGAGCGCGCGCGTCGCGAGCTCGAAAAGCGCGTGCTCGGCTTCCACGTGCCCGACAAGGACCTCGCGTTCTTCCTCGAAGGCGAGCAACTGTTCGACGACTACGTCGAAGCGGTGTCGTGGGCGCAGGATTACGCGCGCACCAACCGCGAGGCGATGCTCGCCCGCGTGCTGCACGCCCTCCGCCAGAAGCTGCCGAAGTTCCAGCTGGAAAAGGAAGCGGTGAACTGCCACCACAACTACGTCGACCGCGAAGACCACCACGGCGAGTCGCTGCTGGTCACGCGCAAGGGTGCGGTGAGCGCGCGCGCCGGGGAGCTCGGCATCATCCCGGGCAGCATGGGCACGCGCAGCTACATCGTGCGCGGGCTGGGCAATGCGGACAGCTTCCACAGTTGCAGCCATGGCGCCGGCCGCGTGATGAGCCGCACGCAGGCGCGCAACAGCATCACGCTCAAGCAGCATCGCGAGGCGACGGCGCATGTCGAATGCCGCAAGGACGCCGGCGTGATCGACGAATCGCCGGCCGCGTACAAGCCGATCGAAGCGGTCATGGCCGCGCAGCAGGACCTGGTCGAGATCGTGCACACGCTGCGCCAGGTCGTGTGCGTCAAGGGGTGAGCGTCAGCGCCAGTGGAACTCGATGCCGACGGTCGCGCCGCGGCCCGGTGCCGGTTCGTAATAGCGGCGGTTGGCTTCATTCACGATCACCGATCCTGCGTAAATGCGGTCGCCGAGATTGTCGAGCGCGAGGAACACGCGCCCGCTGTCGAATCCGTAGCCGGCGCTGGCGTTGAAGACCGCGTAGGAAGGCGCCGCTTCGTCGCCGAAGTTGTTGACCGGCACGGCATCGACGTACACGCCTTCCACGCGCGCATGCCAACCGCTTGCGAGATCGCCCCACCGCACCGCGGCTTGCGCCTGCGTGCGCGGGATGCCCGGGATGTGCGTGCCGGCGGCGACGGGCACCGTCGGCACGGTACACGGCGCGGCGGTGCATGCGAGGAATCCGTCGACGAACTTGGCATCGAGCCACGTCACTGCGAATTCCGCGGTCCACGCGTCGGCGAACGCCAGCGCGCCGGAGAGTTCGATCCCCGTGCGCTGCGCACGGCCGGCGTTCTGGTACGTCGTGCGCCCGCCCGCGCTCGTTCCCACGGTGAGCTCGTCGTCCGTGCGCGCCTGGAAGAGTGCGAGTTCCGTGCGCAGGCGACCGCTCGAGACTTTCATGCCCGCCTCCGCACTACGCGTCTCCGCGGCGTCCAGCGTGAAGTTCAGGCCGCTGCCGCCGTCGCTGCGGTACTGCAATTCGTTGAAGGTCGGGGTCTCGAAGCCCTCGCCGTACGCGGCGTAGAACTGCACGGCGGCGTTCGCGCGCCAGCGCACGCCGAGGACCGGCGAGGTCGCCGTATACGTCACGCGACCGCTGTCGTCGGGGTTGCCGGGCCGGATGTAGTGGTCCTCGGAGCGGAAGCGGACGCGGCTGTGGCGCACGCCCGCCGTGAGTTGCCACGCATCGTTCGGCGTCCACGTGGCTTGCGCGAAAGGGTCGAGCGCATCGACGCGATCGGCCTGGTCTGCGCGCAGGGCGCCGCGCACGCCGAGGGTCGTCCCGACGAAGTTTTCGTAGCCGCGTCGATCCTGCCGCATCGCGTCGTACGACACGCCAGCCGTCCACGACCATGCATCGCCCATCGTGCCGGTCCAGCGCGCATCGACGCCCGAGTATGGCGAGCTGAGGTCCACGACACCGCCATTGCTCAACGGATTGCGCTGCGTGGCGACCGGAATCGCAAGGAATTGTTCGACCTCGCGCTTGCCTGCGTACAGCGTCGCGCGGAACGGCCCGTGTTCGACCACCGCGCCCAGCTGCCGCTGCGACACCGACTTGCGCGTATCGAAGGTAATCGCCTGCGGCGCGGCCTGCGTCGGATCGGCTTCGAATTGCGCGCGATCCAGGCCGAGCGGATCCTGCGTGTTCGGCGAATCGAGCGTGTCGACGACAAGCGTGGCGCTCGTCGCCCCAGAGTCGTATCAAAACTTCCCGTGCAACAGATTGCGTTCCGCCGCCGAGTGTTCGCGAAAGCCATCGGTGCGGAAGTGTTGCGCGCCCAGCAATCCCCCCATGCGATCCCGCCCGCCCTGGACCGCCAGCGACAAACGCCGCGATGCATCGGGCCCGACGTTGGCGCCCGCATCGATCGACCACGGCGCCATCGGATCGTCGGTGAACACCTGGATCACGCCGCCGGCTGCATTGCCGTACAGCACGGAGAACGGCCCACGCAGCACCTCGATGCGGTCGGCGAAGGCGAGCGGCAGATGCGAGACCTGCCCCTGCCCGTCCGGCATCGTCGCCGGCACGCCGTCGACCACGAGCCGCACGCCGCGAATGCCGAAGCTCGCGCGCGTGCCGAATCCGCGGACCGAGATCTGCTCGTCCTGCGCGTAGTTGCGGCGGTCGCGCGCGAGCACGCCGGGCACGGTCGTCAGTCGTTCGGACAGTGACGCGCCGAGCGCATCGGTGCGTCCGTCGTCGCGGTCGATCACGCTCACCGACGCCGGCACGTCGCGTGCGGCGGCGGGCGCGTGCGTGGCGGTGACCTGCACGCGATCGAGTTCGACGGGAGCCGGCGCGCTTTGCGCCCAGGCGAGCGCGGGGGCGAGACCCGCGATGGCGAGGAAGGATTTCACGGGCATGCCGCGATGGTCGGCATGCCCGCGTGACGCCCGGGTGGTCAGGCCGGTTCGGGCGTTTTCGGCGCGATGCCGCGCGCCGCTTCGCCGGACAACACCTGCGCCGTGGGCGCCGCCTGCCCGATCAGGTAGCCCTGCGCGTAACGCACGCCCATCATGCGCAAGCGTTCGAGTTGCTCGTGCGTCTCGACGCCTTCCATCACCACGCTCGCGCCGATGGCGTGCGCCATCGCGATGATCGCCTCGACGATCTTCATCGCGCGCTCCGAATCGAACATGTGCCGCGCGAAGGCCTGGTCGACCTTGACGAACTCGAAGTCGAGTTTGTGCAGGTGCGTGAGGTTGGAGTAGCCGGTGCCGAAATCGTCGAGCGCGAACGGAATGCCGTGCGCGCGGCAATGTTGCATCACGGCCGCGACCGGCGCGTAGTCGAGCATGCGACTTTCGGTGACTTCGAGCTTCAGCGTGCCGGGCGGCAGTTGCGCGCGTTCGACGCGTTGCACGATCTGGCGCGCCATGCCGGGCTCGACGAGTTGGCGCGCGGAGAGGTTCACCGCGATGCTCGGCAACGGCGACACGCCCGCGTCGCGCAATGCGACGAGCACTTCGATCACGCGGTCGAGCACGTACTCGCCGACGGGCACGATCAACGAAGTCTCTTCTGCGAGCTTGATGAATTCGGCCGGCGACACCGGGCCGCGATCGGGCAACTGCCAACGGACCAATGCTTCATACCCGCGCACGAGGCCTTCGGGAATGTCGAAGATCGGCTGGTAGCGCACCTCGAGCGTCTTCGTATCGAGCGCATCGCGCAGGCGCGCTTCCAGGCGGATCTTGTCGAGGCCCGCGCGCTCCTCGTTGGATTCGGTGGCCAGATCTTCGGCGGGCAACTGCACGTCCTGCGGCATCGCCGCCAGGATGCTGCGCGTGCGGCGCAGCAGGCTCAGGACCAGCGTGCGCACGATCGGGTCGCCGCCGTCGAGGCGTTCGAGGAACTGGTCGTGGTCGATCGCCAGCAGCGTCGTGTCACCGCGTGCGGTGGCGGTGGCGCTTCGCGGCTGGCCGTCGAGCATTCCGAGTTCGCCGATCAATTCGCCGGGGCCCAGCGTGCCGTGCTGCGTGTTGCGGCGGCCATGTTCGGAGTGGAGTTCGATCGCGCCCTTCTCGATCAGCCAGGCGCAGTCGGATGGGTCGCCCTGGCGATACAGGACTTCGCCCGCGAACAGTTCGCGGATCACGGTGCTCATGCCTCTTCCCCCTGTGGAAGACATGATGGATGTCCGTGGGGAAACGGCGTTCGCGCCGCGAACCGGCCGTTTCCCGCAACGACCGTTTACTTCACGTAGGTGTTGGTGCCCAGCGCGACGCGCGCTTTCTTTGGCGGATCGACCGTGCCGTCGGCGTGCGTGATGGTGATCGTGTAGACACCGACGGGAATGCGCTCGAACCGGTACTTGCCGTCTTCGGCGAGCGTCTGGTCCTGCTTGACGCCGGTGTCGGCGTTCTCGATGTGCACGACGTCGCCCGCCTTCGCGCGGCCCCACAGGCCGCCGCCGGAGTACTGCGCGTAGGCGCACGAAATGGAAAGGCACAACGCCGCGATGGCGGCGAGTACGCGATGCGGGAGCCTGATCATGACACGTCTCCGAACCGTTCGGTGGAGCAAGTGTATGCCCGAAAAAAGCGAAGGGCGCCCCCGTGGGAGCGCCCTTCGCGACGAACGGAGGCCTTACTTGACGCGCGCGGTGGAGCCGGCGCGGACCGCGGCACCCTTGGCCTTTTCGGCCGTGCCGTCGGCGTGCTTGACGACGACCGTGTACTCGCCCAGCGGGACCTGGCGGATCATCCACTTGCCGCTTTCCTGCACCGCGACTTCGCGGTGCCAGCCGGTGCCGTTGCCGGTCACTTCGACGGTGTCGCCGGGCTGGGCGTTGCCCATCAGGTTGCCGGAAGCCTGCTGCGCGTGGGCGGACAAGGCGAGGAGGGAGAACGCCGCGACGGCGAAAAAGGAACGCTTCATGATGTTCGTGCTCGAAAAGTGGGGTTTGCGAGCGCGAATTCTAAGGAGACGTTCCCGCCGCGAATGTGCCGGAGGTCATCGCAATGTTGCACCGTTCACACACGGTGTTGCAGCGAACGGCAGTTGCGCGAAGGTGGCGCCCTGTGGTTGCGCGTCGGGGCCGAAACGGCGCTCGGCAAATGTGATGCCGCCATCGTCGATCAGCACCACGGTGCTGCAGCGCGTGCCGTAACGCGCGCCGCGCACGAACGGCGGCGAGAGCACGCGTTCCATGTCCAGGCCCACGCCGGTGTCGGGCAATCGCGCATCGGGCGCGGGCGCGGTGTCGGCGAGCGCGTCGAACAACGGCGAGAGCGAGGCCGCGTCCACCTCCGGGGGCGCGTGCGCGAGCCACTGTTCCAGCGCGCGCGTCGCGCGTCCGCTCTTCGGCCATGGCGCGTCGAACGCGCCGTTCGACATCGCGTGGATGCCATCGCCGACCGCGTGCGTTTCGAAACGCGGATGGTTGGTGGCGAAGTGGAGCGCATCGCCGTCCCAGCACAGCAGGTTGAAGCGGCCGTAGTCGCCGGCGGTATCCGAAAGGGAGGCGGTGTATTCATTCGCCGCGATCGCGCCCGTGGCGAATCCGCGCACGAGCGCGCCGCGCGAGCGCGGCGCCGACTCCGGATTCAGTCCCGCGCGCACGTTGGTCACCGCCGTGAAGCGGCGTTGCGCCGATGCGAGCAGCCAGCTGCCGCCCGCTTCGAGGTCGCGACCGCCGAAGACCTGCGGGAATTCCGGATCAGGCCCGGCAGGCGCCGCGGGACGCCCATGGAACTCGTCGCGATTGGCGATCACCGCGAGCGTCCATCGCGGATGCGCGCGAAAGCCGACGGCGATCAGGCACATCAGCCGGCCGCCTCGAGTTCGCGCTGCCGCTCCTGCTGCTGCAGCTTCCACATCTGCGCGTAGTGGCCCTGCATCGCGATCAGCGCGCCGTGCGTGCCGCGCTCGATGATGCGGCCGGCATCCATCACGAGGATTTCGTCGGCGCCCATCACCGTCGAGAGGCGATGCGCGATGGTCAGCGTCGTGCGCCCCAATGCGATGCGATCGAGTTCGCCCTGGATGGCCTGTTCCGAGCGCGAATCGAGCGCCGAGGTCGCTTCGTCGAAGATCAGGATGGCCGGGTTCTTCAGCAGCGCGCGTGCGATGGCGACGCGCTGCTTCTCGCCGCCCGAGAGCTTGAGGCCGCGCTCGCCGACTTCGGTTTCGTACCCATCGGGCAGGCCCACGATGAGGTCGTGGATGTGCGCGGCACGCGCGGCATGTTCCACTTCCTCGCGCGTGGCGCCGGGCCGGCCGTATTCGATGTTGTAGTAGATCGTGTCGTTGAACAGCACCGTGTCCTGCGGGACGATGGCGATGGTCGCGCGCACCGATTGCTGCGTGTAATCGCGCACGTCGTGTGCCGCGCCGTGCGCGTCGGTGATCGTGATGCGGCCGTCGTCCACGTCGTAGAATCGATACAGCAATCGCGCGAGCGTGGACTTGCCCGAGCCCGAATGGCCGACGACGGCCACCGTCGCGCCCGGCCGGATCGTGAAATCGACGTCGCGCAGGATCTGCCGGCGCACGTCGTAGGCGAAGCGAACGCGTTCGAACCGCACTTCCGGCTGCGTGGCGTGCAAGGCCACGGAGCCCGGGCGGTCCTGCACGTCCTGGCGTTCGTCCAGCAGGCCGAACAGGCGTTCGAGGTTCGTCATCGCCTGCTTCACTTCGCGATACATCATGCCCAGCATGTTGAGCGGCGCGGACAGTTGCAGCAGGTAGGCGTTGACGAGCACCAGGTCGCCGACCGTCATGTGCCCGGCAACCACGCCCGCCGCCGCGCGCCACATCATCGCCGACACGCCCAGCGCCACGATCGCCGTCTGCCCGAGGTTGAGCACGGCGAGCGTCTTGCGGCTCATCACCGACGCGTTCTCCAGGTGCTGGAGATTCTCGTCGTAGCGGCGTGCCTCGTGTTCCTCGTTGCCGAAGTACTTGACGGTCTCGTAATTGAGCAGCGAATCGACCGCGCGCTCGTTGGCCTTCGTGTCGGCTTCCACGGCCGCGCGGTAGTACCGCGTGCGCCATTCGGTGATCGACACGGTGAACAGCACGTAGGCCACGAGCGTGATGCCTGTGATGACGACGAAGCCCCAGTCGTAGGCGTATGCGAGGACCGCGGCCACCATGATGATCTCGAGCGCGGTCGGGATGATCGTGTAGATCGTCCAGTCGAGCAGGTCGGAGATCGCCGTCCCGCCGCGTTCGACATCGCGCGCCACGCCGCCGGTGCGCCGGGCGAGGTGGAAGCGCAGCGACAGCGCATGCAGGTGGCGGAACACCTGCAAGGTCACGCGGCGCGACACGCGCGCCATCACGCGCGCGAAGACGACCTGCCGCAATTCGGTGAACAGCGTGACCGACACGCGCGATGCGCCGTACGCCAGCAACAGCGCCACCGGCAGCACCAGCAAGGTCGGCGCGACGTTCAGCGCATCGACGATCTTCTTCAGCACCACCGGCACGACGAGGTTGGCGAGCTTGCCGCATACCACCAGCAACAGCGCGAAAGCGATGCGCCCGGAGAACGGCTTGAGGAACGGCACCAGCGAGCGCAGCACCTGCCAGTCGGCGCGCGCACCGGTCGGCCGCGCGAGGGGCGCGCTGCCGGCCAGGGCGTCGGGGGTGGCGGCGATGTCGTCGGACACCTGCAGCTGGGGTTGCGCTTGCTCGTCGGGGGTCTGCATGGGCCTTCACATGGTGGCGCGATGGACAGGATGCAACGCCAGCGGCGATCCTGCGCCCATGGCCGGTGCTTTCACATGAGCGTGTACGTGGACGACGCGGTGACGCTCTGGCGCGGCCGGCGCTGGGCGCACCTGATGGCAGACACGCTGGACGAACTCCATGCGATGGCCGCGGCGATCGGCATGCCGCGGCGCGCGTTCCAGGACAAGACCAGCGGCGCCCACTATGACGTCGACGCCGACCTGCGCGAAGCCGCGCTGCGCCTGGGCGCCATCCCGATTTCCCGACACGCCGACCGCGCCCTCGTCCGCCGGGTCATCGCCCGCGCCCGCGCACAGGGCCGCCGCGAGGCACCGTAGAATGCGCGCTCCACCGATCCACGCACCGAGCGCCCAATGACCGACACGCCTCCCGACCGCCTCTCCAACGATCCGAGCAGCAAGTTCTACGACGAACAGGCGCTCGAGCGCGGCATCGGCATCAAGTTCAACGGCACCGAGCGCACGAACGTCGAGGAATACTGCATCAGCGAAGGCTGGGTGCGCGTGCCGGTGGGCAAGTCGCTCGATCGCCGCGGCATGCCGATGACGATGAAGGTGAAGGGCACGGTCGAAGCGTGGTTCCGCATGCCGTCGGAAGAAACCGGCAGCGACGCGTAACTGAACACGCACAGGTGACCGCCCGCAACCGGGTGACCGTGACGGTCATCCGGGATCGAAAGGGGCTCGTGTCCGTAAAATTCGCGGATGCTCAATGAATCGCAAGCCCGCGAGTACATGCACAAGTTGCTCGCGGCGATGGCCAAGGCTGGCGGCTCGGACTTGTTCATCTCGCACGACTTCCCGCCCAGCATGAAGGCGCACGGCGCAATGACGCCGCTGACGCAGCAGAAGCTCACGGGTGATGTCACCGCCGTGCTCGCCAACGCGCTGATGAACGACAAGCAGCGGGCGGAGTTCGCGCAGGAGATGGAATGCAACTTCGCGATCGCCGTCCCCGGCGTGTCGCGGTTCCGCGTGAACGTGTTCGTGCAGCAGGGCCATGTCGGCCTGGTGTGCCGCACGATCGCCGCGGAGATCCCCAACTTCGAAAAGCTCCGCCTGCCCGAGGTCCTCAAGGACGTCGTGATGGAAAAACGCGGGCTGGTGCTGGTGGTCGGCGGCACGGGTTCGGGGAAGTCGACGTCGCTCGCGGCGATGATCGACCACCGCAACCGCACGCAGGCCGGCCACATCATCACCGTCGAGGATCCGGTCGAGTACGCGCACGCCTCGCAGAAGTCGCTGGTCACGCACCGCGAAGTCGGCGTCGATACGCATTCGTGGCACCACGCGCTGAAGAACACGCTGCGCCAGGCACCGGACGTCATCCTCGTCGGCGAAATCCGCGACGCCGAAACGATGGAACACGCCATCGCCTTCGCCGAAACCGGGCACCTGTGCCTGTCCACGCTGCACGCCAACAGCGCGTCGCAGACGATGGAACGCATCATCAACTTCTTCCCGGAAGAACGCCGCACGCAACTCTTGATGGACCTGTCGGCCAACCTGCGCGCGATCGTCTCGCAGCGCCTGGTGCGCACCGAGGACGGCAAGGGGCGCGTGGCCGCGATCGAGATCCTGCTCAACACGCCGACCATCGCCGAGAAGATCTTCAAGGGCGAGTTCAACGAGCTCAAGGGCATCATGAACAAGTCCCGCGAGCTCGGGATGCGCACGTTCGACTGGGCGCTGTTCGAGTTGTACAACGAAGGCCACATCGCCTACGAAGAAGCGATCCGCAACGCCGACTCGGCCAACGAGCTGCGCCTGAACATCAAGCTCAAGAGCCGTCGCGGGGAGCCGGCGATGGCGGCGGGTGGCTCGCTGGAGCTGCGGCACGAACCGAGCGCGCAGGACGTGGAGATCACGCGCCGCGAGGAGCTGCGCAAGCAGCAGGACAAGCGCGACCAGATCGAGCTCGAGCGCCTGCAGGCCCTCAAGCGCCAGTCTCAGGAAGCGCAGGCCGCGAACGGCTGAGCCCGATGCGCTAGCATTCCGCGCAGTCGCCCTGCGCGGAGTCGCCGCATGCAATACCTGCTGCTCGTCTACACCGACCCGGATCTGCTCGGCGCCCTGCCCGACGGACAGTTCGACACGATGATGAAGGGCTGCCTGGAAAAGGCCGACGACCTGCAGCGCGCGGGGACGTTGAAGTCCTTCGCGCAACTGGAAGACGCGCAAACCGCACGCTCGGTACGCATCCGCAATGGCAAGACGCGCGTGAGCGACGGCCCGTTCGCCGAGACAAAGGAACTGCTGGGCGGTTTCAACCTGATCGAAGCGGACAGCATCGAGGACGCGATCGCGATGGCCGCGGACCTCCCGTGGGCCGCGACAGGCTGCATCGAAGTGCGCCCGCTGCGCGACATCGGCCTGGTGCGCAAGCGCGTCGGCGCGTGATCGCAAGGCGATGCCGAACAACCACAAACTCCGCCGCTTCCGCAAAGCCGCCGCGCGCCGGCAGCAACACCGCTGCCACTACTGCGACGCACCGATGTGGACCCGCAACCCGTGGCAGTTCGCGCAACGCCACGGGTTGACGCTCGAAGACTGCGCGCATTTCCAGTGCACCGCGGAGCATGTCGTCGCGCGACGCGACGGCGGTGGTGAAGTGCGCAACATCGTCGCCGCCTGCCGGTACTGCAACATCGCGCGGCATCAGATGGAAGGGCCGTTTGCGGCCGACGACTATCGCGAGCGCGTACGCAACGACCCTGCATGGCGGACAACGACGCTCATGCGCACCGTCACGCCTTGATCTTGTAGCCCGTCTTGAAGATCCACCAAACGCCGACAAGGCACGCGACCAGGAATCCGACGATCGCGCCCGCGCTCAGCCACACGTTGACGTCCGCGATGCCGTAGAAGCTCCACCGCATTCCGCTCACCAGGTACACCACCGGATTGAACAGCGTCAGCGTGCGCCACGGCTCGGGGAGCATGTCGATCGAGTAGAACGCGCCGCCGAGGAATGTCAGCGGCGTGACGATCAGCAGCGGGATCACCTGCAGGCGCTGGAAGCTGTCGGCCCAGATGCCGATGATGAAACCGAACAGGCTGAAGGTGACCGCCGTCAGGAGCAGGAAGCACAGCATCCAGAACGGATGCGCGATCTCGTAGGGAACGAACGCGCGCGCCGTCACGAGGATCAGCAGGCCGAGCATCAGCGACTTGGTCGCCGCCGCGCCGACGTAGCCGACCACCGCTTCGAAGTACGACACCGGCGCCGACAACAACTCGAAGATCGTCCCCGACCACTTCGGCAGGTAGATGCCGAACGAGGCGTTGGAGATGCTCTCGTTGAGCAGCGACAGCATGATCAGGCCGGGAATGATGAAGGCCCCGTAGCTCACGCCGCCGAGGTCGCCCATGCGCGAGCCGATGGCCGCGCCGAAGACGATGAAGTACAGCGACGTCGACAGCACCGGCGAGAGGATGCTCTCGAGCATCGTGCGGAAGGTGCGCGCCATCTCGAATCGGTAGATCGCCTTGATCGCATGGGTGTTCATGCCGGCGCCCTCACCAGGGAGACGAAGATGTCCTCCAGCGAGCTCTCGCTGGAATGCAGGTCCTTGAAGTCGATCCCTTGCTCGTGCAACCGGCGCAGCAACGGCGCGATGCCGGTGTCCTCCGATTGCGTGTCGAACGTGTAGACCAGCGAATGTCCGCCTTCCGACAGCGTCAGCGGCAAATCCGCTAGCCCGGAGGGAATGTCGGCCAGCGGCGCTTGCAGCGAGATCGCGAGTTGCTTGCTCCCGAGCTGGCGCATCAAGGTCTTCTTGTCCTCGACGAGGATCAGCTCGCCCTTGCGGATGACGCCGATGCGGTCGGCCATCTCCTCCGCCTCTTCGATGTAATGCGTCGTCAGGATGATCGTCGTGCCGTTCTCGCGCAGGCGGCGCACCATCTGCCACATGTCGTGGCGCAACTCGACGTCGACGCCGGCGGTCGGTTCGTCGAGGAACAGGATCTGCGGCTCGTGCGCCAGGGCCTTGGCGATCAGCACGCGGCGCTTCATGCCGCCGGAGAGCGTCATGATCTTGTCGTTGCGCTTGTCCCACAGCGACAGATCGCGCAGAACTCGTTCCAGGTGCGCGGCATCCGGCGGCTTGCCGAACAGCCCGCGGCTGAAGCGCAGCGTCGACCACACCGTTTCGAACGTGTCGGTCGACAACTCCTGCGGCACCAGCCCGATCTTGCTGCGCGCGCCGCGATAGTCCGCGACGATGTCGTGCCCGTCGGCGACCACGGTGCCGGAACTGGCGTTGACGATGCCGCAGATGATGCTGATCAGCGTCGTCTTGCCCGCGCCGTTCGGGCCGAGCAGCGCGAAGATCTCGCCGCGATGGATGTCGAGGTCGACGTGCTTGAGCGCTTCGAAGCCCGAGGCGTAGGTCTTGCTGACGTTGCGGATGGAAACGACGGGTTCGCGAACAGCCATGCGCGACGCCTCGGTTCGATGGCGGGGGAGGAGACCATCGTAGCCGGGCGCCGCGACGCCTGCGTCGATCGACCGTTCGATCAACCCAGTTCGCCCAGACCGCGTGTCGCGACGCGGGGGCGCAGGAACAAGGCGCGGAACACGCGGGTGATGGAGACGACGATGCTGCGCTTACGACGACGCATGAGGCTTCACCAGGGGGCGTGGGGGACGCTCAGGCTACGGGCCGGATGCGACGGCGATAAGACGGCAATACGCGGAATCAGTGTCCCTGATGTGGGGCAATCGCCGGGGCAATGCTCATTCGACCTGCGCGGCGACCACGCGATTGCGGCCCTGCGCCTTGGCCGCATACAGCGCGCGGTCCGCCGCCGCGATGAGCCGGTCGGGTGAACGGCCCGACGTCGGCGTGACCGACGCCACGCCCACGCTCACGGTCACGTAGGGGGCGATGGCCGAGTTGTCGTGCCGCATCGCGGCCGCTTCGACGTCGCGCCGCAGCGCTTCGCCCAGCGCCACGGCCGCTTCCAGCGAGCGATCCGGCAGCAGCAGCACGAGCTCTTCGCCGCCGAAGCGCGCGACGAGATCGTCGGCGCCGTCGGCGAATCGTGCGCACAGGCGCGCGAGTTCGCGCAGGCATTCATCGCCGTAGAGATGCCCGTGGGCATCGTTCAAGGGTTTGAAGGCATCGGCATCGATGAGCACGATCGCCAGTTCGCGATGCTCCACCGATTGCCATTCCCACTCGGCCGCCAGGCGCTGGTCGAAGCAGCGGCGATTCGCGATGCCGGTGAGCCCGTCGATCATCGACAGCGCTTCGAGCTTGCGGTTGGCCGATTCGAGTTCGGCGACGACGCGCGCCAGGTGGATCGCGCCGGCGATCTGGTCGGCGATCGCGTCGAACACGTCGCGCGCCTCGGGATAGAAGAAGTCGGGCTGCGTGCTCTCGATGTTGAGCACGCCGTGCAGTCGCGCGCGATGGCGGATGGGCACGAGATATTCCGAGCGCACCTTCGTGTTGCCCGGCACGTAATCCGGATCGGTGTCGACGTCGGTGATCAGTTGCGCTTCGCCCGTCCGCGCGCAACGCCCTGCGGCGCCGACGCTCACGGGCCAGCCATGCGCCAACTCGGCCGGGTAAAGGTCGAGGTCGCCGGCCCAGACTTCCTGCACGAAATGGGCGCCTTCGTCGTCGAGCAGGATGATGCTCGCGATGGCCACCGGCAGGTTGCGCACCAGGCACTCGACGATGCGCCGCAGCACTTCCTCCAGGTCTTCACCCTGCAGCGCTTCGCGCGAGACTTCGGCGAGCAGCGCCGTCAAACGCGCATGCCAAACGGGCGCGACGGTCTCCCGTGCGCCCGCAGGCTGGTCAGCCAATTCGACGATGTCTCCCGGCCCGTGCATGTCGCCCCCGAGGCGCCCCGGGGTCCGAGTCTAGCGCGGTGCCGGGGGCAGCGCCGGATTTCAGTCCTTTTCCTTGCCGATGACCTGCCCGGTCTTCGGGTCGATCTTGACCTCGACGTCCTTGCCGTTCGGGTCGTCGGCCTCGGCGTTCCAGATGCCGTCTTCGAAATCGACGTCATGGACGTTGGTGTACCCGGCGGCCGCGAGCTGGGCCTTCACGGAGGCCTCGTTGAGGTTGGCGACCTGTTCGTCCGGATAGATCGCGCCGGACTTCGCGTCGATGCGGACGTCGACGCGGTTGCCGTCCGCGCTCTTCGCGTCGGCCTTCCACACGCCGTCCTCGAACTTCACGTCGTTGACGTTGGTGTAGCCGGCGGCTTCGAGCTTCGCGTGCACCTGCGCATCGGTCATCGCGGCCTGCACCGGTTGCGTGGCCGGCTGCTGCGCGAAAGCCACGCCGCTGGCCAGCGCCAGGGAAAGGAGGAACAGGGTCTTGCGCTTCATGGGCTTCTCCGTGTGTTCGGAACGGCCGCCAGTCTCTGCAGGTGCTCGCGAATCGCAGATGAAAGTCACCGCATGCGATCACGCGCCGTTGCGGGAGTTGCACATCGCGTGAAGAATGGAGGGATGTGGTCGTTCATCGTTCCCGCGCACGACGAGGCGCCGTTGATCGCCGCGACGCTGGCCGCGATCCATGCGTCGGCGCGCGAATGCGGCGTCGCGTACGAACTGATCGTCGTGGATGACGATTCGAGCGATGGCACCGCGGAAATCGCGCGTTCGAATGGTGCGCGGGTCGAGTCGGTCGCGTTCCGGCATATCGCCGCGACGCGCAACGCCGGCGCGGCGGTGGCGAACGGGATGCGCCTGTGCTTCGTCGATGCCGACACGCTGATCGATGCCCGCGCGCTCGCCGCGGCGGTCGCGGCGCTGGACGCGGGCGTGGTCGGCGGCGGGTGTGCGGTCGTCCTCGACGGCCGCGTGCCGTTCGGCATCCGCGCGTTCACGGCGGCGCTGATGCATGTGTTCCGGTGGATGCGGGTGACGCCGGGGTGCTTCGTGTTCTGCACGCGCGAAGCATTCGATGCGACGGGTGGTTTCGACACCAATTACTACGCGGGCGAAGACGTCGCCTTCAGCCGCGCGCTCGCCACCGTGGGCCGCGTGCGCATCCTGCGCGAAGCGGTGCGCACGTCCGACCGGAAGCTGCGCACCTTCGGCGTGCTCGACCACCTGCGCCTGATGTTGCGCTTCGCGTTGCGCGGGCGGCGCATCCTGCGCTCACGCGACCACCTGGCGCTCTGGTACGACAAGCGCCGGCACTGAGCGATCAACCGCCGCCGGATTTCAGTTCGCCGAGGTCGAGCGCGTCGTCGTTGCTGGTATCGAGGCGGTCGAATGCCTGTTCGGCGCCGCGCACGAGTTCTTCTTCGGTGAGTTCGCCATCGGTGTTGAGATCCGCCGAACGGATGCGATCGGCCGGCGACACCATCCCGTCTTGCTGCGGTGCGCTGGCGCTGGCGAGTTCGTCGGGGCTCACGCGATTGTTGCGGTCGGCATCGAGGTCGCGGAACGCCCGGCGCATCGCGTCTTCGTATTCGTCTTCGCTCAGGGCGCCATCGCCATTGCGGTCCATCGCGGCCATGCGCTGCTCGCCGTTCTGCGGCAGGCGCACCGAGGCGGGCACGGGATTGTTGGTGCGCGGCGTCGCGTCGGGCGCGGTGTTGGGCACCTGCGCGAAGGCGCACGGCGTGGCGCAGGCGAACAGGACGATGCCGAGCAGGGACGAGCGGTTCATGGGCGCTCCGGGCGAGGGGTGGGCAGGCGGCTGGAGGCTGCGGCGGCATGCATTAAGCGGCCGTCAAGACCGGATTGAACCGGCGGGTTCGCAGTCGCACACTCACGAATGCACCCCCCGCCCCCGAGCGCCGCCATGCGTCCCCGCCCCGTCCTGATCGCCCTCGTCCTCGCGCTGTCGGCCTGCGCCACCGACGGCCCGCGCACCGTGACCGATACCGCGCGCCCGCACGCCGTGGGCGAAGGCAGCGCCGTCTCCGTGAGCTGGGGCGACCCCGCGCAGTTCGCCGAGCTGCGCTACAGCCAGAACCGGCGCCTGGCCGCGCAGGGCGACTGGGTCGTGGAACTGGCCGACTACATGCAGGAGAGGCTGGCGAAGGCCGTGCCCGCGGGCGAACGCGTGGACGTCGAGATTCTCGACATCCAGCGCGCCGGGGAATACGAATGGCTGCGCAGCCAGACCGACGATGTGCGCGTGTTGCGTGACGTGTATCCACCGCGCATGACCCTGCAGTTCTCGCGCAAGGATGCGGACGGCAACGTCATCAGCGAAGGCGAGCGCAAGATTTCGGACCTGGCGTACCTGCAATCGCCGCCGCCGTTCTCGAGCAGCGATTCGCTGCGTTACGAGAAGCGGATGATCGACAGCTGGATTCGCAGGGAGTTCTAGTCGCTCATTCTTCGCCGGCGGCCAAGCGGTCGAGCGCCGCCGTCAGCCCGTCGATGCCGAGCGGTTTGGTCAGGTGCTCGCGGAAGCCCGCGGCGAGTGTTTTCTCGCGGTCCTGTTCCTGGCCGTAGCCCGTCAACGCGACCAGCGCGATCGCATCGCCGAACTCGGAGCGGATGGCTTTCGCCAGCGCGCGGCCGTCCATGTCGGGCAGGCCGATGTCGAGGAAGGCGAAATCCGGCCGCGATGCGCGCACCGCATCGAGCGCACTCGCCGCGTCGTAGGCGGTGCGTGCCCGGTAGCCGAGGCCATCGAGCAACGCGGCCATCGTATCGGCCGCGTCACGGTTGTCGTCGACGACCAGCACGCTGTGCGTGTGCGATTGCAACGTCGCGTGTTCGGCGTCCAGCGCCGCGGCCGGTGCTTCGACCAGCGGCACGCGCACCACGAATTCCGAGCCCTTGCCCACGCCCGCGCTGTACGCGGCAACATCGCCGCCATGCAATGCCACGATCTGCTGCACGAGACTCAGGCCCAGGCCGAGCCCGCCCTGCGAGTGCGCGAGATCCTGTTCGCCCTGCACGAACAGATTGAAGATGTCCTGCAGGCGCCACGGTGGAATACCGGGGCCGTTGTCGCTGACGGCGATCTCGGCGAACGCGCGGTTGCGCCGCAGCGCGACCTTGATCTGGCCGCCGGGCTCGGTGAACTTCACCGCGTTGCTCAACAGATTGCCGACGACCTGTTGCAAGCGCGCCGGATCGCCCGACACCCACGTCTGTCCACCCGGCCGTTCGAGGGTCACCGTGTGGCCGCGGCTGCGCGCCTCGGGTTCGCTCGCTTCGATCGCCGCTGCCAGCACGGCGCCGATTTCGACGGGTTTGCGTTCGAGATGGATCTTGCCCGCGGTGATTCTGCCCACGTCGAGCAGGTCGTCGACCAGGCGCGTCATCTGCCCGAGCTGGCGCGTGATCACGTCGCGGCACATGCGCAGGCGATCGGATTCGATGCGCTCCAGCTGCATGATCGACACCGCGTTGGAGATCGGTGCGAGCGGGTTGCGCAACTCGTGGCCCAGCATCGCCAGGAACGTGGTGACGCGACGGCCTTCGTCTTCCAGCGCAGACACGCGGCGGCGGTCGGTGAGATCGCGCGTGACCTTCGCGTAGCCGAGATGCTGGCCGGTCTCGTCGTGCAAGGGCGTGATCACCACGCTCGCCCAGAAGCGCGTGCCGTCCTTGCGCACACGCCAGCCTTCGTCTTCGCAGCGGCCGTCCTCGAGCGCGATCTCGAGTTCGCGTTCCGGCCAACCCGCGGCGACCACTTCGGGCGGATAGAAAATGGAGAAATGCTTGCCGATCACCTCGGAGGCCGTGTAGCCCTTGGTCCGCTGCGCGCCGGCGTTCCAGCTGGCGATGTGGCCGTCGGGATCGAGCATGAAGATCGCGTAGTCCACCACGCTCTCGACGAGCAGGCGCACGCGCTCTTCGCTGCGGCGCAGGAGTTCTTCGTGGCGGCGGCGCGCCGTGAGGTCGCGCGTGATCTTGGAGAAACCGAGCAGCTGGCCGTTGTCGTCCAGTACGCGCGTGATGATCACGTTCGCCCAGAACTGGGTGCCGTCCTTGCGCACGCGCCAGCCTTCGTCCTCGAAGCGGCCCGTTTCGCCGGCGACCCGCAGCTCGTGCTGCGGCCAGCCCGAGTCGACCTGCTCCTGGGGATAGAACGTCGAGAAGTGCCGTCCGATGATCTCGTCGGCCTTGTAGCCCTTGATGCGCTCGGCGCCCGCGTTCCACGTGCGCACGATGCCGTCTGCATCGAGCAGGAAGATCGCGTAGTCCGGCACCTCGGCGACGAGGCGCCGAAACAGCGCGCTGTCTTCTTCCCACGACGCCGCGGGCACGACGCCCTTCGCCGGTTTGTTGAACATATCCAATTGCGATGACCCCCCGTCCGGCCTCGGCCGGTGAACTGCATCGCGCGATTGGTGCAGGCGCGCGACGACCCATTGGACCATCGCGCAGGTTAATGCGTCTTCACGCGGTGTTCGCGCCACGGCCGCCGACCAGCGGCGCGGCGCGAACCGAGCGTGCGCTTCAGCCGCCGTTGTCGTCCGCAGGCGGGGTCGAGGCCTTCGCGGCGTCGTCGTGGCCCGAATGCTCCGAGTGATCCGAAGCATCGGCCTGGGTGCCGGTCGGCTTCTTGGACCAGTCGTCCTTGGCCGGCTTGTCCTTGCTCATCATCTTGTCGTGCCCGGCGTTCATTTCGGCGCGGGACAACATGCCGTTGCCGTCCGCATCCATCTTGCCGAACATTTCCTGTGCGCCGGTGCTGTGTTCGGCCGCCGAGAGCTTGCCGTCGCCGTCCTTGTCCATCTTGGCGATCTTCTCGCTGGACTTCATGTCCATGCCGCGCTTCTCGCCCTTGTCGGCGCTCTTCATCGATGCGTGCATCGAATCCATTTCCGCCGCGGTGACGAAGCCGTCCTTGTCGGCATCCATTTCGGTGAACATCTTCGTGACACCGGCCTCGTGTTCGGCCGCGCTGATCTGGCCGTCGCCGTTGGTGTCCATCATCTTGAACTTGTCCCCGTCGCCGTGGGCCGAGGCGCCGAAGGCAATGCCTGCGAGCGCGGCGACGAGGCACATATGCAATGTCTTGCGGGTCATCGATCGAATCCTCCTCTCATGGGTGCGCCGAGCGTGCGCGGGCCTCGGTGAGTGGCGCATCAATGCGCGATGGCCAACTCAGCAGCGAAAAACGGGACGATTCACGGATGTGCAAGCGGGCGTTCGACGCCGCGATCACGGCGGCCTGTTAGCGTCGCGCCATCGGTGGAACGGAGACCTCCCATGCGCCTGCTCGTGCTGTTGTTCGCGATCGCGATGCCCGTCGTCGGATGGCTCACCGAACACGGCTCTTTCGGCCCGCCGTCGGGCGCGGTGTCCGCGCATTTCCCCAATCTGCTGCTGCCCTCCGGTTACGCATTCGCGATCTGGGGCGTGATCTTCCTGTTCGACGTGCTCTACGGGATCTGGCAGGCGACGGGCGAGCGGCGCAACGATGCGACGCTCACGCACATCGCCCCGTGGACCGCCGCGGGCTTCGCGTTGACGACCGCGTGGATGCCGCTGTTCTCGATGGGCCTGTACTGGCTCAACCTGCTGGTGATCTTCGGTGCGCTCGCGTGCCTGCTGCGCGCGGCCTTCGTCCTCACCGACGACAAGCAACGCCTGCCGCAACAATGGCTGTGGGCGTGGACGCCAATCTCGCTGCACGCCGGGTGGTTGTCGCTGGCGGCGTTCGTCAACATCGCGCAGGTCGTCGTTGCGTATCGGTTGATGTCGACCGATGACATGCTGCCGTGGAGCCTGGCGATCTTCCTGTTGCTGGCGGTCCTGCTCCTGTGGGCGAACCATCGCATGCGCGGCAACCCGGACTACGCGGGCGCCGCGACGTGGGGCCTGCTCGCGGTGTACGTGATGCAGTCGAACTGGGGCGTGCGCGGTGCGGTGGCGGCATCGTGGTGCGCGCTCGTGCTGGCGGTGGCGCTGGTCGGGCAGACGGTGTGGCTGCGCTTCAAGCATCGCGGCGGTTGGGTGACCGACCCTGCCTGACCTGGTCGTCCTGCGTCCCGAAGGGCTGTATTGCCCGGCGGGCGGATTCCACATCGATCCGTGGCGTCCCGTCCCACGTGCGGTGATCACGCACGGCCATGGGGATCATGCACGCGGCGGCATGGGCGAATACCACGCCACGCGCGCCGGCCTGCCGATCCTGCGCTGGCGCCTGGGCCAGGACGAACGCATCTTCGATTACAACTACGGCGAGTCGTTCGTGCTGGGCGATGCGCGCGTATCGCTCCACCCGGCGGGGCATGTGCTGGGCTCGGCGCAGGTGCGCATCGAAATCGATGGTCAAACGTGGGTCGCGTCCGGCGACTACAAGCGGCAGCCCGATCCGACGTGCGCGCCCTTCGAAGTGGTGCCGTGCGATGTGTTCATCACCGAGGCGACGTTCGGGTTGCCGGTGTATCGCTGGCCGGAGACCTCGGAGGTCGCGCGCGAGATCGTCGAGTGGCGCGAAGAGTGCGCAGCGCGTGGCGAGTCGGCGGTGTTGTTCTGCTATGCGTTGGGCAAGGCGCAGCGCGTGCTCGCGGAAATGATGGCGCACACGGATCGGCCGGTGTGGTTGCACGGCGCGATCGCCGCGGGCGTGCAGGTCTACCGCGAGTGCGGGATTCCCTTGCTCGAAACGAAGCTCGTGTCCGACGAACAGCGCGGCGCGGATTTCGCCGGCGAACTCGTGATCGCGCCGCCGTCGGCCGCCGGCAGCGCGTGGATGCGACGGTTCAAGCGCGTGCAGACGGGTTTCGCCTCCGGCTGGATGCGGATCCGCGGCAATCGGCGGCGGCGCAACCATGATCGCGGGTTCGTCGTGTCCGACCACGCCGACTGGCCCGACTTGCTGCGCACGATCCGCGAAACCGGCGCGCGCCGCGTCATCGCCACGCACGGCAACACCGACGCCCTGGTGCGCGCGCTCAACGAAGCAGGCATCGACACCGGCACGTTCTCCACGCAGTTCGGCGAGGACGACTGATGCGTCGCTTCGCCGCCCTGTATCGTCGACTCGACCGCAGCACGGCGACGTCCGACAAGCGCGCCGCGCTCATCGACTATTTCCGCGATGCGCCGCCCGACGATGCGGCGTGGGCACTGTGGTTGTTGTCGGGCGGCAAGATCGGCGGCGCACGCGCGAAGATCGCGGGCACGAACGAGTTGCGCGACTGGATCGCGGAGGCGAGCGGAAATCCCGCGTGGCTGGTGGAGGAGAGTTACCACCACGTCGGCGACCTGGCGGAAATGCTGACGCTGTTGCTCGACGATCCGCCGGTCGAGGCGCGCGACGAGACGTCACTGCGCGCGTGGATCGAGGATCGGTTGCTCGCCGTCGCAGGCCGCGAGGACGCGGTGCGGCGCGACGTCATCGTCGGCGCGTGGCGGTCTCTCGCGTACGACGAGCGTCTCGCCTTCAACAAGCTGCTCACCGGCGCGCTGCGGGTCGGCGTGTCACAACGCCTCGTGCAGCAGGCGCTCGCGGAGATGAGCGGCGTGGACATCGCCCGCATCGCGCAGCGGATGCTCGGCGCATGGTCGCCCTCGCCCGCCTTCCTGCGCGACTTGCTGACCGAAGGCGAGCTGCCCGGAGATCGCGCGCAGCCGTATCCGTTCTTCCTGGCCTCGCCGCTGGAGGCCGCCGTCGAGTCGCTCGGCCCGATCGACGACTGGCTCCTCGAATGGAAGTGGGACGGCATCCGCGTGCAACTGATCCGGCGGGACAGCGACATCGCGCTGTGGTCGCGCGGCGAGGAACGCCTGGATGGGCGTTTCCCGGAAATCGAACAGGCGCTCGCATCGCTTCCCGGCGATGCCGTGATCGATGGCGAGTTGCTCGGCTGGCGCGAAGGCGATGCGCCGCTACCGTTCACCGCGTTGCAGACACGCATCCAACGGCGCAAACCGGGCGCGAAGATCCTCTCCGATACGCCCGCGCGCGTGCTGGCGTACGACCTGCTGGAGCGCGATGGCATCGATCTGCGCGAGCGCCCGTTGCAGGAACGTCGCGCATTGCTCGGTGAACTGCTCGCTTCCCATGCGGATCCGCGCCTGGTGATTTCGCCCGAAGTCATCGCGCCCGATTGGGAGACGGCGGCCGCTTTGCGCATCGGCGCACGCGAACGCGGCGTCGAGGGCCTGATGCTGAAACGCCGCTCCTCGCCCTATCAGGTCGGCCGGCGACGCGGCGATTGGTGGAAGTGGAAGATCGATCCGCTCACCATCGACGCGGTGTTGCTCTACGCGCAATCCGGTCACGGGCGGCGCAGCGCGTTGTACACCGACTACACGTTCGGTCTGTGGGACGGCGATGCATTGGTGCCGGTCGCCAAGGCCTACTCCGGGCTCGACGACAAGGAGATCCTGAAGCTCGATCGCTGGATCCGTGCGAACACCCTCGAACGCTTCGGACCCGTGCGCTCGGTGACGCCGCTGCATGTGTTCGAGCTCGGCTTCGAAGCGGTGAATCGCTCCACGCGCCACAAGTCGGGCATCGCCGTGCGCTTCCCGCGCATCCTGCGCTGGCGCACCGACAAGCCGGCGGCCGAGGCCGACCGCCTCGACACCTTGCGGGCGCTCGCGCGATGAAGGCGTTGCAAGGGTGGTTCGAAGCACAAGGCTGGAAACCGTTGCCGTTCCAGCGCGAGGTCTGGAAGCGATGGAAGGCCGGCGAATCCGGGCTGCTGCATACACCGACGGGCAGCGGAAAGACGCTGGCGGCATTCGGCGGACCGCTGATCGACGCGCTCGCCGAAGCACCGAAGGTCAAGCGCAAGAAGAATGCCACGCGGAGGTTGCGACTGCTGTGGATCACCCCGCTGCGCGCATTGGCCGCCGACACGCTGCGTGCGTTGCGCGAACCGGTGGAGGCGCTCGACCTGGATTGGCGCGTGGGGCTGCGCACTGGCGATGCGAGTGCACGCGATCGGCGCCTGGCGCGTGCGGGACAACTCGATGCACTCGTGACGACGCCGGAATCGCTGTCGCTGCTGCTCTCGTACCCCGAGACGGCCGCGCAGTTCGTGGGCCTGCGCACCATCGTCGTCGACGAATGGCACGAGCTGCTCGGCAACAAGCGGGGCGTGTTGTTGCAACTGGCGCTGGCGCGCGTGCGCGCGTTGGCGCCGGAGCTGCGCACCTGGGGATTGTCGGCGACGTTGGGCAACCTCGATCAGGCCCGCGACGTGTTGCTCCCGCACGCGCCCGATGCGGCCGTCGTCTCGGGATTGCCGCCGCGCACGCTCACGCTCGATACGTTGTTGCCCGAAGCGGGCGAACGCTTTCCATGGGCCGGGCATCTCGGCCTTGTGCAATTGGCGCGCGTCGTCGAGCGGCTGCTGTCGACCGGCACGAGCCTGCTGTTCACCAACACGCGCTCGCAGGCGGAACTGTGGCATCGCGCGTTGTCAGCGGTGTGGCCCGAGGACCAGGGCACGTTGCTGCTGCACCACGGGTCCATCGATGCGAAGTTGCGCCAGGCCGCGGAGATCGGGTTGCGCGACGGCAGCGTGCGCTGCGTCGTGGCGACCTCGAGCCTCGATCTCGGCGTCGACTTCCCTGCCGTCGACCAGGTGCTGCAGGTCGGCAGCCCGAAAGGCATGGCGCGCTTGCTGCAACGCGCAGGGCGCGCGCGCCATCGGCCCGGTGAAGCGGCGCACGTCGTGTGCGTGCCGACGCATGCACTGGAGTTGCTCGAGTACGCCGCCGTGCGCAAGGCATTGGCGCACGGGCGTGTCGAACCGCGCCTGCCGCCGCGCATGTCATTGGACGTGCTCGCACAGCATTGCGTGACGCTCGCGCTCGGGGGTGGGTTCGATGCCGATGCGCTATTCGACGAAGTGCGTGGGACGCATGCGTTCGCGGACCTCGACCATGCCACATGGCTGTCGGTGCTCGACTTCATCGTGCAGGGCGGCTCGGCGTTGTCGCACTACCCCGACTATCGGCGCACGGTCATCGGCGACGACGGGCGTTACATCGTCGACGATCGCAAGGTCGCGTTCCGCCATCGGCTGTCGATCGGCACGATCACCAGCGACGGCACGGTGGCGGTGAAGTTCCTGCGCGGCGGCGCGCTGGGATCGGTGGAAGAGGCGTTCGTCTCGCGCCTGAAGCCCGGCGACCGCTTCCAGTTCGCGGGCCGCACGCTGGAGCTGATCCGCCTGCACGAGATGACCGCGCAGGTGAAGCTCGCCAAGCGCAACGACGGCATGGTGCCGAAGTGGCAGGGCGGGCGGATGCCCTTGTCGGGCGAACTCGGGCGCGAAGTGGAGCGCGTCCTCGCGGGCGTGGCGTCGGGAGAGTCCGATTCGCCGGAAGTGCGCGCGTTGCAACCGTTGCTGATGCTGCAGCATGCGCTGTCCGCCCTGCCCGGCCCGGAACATCTGCTCTGCGAATGGGTGAAGACGCGCGATGGTCGGCACTTGTTCGTGTATCCGTTCGCGGGGCGGGCGGTGAACGAAGGGTTCGCCGCGTTGGTTGCCTTGCGCTGGGGCCGGCGCGTGCCGAACTCGTTTTCGTTCGCGGCCAACGATTACGGATTCGTGCTATCGGCGCAGGCGGACGTGGATGTCGAACCCGGGCTGATCGCGGAGATGCTGCGGCCGGAAGCGTTGCTCGACGACCTCACCGACAGCTTCAACCTCACCGAGCTCGCGCGCCGGCAGTTCCGCGAGATCGCGCGCGTCGCGGGATTGCTGCCGCCCTCGTTGCCCGGGCGGACACCCCGCTCGTTGCGCCAGTTGCAGGCCTCGAGCGGCTTGCTGTTCGACGTGCTGACGCGGCACGATCCCGGCCATCTGTTGCTGACGCAGGCGCAGCGTGAAGTGTTCGCGCAACAGCTCGACGTCGCGCAGCTCGCGCACGCGCTCGACGATTGCGCGCGGCGCACGATCGCCCTGCACCGCCCCAAGTCGCTGACGCCACTGTCGTTCCCCTTGTGGGCCGAGAGCCAGCGCGGACACCTGAGCACCGAGGACTGGCGGGCGCGCGTCGAACGCGTAGCCGCGCAACTGGAACGTCGCCATGGCTGATGCGATGGACGTCGTCATCGCGGGCGAACCGATGCGATTGCTCGCCGATCGCGCGCTCTACTGGCCCGCGCGCAATCGCTTGCTGCTCGCGGACCTGCACCTGGGCAAGGCCGACATCTTCCGCCGCCTCGGCATACCGCTGCCGAGCGGCGGCACGCGCCTGGACCTGGCGCGCATCGCCGCGTTGGCCGAGACGACCGGCGCAGACACCGCGTGGGTGCTCGGCGATTTCCTGCATGGCGGCATCGAGTCGCCGCAATGGCGGGAAGGTTGGGAGGCGTTCCGCGCTGCGCATCCGCAACTGCGCATCGGCGTGCTCGCGGGCAACCACGACCGTGCACTCGTGCGCGCGAATCTCGAGATTGATCTGTTGGGCGATTCCGTCGACGACGGACCGTTCTCGCTACGTCATGCGCCCGATCCGCGCGCGCCCGCGCACGTGTTGTGCGGGCACTTGCACCCGACGGTGCGGATCGAGGGATTTCCGGGGCGGTGGCCGGCGTTCTGGTTGCAGGAACGCACGTGCGTGTTGCCGGCGTTTTCGGCATTCACGGGCGGCAGGACGCCGGAGTCGAATGCGGGCGACGGGTTGGTCGCGTGCCTCCACGAGTCGTTGTTGCGCCTCGCGTAGCCCTATTGCCGCGGGCCCAACGAGGCGAACAAATCGCGGATATCCGCTTCCTGCGCGGGATCGAATTCCACGCCGATGTCATCGAGGCCCACGCGCGTGACGTGCCCGCGCAGCGTGATCGATTCCTCGGCATCCCCGTTCTCGAAGTAGAGGCGCAACGCCGCGCCATTCTGCGGCGACCAATGCTGCGGCAAGGTCACGCGCGCGCCGCCGAGGGACAGATCGAGCAGGTGCGAGTCGAGCTTGTGCCCGTTCGGCCGCACGAGGATGGCCCGCACCATTTGCTGGCGGGGATAGCGGCGGCGGTCGTCGTGTTGTTCGTCCTGCATGGCCGGCGCAATCTAGCGCCGGCGGCGTGAAAGTTTCGATCAGGCCGGGTAAACGAGCTTCGTGCCCGCCACCGTCAGCACGCCGTGCGATTGCAGCGCCTGCAGCATCGCGTCGATCTGCGCTTCGGCGAAGGGCGGGTTGAAGCTCCCGAGCGATGAACGGAACGTCCTCACCGTGCGCGGCTTGGCGTGCTTCATGCCTTTGAGGCGCTCGACGACTTCCTCGAACCGCGGCGGCATCGCGATCTTCTTCGCGGCCGCCTTCTTCGCAGGTTTCGCTACCTGCTTCGCCGGTTGCTTTGCCGGCGCCTTGGCCACGACCTTCGCCGCCTTCGCGACGGGCGCGGCCTTCGTCGTCGGCAACTTCACCGCCGCGCCCGGGATCGTCGCGACGCGCTTGCAGGCGATGCGCAGTTTCTCCAGGTGCTTGACCAGCGGATCGAAGCCGGTGTCCTTCGACACGATCACGAAGCGCGCGCCCGGTTGCTCGGCCGCGAGCTTGCCGATGTAGAACGCGATGTGGAAATCCAGCGCGTCCTTGCCGTTGCCGACGATCTGGATGTATTCGGCATTCGAGCCGAACGCCTGCACGGCCTGCACGAGACCGAGCTCGAGCCGCGTCTGGTGCTGTCCGAGGAAGACGAGGATGCGCCACTCGCCCGGCTGCAACGCGCCGAGGTTGTCGGGTTGCACGTTCTCGAAATCGACGAGCAGGTATTGGTTGGCCATGGCGACTTCCGCGGGGGCGATTCCGCGGAAGTCTAGGCCATGCCGCGTCAGAGCTTCAGCGACCCGCCTTCGATGATCGGCTTGCCGTCGAGTGTGACCGTGCTGCCCGACAGCGACACCGTCTGCCCGTAAGGCACCGTGTTGTTCCCGCCGGCCCAGGTGTTGCCGCCGGTGCCGACGGTGATCGTGCCGGCCGGCACCCAGTTGCCGACGGTGGAATTGGCCGGCAGCGTGATGTTCGGATTGATGCCCAGGTCGACGTAGCTGAAGTCGTCCTTGCGCGCGTCGTCGATGGCGTCGTACTCGGCCTTCATCGGCGCGAAGCCCGGCCCCGCACCCGACATGCCGGTCATCTTGCCGTCCTTGAACGTCATCGTCAGGTTGTCGATCTGCTGGCCACGATAGAACGCGCGTGAGTTGACCAACTTGCCGTTCGCCGTGCCCGAGACGGGCGTGACATACACCTCGCCCGCGGGCAGGTACACCGCGTTCGCCGCACCGCCGGCCTGCATGTCTTCGGCGGAGATCACGCCGTCGCTCACGCCGACGGGCCGGCCCTTGATGTTGACGGTGAGGTCGGTCCCGTTGGGATGCGTGATGTGCACTTCGCTGCCCGCGGCGAGCGCGCCCTTCACCGTCGCGCCGCGCTTGACGAGATCGGCGTAATCGACGTTCACGCCGTTCCAGAAGATCTTCGACAATTCGTCTTCGCTCATGCCGAAGCGTTGCGCGCGCCATGGCGTGGGATAGAGGTTGTTGCCGACTTCGAGATTGCGCACGCCCTTGCGCTGGTACAGCTCGCCGATGCCTTCGTTCGCCTTGCCGCGCGCGGCCATGCGCTTGGGGTCGGCGCCTTCGAACAGGTTCTCGGTGGTGTTGTTGCCGAGGGAGATGATCACGTCGACGACGTCGGCCAGGTCCGCGTCGAGCGTGTCGCGCTGCGAATCCCACTTCTCCGGCACATCGAAGAACATGCGCTTGGCCAGGCGGTCGCTGCTGTACAGGATCATCGGGAACGCGCCGAGCTTGCGCGCGGCCACCGCGATGTCTTCCATCAACTCGGCGTCGTGCGCGCGGCCCACGATCATCACCACTTCGCCTTCCTTCACGGCGGCGTTGGCGACCAGGCGGTCGGAGAGCAGGTTGTAGTCGACCGGCGCGGCCTTCGGTGCGGCGGCGGTGGTGGCGCCCGATGCCGGCGCGGCGGCGGTCGACGTCGAAGGCGTGGTCGACGTCGGCGCTTCCTGCTTCTGGCACGCGGCGAGGAGCGTTGTCGCGAGGGCGGCCGCCAGGGCGGTCACGATGAGTTGGCGAGTCATGGCGGGAACCGTCGACGCCCGCGAGTCGGGCGAAGGGGTCAACGTGCGTGGCGCGGCCGTGCGGTCACCCCGGGTCGCCGGGGTGAACCCGCGCCGACGCACGGTTCCCTAGACTGGCCGCATGGCCCGCAAGACTCGTTTGCCCCGCGCCTTCTACCGACGCGACACCGTCCGCGTGGCGCGCGATTTGCTGAACAAGATCCTCGCCATGCCCGATGGCCGCGCGGGCCGCATCGTCGAAGTCGAAGCCTACCTGGCGGGCATCGACCCGGCCGCGCACACCTATCGCGGCAAGACGGCGCGCAACGCGACGATGTTCGGCGAGCCGGGCCACATGTATGTCTACTTCACCTACGGCATGCACTGGTGCGCGAACGCGGTGGCGTGGGACCAGGCACCCGGCGCGGGCGTACTCATCCGTGCGCTGGAACCGATCGCGGGACTGCCCGAAATGCACGACGCGCGCGGCGGCGTCTCCGATCGCCTGCTGTGCAGCGGACCGGCGCGGTTGACGCAGGCGCTCGGCATCGACGGCGCGTTGAACGGCGCGGACCTGGTGAAGGGCGATGGCCCGCGCATCCTCGACGACGGCACCGCGCCGCCATTGCACCCGATCGCCACGCCGCGCATCGGCATCAGCGTCGGACAGGAACACTTGCTGCGGTTCCTCGTGCCGAACAACCTCCACGTCAGCCCGGCGCGCGTGAAGCAGGTGCAAAGCTGAGCTAGGCTGGGTCCCATGCCCGTGCCGCGCCGGATCGTGTTGCCCATGCTCGCGTTGATCGCGCTCGGCGTGGCCGTGCATGGATGGATCCTGACGCAACGCAAGGACGCGGCGGACGCGCGCACGACGCGCATCGCCGACAAGGCCTGGAAGGAAACGCACACCGCGCACTACCTGATCGTCTCGGATGCGCCGCAGGACCAGGTCGCGCTGACCGGCGCCGCCGTCGAACACCTGCACGCCGCATGGGCACAGGTCTTCCCCGACATGCCGCGCACGCACCCGTCGCTGCGCCTGGTGCTGTATCGCTCGCGCGCCGAGTTCAAGGCGAACAACCGCGGCGTGCCGTGGGCCGAGGCGATCTACCGCACGCCGGAGTGCCACGCGTACGTCGCCGACGGCGAGAACCGCGTGCACTGGATGGTGCATGAAGCCGCGCATCAACTCGCGCGCGAAGTGATGGGCTTCGAACGCGTGCGGTGGATCGACGAAGGGCTCGCCGGCTACTTCGGCGCGAGCCGCATCGACGCGACCGGCCTGCATCCGGGCACGCTCGATCCGAATACGTATCCGCTGTGGTGGCTCGCGCAATTCCACTGGTCGGGCAACCTGGAACGCGACCTGCGCGAAGGCCGCCTGATCCCGTTGCGTGCGCTCATCGAAGACACCGGCCCGCCGATCGCCGGTTACGTCAATCTGTACTACATCGAATACTGGAGCCTGACGCACTTCCTGCTGCACGGGGAGAACGGCAAGTACGCGGCCGGTTACAAGCGTTTGCTGGCGAATGGCGCGACGCTGGCGGATTTCGAACGCGAAATCGGCCCGACCTGGCAAATCCAGGTGGCGTGGTATGCGTGGATGCGCGAACAGCGCGCGCGTTTGTTAGCCGAAAGCGCGGAAGGCGTCGATGGCGCGCGCGATGCCGGCGTCGTCGATGTCGATGTGCGTGACCATGCGGATGCGAGGTAGGTAACCGATGGACATGCGGATGCCGGCGGCGTCCATGTGCGCGCGGAAGGGGTCTAGGTGTTCCTTCGGTACGTCGATGAACACCATGTTGGTGTGTTGACCGGCCACGGTGACCTTCGACAAGCCCTGCAATCCATCGGCGAGCGTCTTCGCGCGGCGGTGGTCGTCTGCGAGGCGTTCGACATGGTGATCGAGCGCATGCAGGCACGCGGCGGCGAGCAGGCCCGATTGCCGCATGCCGCCGCCGGCCACCTTGCGCCAGCGTTTCGCATCGTCGATCAATGCGCGCGAACCGACGAGCACGGAGCCGACCGGTGCGCCGAGGCCTTTGGAAAGGCAGATCGACACGCTGTCGAAGTGTTTGGCGATCTCGCGCGGCGCCACGCCGTCGGCGACCGCGGCGTTGAACAGGCGCGCACCGTCGAGATGCAGCTTGAGCCCGCGGCGATCGCACAACGCGCGCGCTTGCGCGAGATACGCACGCGGCAACACGCGGCCATGCCACGTGTTCTCCAGGCACAGGATCTTGGTGCGCGCGAAATGCGGATCGACCGGCTTGATCGCGTTTTCCACCGCATCGAGCGGCAACGTGCCGTCTTCGGCCTGCACGATCGGCTGCGGTTGGATCGAACCGAACACCGCCGCGCCGCCGCCTTCGAACTTGTAGGTGTGCGCGTCCATGCCGACGATGTACTCATCGCCCCGCTGGCAATGCGACAACAACCCGAGCAGGTTGGCCTGCGTGCCGCTGGGCGCGAACAACCCGGCCTCGAACCCGAGGTCGTGCGCGAGGCGTTCCTGCAGCGCGTTGACGGTGGGGTCCTCGCCGTAGACGTCGTCCCCGACGTCGGCGCGGAGCATGGCTTCGCGCATGGACTGGGTGGGCTGGGTGACGGTGTCGGAGCGCAGGTCGATCGGGGTCATGGGCAAAAGTCTACACACCCGTCAGCCCCATCAGCCGCTTGTGCACCGCCTTGCCGTGATCGGTGATCACCATGACGCCGGTGAAGCGCAGGTCTTCCGCCAACGCGGCCAGGTGTTTGTCGACTTCCTTCGACAACTGGAACACGTCCGCGTCGTCCGCGCGGCGGCCTTGCGTGGTCATCTGCGCCTGCAGGTCGCTGCGGAAATCGACGAACGACGCCAGGCGCCGCACGTCGTCGAAGAACTGGCTCAGGATCACGCGCTGGTCGACGTTGCGGCAGAGCGAAGTGAAATGCCCGTGGCTGGCGTACCACACCGCGGTTTCCAGGTCGGCGTGCAGCAGGCGCGGGCAATGCGTCGAATCCAGCAGGCGCAGGATGCGCTTGGCCTCGGCGGTGTTCTTCACCACCGAGCCGAGGATCGAATCGATCACGCGCTCGTATTCGGCGAGCTGCAGCGCGTCGCGCTCGGCCGTGTCCTCGGTCTTGCGGCGGCGCTCGACGACGAGCGCCAGCCAGATACCGATGAACACGGCGACCACGCCGCTCAGCGTCTGGACGATGAACGACCATGCCATCTCGCTCATGGGGATGGCGCCTGAGTCGGGTTATTCGGCCGTGGTCGGATCGATGATCGTCGCGACCTGCGTGACGCGCTGGACAGGGAAACTGCCGAGCCGCCCGTGTTCGCGCACCATTTCCTCGTCAGGCGCGACGTACACGCAGTACAGGCTGTCGCCTGCGACGTAACTGTGGATCCACTGGATATCCGGGCCGAGCTGGCGCAGCACGCCGACCGAGCGGCGGGCCAGGCTCTGCAATTCCTGGGGCGTCAGTTTCCCCGCACCGGGGACTTCGCGTTCGATGACGAACTTGGGCATGGGTGAATTACCTCCGTGACTAAAGAACGCCACGGAGGAAATGGACAGGCCGCGTGCGCGCCACGGCCGTTCGACTGCCGTTCGAACTCCCTCACAAAGCGCGCACCAGGTCCTTCGCGAGCGTCGGCGTGCCGTCCTTGTCGCGCGTGAAGCAGTGGCGCCCGATGCCATGGTTCCAGGCGTCCTGGCTCGCCGGCCAGCCTTCCGGCGGATGCATCGACGTATCCGTTGCGAACACCGCGCAAATGCGGAAGCGGTCGGCGTCGATTCGCTCGTATTCGTAGGGCGCGCGTGTTTCCGGATCGGTGAACGACGTGATCGTCCCTGGTTGCGCCTTCACCTGCGCAATCTGCGCGGGCAGGCGCTCCTTTTCCTTCGCGTACGCCACGATCGCGTCTTCGAGCTTGTCGAGGTCGGAAACGCGATGCTCATCGATGCGCACCAGCCGCTGCTCGGACGGCGAGCCCATCATCCGGATCGCGAGCACGATGGCGACGACGGCGAGCACCGTGCCGCCGATGGCGAGCCACTTCCCGATGCGATCCGCCTTCTCGCCGCTCATGCGTCTTCCCCGCGGCGCAGGTCGAACAGGTAGTAGCTGAAGATCGAACCGGCGACGACCGCGACGACCAGCACCTTCAGGAGGAAGCGCAACGTCAGGTCGCCGGCGAGCAGGTTGTTGACCAGCGTGATCATGTCGCCGATCAACGTCATCGCCGCGAGGAACAGCGTGAGATACGTCAGCCAACGGCGCACCGGCGAGAGCCGCGCGAGCGGATCGCGCGTGACCTGCCGCGCGACCAGGCGCGCCATCCACAGGAACACGGGCAGCGCGATGATGATCGAGGCGGTCGACCAGCGCATCCTGCTCGTCGAGTATCCGTATTGACGCAACGCATCCGCCGCATCGGGCAGGGACCGGTTGAGCAGCGTGAACAACAGATCGCACGTATGCCAGGCCGCCATGTACAAAGCAGCGAACATCAGCAGATAGAAGAACGCCTCACGCGCGGACAACGACGCGCGCGGCCGCGGCACCGGCACCGCGAAGGGCACGTCGGCCCACGCGTTGAGCGCGCGTTGCACTTGCGCCTGCGACCAGCCTGCGCCGGTGAGGGTCGATGCGATGGTGTCGCGGGAGTTGCCTTGCGCGAGCGCGTCGCGCACGAACGATTCCAGGTCCTGTGTCGCGGAAGCCATGCGTCCCCTCCCCTGTGGTGGACGCAATCTAGCAGGCCGCTACGCGTGCGGCACGTGCCTCGATACCACCGCGGCGCGCCGCGCGGAAATCAGGAGATACACCAGCGTGGCGAGTTCCGCGATCGCCAGGCCCGCAACGGCGCCGCGCCACCCGAAGGGAACGACCAAGGCCAGCGCCGCGCCCACGCGCAACACCGCGCCCAGCCACAACCCATGCGTGAACGCATCGCCGCGCCCCGCGACGATCGCCGCGTTCCCCAGCATGCCGCGCGCGAAGTCGAGCATCGGCAGCCAGCACAACCAGACCAACGCATCCGCCGCCAGTGCGAACTGCGGCGCGGACGAGCGCAACAACGCCGAGAGGACGAACAACACGCCGCCCGCGAGCAACGCGTACGCCGCCGGCCACCAGATCGCACGCCGCCACAGCGCGACGCGCGCCTCCGGCGTGGCATGCAGCAATCCCGGCAGCGTGCTGGCCACCGAGGCCTGCAACGGGAAGCCGACCAGGTCGACGATGCGCTGCGCGAAGAACAACGCGCCCGACGTCGCCGCGTCGATCACGCGCAACACGATCGGCTTGTCGCCATCGGACAGGATGCGATTCGCCGTGCCGCCTTCGCCGTAGCGGAACCCGACGCGCACCAGTCGCCGCACCGCATCCCACGAGCGCGGGGCGTCCTTGCGCGGTACGGTCATCGCGCCGAGCGCGACCACCGCCGACAACGCGAGTGCGATCGCGACCCACGCATCGAGCCGCAGCGCGACATCCCACGCGATCACCGCCAGCACCGCGACCAACCGCAACGCATGCGGCGCGGCCTGCCACAGCACCATGCGGGATGCGCGCCCGCGGCCTTCCTCGTAGCGCGCACGCAGTTCCGCGAACCCGATCATCACGATGTCGGCCACGCCGACGCCGAGCCACAGCAGTGCGTCACGCCAATCGTCCCCGAGGGCGAGCATCGCCAGCATCACCAGGGCCGCGCACGGCAGGCCGACGACGACGAGCGTGCGCGACCACAACGTCGCGATCTGTTCGCGCGTGCTGCCGAACGCCTTGTGGCTGTGCATGTAGACCACCGCCGGCCCGCTCACCAGCAGCGGCGCAAGGCAGGTGGCCATCGCCACTGCGGTGACGTAGCGCCCGTAGTCCCCTTCGTGCAACACCAGCGCCAGCAGCAGCAAAGTGGCGGCCTGCATGCACGTGCGCGTCCACTGCCATGCCCGCAGTTGGAGCATCGGTCCGATCATCGGTCCAGTTCCCTTGGCCCGGTCGCCCGGTCGATTGCCGAGCGTCCCCTGTACCGCGTGCAACGGGCGCGAAAGCGCCCCCCGGTCACCGGACGATCAAGTTGAACCCCACCTGGCGGACCACGCCATTGGATTCCCCTTGCACGACAAGGGGATAGGTGCCGGCGGTGGCCTGGGAGCTGGACACGCGCAGGGCCACGCGGGAGGTGCCGTCCCCGTCGGCCGGGGGCGTCACGGGGTTCACCGACCAGGTGGCCGTGACCCCGGTGGGCAGGCCGATGATCGAAATCTGGATCGGTGCGTTGAAGTCGCCGTAGCTGCCGAAGGTGATGATCTTCCCGCCCGTGCTGCCGCGATTGACCGCGATCGACGGCGAGGCCTGCAGCAGGAAATCGGGCACGACCTGCGTCGCGCGATTGCACGTGCCGGCGACGGTGTCGGTGAACGTCTTGCCCGCGATGGGTACGAAGTCCGCCCGATAGTCCGACGCGGTGAGCGTCAACTTCAGGATCCCGTAGGTGCTGCTTTGCTTGCGCTCCAGCAACGGCGAGGTGCCGTTGACCGGGTACATCGGGCCGCCGCCGGTGCCGACGACGATCTCCCGCACGCCATCGCTCTGCGGATTCTGGTTGCCGTCCATGGGCGACCAACGCTGGTAGTTGTGGTCGTGCGCGACCAACGCCAGATCCGCGCGCGAGGCATACAGGCGGTCCATGAACGGCTTCATCGTCGCGTAGCCGGTGTAGTTGCCGCGGCTGATGAACGCGTGGTGCCAGTACGCCGCCGTGCACGGCTTGGTGTTGGCGCGCAGGTCCGCATCGAGCCAGGTCAGTTGCGCCGCGGCCACCGTGTTGCCGCTGCGGCTGTTGAGCGCGATGAAGTGCCAATCGCCGACGTCGAAGCTGTAATAGCCCTTGCTGCGGTCGCCCGCCGGGCCCGTCTGGTTGCCGACGCCGTTGTAGTAGTCGAAATACCCCGGCGCATTGGCCACCGTGTACTCGTGGTTGCCGGGCACCGGCTGCGTGATCGCCTTGAAGCGGCCCCAGTTCGGTTCGTAGCGCAACAGATAATCGTCGAGCGTGCCGTTGTTGTACGCGTTGTCGCCCAGCGTCAGCGCGACCACCGGGTTGATGCCGAGCACCAGGTCCGAGGTGGCCTTGCAGTTGTTCGGATTGGTGGCGCTGCAGATATCGCCCGCCGCGGTGACGAGCGACTCGGTCGAAGCGAGCGACACCGTGCCCGCCTGGTAACCGCTCAATGCGTAACGGCTGCCCGGATTGGCGAACGTCGGCGTGATCGTGACGCAACTGCCGCGCAGCGCGCGCGTGTAAAAGCTGCGGCCTTCCCACTTGTCGCCGGCCTTCAGTTCGATGACGCCACCCTGCGTACCGCTGAGCCTGAGCTTGTCGTTGCCCTTCAGCACCAGCGAATCGAAGCCCACGCGGATCCAACGCGAATTGCTCCGGCATACCTGCGTCGGCGCCGTGCCCGCGAGTTCCCGCGAGACGGCCGTGTCTTCCGCGAACTGCAGCGTGTTTTCCGCACCCTTCGCAACGCCGACCGCGGAGACCAACGCGACCAACGGTGCACCCCACATGCCGAACTTCATGCCCGCAATCCTCCACGCACGTTGCGTTTACAAAAAGCAACGCACGCACGCGCGCGCAACAGGACACCCTCACGGAAGTGAAGCGCGTTTCATCGGCATGAATGCGGCGCACGCCGAATCAAGGCGCCGGAACGTTGGCGACGACCACCGTGCCCGCGTACGTGCCGTACGCGAACCGGGTGAAGTCCGGTGACCAGGTGACCGCAGAGGTCACGCCGATCCCCGTGCCCGATTCGAAGGTTTGCCGCAGCGCGCCGTCGGACACGCGCCAGAAGCGGATCGTGCCGCGTTGATCCCATCCTTCCGACGTTTCGAACGGACGGTAACCGGTGGTCACCAATCGCGTACCGCCGGGCGAGAAACGCACCGCGGTGACGCCTTCGTTCGACTGCGCATTCGGGAAGCGACGGAGCACCGCGCCGTCGGAGATGCGGAACAGCGTGGTTTCGTTCGGCGACGAGGCCCACGCCGCGAGCGACGCACTGTCCGGCGCGAACTGCATCGGCGTGGTGGTGCGCAGGTTGCCGGCGGTAAGCAGCCGCATCGTTCCCCCATCGCTACGACGCTGCACGGTGATGGTGCCCTGCGATGCGGACGCCTGGAGTTGCCCGTCGGGCGAGAACACCCAGTTGGTGGAGATCTTGTTGTAGCCGCTGCCGACGATCCGCACTACGGAGAAATTCACAATGCGCCACCGCGCTGCGGTCGTATCGCCCGTCGACGCGGTCAGCTGCGCATCCGGCGTGAACGTCACCACTTCGTTGGGTTGGATCGTGATGACCAGCGACCCGAGGAATGCGCCATCCGACGCGCGATGCACGCGATATGCGCCGCCGCGATTGCTGTTGTGCACGGCGAGTTGGACGCCGTCGTTCGAGTACACCACCTGATCGGCCGTGCCCGAGCGATGCGGCTGCAACACCGACCATGCGAGCGCGCCGTTCGACGCCGCGCGCGCACGCACCCAGCGATCCGTCGAACCGACCGCGACACGCGCGCCCGACCCCGGCGCCCATGCCACGCCGACGATGGAATTGGCCAGGCCGTTCGGCGTCGGCGCCGACCACACGATCTGCGGCGCGGATTGCGCGTGCGCGGCGGCGCCCATCACCAGCGAGAAGGCCAGCAGCCCGTGGACGAGATGGCGATGCGTGTTCATGGTCGGCCCTCCGCGTGGCTGCGCACGCGGTGGATGCCCATGGGCGTGGCGGCGGTTCGACAAAAGGCCGGCGATGGAACACGGAAGCACCGGGGATGCAACGCTGCTGAGCTTCATCCCGCGCGACCATGTGCGCCGCGAAACCGCCCCCACGGAATCCCCATGTCCAAGCCCAAGCTGTTCGAACCCCTGCGCGTGCGCAACCTCGCGCTCGACAATCGCATCGTCATCGCGCCGATGTGCCAGTACTCATGCGACGCCGACGGCCGCGCGAACGACTGGCACGCGATCCACCTCGGCCACCTCGCGCTCTCCGGCGCGGGCCTGCTGACGATCGAAGCGACCGCCGTCGTGCCGGAAGGCCGCATCACCTGGGCCGACCTCGGCTTGTGGGACGACGCCACCGAAGACGCACTGCGTGACGTCCTCAAGCGCGTGCGCGCCTTCTCCGACATGCCCATTGCGATCCAGCTCGCGCACGCGGGACGCAAGGCCTCCTGCGAAACCCCGTGGGCCGGCGGGCACCAGTTGCCGCCGAAGGACGCGCACGGATGGCAGACCGTCTCCGCGAGCGCGCAACCGCACTACCCGCACGAGCACGCCCCCGTCGCACTCGACCGCGCCGGCATGGACCGCATCCGCGACGCCTTCGCCGAATCCGCGAAGCGCGCGGCGCGCATCGGCATCGACGCCGTGCAGATCCACGCCGCGCATGGTTACCTGCTGCATCAATTCCTTTCGCCGTTGAGCAACACGCGCACCGACGAATACGGCGGCAGCCTGGAAAACCGCATGCGCTTCCCGCTGGAAGTGTTCGACGCCGTGCGCGCCGCCTTCCCCGCCGACCGCACCGTCACCGTGCGCGTGTCGGGCACCGACTGGATGGACGGCGGCTGGGATGTCGAACAGACGATCGCATTCGCGAAAGCGCTGGAAGCCCGCGGCTGCGATGCGATCCACATCAGCAGCGGCGGCGTCGCCGCGGAACAGAAGATCCCCCTCGGGCCTGGCTACCAGGTACCGCTGGCGCGTGCGGTCAAGCACGCGGTGACGATGCCCGTGGTCGCCGTCGGCTTGATCAACGACCCCGAACACGCCGAAGCGATCCTCGGCAACGGCGATGCCGACATCATCGCCCTCGCGCGCGCGTTCCTCTACGACCCGCGCTGGCCGTGGCGCGCGGCGGTGAAGCTCGGCGGCCACGTGCGCCCGCCGAAGCAATACCTGCGCAGCGAACCGCGGCAGGATCGCGGGTTGTTCAAGGTGCCCGAGAAGGTGTCGCCTGCCGCGCACTGGAGCGCCGACGAGGCGTAGCACCTCCGCTCACGCCGAGAGCGCCGTTCACCGGCTGGCCGAGCGGCCGGCCGGGTGCCGTTTCGCCGAGTGTCGAAGCGACGGGAACGGCCATGCACATTTCCGGCAAAGGCACGATCGCATTGTTGGCGCTGGCGCTCGCGCTGCCCGCGTGCGTCGATGACGACGACGGCGGCAACTCGACCCCGCCGCAGTGGATCTACCAGGATGCGCAGAAGCCGCATCCCATCGCGGTGGTATTCGTCCACGGCCTCATCGGCGATACCAAGGGCACATGGACGAACGGCGGCAAGTCCTTCTTCGACTATCTGCACGACAGCCCGGGCGTCGGCGACCAGGTCGACATCTACGCGTTCGGCTTCACGTCGAAGATGGTGGGCGATGGGTCGCTGAAGATCGGCGAGGCTGCGATCAAGCTCAACGAGATGATCAAGGACGCCGGCATCGACCGTTACGACCAGATCGTCTTCGTCGCGCACAGCATGGGCGGGCTCATCACCCTGCGCGAGTTGATCAGCCGGCCGGAAGTGCGCGCGAAGGTGCCGCTGGTGGTGTTCTACGCGACGCCGCAGGAAGGCGCGCAGATCGCGAAGATCGGCCAGCTCCTGAAAGACAACAAGGCCGTGCGCCAGATGCTGCCGTCCGACAGCAACGATTACCTGGAGCAGTTGCAGGAAGACTGGGTGAACGTGCGCAACGGGCCCGTGCATCCACGGGTCATCTGCGCCTACGAAACCAAACCATTGCCCGTCCTCGGCGTCATCGTCCCGAAGACCACAGCCACGCGTTTCTGCGACCAGAACGCATCGGCGATCGAAGACAGCGACCACGTCACGCTCGTGAAGCCGAACGGACTGGATCATCCGTCCGTCGTGGTGCTGCGCAATGCGCTGAAGGACTACGCGATGCCGGCGCTGAGCGACGCTTCGTGGGAGCCGCAGAAGATCGACACCGCGACGCAACCCTGGTCCTACGTAATCGAGGACGCAGGCGGACCGAACCCGGTGCACTTCAAGAACCGCGCGCGCATCGCCATGCCGCTGTCCGTGCGCTCGCTCGACGGCGGCTTCGTGCCCATCCAGGACGACAAGCCACCGCTCGTGCAACCCAATGGCGAAGGCGGCGTCGAACTCGTGCTGTTCAATCCGCTCAAGACCGAATATCCGTTGGAAGTGCGGCTCGGCCGCGCGCCGCCGCGCACCCTCATCGCGCGCATCACCGACATGGACCGCGCGATCGCGCAACGCAATGCACTGCGCGACACCACGACGCAACACATGAACGCCTGGATCGAGACCGGTGACAACAAGGCACGCCTCGAAGCGTTGCCCACCGAGCAGCGCAACGAGAAGTTCCTCGCGCTCGCCACCGAATCGATCGCGCAACTGCACCCCGAGATGCCCGAAAGCGCACGACTGGTGCTGGCCGCCGACACGCTCAACACCCTCGGCCTCTCCGGCGGCGCGGCGCATGCCTTGTCCACCGTCGAAGCGCGCTACCCCGAAGTCGCGAAGACCGCCGGCGTACGGCGACTGGCCGGCATCGTCTCCGCACGCACCGGCAACGACGCCGTCCTCGAACACGTCGACGTCCCGGCCATCCCCGCCGACGAAGCCCTCAAACCCGCCGACTTCTCCACCGCCACCGACGCACAACGCCACCACCTCGACGTCTTCGCCGACCACCTGCGCACGATCCCCGCCACGCACGCCGAAGGCGCGGTGCTGAAAGGCGACGTCGCGATGGCGGCCGGCCACGATGAAGCCGCCGCCCGCGCCTATACCGAAGCGCAGCATGTCGAAGCCACGCCGGTGGTGCGGCATCGCATGCGGTCCGCTGCGGAGGTGCATCGCTGACGCGGGCAACCGCAACGCCGCGGGGGCCGATAGACTCGTGCGTTGACTCGGGGAAAGTCGATGCAATCGGACGCACTGCGGTTCTGGATCTTCGTGCTCGTCTCGCTGGTGGCGTTCGCCGCCATCCTGCGATTCGCCACCCGCCACCGCACGCAGCGCCCGCGCGCCGCCACGGTAATCGCAACCGCGGCCATCGTGGTCGTCGGCGGAATGACCTTCGCCAAGTACGGCCACAACCTCGGCCTGCCGTGGTGGATCTACTACACCGCCCCCGCATTGGCGACGCTGCTCCTGCCGCCGATCGTCTTCCGCCTGCGCGGACGTGAGCTCGCGTGGTACCTGGGTCTCGCGTTCCTGTCGTCGCCCGTGATCCACGTGGCGTTCTCCTTCCTGCTCGGCTGGAAGGAATACATGCCGTTCATCCCGGTCCCGGCGTGGTGGGACGTGCTGGGGCGCTAACCCCTAATGCACATACCCGGCATCCCGACACGACGCCTGCACATGCGCCTCGACCGCCGCCCAATCCGGCGCGTCATCGCCCCGCAGCGCATCCCAGGCCTTGTGCAACACCGGCGACAACTCGTCCCAGGACCCGTGCGCACATTCCTCGCGGGCGACCTTGAGGACCGCTTCGAACAGGTGCGCGTCCATCGCGCGCGTAATGGCCATCTGCGCCTCCCGTGGTAGAAGCACGCGGAAACGATGGGCTTGGGGGTGTCAAAGCGATGGGTTCGCGTGGTGATGGAGGCTGACTGGTTCAGCCTTGGCGCCGACGCGAGTAACGCAGCTACTTTCGGTATCGAGTGACCGGGGCACTGCGTGCGACCCGTATCCTCCACCGACGCAATGGCTCCGGGGGGATGCCGTGGGGAACAAACTTCTTTGGACGGCTGCCGCAACCTTCGCGGTTGCGTTCCTCTTGCCCGGACTGAATTCGAACGTCGCGCACGCGCATAGCGGCGGCCTCAATGCCGAAGGCTGCCACCACGATCGGAAGCATGGCGGGTATCACTGCCATCGTGGGCCGGGTGCGAGCGCGGCGCCGAAAGCGCGAGTTGTGCCGCGCTCTGACTTGAACTCGGGGAGCGTGTATTACCGGAATTGCTCGGAGGCGCGGGCGGCGGGAGCTGCGCCGGTGCGTCGGGGGGACCCGGGGTATGCGCCGCATCTGGATCGGGATAACGACGGCATAGGTTGCGAATAGAGATACGAAACCTGATCTCACATGGAGCAACTCGCAACTCGGCTCAGAGAATTTTCTTGTAACGCAATGAGAATTGCGACAAATTCCGGATGCCCACAGGGGGGCGTACGGGGTTTCTATGAAAGGGGAGGCAATCGCTTTGGAGCCGTTCCGGCTCGGCGCGACGTACACGCGTGAAGATATTGCTCAAGAGGGCGGAGTCGCACCAATAAATCCGCGATCGGGCGGAATCACTGAGTACAGTAACGCTGTTCTCTTCTTCGTCACTTTGGAGAAGGAAGAGCCGTACCTGGACACTTTTGACGGCACATACTTTCAGTGGCAGAGCCAGCTTCAACAGCATCAGGGCTCACCAGTAATCTTGCGAATTCGCGACGAGGCACTACCTGTACATCTGTTTGCTCGAATTCGGGCAAAGACTGACGGCAGGACTCACCCCTTTGTCTATTGTGGCGAACTCGCGTTCCTGGCGATGCAAGGCGAGAACCCGGTCACGGTCATGTTCCAGTCGCTACATTTCGATCTCAAGTCGAAATCCGACTTGCTCCGCGCCATTTACGCATGGCGCTCCAACTTGCCGCCAAGCGCTCTGGACCGCGCGCGACGAGACGAGATCGAAGGGCGCGTCTCCAAGGGGCAGGGAAGGCTCCTCGACGCCGCTCTCCGCAAGAAGATTGAACTGCTCGGAATGGAGGCAGCGAAAGGGCACTACGTCTCACTGAAGTACGTCGTTCGTGATACCTCCGCAAACCACCCCTACGACCTTGAGTGCAGACGAGGAAGCGAGTTGCGAAGAGTTGAAGTGAAGGCAACGCAAGGGGATGCGAGTGAGGTTTACGTGACTTCTGGGGAGGTTCTGTGCGCGCGGATGCCTGGAGTATCCACTGACCTTTTCATCCTGCATGGAGTGCGAGTACACAAGGAGAATGGCAAGGAACTGTCCGTCATCGGCGGTCAAGTACGAATTGTTGAAAATTGGCACCCTCGGAATGAAGATCTCACTGCCACACAGTACCGATACAGAGTTTCGAAATAGAAGCTCACTTGAATCAATCGTTCGACTCTAGGGGATTCATGAAAGCTAAGTTATTGCTGGTGGCCGCGATCGTCACTCTCGTTGGCTGCGCCACTACACCAATCAACACCGCGACGGCGCGCAGCACTCCGCTCAGTCGCATTTATGCGCAGGATCTCGTGATTCCTGGCGAAGGCAAAGTACAGCTGATTGTCGCGCGTGACGCAGGTGCCGTCGGCAGCGCTTGCATGACCGCTGTGTACCTTGATGGCAAGATCGTTTCCGCAATCGATAACGCTGAAAAGGTCACTTTTTACGTCTTGCCTGGCAGATACATCCTCGGAACAGGCCCAAATCCAAATGGAACTGGACTGTGCAAATACAATTCCGAGAGGTCCCGTCGAGAAGCTGAAATCATCGCCGAGATTGGTAAGCCGCTGAAGTATCGGTTGGCAATGAATGACCGCGGTGAGTTTTCCTTGATGCCGACCGCGTTCTAATCAGCAGGCATCAATCGATAACCGTCTGCGCGAATTGGATGGCGATGTGACTCATAGTCCGTCGCCATCGCACCTGCGCACCTGATTCAATCTCGCAACTTCATCCGCGAGATCATCAATGCAAGCCATTCCCGACTACCCACGCCAATTCATCCTCTCCACCGACACCCGCAACCGCTGGCGCTGGTTCCTCTTCGACGACGGCATGAAGCCCGTCGCCCGTGCCTTCACCACCTACCGCACCTATGACGCCTGCATCGAAGGCATTCGCCAGGCCGTCGGCATCGCGCAGGGTGCGGCGGTGTGGGATGCGGAGCTGCAGCGGTGGGACGAACAAGCGCTCGCTCGGGAATGAGCCGCCCTGCTGGTGGGGAATTGGGAAATCTCGTATCTCGACACCCTTCCGGAGTATGTCGACACACGATTTTTGTATGTCGACTTCCCTTTTTCGTATCTCGACGCAGGTTCGAAGCGTTCTGACACACCTTTTCGGTCTGTGGGGATACGTTCGGAGGGTGCTGACACACCTTTTTCGTCTATCAGTTAACGATTGAGGTCCTCCCACGGGGAAAATTCCTCCTCCGGAGCACGTTTGAAGGTCTCGGGAGAGGAAAACTCGTTCTCCGGAGACCTCGCGACCGGCACCAGGCGTACCCTTCCCTCCCATGCACCCCGACTTCGACAACTTCGATCCCGACGACAACTTCGCCGCGTCCTTTTCGTCCTCGTCCGACCTCGACGAGGACGCCGCGCTCGAGGCCGTCGCCTGGCAGCTCCTGCTCCTGATCAATCCGGGGGACGAGGATTCGGCGGCGTTGCAGTTCGCGGAGGTGCGCGATGCGCTGGGGTCGGGTTCGGAGGCCATCGATGCCATCCGCGATGCGATCGACTGGAAGGCGGGGTTCTTCCTCGCCGAGGACGATGCGGGCGGGGTGGTCGAGGCGCTCGATGAGCTCGCGGCGCGGGTCGGGGTCCGGGTGGATTGGGACCTGGACGACGAGGCCGACGATGCGCTCGCCGATGCCGATGCGGGGGCGTTGTTGTCGCGGGCCGCGGTGCAGTTACGGGAGCGGGGGTATTCGCTCTGGTTGTGGGAGACCGGAAGCGAGCATTTGGCCGGGTGGGTAGCGGCCCGGTCGGATGATGAGTCGGTGCCGATGGTCGCAGGAGCGTTGGGGTTTCACGTCCGCGCGGCGATCTAGCAATCCCCGCCCGCTTGCACCCATCCGTTGTCCACGCGCTTCATGCGCTGGCCGTTGATGCAGCGTTCGTTTTCCGTCGGGGTTTCCGCGCGTTGTTCGCGGGCGCGTTCCTGTTGGCGGAGTTGTTGCTGGACCTTGAGCGTTTGTTCGCGGGCAGCGCGGGCGGCGGCGTCGCGGGCTTCGGCCTGGTCCATGAAGGTTTCGGTCGCGGTGGCGGGTTTCGCCACGGTCGCGGGCACCACCGGCGGTGGCAGCGGCGTGGGGGTTTCGATCACGGTGGCCGAAGGTGCGGCGACGGCGGTTTGCGACGGCGGCTTGATCGGCAGGTTGCCGCGCCAGTACTGCACGCCCACGTAAGCCAGTGCGCCCACCGCAATCAGTGCGATGGTCCAACGCAATCCACGGTTCTTCTTACGACGGCGCCGCATATGCCCCGGTCTCCCGACTGATCCTCGCCCCTGCGCGGAGCATAGCGGGCCGGTCGGCGGGAAACGTGTTGCGGTGCAACGTTTCGAATACCGGTTACTTCCGGGCGCGGCGTCGGCGCAGGTATTGCGAGACGGCGAAGCTGCCCCAGAACACCAGCGTCGCCACCAGCACCAGGCCTTCCGAAATATGGAACTGCGTGGCTTGCGCCTGGGGCACCCAGATCGTGCTGCCGCGGTACTGGACGGCGGCGGTGGCTTGCTGGTTGGGCTCCACGTAGCCGGTGCGCAGCACGTCCTGCCCGAGATGCACCTGCCAGGCGATGGCGCCGAACCAGCTGCCGGCGCCGACCAAAGTCAGCACCAACTTGCGTCCCTGCCATGCATCCAGGTCGCGGTCTTGCTGCGAGACCCACGGTTCGAACGGATCGCGTTTTTCCTTCGACAGCCAGGGCTGGTACGGATCCATCGCGACTCCCTTAGTTCGAGGGGATCAAGCTCATGTCGCTACGATAACTCCAGATCTCCGCCTGCACCTCGTCGACGGTGCCGGCGAAGCCATCGAGCAGTTGCTGCCGCACCGTCGTGTCTTCCACCGATGCGAGCACGCCTTCGAGGCCGCCGGGGCCTTCGTCGAACGCCGACCAGCCTTCGCGCGAGACCATCAACATGTAACCAGGCGACGCCGTGCCGCCCACGCCTTCGTACCAGGTGAACGACGATTTGTGTTTCGCGGTGTCGAGCGCGGCGCGCATGCGCTTCACGATTTTCTCGAAGCGCTCGCTGCGGCCCAGGCGCACCTCGTACGTGTAGACCTGCACGAGTTTGGTCGGGCGCCATTGTTCGAGCGGTGTGCCGGCGCTGAGGTCGCGGCGCACGCGGTACACCGCGCGGTAGGTCGGTTCGCCATAAGGCAGGAACGTGCGGTCGGCATCCTTGCCGTCGTCGGAGGGCGCGACGCGGTTGTCGAACGCCGCGAACGGCGCGCCGAACGTGCCATCGATGAACATCCCCATCCGCGGTCCATGCGTGACATACCAGCCGTACCAGACGAGCGGGTCGTCGTGCGTGCGGTGCCATTCCAGGTGCTTGCGGTAGCCGGCGTCGAATTGCGCGTCCATGCCGGGCTTCGGCAGGTAGCCGAAGAGGTGCGCGGCATCGCCGGAGTCCTTGAGCGTGGTGGTGGGTTCGGCTGCGGAGGCTGCGAGCGCGGCACAAGTGAGCGCGACGGCGGCGAAGACCTGGAGCAAGCGGGGACGCTGCATGCGGATGGGGTGTGCGATCGGGGGAGGATCGAGTGTATCGCCGTCCAATCACCGAAGGCCTCACAATGGCGCCAACATCCCGCCTGGAATTCGCCATGGCGATTTCGAAGTGGCTGTCCCTGTTGGCGTTGGCGCCTGTCCTCTCTCTCGCGGCCGATACCGCCGCGCCGCCTGCGCTTGCGGATTTCGTCGCGCATTGCGATGCGCAAGGCCGCACGGTCTGGAAGGTGTCGCTCTGCGCGCCGGTCGTGGTCGTCGCGCAAGACGGTACCGTGCAATGGACCAGCACCACGCCGCCATCGGCGCCGTTGCCTTCCACGCGTGCCAATACGTCGGTCGATTGGGGTGGCAGCAAGTGGGTGATGTTGCTCGCGCCGCTGCCGACGAGTGACGCGGAGCTGCGGCGGCTCGTGTACCACGAGTCGTTCCACGTGCATCAGGGTGCGCTCGGGTTGCCGGACAACATGGCGGTCGCGGCGCATCTGGAATCACAACAGGCGCGGGTGTCGATTCGCCTGGAATGGAGTGAGCTTGAGCAGGCGCTTGCGTCCACGGGCGACGCGCGCAAACGAGCCATCGAGCGTGCCCTCGCCTATCGCGCGCAGCGCCTGACCGACGCCACCGCCCGCAGCGACGAACGCGCGCAGATGCGCCACGAAGGCCTGGCCGAGTACACAGGCACCGTGTTGTCGGGCGATGCGGCGGCGCTCGCGATCGACAGCCTGAAGCATGCAAATGAGCGGCCGTCGTTCGCGCGCAGTTTCGCGTACGTCAGCGGGCCTGCGTGGGGATTGTTGCTGGATGCGCTCGTGCCGGATTGGAAGGCGCAACTCGCGGCGAAACCGGATGCCGACTTGCCGGACCTGATGCCGCTGAAACCGGCGACGCTGCCGCGCGTGCTGATTCGCGGCGCCATCGAGCGCGAGGAAGCCAGCCGCGCATATCGCCGCAAGCAACTCGTCGACGACGCCACGCAGCGCACATCCGAAGCCAACGGCCTCCACCTTCCGCTCGCGAAGATCCAGCTCGACTTCGATCCCAACCGCGTCGTGCCGATGCCCGACGGCTCGCAGGTCTACGACAAGATCACACTGACCAGCGATTGGGGCACCATTGCGGTCGACGGCGCGCCGCTGCGCATCGTCAAGGAATGGAATGCCGCGTACGTACCATGGCCGCTACCGGGGGAGATGACATTGAAGCTCGCGGATGGGTGGTCGGCGCAACGTGGCGCAGACGGACGAATGATCGTCGGAAAGAAGGAATCGCCATGACGCGCAGTCGCACGTGGGTCGCTTATCTGTGCGGAATCCTGGGATGCGCCGCGGCGCCGGCGTTGTGTTTCGCCACCATCGAGGCGTCTGACGGATCGCGGTACAGCGCCGACTTTGCCGCAACGTTCTTGATCGCATTCCTGATCGCGTTGCCGCACGCCGTGTTGCTGGGCGCGCCGTACGTGGCGTGGTTGCGCAAGCGCGCCAGGTTCCGCTTGTGGCCGATGCTGGTGGGGGGGTTCCTCGCGGCGGCGTTGCCGTACGCGCTGCTCACGGTCGGCCCGGAGTTGCTGCGCGGCAGCGTCTCCGGCTTCTGGACGCTGTGGTATCAGCCGATCGTCTGGGGGGCGTGGGCGATGTTCGGCGCGCTGGGCGCGGCGGCGTTCTACTTCGCGTTCGCGTTCGTGCAATCGCACGCCACGTTGCGGACGAGCGCTGGCTGATCGCGCGCGTCGGCGGTGGCAGGATGTGGCCTTCAAGAAGGGGCGAACCATGCAACAACGTCCAGGGTTACTCGCGATCGTGTTGGGGATGCTCGCATCCGCCGCAGTCCCGACGCTCGGCGTGTTCGCGCTGATGCTGTTCTTCATCGCGGAAGACGGATGGGCGGACTGGGTGACGCTGGTCGTCGCCGTGACATTCGCCGCCGCGCTGCTGCACCTGTGCTTCCTGGGCCTGCCGGCGATCTACTGGCTGATCTCGAAACAGAAATTCCGCGCATGGCCCATGGCGCTGACCGGCGCAATCGTCGCGGCGATCCCGGTCTCGATCCTGACGTTCCCCTACGCGCCCTGGGCTGATCCGAGCGACACGTTGGCGGACTTGGGCGTCGCGGTGCTGCTATTCGCATCCGCCGGCGCGGTGAGCGCGCTGGCGTTCTACGGCGTATGCCGCGCGATGGCGAAGCCGGTGGCGGCTGTGTAAAGAAAAAGGCCAACCTTTCGGTTGGCCTTCTCTTTCCTCAAGCCTGCAACGGATTCATCCGCTCCACATCAATCTTGTACAACTTGATCGCGCGAGCGACATCCTTGCCTGCCATCTTGCCTTCCGCCGCGAGCGCCGCGATGGCGGCGTGCGCGATGTAGTAGCGATCCACTTCGAAATGGCGACGCAGGTTGGCGCGCGTATCGGAGCGTCCGAAACCATCCGTGCCCAGCACCGTGTAACGCGTCGGCACGAATGCGCGGATCTGCTCGGCGAACGTGCGGATGTAATCCGTCGCGGCGATCGCCGGGCCCTGGCGGCCTTCCAGCATTTCGGTGACGTACGCCTTGCGGGGCTTGTCTTCCGGATGCAGGCGGTTCCAGCGTTCGGCGTCGAAGCCGTCGCGGGCGAGTTCGTTGAAGCTCGGGCAGCTCCAGATGTCGGCGGTGACGCCGAAGTCCTTGTCGAGCAATTCCGCCGCGGCGATGGCCTCGCGCAGGATCGTGCCGCTGCCCATCAGTTGCACGCGTTGCTCGCCCTTCTTCGGCTTGCCGGCGTCCTGCAGCAGGTACATGCCCTTGATGATGCCGGTCTCGGCGCCCGCCGGCATGTCCGGGTGGGCGTAGTTCTCGTTCATCAGCGTGAGATAGAAGTACTCGTCGCGCTGTTCTTCGATCATGCGCTGCATGCCGTGCTGCAGGATGACCGCGACTTCGTAGCCGAAGGTGGGGTCGTAGCTCTTGCAGTTCGGGATGACGCTGGCGAAAACCTGGCTGTGGCCGTCTTCGTGCTGCAGGCCTTCGCCGTTGAGCGTGGTGCGGCCGGCGGTGGCGCCCAGCAGGAAGCCGCGCGCGCGCATGTCCGCTGCCTGCCACGCGCTGTCGCCGATGCGCTGGAAGCCGAACATCGAGTAGTAGATGTAGAACGGCACCATCTGCAGATCATTGGTGCTGTAGCTGGTGGCCGCGGCCATCCAGCTGGAGAACGCGCCGCACTCGGTGATGCCTTCTTCCAGCACTTGGCCGGCCGCGTCTTCGCGGTAGTACATCAGTTGGTCGCGGTCGACCGGCTTGTACTTCTGGCCGTGCGGGGCGTAGATGCCCAGCTGGCGGAACATGCCTTCCATGCCGAAGGTGCGCGCTTCGTCCGCGACGATCGGCACGCAGCGCGGGCCGACTTGCTTGTCGCGCAGCACGATCGACAAACTTTGCACGAACGCCATCGTGGTGCTGATCTCGCGGTCGCCGCTGCTCTTGAGCAAACGGTCGAACACTTCGAGCTTCGGCGCGGTGAGCGATTCGGTCGCCTTGCGGCGGCGCTGCGGCAGGTAACCGCCGAGTGCGCGGCGACGCTCCTGCAGGTATTCCACTTCCGGCGACTTCTCGCCCGGGTGGAAGAACGGCACGGCGCTGTCCTTGAGCTGGTCGTCGGTGACCGGGATGTTGAAACGGTCGCGGAAGATGCGCACCGCTTCGTCGTCGAGCTTCTTGGTCTGGTGCGTCGGGTTGAGCGCTTCGCCCGCCGCGCCCATGCCGTAGCCCTTCACCGTCTTGGCGAGGATGACCGTCGGCATGCCCTTGGTCTGCGTGGCCTGGTGATAGGCCGCATAGACCTTGTGCGGGTCGTGGCCGCCGCGGTTGAGGCGCCAGATGTCGTCGTCGGAGAGGTTGGCCACCATGGCCTTCGTCTCCGGGTACTTGCCGAAGAAATGCTCGCGCGTGTACGCGCCGCCGAAGGCCTTGCAGTTCTGGTACTCGCCGTCGACGGTCTCCATCATCAGCTTCTTGAGCACGCCATGCGTGTCGCGCGCCAGGAGCGGATCCCAGTAGCTGCCCCAGATGAGCTTGAGGACGTTCCAGCCCGCGCCGCGGAAGCTGCCTTCGAGTTCCTGGATGATCTTGCCGTTGCCGCGCACCGGGCCGTCGAGGCGCTGCAGGTTGCAGTTGATGACGAAGACCAGGTTGTCGAGGCCTTCGCGGCCGGCCACGGAGATCGCGCCCAGGCTTTCGGGCTCATCCGTTTCGCCGTCGCCCAGGAAGCACCAGACCTTGCGGTCGGTCTTGGGCATCAGGCCGCGGCCTTCGAGGTACTTCCAGAAGCGCGCCTGGTAGATGGCCGAGATCGGGCCCAGGCCCATGCTGACCGTCGGGGTCTGCCAGTAATCCGGCATCAGCCACGGGTGCGGGTAGGAGGAGATGCCGCGGCCGTCGACTTCCATGCGGAAGTTGTCGAGCTGGGATTCGCTGATGCGGCCTTCGAGGAAGCTGCGCGCGTAGATGCCCGGCGAGCTGTGGCCCTGGATGTAGAGCAGGTCGCCCGGATGACCTTCGCTGGGGCCGCGCCAGAAGTGGTTGAAGCCCACGTCGTACAGCGTGGCGGCCGACGCGAAGGACGCGATGTGGCCGCCGAGGTCGCCCGGCTTGCGGTTGGCGCGCACGACCATGGCCAGCGCGTTCCAGCGGATGATCGAGCGGATGCGCCATTCCATCGCCGAGTCGCCCGGCGACTTGGCCTCGAGCTGCGCGGGGATGGTGTTGATGTATTCGGTGGTCGGCGCGAACGGCAGGTGCGCGCCGGCGCGGCGCGTGAGCTCGACCATGTTGTCGAGCAACTGGTGCGCGCGCTCGGGGCCGTCGTTGTCGATGACCGCCTTGAGCGCCTCGACCCATTCGCGGGTCTCTGCGGGATCGGGGTCGTTGGAAAGGATGTCGTTCAGCCAGTTCATCGGGGGCTTTGGCAGTCAGGCGGTTAGAGTCGGGATTCTAGCAGCGCCCCCGTGGACGCCCACCTTCGCTTTCCGGTGAAACTAACCGGCGGCAACGCGACGGCCTTACGATCGGCACATGGCCACTGACCTCCCCCGTGTCTCGGTCGCCCTGTGCGTGCACAACGGTGCGCGCTGGCTGCGCGAACAGATGGACTCCGTGCTGGCGCAGGAAGGCGTCGAGTTGGAGGTGATCGCGCTCGACGATGTGTCGACCGACGACTCGCTCGCGATCCTGCGCGAGTACGCCGCGCGCGATCCGCGCGTGCGCGTCGAGGCGAATGAATCCAACCTCGGCCATCTGCGTTCGTTCGAGAAATGCATGGCGCTGTGCACCATGCCGTTGATCGCGCCGTGCGACCAGGACGATGTCTGGGAGCCGCGCAAGCTGGCGACGCTGGCGCGGGCGATGGGCCGCGCGGACCTGGCGTATTGCGATTCGGCGTACATCGACGAAGGCGGGTTCTCGCTCAATCGGCGCTTGTCGCAGGATCTGAAGGAAATGCTGTCGGGGCGCGAGGCGTTGCGCTTCGCGTTCGGCAATACCGTGTCGGGGCATGCGCTGCTGGTGCGGCGCGATGTGTTCCTCGGCGCGCGGCCATTCCCGGCGCTGCTGTATCACGATTGGTGGTTGGCGTTGCGTGCGGCGTCGGGCGCGGGCGTGGTGTATGTCGACCGGCCGCTCGTGCGGTTCCGCCGGCATGCGGGCGCGGCGTCGGCGGCCGGCAAGAAGGCCGCGGGCGTGCAGCGCAAGCGGTCGTCGTCGCACAACAAGCGGTGGTTGGCGCAGCGCACGTATGTGTTCGAGCAACTCGGGTTCGCCGAGTGGTTCCCGGTGATGATGGCGACGCGGTGGTTGTTCGCGATGCAGGCCGCCGAAGCGGGACGCATCGGGCCATTGGCGCAGGCCGTGTTGCGCGATTGGCGCAGCGTGCCGCCGGGCGGCGTGTTCGCGGCGCCGCGATTCCTGGCACGCGTGTACAACAAAGTGCGGCGCGCCAAGCGCGAGCGCTCGTTCTACGGGCCGCTGTTCAAGTAAAGGCGTGTCGCCACGCGGCCTGCAGGCGGTTGCGGTCCGCGCGTTCGCGGCCGCGGCCGAGGAGCCGCGAAATCGTCGACGATTCGATCAGCCGCACTTGCACCGATGGCAGCGTGCGATGCCTGAGGCCGCGCAGGCCGATGCGCATCGCGAGGTCCGTCGTCGCGCATGCGAGGTCTTGGTACGAGGGGTCGAATCCGCTTTCGCGCAGGAACACGTGTCGCCGCACTGCGAGGCATCCGTACGCGACGACATTGCGTGCGTCGAACACGGCTTCGTTGCGTTGCGGTGCGACCAGGCCGATGTCCGGCTGCCTTGCGTGATCGACCAGTGCCCGCAGCCAATCGGCATCGAAGCCGCGGCACCGACTGTCGACGAGGACGACGATGTCGTTCGCAATCGCATCGACCGCACGATTGCACGCCTGCGCGATGCCGGCATGCGCCGTGCACGCCCATCGCATGCCGGTGAAGCGCGCATCGCGCAGCGGTTGCGGACGCGTGGAGGCGACCACGATGTCGAAGGGCGCGTGCGCGGTGGTTTCGCGCAATGCGTGCACGCATCGCTGGAGGCTCGGCAGCCCGGCGTGATCGACGATCACGACCGCGATTTCGCGCACAGCGCCGGGTTCATCCGCGCAGTCGGGCTCCGGAAACGTGATGTCCATCGAAATGCCGCCGCTACTGTCGAGAAAGACGGCACGAAAGTTATGGCTGCTTCTTGTGACGATCGACGAGAAAATTCTCCAATTGGAAAAATAGCGAACGGATACGGAAAACCCCGGGATTTTTTGCGTGATCGCCTTTGCACTCTGCCCCCGCGGCCAATGGGAAACCGCTTCCAGCCGAGCTTGAATAAGCGCGAGCTGAATATCGCCCTAAGCGACAGCTGAACGCTTCACCTCTTTCGTGGCCGTCCCGGGCACGAAGTCCACGTAACCTTTCAGTCACCTGTCCAGGAAGTCCCAGGTCCTCATGCCGCCAGGAAGCGCAATGTCCGCCCGACGCCGCCCGGAAGTCCGGATGCCGGAAGTCGTGGAGGCCGCAGTCGCCCGCCAGATCGCGCTCCCGCGCGTTTCGGTCGCGCTGTGCGTCTACAACGGGGAACGTTGGCTCAAGGCGCAGCTGGATTCGCTGGTCGCGCAGCGGGACGTGCAGCTGGAGATCATCGTCGTCGACGATTGTTCGACGGATCGTTCGCGCGACATCCTGCGTTGGTACGCACGCCGCGATTCACGCATCCAGTTGCACGAGAATCCGACCAACCTCGGGCACCTGCGTTCGTTCGAGAAGTGCATGGCGCTGTGTACCTCGCCACTGATCGCCCCGTGCGACCAGGACGACATCTGGCATCCGCGCAAGCTCGCCATCCTCGCGGAGGCCATCGGCGATTCGGACATGGCGTATTGCGACTCGGCGTACATCGACGAAGCGGGCCGTCCGCTCAACCGCCGCATCTCCGACGATCTCGGGCCGATGCACGCGGGCCACGATGCGCTGCGCTATGCATTCCAGAACACCGTATCCGGCCACGCGATGCTCGTGCGCCGCCGCGTGCTCGACAAGGCGCCGCCGTTCCCGAAGGAGCTGTACCACGATTGGTGGCTCGCCATCTGCGCGGCCAGCGGCAACGGCGTGACCTACGTCGACGAGCCGTTGGTGCAGTTCCGCCGCCATGTCGATGCCGCCTCGCCGCTCGGCAAGGACGATTCGACGAAGCACAAGGCGCTGCCCGGCAAGTGCACGCGCAACCGCAAGTGGCTCGAGCAACTCGACTACATGATGCAGGCCATCGGTTCCACCGATTGGCCGGCGGCGGAGCACGCGCGCGATTGGCATTCCGCGCTGCGCTCCAGCCTGATCAGCGATTACCGCGGTTTGCTGAAGCTCTCGTGGCGCGACCGCGCGTCCGTGCCGCCGTGGAATGCGGGCTTCGGCTGGCTGCGCGCGGTGCGTTTCTATGCGCGCCTGCGCCGCAAGGTGAATCGCGCACGCCGCGAACCCGCGCTGACGACGCCGTTGTTCGGCGCCTGAGCCTTCAAACGCGCGGCGGGTGCGCGTACCAGTAGCGTTTCGACTTGTTGCCCAGGTTCGGGTTGTAGGCCGCGTCCTGCACTGTCGAGAGTGTGTGCGTCGTTTCGAGTTTGCGGCGGTCGGCATCGTTCGCATCGAACGCATTGCCCGGCGCCGCCACCAGCATCCGCAACGACGGTAGCCATGTGTGGCGCAGGCCGGTCTTGCCGATGCGCAGCGTGAGGTCGAGCATCGCGCCGGTCAGCGTGGCGTACGCGGCGTCGAAACCGCCCGCGTCGATGAACACCTTGCGCGGCACGATGACCAGGCCATGCATCAACGCGGACAGGTTCTGCGGCAACTTCGCGCGGCCCGCGTAGCCGTCCCCGTCGGCGCGCGCGCCACCGTCCATCGCCGACCACACGCCATCGACGTTGATGAGCACGCCGTTGCCGATGACGTGGCGTTCGGAATCGAAGAGCTTCCCGCCGAGCGCGCCGACGTTGGGACGTGACGCCCATGCGACCGCGCGGAGCAGCCACGTGTCGTCCTCGGGCACGCAACGGCCGTCGATGAAGACGAGCAGCTCGCCCGCGGCGTCCTGTACGGCGGCGTTGAGCGCCGCGGGTGCCGCGTCGGCGGTGCGGAGATCCAACGACGGATACCCGGTGCGTTGCACGGCGTCGCGGCACGCATCGCGCAACGCGGCCTCGCCGGGATCGGCGATCACCACCGTCACGCGCGGCAACTGCGCAGGGGGCGCGTATTCGACGAGGTAGTGCCCCGTCGGATGCGATTGCACGTCGCCGGACAAACCGTTGCGTTCCAGGTGTTCGAGGATCGCGCGGCGCCCCGCTTCCAGCGCGTACGGCTTCACGGCGTTGCCCGCGGCCGTGCTCGCCTCGTGGATGCGCCAGTGGTACAGCACGTGCGGGATGTGGATGACCTGCGTCGGCGCGATGCGGTCCACACAGCGCAGCATCAGGTCATAGTCCTGCGCGCCTTCGTATCCGACGCGGAAGCCGCCGATCTCGCGCAGCAGCGACGTCCGGTACGCACCGAAGTGCGACACCATGTTGTAGCTGCGCGCCAGGTCCGGGTTCCAGTCGGGCTTGAAGAACGCTTCGCGGCGGCGGTTGGCCTCGTCGCACTTGTCTTCGTCCGAATAGATGACCCCGGCATCGGGGTGCCGCGCGACGGCTTCGGCGACGCACAGCAACGCGTGTTCGGGCAACAGATCGTCGTGGTCGAGCAACGTGATCCACGGCGCGGTGACGATTTCCAGGCCCGTGTTGGATGCCGCGGAGATGTGGCCGTTCACCGTGCGATGCACCACGCGGATGCGCGGGTCGCGTTGCGCGTAGGCATCGAGCGTCGCGATGACGTCGGGATCGGTCGACACGTCGTCGGCGATGCACAGCTCCCAATGCGGGTACACCTGCGCGATCACCGAATCGATCGCTTCGGCCAGCCACTTCGGCGATGGGTTGTACACCGGCATGACTACGGCGATGGGCATCGGCGGGAGCTTGTTCGCGCGTGCGACGAACGATGCACGGTTGCCGTCGTGGATCGTGTCGAACTGCGCCACCCACTGCGCGTAGTCGGCGCCTTCGCCGCGTTGATCGGCCAGGCGGATGCGGCGTGCATCGAGGCGGCGGCGATTCCAGTCCTTCAGCCGCCCGCCCGCGCGCTCGGCCATCGCACTTTGTCCGAACGCACTGCGCGGCAGCACGAGCTTGACCGCGCGTTCCGCGCTCTTGCGACGCAATCCCGGATGCATCAGGCCGCGCCACAGCGGTGCGATCCAGCGATGGCGCGGCTGGTCCAGGACGGCTTCGCGCATGTCCGCTTCGAGCGAATACATGTCGGCGAGCTGCGCGCCCAGCGCGCGCTTGGCGTCGGGAAGATCGGGCCGCGCGGCGATGCACTTGCGCTGGTCGGCCGCGATCTCGCGATACATCGCCAGTACGCGGCGATTGCGGCGCTCGTAGGTCGCCGCGTCGTTCGCGCTGCGGTCGAACACCCAGTCGCCGAGGTTCGCATCATGCCGGCGATAACCGAGCAGCGATTGCTGCAGGCAGAAGCACCGCCCCGCCAGCGCACCGCGCAGGGTGAGCATGTTGTCTTCGACCTTGCCTTCCATCGGCGGGAAGTCGGTGAGCAGCGTGCGACGGACGGCCATCGAGGCACCCAGCACCGCGGCCAGCTTCCCGCGACGCAGCAGCCACGCTTGATCGACTTCGTAGGGCGTGCCGCGCGTGGCGTTCTTGATCGGCTTGCCGCGCACGTCGATGTCGTCGACCAGCGAGCCGACGACCTGCGCATCGGGATGCGCGGTGAAAGTCGCCAGCAGCCGATGCACGCGCTGCGGATACGACACGTCGTCGCCGGCCTGGAACACCAGCACGTCGCCGGTCGCGATGCCCGCCAGTTCCGTCAGGTGCGCGCACAGGCCGAGATTGCGCGGCGTGCTGCGGACCGTCACGCGATGCGGGCCGTTGTAGCCTTCGACTGCCTTGCGCGCCGCGGCGAGTGTGCCGTCGGGCGAACAATCATCGGAGACGATGATCTCGCACGGGATGGTCTGCGCCAGCGCGGAGCGGATCGCGTCCCCGATCATCGCCTCCATCTTGTAGGCGATGACGAGGATCGTCGCGGTCGGGTTGTCGGACATCGGGGGATGCGTCCTGCGCGGGTACTAGCGGGCCTTGCGGATCTGCGCTTCCACTGCGGCGATGGCGGTCATGTTGACCACGCGGCGCGGCGTGCTGGCGGGCGTGAGGACGTGCGCCGGCTTGTCGATGCCCATCAGGATCGGGCCGATCGCCACGCCGTCGGTCATCACGCGCACCATGTTGTAGGTGATGTTGGCCGCGTCGAGGTTGGGCATCACGTACAGGTTCGCCCGGCCCTTGAGCGTGCTGTTGGGCATGATGCGCAGGCGCAGGTCCTCGTCCCACGCGGTGTCGCCCATCATCTCGCCGTCGACTTCGAGCTTCGGCACGCGCGCTTTCAGGATCTCGCGCACCTGGCGCATCTTGCGCGCGCTGGCGTCGTCGTGGCTGCCGAAGTTGGAGTGCGACAGCAGCGCCACCTTCGGTTCGATGCCGAACAACTTGAGGCGATAGCTGGCCTGCAGCGTGCTCTCGGCGATCTGCTCGGCGGTGGGATCCAGCTGCACGTGCGTGTCGAGGAAGAACCACACGCCTTGCTCGTTGATCACGCCGGTCATGGCCGACGTGCTGGTCAGGCCGGGATCGAGGTTGAACACGCTGCGCAGATAGCCGAGCTTCTTGTGATAGCGGCCGACGAGGCCGCAGATCATCGCGTCGGCTTCGCCGCGTTCGACCATCAGTGCGCCGATCAGCGTCGGGCGCGACCGCATCAGGTTCTTTGCCGCCGCCGGCGTGACGCCACGGCGCTCGGTGAGCGCGTGGTACTGGTGCCAGTAATCGTTGAAGCGCGGGTCGTCGTTGATGTTGGTCAGTTCGAAGTCAACGCCGGCGCGCATGCGCAGGCCGAGGCGCTCGATGCGCGTGTCGATGACCTCCGGGCGGCCGATCAGGATCGGCGTGGCCATGCCTTCGTCGATGACCGTCTGCACGGCGCGCAACACGGTCTCTTCTTCGCCTTCGGCGTACACCACGCGTTGCTTGTCGCTGCGCGCGCGGTCGTACACCGGCTTCATCACCAGGCCCGTGCGGTAGATGAACTGGCCCAGCTTTTCTTCGTAGGCGGCGAAGTCGACGATCGGGCGCGCGGCGATGCCCGAGTCCATCGCGGCCTTCGCCACGGCGGGCGCGAGCATGACGAGCAGGCGCGGATCGAACGGACGCGGAATGATGTAGTCGGCGCCGAAGGACGGCACGTCGCCGCCGTAGGCCGCGCCGAGGTCGGACGCTTCGCGGCGCGCGAGCGCGGCGATGGCGCGCACGCAGGCCAGCTTCATCGCCTCGTTGATTTCCGTCGCGCCGACGTCGAGCGCGCCGCGGAAGATGTAGGGGAAGCACAGCGCGTTGTTCACCTGGTTCGGATAGTCCGAACGGCCCGTGGCGATGATCGCGTCGGGGCGCACGCGCTTGGCCTCTTCCGGCAGGATCTCCGGCGTCGGGTTGGCGAGCGCGAGGATGATCGGACGGCTGCCCATCGTGGCGACCATCTCGGGCTTGAGGATGCCGCCGGCCGACAGGCCGAGGAACAGATCCGCGCCGTCGACGATGTCCGCCAGCGTGCGCTTGTCGGTGTCGCGCGCGTAACGCTGCTTGTCCGGGTCCATGTGGCCGCGGCCGGCGTACAGCACACCTTCGCGGTCGTAGGCCAGGATGTTCTCTTTCTTCATGCCCAGCGCGACGAGCATGTCCAGGCACGCGATGCCCGCGGCGCCCGCGCCGGCGGTGGCGAGTTTCACTTCCGAGATCTTCTTGCCGACGATTTCCAGTGCGTTGAGCACCGCGGCGCCGACGATGATCGCCGTCCCGTGCTGGTCGTCGTGGAAGACGGGGATGTTCATCCGCTCGCGCAACTTGCGCTCGACGATGAAGCACTCCGGCGCCTTGATGTCTTCGAGGTTGATGCCGCCGAAGGTCGGTTCGAGCGAGGCGATGATGTCGACGAGCTTGTCGGGATCGCGCTCGTCGATCTCGATGTCGAACACGTCGATGCCCGCGAACTTCTGGAACAGCACGCCCTTGCCTTCCATCACCGGCTTGCCGGCGAGCGGGCCGATGTCGCCCAGGCCCAGCACGGCGGTGCCGTTGGTGATCACCGCGACGAGGTTGCCGCGCGCGGTGACGGTGCTGGCCTCGTTGGGGTCGGCGACGATGGCTTCGCACGCGTAGGCCACGCCGGGCGAATAGGCCAGCGACAGATCGCGCTGCGTCACCATCGGCTTGGTGGGGACGACCTTGATCTTCCCGCGCGGCTCCATGCGGTGGTAGTCGAGCGCGGATTGCTTGAGATCGTCGGACATGCTGGCCGTGGCGCGGGGTGGGCCGTCGATTCTACCCACCACGCAGGTCGGCGGTCGCCGCGCCTTGCTTAGAATGCGGCGTTCCTTCACATGAAAGTCGCCCGATGGCCGCTGCATCCCCCTCCCCGCGCTGGTCCGCGGTGCTGGCCCAGCCGGCGCCGTGGCTGGTCGCGCTCGCGGCGTTCCTCCTGCAGGCGCCGCTCGTGCTCAATCCGGGGTACTGGAGCCACGACGAGCTGCAGTGGGCGTATCACGCCACGCACATGGGGCACGGGGTCGATTGGTTCGACGTCGGGACGTTCCAGTACCGCCCGCTGACCTTCAACCTGTGGATGGCCTTGTCGCGCGCGCTGTTCGACGAGCCGCAGGCCTTCCACGCAGTGCTGGTCGCGTGGGGCGCGGGAAATGCGGCGTTGTTGCACGCGATCGGGCGTCGCGCGGGCGTCGATGCGCGCGCGTCGGCGGTCGCGGCCGTGGTCTTCGCGCTGAGCCCGTATGCGGTGATGGCACAGGGCTGGGTCGGCACGATCGCGGACCTGGCGTGGTTGTCGTGCGGGCTGGCGATCGCGTGGGTCGGGTTGCGATCGCGGTCGCTCGCCCTCGCCGGTGTTTTCGCCGCGGTTGCGACGCTGGTCGGCCTGCTCGCGAAGGAAGCGGCGTTGTCGATCCCGCTCGTCGCGAGCGTTGCGTGGGTATTCGCGCGCGACAAGCGCTGGGCGGCCGTGGCGGCCGGCGCATGGGCGGCGGCCATCGCGTACCTCGCGGTGCGCCTGCCGGTGCTGCTCGACGCGCCGGGCGAACCGACCCTCTACGCCGCCAAGTTGTCGAATGTCGCCGTGCGCTGGGTCGAGTACCAGTTGTTCACCCCGATGGTGCGGGTGATCGAAACGCACTCGACGCTCGCAAGCTCGGGCCCGAAATTCCTGTTGATGTCCGCGATCCTGTGGTGCGCGTGGCTCGCCGCGATGTGGCGCGGCAGCCCGCGCATCGCGACGTACACGATCATCGCTGGCGGCGCGGCGCTCGGGCCGGTGTTGTTGCTGGGATCGGCGTTCAACCACTACGCCTACGGTTTCGCCACGGTCTATGCGGTGTGTGGCGCCGCGGCCTGGGCGCGCACGGCGCGGTGGGGCCGCATCGCGCTGGGCACGATGGCAGTGATGACGGTGTTGCATGGCATCGTCGTCATGGGCGTGATGTTCGAAGTCGGGCGCGTGCAATCCGTGTTTTCACCGGCGCTGGCCGACGTCCTGCGCGTCCGCCCGCTCGATGCGCCGCCGGTGCGCCTGCGCCCGGATGCCGATGCGAAGGAATGGATGTTCGTGCGGCTCACGCACGAGATCCCCGCTTACCGCGAGGTCCCCATCGGTGCGCGCGTGGTGCTCGTGTCGCCGTCGGAACCGGCGGACTTCACGATCGCGCGCGACGGCACGCTCGCGCCCGTCCGCTGATCACTGCAGTTCGAACAAGCCTTCGGACGCCATCACCTGGTCGAGGCGGATCCGGTTGGCGAACAGCGAGAACGCCAGCATCCCGGCCAGGCCGTTGGCGCGCGAGACCCATTGCGGCAGGAAGCGCGGCATCGACAACGCACCGCAATCGAACATCGGCTCGAACCGCTGCACGTCGGCCAGCGTCATCTTGCCCGCGAACAACATGCGGCACAGCCGCAGCTTGCGGTTGCGCAGCGCCCAGCGGAAGAAGGTATGCACGCCGATCAGGCCGCGCACGTACACCGTGTCCTTCGTGAAGGCGCAACCGCCGCTCGTGGGCACGCCGCGGAACACGCGCTGCGCGGAGACGAAGCTTTCGGTCGGCGGATTGCCCGCATCGAGGAAGAACCGGAACACCTCGATGAAATCCGCGCCCTCCAGCGCTTGCGCCACCGCTTCGATGCGCAGGCTGATGCGCTTCATGCGCTCGATGTCGATGCTGCCGGTGATCTGCTCGGCGAAGGTCGCAAGGCCTTCCTGCGTCGCGGTGGTGCGCGGCGAGGACAGCGACAGGCTCTGCAATTGCGGTTGCTCGCGGCCGTTGAGCGCGGTGAGTGAGTGCACCAGCGCTTCGTGTTCCAGCAGCTGGTGGCGGTCGTAGTCGCTGAACGCGGCGCTGGTGCGCAGGCGGATGCGGTTGGCGCCGGCGGCGGCCTTCGCGATGAGGTCCGGATCGAGCACGACCTCGATCATCCGCCCGTTGAAGAAGTCGTCCAGCGAAGCCTGCAGCTGCAATTGCAACGCCGTCGCGGAGATCTGGACCTGCTCTTCCGGCGCCAGCAGTTCCTTGTCGAGTTCGTTGGCGATGTCGATGAAGTGGTGCGCGGCCTCGCGCGTGGTCGTGCCGCCGCCGGGCAGGGGTTCGTCGGGGCGGCCGAACAGGCGGATCGAATGCCGAGTGACTTCGGGCGTGCCCAGGTTTTCGAGCAGCTCGCACGCGATGCCCCAGCTGCGCGCCGAGTCGCACACGTAGTGGCCGAGCGGATGATCGGGGTCGGCTTCGCGCTCGATGTCGGCCAGTTCGCGGCGCGCGTCGCTGAAGTCGTACTTCGGGTATTCGTGCCGCGGGAGTGTGTACTCGCCCCGGTTGTAACAGTCGAGGAAGCGGACCTGCTCGCGCGCGTCCCAGCTCACCATGCTCAGCAGGCGGATGCCGCGCGCCGCCCGCACCATGCGCGCGTCGAGTGCGGCGTGGTGGAGGATGTCGTCGGCAAGCTCGACCATCAGTGTTTCCCGTACTTGTCGTCGATGCGCTTGTACAAACTCTTGTTCTGCACCTTGTCGTTCGCCTTCTGCGCCAGGCGCGTGGCGAGCTTGTCGGCGGCGCCGGCGACTTCGTCGCGGAGCTTGAGGAAGTTGGCGAACCGCGCGGCATCCAGCGTGCCGGCCTCGATCGCCGCGCGCACGGCGCAGCCCGGTTCCTTCGCGTGGCGGCAATCGCGGAAGCGGCATTGGTCGGCGAGCGCTTCGATGTCGCTGAAGTTCTCGGCGATGTCTTCTTCGCCCGTGGGCTTGAGTTCGCGCATGCCGGGCGTGTCGATGAGGCACGCGCCGGACGGCAGCGGAATCAGCGCCCGGTGCGTCGTGGTGTGGCGCCCGCGCGAGTCGCTTTCACGCACCTCGCTCGTCTTCATCTTCTCGATGCCGAGCAGCGTGTTGGTGAGCGTGGATTTCCCCGCGCCCGAAGAACCGACGAGCACGATGCTCTCCCCGGCCGACAACCACGGCGCGAGTGCGGCGACGCTGTCGGGGTCTTTCGCGTTCACCGCGACGACCTGCACGCCTTGCGCGACATCGTCGAGTGCGGCGCGCGCGTCGTCGACGGCGCTGGCTTCGAGCGCGATGGCCTTGTCCGCCTTCGTCAGCACGACGACGGGCTCCACGCCGCTGCCGCCGATCAACACCAGATACCGCTCGATGCGGCGCGGATTGAAGTCCGCGTCCAGGCCGCACACGACGAAGACGGTGTCGATGTTCGCCGCGATCAACTGCTGCTTGTAATGCTCGCCCGCCGCGCCGCGCTTGATTGCCGAATGGCGCGGCAGCAACGCGACGATGCGCTTGCCTTCCAGCAACACCCAGTCGCCGACCGCCGCGCGTTCCTCCGGCGCGATCCCCCCCTTGCGGTAACTCGATGCGCGCTGCCACTCGGGCGGGGACTCGGCCTTGATGCCCGCATCCGGGCCCTCGGCCACCACGTAACCGGAGCGATGTTGCTCGATCACGCGCGCAGGACGGGCATCCGGATGGGCTGAAAGCGTTTCCCGCCACGCCGCGTCTTCCACCTGCGCGGCGTAGGGCCAGCCGATGGCGCGCAGGGAGGGAGTCACGGGCAGGTGCGGGTCGTCATCGGTCCGGATTCTAGCGCCCTCTCTCCTGCTAGGCTTGCGGGCCTCCACGTTTTCGAAAACCGCGCCGCCGATGTCGATGCCGAGCCTCAAGACCCGCGAACGCCTGTCCGAAGTCCGATACGAGATCCGCGGCGAACTGGCACGACGCGCCCGCGAGCTGGAAGCCCAGGGCCGCACGCTCGTGAAGCTCAATATCGGCAACCCCGGCGCCTTCGGGTTCCGTGCGCCCGAACACCTGCAGCGCGCCATCGCCGACCGGATCGCCAACACCGATCCCTACACGCACCAGCAGGGCCTGCCCGTCGCGCGCGAGGCCATCGCCGATTTCCATCGCAAGCGCGGGACGCCCAATGCGTCCCCCGAACGCGTGTTCGTCGGCAACGGCGTGAGCGAGCTGATCGACCTGAGCCTGCGCGCGCTGCTCAATCCCGGCGATGAAGTGCTGCTGCCCTCGCCCGACTATCCGCTGTGGTCGGCCGCGACGATCCTCAACGACGGCCGGCCGGTGTATTACCGCTGCCTGCCGGAGAATGGCTTCCTGCCCGATCCGGACGAGATCGCCAAGCTCGTCTCGCCGCGTACGCGCGCGATCGTGCTGATCAATCCGAACAACCCGACCGGCGCGAGCTATCCGCGCGAATTGCTCGAGCGCATCGTGGCCATCGCCGCGAAGCATCACCTGCTGCTGATGTCCGACGAGATCTACGACGAAATCCTGTACGACGACGCGACGTTCCAACCGCTCGCGCCGCTGGCCGGTGATCTGCCGTGCCTGTCGTTCGGCGGCCTGTCGAAGGTGCACCGCGCGTGCGGCTGGCGCGTGGGTTGGGCGGTATTGAGCGGCGATCCGCTCGCGAGCGGCGATTTCCACCATGCGATGGACCTGCTCGGCGCCTTGCGCCTGTGCGCAAACGTGCCGGGGCAATTCGCGATCGAGCAGGCGCTGCATGGCGTCGACACGATCCGCCCGCTCACCGCGCCCGGCGGGCGCCTGCACGCGACGCGCCAGGCGCTGATCGACTGCTGCGCGGGCAGCGAGCACTTGTCGCTCGTCGCGCCGCAGGGGGCGCTGTACGGATTCCCGGCGGTCGTCGGCGATGCGGCGGAGGGTTTCGACGATCACGCCTTCGCACTGGAAATGCTGGAGCACGAGGACGTGCTGATCGTCCCGGGTTCCAGCTTCAACGTGCCGTTCCGCAATCATTTCCGCGTGACGCTGCTGCCGGAGGCGCCGGTGTTGCGCGAGGTGTTCGCGCGCATCGAGCGCGTGCTCGGCCGCCGCGCCGAAACCGCGGCCAAGCGCCGCGCCGCGGTGGCCTGATGCGCAAGCTCGCCGGCATGCGGTATCTCGCGCTCGGCGACAGTTACACGATCGGCGAAGGCGTCGACGCCGCGTTGCGCTGGCCGTTGCAACTCGCGCGTGCGTTGCGCGAGGAGAAGATCGGCCTGCGCGATCCGCGCATCATCGCGACGACGGGCTGGACGACCGATGAGCTCAACGCCGCGATCGACGCGGCCGAACCGCTCGGCCACTGGGACCTGGTGTCGCTGCTCATCGGCGTGAACAACCAGTATCGCGGGCGCAGCGTCGCCGATTATCGCGGCGAGTTCCGCGGGCTGCTGCAACGCGCGATCGGCTTCGCCAACGGCCGCGCGGAGCGCGTGTTCGTCGTGAGCATTCCCGATTGGGGCGTCACGCCGTTCGCGAAGACCGAAGCGCGCGACCGGGTGAACGTGTCGGAGGAGATCGACGCATTCAACGCCGCCGCGCGGGACATCGCGCAGGGCACCGGCGTCGCGTTCGTCGACATCACGCCCGCGAGCCGCGCGAATCCGGCGCAGGTCGCCGAAGACGGCCTGCATCCCGACGGCGCGATGTATACGGCGTGGACGCAACTCGCGCTGCCCGTCGCGCGGACGCTGCTGGCGAAATGACGGACGCCGCGCTGCCGCCGGCCGACGCGTTGCGCATCGCGCGCGCGTTCCTGCCGGATCGGTGGTACGGCAATCGCGCGCTGTACTACTACGCGCGCGTGAAGATGCGCACCGATCCGCTGTACCCCGGCGTGATCGACGCGTTGCGCGGCACCACCGCGCCGCTGCTCGACCTGGGTTGCGGCATCGGCCTGCTCGCGCACGCGTTGCGTTCGAACGGCGTGTCGATGGCCTATCGCGGTGTCGACATCGACGCGCCGAAGATCGCGCAGGCGAAGCGCGGTGCAGCGCGCGCCGGATTGCAGGGCGTCGCGTTCGACGTCGTCGACCTCGCCGCGGGCATGCCGGCGCATTCGGGCAGCGTGGCGATCCTCGACGTGCTGCAGTTCGTGCCACCGCAGGCGCAGGACGCCTGCCTCGACGCAGCCATCGCAAGCATCACGCCCGGCGGCAAGCTCGTGATCCGCACGGGCCTGGATGATGGCAGCACGCGCGCGCGCACCACGCGCCGCATCGACGTGCTTTCGAAGTACATCCACTGGATGCCGTCGGCGCCGACTGCGTATCCGGAGGCCGATGCCTTGCGCGCGAAGCTCGAAGGCGCCGGACTGCGCGCGACGTTCACGCCCCTGTACGGCAATACGCCGTTCAACAACTGGCGGATCGTCGCCGCGCGCGACTAGTCGGGAACCACCGCGCGATAGCCGCGCGCCTGCAATCGTTCCAGCACCGCACGCAACGTGTCGACGTTGCGGCCGTGCTTCGCGCCTTCATGCAGCAACACGATCGCGCCGGGCGACAGCTGGCGTTCGATGCGGTCGGCCACGCGTTGCGGGTCGGAAGCGAACGCATCGTATCCGCGCGCACTCCACGCCACGCGCGTCATGCCGTGCGCTTTCAGCACGGGGGCGACGAAGGGATTGGCCATGCCGACCACCGCGCGGAACCAGTGGGGCGTCGTGCCGGTGAGGTCGCGCAAGGTGGCCTGCGTGCGTTCGATTTCCGCGCGCATGCGCGCCGGCGGCAGGGCCCAGAACCACGCCTGCGGATGCGTCGCGCTGTGGTTGCCGATGCCGTGGCCGCGTCGCGCGATTTCGTGCACGAGCGCCGGCTGGGCGCGCGCGCGCTCGCCGACGAGGAAGAACGTCGCCTTCGCATCGAAGGCATCGAGGACGTCGAGCACCGCGCGCGTATCGGCCGACGGGCCGTCGTCGATCGTCAGCCAGGCGACTTGCGCGTCGGTGGGCAGGCGCCGCACCACCGGGCTGAACAGGGCCGAATCCGGCACGAGCGTGGCCCACCAGAACGGCGCGTGCGAGGCGACCATCGCCGGCAGGCCGATTTCCCAACCGAAGCGCCACCACAGCCACGCCACCACCGCCTGCGAGGCGAGCAGGCACCACGCCCAGGCATGCGGGCGGCGCGGGACGCGGCGGGGGGCGAGGACCTGGTGCATGCGGGCCATCTTGCCGCAAAGGCTTACAATTCGCGTCTCCCCCGCAGTTCCGGAATCGCCCCATGTCCCTCGATCCCGCCCTCCGCTCGCGCATCGACACGTTGCTCGCGGACAATCGCATCGTCCTGTTCATGAAGGGCCAGCCGCAGTCGCCGCAATGCGGTTTCTCGGCGAAGGCCGTGGGCGCTCTGAACGGGCTCGGCATCCAGTACAAGCACGTCGACGTGCTGGCCGATCCGGAAATCCGCGAAGCCATCAAGCTCTACGGCGACTGGCCGACGATCCCGCAGCTCTACATCGGCGGCGAACTGGTCGGCGGCAGCGACATCATCGAGCAGATGGCCAATTCCGGTGAGTTGCACGGCGCGCTCGGCCTGCCGCCGCCGGACCGCACACCGCCCAGCATCGTCATCGGCGAAGCGGCGATCGCGATGCTGCGCACCGCGATCACGGATGCGGGCGGCGATGTCGTCGTGCGCATGGACATCGACCCGCAATACCGCACGCGCCTGCATCTCGCGCAGCCGGATCCGAATGCGATCACGGCCGTCGTCGATGGCATCCGCGTGGAGTTCGATCTCGCCGGCGCGCGCCGCGCGGACGGCTTGCGCATCGATTGGGCGGACGACGTGCGCGGCCGCGGCCTGGTGATCGAAAATCCGAATGCACCCCCGGCCGTGCAGCCGATGAATCCCGCCGATGCGATGGCACGCCGCAACGCCGGCAACCTGCGCATCGTCGACGTGCGCCCGTCGGAGGAACGCGCCCTCGCATCCATCGCTGGCGACGTGCTGAATTTCGACCAGGGCCTGGAAGCCATCGGCGAATTGCCGAAGGACACTGCGCTCGCGTTCCTGTGCCACCACGGCGGCCGCAGCGCGCAGGCGGCGGAGCATTTCCGCCAGCAGGGCTTCCGCGAGGTTTACAACATCACCGGCGGCATCGACGCGTGGGCCGATGCCGACGCGAGCGTGCCGAAGTATTAAGGCGTGAAGCTCACTTCGAAGGAGATGTAGAACGGCGCCTTGCTCGGCACGTAGAACATCTGCCGCGCGAGTTTGTCGTCCATGCACTTGGCCAGGCCGGTTTCGGCGTTGCGCCAGTGGTTGGTGACGCGGCCCTTCGCATCGAGTTCCAGCACGACGGTGAAGGACTTCGGCGCTTCGGTCGTCTGGCACGAGGCCGCCGCGCGCTCGAGCACGCCGGATTGCGAGCGGCGCAGCATGTCGGCGGAGAGCTTGGACATCGCGGCTTCGTCGCGGTCGGCCAGCGCCTTGGCGGCGTCGTAGTCGAGCGGCGCAGCGATGGCGGCGGGGGCGATGGTCGTGGCTTGGGCCGCGGGCGTGGTCGCCGTGACGGCGAGGAGCAGGAGGGAAGTGATCATGGCGCGATGCTAACCGAGCGCGTCGCGCTCCCGGTCAGAAGCCGCCGCCCGCGTTCAGCCAATCGCGTTCTTCGGGCGTGCTTTCGCGCCCGAGCGCGCGGTTGCGATGCGGGAAGCGGCCGAACCGGGCGATGACCTCCGCGTGCTTCTTCGCCCATCCGCCATGGTCGCCGTTGGGCAGCGTCGCGTGGAGCGCGACCGAGCGCGCCTGGTCGGCCGCGTCTTCGGAATGCTCGAACGGCAGGTAGAAGAAGATGCGCAGCGTCGGGTCGACCTGCGTATCGAAGCCCGCGTCGATCGCGCGGACTGCATACATCCGCGCCAGCGCATCGGTCGCGAACATGTGCGCTGTGCAGCGGAAGATGTTGCGCGGGATCTGGTCGAGCAGGAGCAGCAGCGCGAGCGCGCCGTCGGGCGTCGCGTTCCAATCGTCGAACGTGCGCGCGGCCGCCGCGTAATGCGCGTCGCGGAATCGCGCATCGCATTCGCGGTCGAACGCTTCGCCGCCACGGAACCATTTCGTCGGCCCGGCGTCGCGCCAGAACGAGACGATGTCCCCGGCGCCAATCATTCGTCGAACCGCAGGTGGCGCACGCTCTTGCCGTGCCGGCGGATCAGGCGCAGTGCCTCGATGCCGATCTGGATGTGGCGCTCGACGTATTCCGCGCTCACGCGCGCATCCGATGCTTCGGTCTTCACGCCTTCGGGCACCATCGGCTGGTCGCTCACCAGGAGCAGCGCGCCGCTCGGAATGCGGTTGGCGAATCCGGCGGCGAAGATCGTCGCCGTCTCCATGTCGATCGCCATGCAGCGCATCGTGCGCAGGCGTTCCTTGAACGCATCGTCGTGTTCCCACACGCGCCGGTTGGTGGTGTACACCGTGCCGGTCCAGTAGTCGTGGCCGAGGTCGCGGATCATCGTCGACACCGCGCGCTGCATCGCGAAGGCCGGCAGCGCGGGCACTTCGGGCAACAGGTAATCGTCGGACGTGCCTTCGCCCCGGATGGCGGCGATGGGCAGCACGAGATCGCCGAGCTGGTTCTTGCGCTTGAGGCCGCCGCACTTGCCGAGGAACAACACGCCCTTCGGCATGACGGCCGAGAGCAGGTCCATCATCGTCGCGGCATTGGGGCTGCCCATGCCGAAGTTGATCATCGTGATGCCGTCGGCCGTGGCGCTGGGCATCGGGCGGTCGAGCCCGACGACTTCCGCGCCCGACAATCGCGCGAAATGTCCGAGATAACCGCCGAAATTGGTCAGCAGGATGTATTCGCCGAATTGGTCCAGTGGCACGCCGGTGTAACGCGGCAGCCAGTTTTCGACGATCTGCGGTTTGTCCTTCATGGGGGGATTATGACCAAAGTCAGGCTGGCGCCAGAATCGCGCACGGGCTAGCTTTCGACAGTCGCGCCACCAAGGAAAGGGGTTGCCCGTGTCGTTGAAGCCCATCGTTGCCGTCATCGCGACGGTCCTCATCGCCGGCTGCGCGAGCAGTGGCGCGACGAAGACCACCGCCGCGCCCGCCAAACCGAGCTGGACGGACGATCCCTATCCGACCACCTACCAGCGCGTGCAATCGCCTCCGGTGCTGATCACCGGCGCAACCGTGCTCACCGGCACCGGCACCCGCCTGGACAACGCCGACGTGCTGCTGCAGGACGGCAAGATCGTCGCGGTCGGCACGGGCTTGCAGGCGCCCGCCGGCGCCACGCGCGTAGACGCGCAGGGCAAGTGGGTCACGCCGGGCATCATCGACATCCACTCGCACCTGGGCGTGTATCCGAGCCCCGGGATGAGCGCGCACAGCGACGGCAACGAGATGACCGGCCCGGTCACGCCGAACGTCTGGGCCGAGCATTCGATCTGGCCGCAGGACCCCGGCTTCCTCACCGCGCTCGCGGGCGGCATCACGAGCCTGCAGGTATTGCCGGGTTCGGCGAACCTCATCGGTGGCCGCGGCGCCACGTTGAAGAACGTGCCGGCGACCACGTACCAGGCGATGAAATTCCCCGGCGCGCCCTGGGGCCTGAAGATGGCCTGCGGCGAAAACCCCAAGCGCGTGTATGGCCAGAAGGGCGGCCCGGCCACGCGCATGGCCAATGTCGCCGGGTATCGCGCCGCCTTCATCGAAGCAGCCGATTACATGAAGAAGCAGAAGGAATCGAAGGAAGGTCCCGGCAAGCGCGATCTGAAGAACGACACGCTGGCTGGCGCGATCAACGGCGACATCCGCGTGCACATCCACTGCTATCGCGCCGACGAGATGGCGACGATGCTGGACCTGGCGAAGGAATTCGGGTTCAGGATTTCCGCCTTCCACCACGGCGTGGAGGCCTACAAGATCGCCGACAAGCTCGCCGCCGCCGGCACGTGCGGCGCGCTGTGGGCCGACTGGTGGGGCTTCAAGATGGAAGCCTTCGACGGCATCCAGGAAAACATCGCCCTCGTCGACCGCGCGCCGGGCGGCTGCGCCATCGTGCATTCCGACAGCGAGGAAGGCATCCAGCGCCTCAACCAGGAAGCGGCGAAGGTCATCGCGAACGCGAAGCGCATCGGCATCGACATCACGCCGGAGCACGCGATCCTCTGGCTCACGCAGAATCCCGCCAGGGCGATGGGCATCGACGCGATGACCGGCACGCTGGAGCCGGGGAAGATGGGCGATGTCGTGGTGTGGAACGGCAATCCGTTCACCGTCTACGCGCACGCCGAGCAGGTGTACATCGATGGCGCGCGCCTGTACGACCGCGCCGATCCGTCGCGCCAACCGAAATCGGACTTCATGCTCGGGCAGGACGACAAGCGCGGAGGCGTGCGATGAACAAGACCCTCTTGAAGTCGCTCGCCATCGCCTGCGCGTTCGCGCTTTCCGGCACCGCGATGGCGCAGGACCTGCTGGTCCGCAACGCCAAGGTGCACACCGCCACGTCGCGCGGCACGCTCGAACATGCCGACGTGCTGGTGCGCAACGGGCGCATCGCCGCGGTCGGCGCCAACCTGCAGGCCGGCAACGCAACGGTCGTCGAAGCGAACGGCCGCGCGCTGACGCCCGCGCTGTTCGGCGGCATCACCGACATCGGGCTGGAAGAAGTCAGCGGCGAAGAAGCCACCGTCGATGCGCAGCAATCGCTCGGCGAGGAGAAGGATCCGGCGGTGCGTCCGGAGTTCGACGTCACCCTCGCGTACAACCCCGAGTCGATCCTGCTGCCGGTCGCGCGCGTGGAAGGCATCGGCTGGACGATGCTCGCCGCGGGTTCGACGACGGGCGGTTCGATCATCGGCGGGCAGGGTGGCGTCGTGCGCCTGGATGGCAGCCTCGATCCGGTCGGGCCGAAGGCGTTGTTCCTCTCGCTCGGTGCTTCCGCGTCCAACCTCACGGGCAAGTCGCGCGCCGCGCAATGGATGATCCTCGACCAGCTCGTCGCCGAGGCGCGCGGGCGCATGTCGGCCGATTCGAAGTTCGCGATGCTCACGCCGATGGGGCGCGCGGCGTTGGCGAAGTTCCTTGATCGCCGCGGGCTGATCGTCGTCAACGTCAATCGCGCGGCGGACATCGTGCAGTTGCTGCGCTGGAGCAAGCGCAACAACGTCCGCGTCGCCGTCACCGGCGGCGCGGAAGCGTGGAAGGTCGCGGACCAGCTCGCGGCCGCGAAGGTGCCGGTGTTCGTCGATTCGCTCGCCGATCTGCCGGCGGATTTCGACCAGCTCGGCGCGACGCTGGAAAACGCCGCGCGTCTGCGTGCGGCCGGCGTCGACGTCGCGATCCAGAGCGCGGGCTCGCACCACGCACGGAAGGTGCGGCAGATGGCGGGCAACGCAGTGGCCAACGGTCTGCCGTGGGAAGACGGGCTGGCGGCGCTGACGCGCGTGCCGGCGCAGGCCTTCGGCGTCGATGGCGACTTCGGCACCATCGCGGTCGGCAAGCGCGCCGACCTGGTGCTGTGGAGCGGCGACCCGCTCGACGTGACGTCGCTCGCGGAGGCCGTGTGGCTCGATGGCCGCGCGCAGCCGATGCGCTCGCGCCAGACCGAACTGCGCGATCGCTACCTGCGCTCGCCCGGCGCCCTGCCCCGCGCGTATCCTGCCGGCTCCGAATAACCGCCTGGGGAGGCACTGCACATGCACGATCTGAACTGGTTGGCGATCATCGCCGCGGCCGTGTCCGCGTTCCTGTTGGGCGGCATCTGGTACGGCCCGTTGTTCAAGAACGCCTGGTGCCGCGAAGCGGGCGTGGACCCGAACGCGAAGCCGAAATCGCACCCGGCGAAGACCTTCGCCATCGCATTCGTCGCATCGCTGGTCGCCGCCTACGGCTTCGCCATGTTGCTGCACCTGACCAACAGCGGCACCGAGTTGTGGAAGGCGGTGCACGCGGGCGTGATGGTCGGCTTCTTCTACGTGGCGATGTCCTTCGGCATCAACTACGCCTTCGCCGGCCGCAGCTTGAAGTTGTGGCTGATCGACGCGGGCTACCACATCCTGCAATTCGCGCTGTACGGCGTGATCCTCGGCCTCTGGCACTGACATGCCCGCGCCGTTGCGCTGGTATTTCGATTTCCTCTCGCCCTTCTCCTACCTGCACTGGCAGAAGGTGAAGGGCCTGCGTGCGACGCACGCGGTGGAATTGGTGCCGGTCGTCTTCGGCGCGGTGTTGTCCGCGCACGGGCAGAAGGGCCCGGCGGAAATCCCGGGCAAGCGCGAGTTCACGTATCGGCACGTGCTGTGGCAGGCGCGCGCCGAAGGCGTGCCGATGACCTTCCCGCCCGCGCATCCGTTCAACCCGTTGGGTGCGTTGCGCGCGTGCATCGCGGCGGGCAGCACGGCCGAATCCGTGGATGCGATCTTCGACTGGATCTGGCGCGACGGCCGCGCGGTGGACACCGACGCGGCATTGCGCCCGTTGCTCGACCGCATCGGTGTCGCGCCCGATGCGCTCGCCGCCGCCGACACCAAGGCGGCCCTGCGCGCGAACACCGACGCCGCCATTGCCGCCGGCGTGTACGGCGTGCCGACCCTGCGGATCGGCGACGACCTGTTCTGGGGCAACGACGCCCATGGCTTCGCGCTTGCTGCACTGCACGATCCGACGTTGCTGGAGGAAGCGGCGATGCAGCGCGTGTCCACCCTGCCCGTCGGGATTTCCCGCCTGCCCTGAGTTGCGGTAGGGTCCGCGAACTCGGTCACGGTTTCCTCGGGGGGAGGGTCTGCAATGCGTATCGGTCTGGTGGTGGATTCGGCCTGCGATCTGCCTGGCGAATACCTGCGGCGCAACGGCTTCACGATCCTCCCCATTTCCGTCCGCATCGGCGATGAGACCCGCGAGGACCAGCGCGACGAACGCGTCACGCTCGACTTCCTGCGCACCCACGTCACCGAGCGCGGCGCCGAGGCCGAGACCGCACCGTTCACCGTGGAGCAGATCACCGACGTCTTCCTCAGGACGCTCGTGATCGACTACGACTACGTCTTCTGCATGACGATCACGCGCACGCGCAGCCCGATCTACGACAACGCGCTGCAAGCGAGCTACGCGATCCTCAACGAATACCGTCCGGTGCGTTCGGCCGCGGGCCACGACACGCCGTTCGCATTGCGCGTGATCGATACGCAGACGCTGTTCGCCGCGCAGGGCATCACCGCCGTGGAAGCCGTGCGCCTGGTCAAGGCGGGCGAAGGCGCGCCGAAGATCCGCGCGCGCCTGGAGAACCTCGCCCTGCACACATACGGCTACATGATCCCGCGCGACCTGTATTACCTGCGCGCGCGTGCCCGCAAGAAGGGCGACCGCAGCGTCGGCCTGCTCAGCGCCGCACTCGGTTCGGCGCTGGACATCAAGCCGGTGTTGCGTGGCTATCGCGGCGCGACCGAACCGGTCGCCAAAGTGAAGGGCTTCGATACCGCGGTGCAGAAGCTGTTCGCGCACACCGCCGATCGCGTGCGCCGCGGCCTGATGACGCCGACGGTCTGCCTGAGTTACGGCGGCGAACTCGAGGAAATGCGCGCCCTGCCCGGCTACGAAGACCTGCGCGTGACCTGCCAGAGCTACAACGTCGAATTGTTCGAGAGCGTCATGAGCCTCACGGGCATGGTCAACGTGGGCAAGGGCGCCCTGGTGGTGGGCTTCGCATCGGAGCCGCACGCGTTCGAAGCCTGAGCCTTGACGCCGCGCACGCGGCACGCGCGCCATCATGCGGGCATCACGACAGGAGTCGCCCATGACCCGTTATTACCTGAGCCTGCCCGACCCCAAGGCCGCGCGCGGCAGCGATGCGAACACTTCGTTCAAGGCCAATGGCGCCGATGGATTCGCATCCGAACTGCAGGAGGCCTTGCGTTCGACGCAATTGTTCGAACGCTGGCGCGGGCAGCAGGACGATCCGGACGATATCGACCAGGCGTTGGCCGCGACCGATCCCAACGCCAGCGTCACCGGCGAACAGCACGATCTGCGCATCGATCTCGTCGCGAATACGACGTTGCCCGCCAGCATCCTGCGTCACCGCCTGCGCCTGCTGGCCGGCGATGGATGGCAGTTGCGCGACGTCGCCGCGTAACTAACCCGAGGAGGTCGCGGTGCGCTCGCCGACATGCGCGGCGAGCAGCGCCATGCGCCCGTGCACGCCTTCGCGTTCGAACACGTGGTGCAGGTGCGTCTTCACCGTTTCCGGGCTGATGCCCAGTTGCCGCGCGATCTGCTTGTTGCTCATGCCGCGCGCGGCCCAGTGCACGATTTCGCGCTGGCGTTCGGTGAGCGAGGACCAGTCGCCCGAGTGATCCGGCGTCCCGTGCAATGGCGCTTCGACCACCGGCGATGGCGCGGGGACGCCGGTGCCGGCATGCAAGGCGTCGAGCAACAGCTCGGGCGCCACGACGAACAGGCCGGATTCGGCGGCATGGATGGCGCGCATCACCGTGTCGGGGGAATCGTGCTTGTCCAGGCACGCATGGCCTTGCGACTCGATGCAGTGCTGCAGCGCTTCGACGTTGGGGTTGCGGTAGAAGTACAGGCGGCGCGGCGCGGGGAGTTGCGGTTTGCGGCGCTCGCGTTCCACATCCGGGTCGTCGCCGTCGAGCAACAGCAGGGCCGGCTGGCCGTTGGGGGAGTCGCGGTGCTGGCCGGGCGCGTACGCCCCGAGCCAGTCGAACTCGCCCCGCATCGCGAGCAGGCGCTGCATCCGGGTGCGCCACCCCGCATCGAGTCCGATCACCAGCACAGGCATTGCAGGCATTGGGGCCAACCCATCGTTTGAGCCGTTCGCGACGCCGCCCCCGATGCTCACGCCGCTCACTCGTGAACGCCGGTCTCCCCCGAAACCGGACACGCGCCCGCTCCCCCGTCGCAGCGATTGTGCGGACGGGTTGGCACGCGGAGTCTCGAACGTGCAGCACGGCTGTCATGACCGTGCGCCTCGTCCTCCGCTGCATGCTCCCCCTTCATGCAGCTCCCTGGCGACGGAGACCCAAGGCTCCGTCGCCTTTTTTATGCGGGATATGAGGGCGTTTTGTTACGCGCGGGTGAGCGCCGCGGCGTGATGCGCGACGTGGTCGCCGACGAAGGAGGCGACGAAATAGAAGCCATGGTCGTAGCCGCGGCGCATGCGCAGATCGAGCGCGTGGCCGCCGGCATCGCATGCCGCGCGCAACAGGTCGGGTTGCAACTTGTCTTCGAGGAACGGGTCGGCGTCGCCCTGGTCGACGAGGAGCGGGAATTTCTCCTTCGACGCACGCAACAGATCGCACGCATCCCACCGGCGCCAGGTGTCGGCGTCCTCGCCGAAGTACGCGGCGAATGCCTTGCGTCCCCAACCGCGCGAGGCCGAACAGATCGGCGCGAGCGCACTCACGCTGCGATAGAAGCCCGGGTTGCGCAACGCGCAGATCAGCGCGCCGTGCCCGCCCATCGAATGCCCGGTGATGCCGCGCATGTCGCTCGCGGGGAAATGCGCTTCGACCAGCGTCGGCAACTCCTGCGTCACGTACGACTGCATGCGGTACTGCGCCGACCACGGCGCTTGCGTGGCATCGACGTAGAAGCCCGCGCTCAGCCCGATGTCGTCGCCCTCCGCATCCGGCACGCCCTCGCCGCGCGGACTCGTGTCGGGGCTGACGATGATCAATCCATGCTCGGCGGCGTAACGCTGCATGCCGGACTTCTGGATGAAGTTCTGTTCGGTGCACGTCAGGCCGGAGAGGAAATACAGCACCGGGCAGGGCGTGTGCTGCGCCTGCGGCGGCAGGAACACGCCGAAGCGCATCTCGCACGACGTGGACGTCGCGTCGTGCGCCCAGACTTCCTGCGTGCCGCCGAAACTGCCGTGCGATTCGATCTTGCGCATGTCAGAAGTGAATCACGGTGCGGATGGATTCGCCGCGATGCATCAGGGCGAACGCCTCGTTGATCCCGTCGAGCGGCAAGGTGTGCGTGATGAACGGATCGAGCTGGATTTCACCGCGCATCGCCTGTTGCACCATGCCCGGCAATTGCGTGCGCCCCTTGACGCCGCCGAACGCGGAGCCGCGCCACACGCGCCCGGTGACCAGTTGGAACGGCCGCGTGCGGATTTCCTGGCCCGCGCCCGCCACGCCGATGATGACGCTCTCGCCCCAGCCCTTGTGGCAGCACTCCAGCGCCGAGCGCATGACATCGACGTTGCCGATGCATTCGAAACTGAAATCGACGCCGCCCTCGGTCATCTCGACGATGACCTCCTGGATCGGCTTGTCGAAGTCCTTCGGATTCACCGTGTCGGTCGCGCCCTGCTCGCGCGCGAGCGGAAACTTCGACGGATTGGTATCCACACCGATGATGCGCGACGCGCCCGCCGCCTTCGCGCCCTGCACGACCGCCAGGCCGATGCCGCCGAGGCCGAACACCGCGACCGTGTCGCCGGGTTGCACCTTCGCCGTGTTGTGCACCGCACCCAGGCCCGTCGTGACGCCGCAACCGAGCAGGCAGACTTTTTCGAGCGGTGCCTGCGGATCGATCTTCGCCAGCGAGACCTCCGCGCACACGGTGTATTCGCTGAAGGTGCTCGTGCCCATGTAGTGGTACAGCGGCTTGCCTTCGTAGGAGAAGCGCGACGTGCCGTCGGGCATCACGCCTTTGCCCTGCGTGGCGCGCACGGCCTGGCACAGGTTGGTCTTGCCCGACGTGCAGAATTTGCACTTGCCGCATTCGGCCGTGTAGAGCGGGATGACGTGGTCGCCGGGCTTGACGCTCGTGACGCCTTCGCCGACTTCGACGACGATGCCGCCGCCTTCATGGCCGAGCACGACGGGGAACAAGCCTTCCGGGTCGTCGCCGCGGAGCGTGAAGGCATCGGTGTGGCACACGCCGGTGTGCGTGATGCGCACGAGCACTTCGCCCGCGCGGGCCGGCGCGACGTCGATCTCCACGATCTGCAGCGGCTGGCCGGGGCCGAATGCGACGGCGGCGCGGGATTTCATCGTGGTGCTCCTGGAGTCTCGACGCGGGGGCCGCAACGATAGCGCGCGGGGCCGGTGCTGTGTGCAGGCGTTTGCGACCCTGCGGCCGACTCCGGTCGCGCAGCACGTTTCCAGCCACGTCCCCCGACTGTGCGGAGGTTTCCGATGCGCACGTTGCTGCTGTCGTTCGCCTTGTCGTTGTCCCTCGCCGCTTGCGGCACTTCCGCGCCGCAGCAGGAAACCGCGGCCGCGCCCGCGCCGCCGCTGTTCGAGAATTTCGGCGCGCTGCATCGCGACATCGCCTCGCCCGTGCCTGCGGCGCAGCGGTACTTCGACCAGGGCATGCGGCTGGCCTACGGGTTCAACCACGAAGCCGCCGGGCGTGCGTTCGCGGAAGCGGCGCGGCTCGATCCGCTCTGCGCGATGTGCGTGTGGGGCCAGGCGCTGGTGCTCGGGCCGAACATCAACCTGCCGATGTCGCCCGACGCCGCGCCACAAGCCACCGCGCTCGCGAGGAAGGCGCAATCGTTGTCGGACAACGCCAAGCCTGCGGATCGTGCGCTCATCGATGCGTTGGTGACGCGCTACGCGGATCCTGCACCGGCGGATCGCGCACCGCTCGACCGCGCGTACGCGAACGCGATGGCGCAGGTGGTGAACCATTTCCCCGACGACGACGATGCCGCGGCGCTGTACGCCGAATCGCTGATGGATCTCTCGCCGTGGAACTACTGGTCGCCCGCGGGCGCCCCGACGGGCGACACGCCGACGATCGTCGCGCAACTGGAAAAGGTGCTCGCGCGCAATCCGAAGCACATCGGCGCGATCCACTATTACATCCACGCCGTGGAGGCCTCCGATGATCCCGCGCGCGCCGAAGCGCTCGCCGACACGCTGGGCGGTCTCGCACCCGGTTCCGGCCACTTGGTGCACATGCCCGCGCACATCTACATCCGCACGGGGCGCTACAACGATGCGACGCTCGCGAACTTCCGCGCGTCCACCGCCGACAAGGAATTCCTCGCGGTGTGCAAGGGCAGCAAAGGCATGTACCCGCTCGGCTACGTGCCGCACAACTGGCACTTCGCCACGTTGAGCGCGGGATTGATGGGTTCGCGCACGCTCGCCACGCAAGCCTCCGACCAGACGTTGCAGCGCGCGGACATGGCGCAGCTGGACACGCTGAACTTCATGCAGCACTACGTGGTCGTGCCGATGCAGACGCAGGTGCGGTTCGGCGAGTGGGACGCGATCCTGGCGCGTACGCAGCCGCCCGCGTCGCAGCCCTATCCCACCGGCATCTGGCACTTCGCGCGGGGCATGGCGCAATTGCGCAAAGGCAATGCGGCGGATGCGCAACGCGAACTCGACGCGTTGCAGAAGCTCGCCGACGACCCGGAGATGGGCAAGTTGATGCTCGGCACGACCAATTACGCCGGCGATCTGCTCAAGGTCGGCGCGGGCGTGTTGCGTGGGGAGATGTTGTCCTCGCAAGGCAAGCACGATGCAGCCATCGCGTCATTGCGCGAAGCGGCGAAGATCGAAGACCGGCTGATCTACAACGAGCCCGCGGATTGGCCATTGCCCGTGAGCAACTACCTCGGCACTGCGTTGCTGAAGGCGAAGCGGCCCGATGAAGCGGCGAAGGCGTTCGCGAACGACCTGCAGAAGTTCCCGAAGAACGGATGGGGGCTGTACGGGTTGGCGCAGGCGCAGGAGGCGATGGGCGACAAGGCGCGCGCGGCCCAGACGCGCGCGCAATTCAAGGAGGCGTGGCAGTGGGCGGATACCGAACTGACGGCGGCCGTGTTCTGAAACCGCCGGCCTGGATTCCCCGCGTTCGCGGGGATGACGGCTAGTACTGGAATTCCGAGAACACGCGGTCGATGTTGCCGGCCCACGGGCCTTCGTACAGCGCGAGCTTGCGTTCGGCCGGCGTCTGGCCTGCTTCGGCGCTTTCGATCAGCGGGTCGAGGAACACGCGTTCGTCGACGCCGCTCTTGTTGCGGCGATCGCGGCGCGCCAGGCCCGCGGCGGAAATCTTCAACGCTTCGATCGCCAGTTCGCGCACCGTGGCCTGCGTGTTGCCCATGCGCGCGGGCAGCTTGAGGGCGTGGCGCGGCACGCCGTCGCGCAGGGCGTGGCGTTCTTCGCGCGTGTAGTCCTTCATCAGGTCCCACGCCGCATCCAGCGAGGCGTCGTCGTACAACAGCCCCACCCAGAACGCGGGCAGCGCGCAGATGCGATTCCACGGGCCGGAGTCCGCGCCGCGCATCTCGAGGTACTTCTTCAGGCGCACTTCGGGGAACGCGGTGGTCATGTGGTCCGACCAATCGCGCAGCGTCGGCAGGGAGCCCGGCGCGATGTCGAGCTTGCCGTCCATGAACTTGCGGAACGACTTGCCCGACGCATCGAGGTACTCGCCGTTGCGATAGACGAAGTACATCGGCACGTCGAGCAGGTAATCGGTGTAGCGCTCGAACCCGAAGCCGTCCTCGAACACGAAGTCGAGCATGCCGGTGCGATCGGGGTCGGTGTCGGTCCAGATGTGCGAGCGATACGAGAGGAACCCGTTCGGCTTGCCTTCGGTGAACGGCGAGTCGGCGAACAGCGCGGTCGCGATGGGCTGCAGCGCCAGCGACACGCGGAACTTCTTGATCATGTCCGCTTCGCTGGCGAAGTCGAGGTTGACCTGCACGGTGCACGTGCGCGTCATCATGTCCAGGCCGAGGTCGCCGCGCTTGGGCATGTATTCGCGCATGATCTTGTAACGGCCCTTGGGCATCCACGGCATTTCGTCGCGGCGCCACTTGGGCTGGAAGCCCACGCCGAGGAAACCCAGCCCGAGTTCCTGCGCGACCGTTTTCACCTCGCTCAGGTGCGTGTTGGTTTCGCGGCAGGTGTCGTGGATGGTGAGCAGCGGCGCGCCGGAGAGTTCGAGCTGGCCAGCCGGTTCGAGCGAGACGTTCGCGCCTTCGCGGCTGAGCGCGATCGTGCGGCCGTGTTCCTTCACCGGTTCCCAGCCGAAGCGCACGAGCCCTTCCAGCAGCGCTTCGATGCCGCGATCGCCGTCGAACGTGGGCGGGCGGAAATCATCGGTGCGGAATCCGAACTTCTCGTGTTCGGTGCCGATGCGCCATTCGCTGGGCGGCTTGTTGCCGGACGCGAGGTATTCGACCAGCTCGCGGCGGTCGGTGATCGGCAGTTCGGCGACGTTGCTCAGGCTCGACATCGGGTCCATCCGTTGCAGGCCCGGCACTATAGTCCTGTGAACGTCCACGGAATCCTCACGCGGACAGAACATCGCCGTTCCAGCAATGTCGCTTGTGCGGACGCCCTAGACGCCCATCCAGCGCGCGACAACCGCGCGCAATTCGTCCACGCCCTGCTTGGATTCCGCGGAAAAGGCCTGGACCGACACGGTGTCGCCGAACACGCGCGACAGTTCCATGCGCACGGCCTGCAACGTATTGGCGGTGGCGCCGCGCGAGAGCTTGTCGGCCTTGGTCAGCACCGCGTGCGCGGGGATGCCGCGGTTGGCGGCGTAACCGAGCATCTGGCGGTCGTAATCCTTCAGCGGGTGGCGGATGTCCATGATGACCACCAGCCCCTGCAGCGCATCGCGCGTGGAGAAGTAGCCGTCGAGGAACTGCTGCCAGTGCGACTGCAGGTCCTTGGGGACCTTCGCGTAGCCGTAGCCGGGCAGGTCGACGAGATGCCGATGCGGCTGGACCTCGAAGAACACCAGCTGTTGCGTGCGGCCGGGCGTCTTGGACACGCGGGCCAGCGCATTCTGCTGGGCCAGCGCATTGAGCGCGCTCGACTTGCCGGCATTGGAGCGGCCGGCGAAGGCCACTTCGCTGCCCTGGTCGGGCGGAAGCTGGCGGTAGTTGTGCGCCGAAAGCACGTAGCGGGCGCGGGCAAAGGGGTTGGCCATGGCGACAGGATCGCACGCCGGGCCCGGCTCGGCCGCAGGCCGGTTTGACCGGTCGGCGGGCCGCCGTCGATAATCCCGCGCCTTCGCGACCGAAAACCGGTGCGCGACCACCCGGCGGCCAATCGCGCCGGACCCAGCAATTTCGGAGCTTTGCATGCGCCACGCACGCGTCCTCGGCTACGCCGGTCTGACCGCCGCCCTCGCGGTCGCCGCCGTCGCCTTCGCCCAGTCCACGGTCACGCCGGTCGCGGCCGACCCGAAGGTCGAAACCAAGCCGCTGGTGGAAGCCAAGCCGGTGTGGGGCGACGAGAAGCGCGGCGCGCAGAAGGCCGGCACGTGCGCGGCCTGCCACGGCCTCGACGGCAACCCGACCGACCCGCAGTACCCGCGCCTGGCCGGCATGCCGGAGCGCTACATCGCGCACCAGCTGGAGCTGTTCAAGACCAGCCAGCGCACCACCGGCATGGCCGCGGTCATGAAGCCCTTCGCCGATGCGCTCACCGCGCAGGACATGCGCGACCTCGGCGCGCACTTCGCGATGCAGAAGCCCGGCGCAGGCGTCGCGGACGACACCGCAATCGCCACCGGTCCCAACGCCGGCATGAAGTTCTACGAAGTGGGCGAGCGTCTGTTCCGCCAGGGCGATGCTACGCGCGGCATCCCCGCGTGCATGGCGTGCCACGGCCCCGCCGGCGGCGGCAACCCGGGCCCGGCGTATCCGGCCATCGCGGGTCAGCAGTCGGCCTACGCGCAGCGTCGCCTCGAGGAATACCGCGCGGGCACCACCACGCAGACCGACCCGCACCTGTTCAACATCATGGCGTCGGTGGCCAAGCCCCTGACGGATGAGGAAATCCAGTCGCTGGCGAGCTATGTGCAAGGCCTGCACAAGCGTTCCGACGAAGCCACCGCGAAGGAATAACCCTGCGCGGAACCTCCGCCGGCGGAAGCTGTCGAAGCGTTCACGACCTTGATCAGCACGCCGGTCCCACACTGTGGACCGGCGTTTTTTTTGACCAGACGAAGGACCCTGCATGATCCGCCGCGCCGCATTCCTCCTGCTGGCCCTGTCGTTGTCGGCGCTTCCCGTCGCGGCCTTCGCGCAGTCGAAGAACCCGGTATTCGAAAACGTCGACTATGAAGTGCTCGACAACCCGGGCACGTTCGACAAGGTCGGCAAAGGCGAGATCGAAGTCGCGGAGGTCTTCGCCTACACGTGCCACCACTGCCACGACCTTGCGCCGAAGCTCGAAGCCTGGCGCGCGAAGCTGCCCAAGAACGTCAAGGTCCGTTACCTGCCCGCCGGTTACGACCTGGACGACACCTTCAGTCGCGGCTTCTTCGCTTCGCAGCAGATCGGCGCGCTCGGCAAGACGCACGCCGCCACGTTCCGCGCACTGCACGACGAGCGCGTCCTGCCGCGCAACCCCAGCGACGCCGAGCTCACTGCGTATTACGCCACCCTCGGCGTGGATGCGAAGAAGTTCGCCGCCGCGCTCACCGGGCCGAAGGTCGCGCAACGCATGAAAGCCGCGCGCGAATTCTCGCTGCGCATCGGGCTGGAGGGCACGCCGACGCTCATCGTCGATGGCAAGTACCGTGTGCTCGGCCGTTCGCTCGATGATCAGTTGCGCATCGCCGGCGCCCTGATCGCCAATCCGCCCCGCTGACCGTCCCTTTCCCCTTCCACTCCATATTCAGGCATCCCGCCGGAGGATCCACCCCATGACCCGACGCGTCCTGCTTCCCCTGCTCCTGCTCGCCCTCGCCGCCTGCGGCAAGACCGAAGCGCCGGCCACCGCCGCGCCGGCCCCCCAGGCCACCGCCGCGATGCCGGCCAGCGCCGACGAACCCGCCGCCAGCACCTCGGC
>NZ_JRKJ01000020.1 GCF_000770795.1 Lysobacter dokdonensis DS-58 | reverse complement strand
GCGCCGCCGCCGCGCAGCCGGCCCAGTCCTCCGCGCAGACGGCGTCCGCGCCGGCCTCCGGTGGTGGTGGCCTGCGCGCGCTGTCCACGCCGGCCCCGCGTTACCCGGCGGAAGCCGCACGTCGCAACCAGAGCGGCGAAGTGCGCATGGAGATCACCGTCGGCACCGATGGTTCGGTCACTGCCGCGCGCGTCGTCGACGCCAACCCGCCGCGCGTGTTCGATCGCGAAGCGCTGGCCGCGGTGAAGCGCTGGAAGTTCGCGCCCATCGACGCACCGGTGACCACGACGCGCACGATCAACTTCCGTCCCGGCGGCTGATCGCGCTTCAACGTGGAAAGAAAAAGCCCGGCTTTCGCCGGGCTTTTTTTTGCGTTGCCGTTCGAAGTGTCAGGCCGAGATCGCCAGCCGCTCCTGCTTGTACCGCTGCGTCGCCGCGAACCACAACACCAGCGCCAAGCCGAATCCGGCGACCAGGTAGACCACCCACTGCATCGGCTCCATGGTCTCGCCACGCACGACCTTCATCAGCGCCTGGTTTTGCGCGAGGAAAGGCACCGCGAACATCCACAGCTGGTTCTTCACCGGGCTCACCATCAGCGCGATGGTCGGGATCATCGGCAACAGCATGAGCACGCTCATGTAGCTCTGCGCTTCCTTCACCGATTTGGCGCCCGCGGCGATGAACGTCAGCAGCGAGGTGCCCACGAACAACATCGGCACGAGGATCAGCAGCATCTTCGCGATCGCAGGCAGGCTGACGTCCATGTTGCGCCCGATGCCCGGCGAGAACGCGGCGCCGGTCTTGAGCGCGATGAGCGTCAACAGCAATGACGTGCCGCCGACCACGCACGCGGCGAGGATCTTGCCCGTCACCACGGCACCGCGATGCGCGGGCGTGGCGAGCAGGGGTTCGAGCGATTGCCGCTCGCGCTCGCCCGCGGTCGTGTCGATGATCAGGTACGCGCCGCCGATGAACGCGCTGAGGATCAGGATGTAGGGCAGGAACGCCATCACCATGCCGCGCCGCGCTTCGGGCGTCGACAGATCCTTGTGCGCGACCGCCAGCGGCGCTGCGACGCTCGGGTTCATGCCGCGCGCGAGCAAGCGCAACGCACCGACCTGCTGCCCGTACAACGTCAGCGCCGCCTCGATGCGGCGCACCGGGATCTCCGAATCCTGGCGCGTGCTGTCGTGCACCAGTTCGACCAATGCCGGGGCGCCGTCGTGCCAATCCTCCGAGAAGTCCTCGCCGAATCGCACGTACACATCCTCGGCCTGCGTGCGGATCGCCGTGTCGAGATCGCCCGCGAATGGCTTGCGATGGATGCCTTGTCCCGCGAGCCACTTCACCAGGTTCGGCGCATGCTCGACGCCGACCATCGGTACTTCGAGCGGCTTTTCGATCTGGCTCTTCGCGCGGGTTTCGGCGAGCGTGAGGATGCCGAGCATGATTGCCGGCGTGAGCAGCGGGCCGAGCACCAGCGCGAGCATCAGCGTGCGCTTGTCGCGCACGAACTCGAGCAGTTCCTTCAGGGCGATGGTGCGGATGGAATGCATCGATTTCATGCGTGCAGGCCCTCTTCGGTTCCGATCAGGCGCACGAAGGCGTCTTCGAGGTTCGGCTCGTTGGTTTGCGCACGCAATTCATCCGCGGTGCCCTGCGCGACGACGCGCCCGTGCGCGATCACCACGATGCGATCGCACAGCGCGGCGACCTCCTGCATGATGTGGCTGGAGAAGATCACGCATCGTCCTTCGCCGCGCAGCTGTTTTAGGAATTCGCGCAGGCCGCGCGTGGTCATGACATCGAGCCCGTTGGTGGGCTCGTCGAGGATGACGTTGCGCGGGTCGTGCACGAGGGCGCGCGCGATGGCGGTCTTGGTGCGCTGGCCCTGCGAAAAGCCTTCGGTCTGGCGGTCGAGGAAATCGTCCATCTGCAGCGCGCTCGACAACGCACGCGTGCGCGTGTCGATCGTCGCCGCATCCAGGCCGTGCAACTCTCCGAAGTAACGGATGTTCTCGCGCGCGGTCAGGCGCTTGTACACGCCGCGGGCGTCGGGCAGCACGCCGAGCGCACGGCGCGCGGCCTCGGCGTCGCTCGCGACGTCCGTGCCGTCCACCAGCACGCGGCCGCTTTCGGGGCGCATCAGCGTGTAGAGCATGCGCAGCGTCGTGGTCTTGCCGGCGCCGTTCGGCCCGAGCAGGCCGGTGATTTCGCCGTCGCGCGCTTCGAAGCCCACGTCGTCGACGGCCACGACCGGCGCCTTGTCCTTGCCCTTGCCGGGGAAGGTCTTGCGGAGATGTTCGGCGACGATCATTACGGCTCCCATCCGTTGAACGTGGTGAACGGCGGCGTGTACGCGAGGCTGTCGAGGCACTTGGCATCGAGCGCTTTCGCATCCGCCGTTTCGAGGAATTGCGCCCACAGCTTGGGCATGCAGCCGACCGCGATGACGTTGTGGCCCTGGCCGCGCAGCACGAACTCGCGGCCGTTTGGCAAGGTCTTCGCGACCTGCGCGGCGTAAGACGGGGGCGTCACCGGATCCAGTTCGCCCGACAACAACAACGCAGGCACCTTCGTCGCGAGCGGCGCGTGGAAATCCTTCGGCATGTCGCCATGCGGCCACACCGCGCACTGCGCCTGCATCAGATCGACGAGCGAGTTGCCCAGCAGCGAGGACGCCATCGATGCATCGGCCTTCAGGCCCGCCGCATCCTCGGTGCACACCACCGACAATTGCATGCCGTAGGCCATCATGTCGGACATCGAACCGCCGAGCATCTTCGACAGCGACATCAGGTTTTCGTAGCGGCCCTGGTCGGCTTCGTTCAACAGCAGCGGCAGGATCGACGCGGCGAGCGGCGCATACGCATACATGCGCGCAAGGCCGGCGACATGTCCCGGGCGCAGGCGTTCTTCCTTCATCTCGCCCGTCGCCGCGTCGCGATACTTCACCAACGGCGATTCCGCGCGCAGCTTCACCATCAGCGCATTGAGGCGCGCGCGCGGATCGCCGAGCGCCTGCGTGCAGCCCGGCGTCTTCGCGCACTGGCCGAACTGCAGGTCGAGCGCGGACTCGAGGTTGCGCGCGAAGTCGTTGCCCAGGTGGATCGCATTGGGCGCGACCGAATCGAGCACGATCGTGCGCGTGTGCTGCGGATACCGCATCGCGTACTGCTGCGCGACGCGCGTGCCGTAGCTCACGCCCATCAGGTTGACCTGCCGTGCGCCGATGGCTGCGCGCACCGCGTCGAGATCGCGGACCGCGTCGGTCGTGGTGTAGAAGCGCAGGTCGGCGGTGCGCGCGAGCTGGTCGCGGCACTTCACCGCCATCGCGCGCGCGGCTTCGGGCGACTCGTCGGCATCGACATCTGTTTCCACCGCGGCGGTCGTCTTCCCGTCCGCGTCGTCGTCCTTGCATTGCAAGGGATTCGATTTGCCGGTGCCGCGCTGGTCGACCATGACGATGTCGCGGTTCTTCGACACGTCGCGGAAGGCCGGGATCATCGCGGGGAAACTTTCGGTCGCCGACTGGCCCGGGCCACCGGCGATCAGGAACACCGGATCGGGATCGTGGTTGCCCGATTCACCTGCGGGAATCCACGCGATGTTGAGCGCGATGCGGCGGCCGTTCGGAAGCGCGGGATTCTCCGCGACCGACAACGTGCCGCATTGCGCTTCCAGGCTCTGCGCGCCCATCGGCGGCGAGAGCGTGCATGGCTTGAAGGCGATCGACCCGAGCTTGCGTTCGGGCGCCGGTTGCGCGGCGATGGGCTTCGGCGGGCCCTTGGGCGCGTCGGGCTTGCGCTGTTGCAGCGCGCGCCAACCGAAGAGGGCGGCCACAACGGCCACCACGAGGACGGTACGGGTCTTGCGGGACATCGGCGCGTGTTCCCCTTCTCGATGGACATCCATGGTGACAGGACGCCGCGCGGGGCGGAACGTGACCGACGGGGGAAACGCCCCGCGAGGGGGACGTTACTTGCTGCTGACGTACTTCTCGCGGCGGATCTGCGGCACGGGCAGGCCCGCGGCCTTCAGCGACTCGAAGCAGGCATCGACCATGTTCGGGTTGCCGCACAGATAGGCGATGTCGCCCGCGGCGTCCGGCGTGAATTCCTCGAGGAACTGCTGCACGTAGCCGTGGCGCACGTCCGCGTGCGCCTGCGCCGAATCGGCGGCCGGCAATTCACGCGAGAAACACGGCACGAAGCGGAAGTGCTCCGGATGCTTGTCCGCGAATGCGCGGAACTCGTCGCCGTACAGCAGTTCGACGGGCGTGCGCGCGCCGAACAGCAACACCACGCGGATGCCGCGTTGCGCGATGAGTTGTTCCAGTTGCGGCAACATCGCGCGATACGGCGTGACGCCCGTGCCCGTGCCGATCAGCAGGTAACGCTGGTTGGCGTCGGCGGGCATCAGGCAGAAGCGGCCATAAGGGCCGCTGGCGTCGATGGTGCCGCCGATGTCCAGGCCTTCGAACAGCGCCGTCGCCGCGCCGCCCGACACGTAACTCACCGCGATTTCGACCGCTTCGCCGGGGGCCATCGCATGGTCGTGGATGGTGGCCAGCGAATAGCTGCGCTTGGTCGCCGTGCCGTCCGCGTAATGGAAGTGCACCTGCACGAACTGGCCCGGGATGAAATCCAGGGGCGCCCCGTCGGCGCGCTCGAACGACAGATGCGCGACGGTCGGCGCCAGCATGCGGCGCGCGGTGAGCTTCAGCGGGAAGTGGACGATGGCCAAGGCAATGGGATTCTGTGTGCAACGTGCGTGCCGCGGGCGCGGCACGGGGCCGCCTATACTACCGGCTTCGCCGCGACGCCTGCGGCCCGGCCCGCGGCCTACACGATGTCCCCCGATTCGCAGTCCCCCCCGCTCGCGCCCGCGCTCAGCGTCCGCGACCTCCGCAAGACCTACGACAACGGCGTGCAGGCGCTCAAGGGCGTGTCGCTCGACGTGCGCCCCGGCGACTTCTTCGCCCTGCTCGGCCCCAACGGCGCGGGCAAGTCGACGCTGATCGGCGTCATCAGCTCACTTGTGAACAAGAGCGCCGGCGACGTCGAGGTCTTCGGCGTCGACATCGCGCGCCACCGCAGCGAGGCGATGCGCCTGGTCGGCCTGGTGCCGCAGGAAATCAACTTCAACCTCTTCGAAAAGCCCTTCGACATCCTCTGCAACTACGCCGGCTTCTACGGGATCCCGCGCGAGGAGGCGATGGTGCGTGCCGAAGCCGAGCTCAAGCGCGCGCAGCTGTGGGAGAAGGCGCACGTGATGTCGCGCACGCTGTCGGGCGGCATGAAGCGCCGCCTGATGATCTCGCGCGCGATGATGGTGCGGCCGCGCCTGCTGATCCTCGACGAGCCCACCGCGGGCGTCGACATCGAGATCCGCCGTGGCATGTGGAAGACGCTGCGGGAGATCAACGCCTCGGGCACGACGATCATCCTCACCACGCATTACCTGGAAGAAGCCGAAAGCCTCTGCCGCCACCTGGCGATCATCGACAAGGGCACCATCGTCGAGCAGGGCCCGATGAAGGCGCTGCTCGCCAAGCTCGACGTCGAAGGCTTCCTGTTCGACATCGACGGCGACGTGCCGACGGTGTTGCCGGAGATCGCCGGCACGACGCTCGAGCGCGTCGACGACCACACCATCGACCTGGAAATGCCGCGCGCGATGGACCTCAACCGCGTGTTCGCCGCGCTGGAAGGCGCGAACATCCGCGTGCGCTCGATGCGCACCAAGTCCAACCGCCTCGAAGAACTGTTCGTGCGACTGACGTCGAAGGAAGGCCAGTGAACACGACCGTCGCCACGCAACCCATCGTGTCCAACGCGCGCCGCAACTGGACCGCGCTGACCACCATCGTGCGCCGCGAAGTCACGCGGATCATGCGCATCTGGGCGCAGACGCTGGTGCCGCCGGCGATCACGATGACGCTGTACTTCCTGATCTTCGGCGGGCTCATCGGCTCGCGCGTGGGCCCGATGGACGGCATGAAGTACATGGACTTCATCGTGCCCGGCCTGATCATGATGAGCGTGATCCAGAACAGCTACGGGAACATCTCCTCGTCGTTCTTCGGCGCGAAGTTCGGCCGACACGTGGAAGAGCTGCTCGTCAGCCCGATGCCCGGTTACGTCATCCTCGGCGGCTACGTCGCCGGCGCGGTGCTGCGCGGACTGATGGTGGGCGTGATCGTGCTCGGCATCTCGATGTTCTTCACGCCCGTGCGCATGCACCACCCGCTGGTGACGCTCACCACCGTGCTGCTGGGCGCGACGATCTTCTCGCTCGCCGGGTTCGTCAACGCCGTGTACGCGAAGAAGTTCGACGACATCGCCATCGTGCCGACCTTCATCCTCACTCCGCTCACGTACCTCGGCGGCGTGTTCTATTCGGTATCGCTGTTGCCGGGTTGGGCCGAGGCCGCCACGCACCTCAACCCGATCTTCTACATGGTCAATGCGTTCCGCTACGGTCTGCTCGGCGTGAGCGACGTGCCCTTGTGGATCGCCTACGGGCTGATGCTCGGCTTCGTCGCCGTGCTCACCGCGATCGGGCTGTACCTGCTCAAGCGCGGCGTCGGGCTGCGCACTTAAGGCAGGCGGAAGAACGCGTTCGCCGTCGCCGTCGTGGCGGCGGCGACGACCTGCACCGGCTCGGTCCGGTCGCGTGCGAGTTCCTCGACGATGTGCGCCAGGTACATCGGCTCGTTGCGCCGGTGCGAGGGCTGCGGCTTCACCGTGCGTGGCAGCAGGTACGGCGCGTCGGTTTCGATCATCAGCCGGTTGGCGGGAATGTGCTTCACCAGCTCGCGCAGGTGCAGGCCGCGGCGCTCGTCGCACAACCAGCCGGTGATCCCGACGTGCCAATCCTGGTCGAGGTAGTCGAACAACTCCTCGCGAGTGCCCGTGAAGCAATGCACCACCGACGGGCCGATCTTCCCGTCGAACTGCTTCATGATCGCCATGAAATCCGCGTGCGCGTCGCGCTGGTGCAGGAACAACGGCTTGCCGGTGTCGGCGGCGATCTGCAGCTGCATCTCGAACGCACGTCGCTGCGCGGGGCGCGGCGAAAAATCGCGGAAGTAATCCAGGCCGCATTCGCCCACCGCGACCACTTCGGGCAATGCCTGCAACGCACGCATTTCCGCGTCGCATTCGGCGGTGTATTCGGTCGCATGGTGCGGATGCACGCCCGCGGTGGCGAACAGTTCGCCTGGATGCGCACGTGCGAGTTCGGCGGCCATGGGGGAATGCGCGCGGCTCGCGCCGGTGACGATCATGCGCGACACGCCCGCCGCGCGCGCGCGTTGCAGCACGGCGTCGCGGTCGTGGTCGAAGCTGTCGTGGGTGAGGTTGGCGCCGATGTCGATGAGCATGGGCGCCAGTTTACCGGGCCGGCGCCGTAGACTTCGCGCGTGCGCGCCCCCGACTTTCCCATCGCCCCGCTGTTGCCCGAATTGCGTGCGCGCCTCGCCGCGCATCCGAGGCTCGTGCTCGAAGCGCCGCCCGGCGCCGGCAAGACGACGCAGGTCCCGCTCGCGCTGCTCGACGCGCCGTGGCTGGCGGGCCGCAAGATCGTGATGCTCGAACCGCGCCGCGTCGCCGCGCGTGCGGCCGCGACGTTCATGGCCAGGCAGCTGGGCGAAGCGCCCGGTGACACCGTCGGCTATCGCATCCGGTTCGAATCGAAGATCTCCGCGCGCACGCGCGTGGAAGTGGTCACCGAAGGGATCCTCACGCGCATGTTGCAGGACGACCCGATGCTCGAGGGCGTCGGCGCGTTGCTGTTCGACGAATTCCACGAGCGGCACCTGGCCGGCGATCTCGGCCTTGCGCTTGCGCTCGACGTGCAAGCCGGATTGCGGGAAGACCTGCGCATCGTCGTGATGTCGGCGACGCTCGACGGCGAACGCCTCGCGCGCTTCCTCGACGCGCCGCGCCTCAGCAGCGCAGGCCGCGCCTATCCCGTGGACATCGCGCATTTCCCGGCGCGCCGCGATGAAGCGCTCGTGCCGCAAGCGCGTCGCGCGATCGAACACGCCGTCGCGCAACACCCCGGCGACCTGCTCGTCTTCCTGCCCGGCCAGCGCGAGATCGGGCAGGTGCAGGCCGCACTCGATGCCAGCGATGCGGTGCAAGGCATCGACGTGCTCGCCCTGCACGGCGAATTGCCCGTCGAACAGCAATCGCGCGTGCTCGCACCCGGGGAACGGCGCCGCATCGTGCTCGCCACCAACGTCGCCGAATCGAGCGTGACGTTGCCGGGTGTGCGCGTCGTCATCGACAGCGGCCTGGCGCGCGAACCGCGGTACGACCCGAACTCCGGTTTCTCGCGGCTCGACATCGTATCGATCGCGCAAGCCTCCGCCGACCAGCGCGCCGGCCGCGCGGGCCGCGTCGCGGAGGGGTGGACGTATCGGTTGTGGCCGCAATCGCAACGGCTGGAACCGCAACGCCGTCCCGAGATCGCCCAGGTCGAGCTCGCATCGCTCGCGCTCGAACTCGCCGCGTGGGGCAGCGACGCGCTCGCATTCGTCGACGCACCGCCCGCAGGTGCAATGAGCGCCGCGCGCGACCTGCTGCGCCGTCTCGGCGCGCTGGACGGCGATGCGATCACGCCCCTCGGCCGCCGCATGCTCGCGCTCGGAACGCACCCGCGCCTGGCCGCAATGTTGCTCGCGCCGACGCGCGGCGAAGACCGGGCGCTCGCCTGCGATCTTGCGGCGCTCGTGGAGGCGCGCGATCCGTTGCGCTCGCGCAGCGACGCGCTCGCCGAGCGTTGGCGCGCACTCGCCGCATTCCGCGCGGGCCACGATCCGGGCGGCAGCCGTGCGGCCTTCGCCGCGCTCGACGCCGCGGCGAAACAATGGCGGCGCCGATTGAAGGGCGACGCGCAACCGCCGCGTTCCATCGACGCCCACCGCATCGGCGACCTGCTCGCGCACGCCTTCCCCGATCGCATCGCGCATCAACACCCGACGCAGCCGCGCCGCTACCAACTCGCCAATGGCCGCATGGCCACGCTGTTCGACGACAGCGCGTTGTTCGGGGAGCCGTGGCTCGTCGCGAGCGAGCTGCGCTTCGAAGCGAAGGACGCGCTGCTGCTGCGCGGCGCACCCGTCGATGCAGCCGCGCTCGCCCGCGATTTCCCCAAACGCTTCGTCGAAGAAGACACCGTGCGATGGGATGCCGCGCGCCGGGCGCTCGTCGCGCAGCGCGAGCGGCGCTTCGACAACATCGTGCTCGAATCGAAACCCGCGGGGCGCGTCGATCCCGCGCACGCCGCGCGCGCACTCACCGACGCCGTGCACGATCTCGGCCTCGATGCGTTGCCGTGGAGCGAAACGTTGCAACAGTGGCGCGCACGTGTCCGCGCGTTGCGCGAGTGGGCGCCCGAGGAAGGCTTCCCTGACCTGTCCGACGCCGCGTTGCTCGACACGCTCGACGCTTGGCTGCGGCCCGCATTCGAAGGCAAGACGCGTCTGGATGCACTCGATGCCGCCGAACTGTCGAATGCGTTGCACGACACCGTCGACTGGAACCTGCGCCGCCGCATCGATGCACTTGCACCCACCCGCATCACCGTTCCGTCGGGCATGGAGCGCCGCATCGAGTACGCGGTGGACGACCACGACGGCGTGCGCCCGCCGGTGCTCGCAGTGAAGTTGCAGGAGCTGTTCGGACTTGCGGATACGCCGCGCATCGTCGATGGCCGAGTACCGCTCACCTTGCACCTGCTTTCGCCGGGCGGGCGGCCGCTGCAGGTCACGCAAGACCTCAAGGGCTTCTGGGAACGCACCTACCCCGAGGTCCGCAAGGAGATGAAAGGCCGCTATCCGCGGCATCCCTGGCCTGATGATCCGTGGTCGGCCACCGCGACGCATCGCGCCAAACCGCGCGGCACCTGAACACGTGCGCCGTTTATCACGCACGCTCAACGCCAGCGGCCGGAGACTGCCGAGCCAACGATCCGTCACACGGGAGCCCGCACGATGAACACCAATCTCACCGCCCTGCCCGAACGCGCGATGGACCTCGCCGGCAAGGTCGGCGGCGGCGTCATGGACCTCGTGCCGAAGGCCGGCCAATGGCTGGATGCCGGCGTCAAGATCGGCGCGGTGAAGACCGGCGGCAAGGTCGCGATGAAGTTCGTGCGTCGCTACCCGGTGGTCGCCGTCGCGACCGTCGTTGGCGCGGGTGCGCTGTGGTATCTCGCGCGCCGCAAGGCGAAGCAGGCGCAGAACGGCGACGGACGCGATGCGATCGAAGGCAGCGCGCGCCGCGTGCCGGCCAAGCGCGCATCGGGCGCCAAGCGCACCGCGCGCAAGAGCACGCGCAGCACGCAGACCGCTTCGGAATAAAGGCTTAGTCGAGGGTGTGCGCGGCGGGCAGTTCGATCACGAACACCGCCCCGCCACCGTCGCGATCTTCGTACCAGAGGTCGCCGCCGGCGCCGACGATGATCTGCCGCGCGAGCGACAAGCCCAGGCCGCTGGACAAACCGTCCTCGCGGCCGCTCAGGCGCATGAAGGGCTTGAACAAATCGCGGCGTTTCTCCGTCGGCACGCCGCCGCCGCGGTCGAGCACGCGCAATTGCCAGAAGCCGCTGTTCGACGAACGCGTGATTTCCAGCGTGAGCTCGTTGCCATCGGCCGCGTACTTCATCGCGTTGGTGATGAGGTTTTCCGCGACCTGCCGCAATACGCGGCGATCGATGGCCACCGTGCCGCACGGATCGGGCACGACCATCTGCAGATGCATGCCACGGCTTTCCAGCTGCAACTCGTAACGCTGCGCCAGCCACTCGACGGTGTCGTGCAACGCGGCCGGGTGCGTGTGCGCTTCGCCGCCCTGCGCGGCCGCGATGCGTTCCTGGCCTTCCAGGTAACGGCGGATGTAACCGATCGCGTCGTGCGCGCTCTCGTGGATCATCTGCAGGTAGCGCGGAATGCGCTCGGGGCGGCAGCCGTCCTGCATGAGGATGTCGCTGGCGAACAACACGCTGCTCAGCGGATTCTTGAGATCGTGCGCGACGAGGTTCACCAGTTCCTGCCGTTCGCGCGCGACACGTTCGAGGCGGTCGCGCGCCTGCTTCAGCGCGACGTGTGCGCTCACGCGGGCGAGCAGCTCTTCGGGAATGAAGGGCTTGGTGACGTAATCGACCGCGCCGCTGTCGAAGGCGCGCAGCAGCAGCTCGCGATCCTGGGCGGCGGTGAGGAAGATCACCGGCATGTCCTGGAGCGAGGGGTGGTGCCGCATCTGTGCGAGCAACTGGAACCCGTCCATGCCCGGCATGAGCATGTCGAGCAGCAACAGGTCGGGCGTGGCGGCGAGCGCGTGTTCGAGCGCCTCGGCGCCGGTGCCGGCGGGCACGACGTCGTAGCCGTTGCGCGAAAGCAATGTGCTGACGACGCGCAGGTTGGCCGGCTGGTCGTCGACGACCAGGATGCGGCCCGAGGCGTTGGACGTCGTTTCTGGCATGCGTGTCTCTCTGCCAGGTCGCGCGTGCGAGATCCGTCTCGTTGCGAAACCTGAACGGGAGGGGAAAGTTAACAGAAAGTGTGTGCGCCCGCTCCCGGAAACGCAAAACGGGATGAACAGTTCATTCCTTCACGATGTTCCAGCACCCCGGCGCGAGCCCTTCGACTCGATGCGTTCCGATCCCCGCCCTGATCAGACGCAACGTGGGAAGGCCCACCGCCGCGGTCATCCGGCGCACCTGCCGGTTGCGGCCTTCGGTGATGGCCAGTTCGATCCAGGCATCGGGCACCGTCTTGCGGAACCGCACCGGCGGATCGCGCGGCCATGCCGGCGGCGGCGTGATCGCGCGCGCCTGCGCGGGCAGCGTCATGCCGTCGTTCAACAGCACGCCATCGCGCAGGCGTTCCAGCGCGGCATCCGTCACCACGCCCTCCACCTGCACCCAGTAGGTCTTCGGTTGCTTGTGCCGCGGGTCGCTGAGGCGATGCGCGAGCGGGCCGTCGTCGGTCAGCAACAACAGCCCTTCGGAATCGGCGTCGAGCCGGCCCGCCGCGTACACGCCGGGCGGCAGGCCGAAGGACGCGAGCGTCGGCCGCGGCGGAACACTGCGATCGGTGAATTGCGACAAGACCCCGAAGGGTTTGTTCAACGCGATCAGCATCGCTCCGCGCGGCTCGCGTCCGTCAACCCGCGGGTTTCTTGAAGCGCAGCGTCATGCGATCGCTTTCGCCGATCGCCTGGTACTTCGCATCGTCCGCTTTCTCGTGCTGGTTGCTCGGCGGCAACGTCCACACACCGTTCGGATGGTCGGTGGTGTCCTTCGGGTTGGCGTTGACCTCGCTTTCCCCATCGAGCACGAAGCCCGCGTCGGCCGCGTATTTCTTCACCAGTTCTTCGGTGAGATAGCCGCTCTTGATCTGTGCCTGCAGGTCGGTGCCCGGCTTGGCGCGATGGTCGACGAATCCGAGCGTGCCGCCCGGCTTGAGCACGGCGAAGAAGGCGTGGAAGTAATCTTCCGCGTTGCCATCCTCCACCCAGTTGTGCGCGTTGCGGAACGTCAGCACCACGTCGGCCGAGTTCGGCGCGCCGAAATCCGGCTTCTTCGCATCGAAGATGCGCACTTCGGCCTTGTCGTAATGCGCGGCGTCGGCGGCGATCTTCGCGCGCAACTGCTTGTTGAGGTCGTAGCGATAGCCGGGCTGGCCGGTGATCTTGTCGTCCCACACCGCGGCGACGTAATGGCCGTTCTCGCGCAGGTAGGGCGCGAGGATTTCGGTGTACCAACCGCCGCCCGGCGTGATTTCGACGACGGTCTGGTCGGGCTTGAGCAGGAAGAAGGACAGCGTTTCCTTCGGATGGCGGTATTGGTCGCGCGCCACCCACTTCGGCGTGCGCCAGCTGCCTGCGAGGACCTCGTCGAGCGCCGCGCCCGTCGCGTTGCTCACCATCGACGACGATGCACTGGCCGATGCCGCGCCATCTTCGGCCGATGCGCTCGCGGCGGCGGAGGCGTTCGCCATTTCCGCGGTGTCCTGCGTCGACGTCGCGCAACCCGCGACCAGGGACAACACCAGGCAGGCGACCAGGGGGCGAACGGCGAGCTTGCGATCCATCGTGGCGACTCCGTCGGAGGGGCCGTCAGGTTACGCCGACGCCCTCACGTTTGCGCGGCGGTGTACTGCGCGGCCTCGTCCAGCACCCAGTCGCGGAAATGCGCGAGGCCCCCGTGCGAGCGCGAGCGCGGCGGGAAGACGAGGTAATGACTGAAGTCCGCCTTGAGCCGCTGGTCGAACAACTGCGCCAGACGGTTGGCATCGATCAGCGGCCAGGCCAGCGTCAGCCGGCCCAGTACGATGCCCATGCCCTCCACCGCCGCGCGATGCAGGGTTTCGGAGTCGTCGAAGTTGGCCACGTAGCGCTTGGGGGGCTGCCCGCCGAAGCGCTTGAACCACTCCGTCCAGCGGCCCCCCGGCGCACCGAGCAAAGGAAAGTCGCCGAGCGTTTCCAACGTCGGGCGGCCGAGGCGTTCGATCAGCGCGGGGCTGGCCATGGGCGTGAGCCAATCGTCGAACAGATGCACCGCTTCGAGTCCGGGCCAATGGCCCGGCCCGTAGCGCAGGCCCGCGTCGAGGTCGGTGTCGCGCTCGAAATCCACGACCGCGATCGTCGAGCGCAGATGGATCTCCAGCTGCGGATGCGCAGCCACGAAACGCGGCAGGCGCGGCACGAGCCAACTCGTCGCGAACGACGGCATCAGCGTCAGCGTCAGCACTTCGTCGCGCCGCATGCCGAAGGGGCGCATCGCGTGTTCGATCGCATCGAGGTGTTCGGCCACGCGTTCGAACAAGCGCTGCCCGTCGCCGGTGAGCGACACGCCGCGCGGATTGCGCACGAACAGCTGCTGCCCGAGGCGCTCCTCCAGCCCGCGGATCTGGTGGCTGAGCGCGCTGATCGTCAGGTGCATCGACTCGGCCGCGCGCGAGAGATTGCCCAGCCGGGCGGTGGCGACGAAGCCTTGCAGGGCGTGCAGCGGCGGCTTGCTCACGGCGGCTCCGACTTGAATGAAATTGAAGGCAAGCTCTCGGAACTTGCGATTTTCAAGGCGCAAGCATGCGCCTATCTTTCATTCCACTCAATCACGGAGCCCGGCCATGCGTATCGAAACCGCCCGCCTGTACAAGGATCTGCTGTCGCTGCAGGGCCATCTGGTGGATGGCCGCATCGAAGACGAAATCACCGGGACGACGCCTGCCCCGCGCCGGGCCGACGAGAAGAACCATCGCTGGTTCGACTCGTTCCTCCTGCTCGGTGGCCACGACCCGATCGACCCGCACCAGGCGAACGATGCAATCGTTTCGCCGGAGCGGATCGGGATCTCGCACTGCTGAGCCTTACCCCAACTGCGCCAGCGCGGCGTTCAACGTCGCGCTCGGCCGCATCGCCCTGGCGAGCTTGTCCATGTCGGGGTGGTAGTACCCACCGATGTCGACCGCGCTGCCCTGCACGGCGTCGAGTTCTTCGACGATCCTGGCCTCGTTGTCGGTCAGCGCCCTCGCCACCGGCGCGAACTGGGCCTTCAACGCCGCGTCGACGTCCTGCGCCGCGAGCGCCTGCGCCCAGTACATCGCCAGGTAGAAATGGCTGCCGCGGTTGTCGAGCGTGTGCAGCTTGCGGCCCGGCGACTTGTTCTCGTCGAGGAACTTCGCGTTCGCCGCATCCAGCGCGTCGGCCAGCACCTGCGCGCGCGCGTTGCCATGGCGCTCGGCGAGATGTTCTAGCGATGCGGCCAGCGCGAGGAATTCCCCGAGCGAATCCCAGCGCAGGTAGTTCTCCGCGACGAACTGCTGCACGTGCTTCGGCGCCGAACCGCCCGCGCCGGTTTCGAACAAGCCACCGCCCGCCATCAGCGGGACGACGGACAACATCTTCGCGGACGTGCCGAGTTCCATGATCGGGAACAGGTCGGTCAGGTAATCGCGCAACACGTTGCCGGTGACGGAAATCGTGTCCTCGCCGCGGCGGATGCGCGCGAGCGAATGGCCCATCGCGTCGACCGGCGCGAGCACCCGGATGTCCAGGCCGCTCGTGTCGTGGTCCTTCAGGTAGGCCTCGACCTTCTTCAGCACCTGCGCGTCATGCGCGCGATCCGCGTCGAGCCAGAACACCGCCGGCGTGTGCGACAGGCGCGCACGCGACACCGCGAGCTTCACCCAGTCGCGGATCGGCGCGTCCTTGGTCTGGCACATGCGCCAGATGTCGCCGGCTTCGACGGCGTGTTCCAGCACGACGTTGCCGTCGGCATCGCTCACCCGCACGACGCCGTCGTGTTCGAGGTGGAAGGTCTTGTCGTGCGAACCGTATTCCTCGGCCTTCTGCGCCATCAGGCCGACGTTGGGCACGCTGCCCATCGTGGCCGGATCGAACGCACCGTTGGCCTTGCAGTCGTCGATCACCACCTGGTAGATGCCCGCGTAGCAGCGGTCGGGAATGACGGCCTTCGCGTCCTGCAGTTCGCCCTTCGCGTTCCACATGCCGCCCGAGTCGCGGATCATCGCGGGCATCGACGCGTCGACGATCACGTCGCTCGGCACGTGCAGGTTGGTGATGCCCTTGTCCGAATTCACCATCGCGACGCCCGGACGCAGCGCATATTCGGCGGCGATGTCGGCTTCGATCGTCGCGCGCAGGTCTTCAGGGAGCGAAGGCAGGCGCGCGTACAGATCGCCGATGCCGTTGTTCGGGTCGAAGCCCGCCGACACCAGCGCGTCCTCGTGGCGCGCGAGCACGTCGCGGTAGAAGCGTTCGACCACGACGCCGAACATGATCGGGTCGGAGACCTTCATCATCGTGGCCTTCAGGTGCAGCGAGAACAGCACGCCTTGCGCCTTGGCGTCCTCGATCTGCGCATCGACGAAGCGCGAGAGCGACTTGACGTTCATCACCGCGGCATCGACGATCTCGCCGGCCTGCACCTTCACCGACGGCTTGAGCACGCGCGCGGCGCCATCACTGCCGATGAATTCGATCTTCAGCGTGCCGGCCTGCGCGAGCGTGGCCGACTTCTCGCTGCCGTAGAAGTCGCCGCCGTCCATGTGCGCGACGTGCGACTTCGACGCCTTCGACCACGCACCCATGCGGTGCGGATGCTTGCGTGCGTACTGTTTCACCGACAACGGCGCGCGGCGATCCGAATTGCCTTCGCGCAACACCGGATTCACGGCGCTGCCCTTGGCGCGGTCGTAGCGCGCCTTGATGTCGGCTTCGCGATCGTCCTTCGGTTCGTCCGGATACGCCGGCAGCTTGTAGCCCTGCGCCTGCAATTCCTTGATGGCGGCCTTCAGCTGCGGCACCGACGCGCTGATGTTGGGCAGCTTGATGATGTTCGCTTCCGGCGTGGTCGCGAGCTGGCCGAGTTCGGAGAGGTCGTCGGCGACCTGGTGCGCGGCGTCGAGCATGTCGTTGAACTGGGAGACGATGCGCGCGGCGAGCGAGATGTCGCGCGTCTCGACCGCGATGCCCGCCGGCCTGGTGAACGCTGCGACGATCGGCAGGAACGACTGCGTCGCCAAGAACGGCGCTTCGTCGGTGAGGGTGTAGAGGATCTTCGGCGAAGTCGACATGCGCGCGCTGCTTCCAGTCTGGGAGGGCGCGCGGGACCTGCGCGCCGGAGTCCGCCATTTTCGCGGTTCCGGCGCGCGGGGGCAAAGGCCTGCGGCCGCTTACTTCACCTCGAAGTCGCGCGACTGCACGACGCTGCCGTTCAAGCTGACCTCGACCTTGTACTTCCCGGTCGGCCACGGGTTGCTGTTGGTGATCTCGAAGTCCCAGGTCTGGTCGCCCTGGAGCTGCACGTCGCGGCTTTCCTCGTTGACCGTCTGGTTGCTGTCGACGTGCGTCCACTTCGCGGCGATCTTCGCGGTCGAGGCCGCGGCATCGCCGGCGCGGGTGCCGACCGCGGCGATGATCTTGTCCTTCGTCGTGAAGGTGCTGGTGGGGGCGGCGATCTTCATGTCGGGCCCGGCGGCATTGCCGAGTTCGACGGAGGTCACCGACGCCGACGCCGTGCTCGGCGCGGGGGCTGAGATCGGCGGCAGCGTGGTGGCGGCCGGCGGCGTGGTGGTGGTCGCCGGCATCTCCGCTTCCTTCTTCTTGCAGCCGGCGACGGCGAGCGTGGCGATCAGGGCGGTGGCGAGGGACAACGCGACGCGATTGCGGTTCATGGGGTTCGGACTCCTGGAAAGGGGGATCGTTTCGGCGGCGTCACTTCGGGGAATCGGAAACGCCGTCGCCGTCGAGATCGATCGCGGGGATCGTCAGCACCTGGCCGGGCTGGATGCGGTCGGGGTCGTCGAGCTGGTCGCGGTTGGCGTCGAAGATCGCGTGCCATTTGCTCGCACGCCCATAGAAGTGCTTGGCGATGTGCGACAGCGTGTCGCCTTTCTCCACCGTGTACTGGGTGCCTTCGGCGGGCAGGCCTTCGCCGCGCACGGTGCCCTGCACGCCGGAGAAGTCCGGCTTTTCGGGCACGACGCCTTCGTTGCCGCGCACGGTGCCCTGCACGCCGCCGAAGTCGGGCTTCTTTTCGTTGCTCATGGACGGTGCTCCCCCCGGCGTCGGGGGCGGCCGGGGACCGGCGGAGCTAACCACGGCCGCCGTTAAAGCGGCCTCACGGATTCATTGGCGCAGCGCGCGCACCGCCAGCGGAGGCGCCGAACCGGGCGTCGCGCGCCACGGGTTGATGTCCAGTCCGCCGCGCCGCGTATACAGCGCCTCGACCGACAACTGTTCCGGCGCGCAGCGCGCGACGAGGTCGGTATGGATGCGTTCGACGCACTGTTCGTGGAACTCGGCATGGTCGCGGAAGCTGACGAGATAGCGCAGCAACCCGGCCGCATCGATGCGCGGCCCGCGATATTCGATGCGCACTTCCGCCCAGTCGGGCTGGCCCGTCACCGGGCAATTGGACTTCAGCAGCGCGGAGCGCACGCGCGCTTCGACGATGTCGCCCGCATCGCACGCCAGGTGGCCGGCATTCGGAGGGCCGTAATCGTCGATGTCGATGGCGAGCGCATCGAGGTCGACCACGTCGTCTTCGTCCCCGATCATCGGCGGCAAGCCGAAGTGCACGTCGACCGGCGCACCCGCGCTACGCGCGAGATCCGATGCGATGCGCGCACGCACGTCGTCGGCGCTGTCGAAACGCGAGGAGTTGAACGAGTTCAGGTACAGCTTCAGCGATTTCGATTCGACCAGGTGCGGCGAATCGGCCGGCACGGTGAAGGTCGCCGTGGCGACCATCGGCTTGCCCCGTCCGTCGAGCCAGGACAGCTCGTACGCGTGCCAGCGGTCGTGGCCCACGAAGGGCAGCGTGTCGCCGGCGATGGACAACGCGCTGCGGCCCACCGCGCGCGGGATGGGGAACAACAGGCCGGGGTCGTAGTGGCGCGGGTAGTCGACCGCCCGGCCGAGCGGCAATTCGCTGGAAGTCATGCCGCCATTCTACGGAAGGGGCTCGCGCTGGGCCGCGCACCTGTGCGACGCTCGGCCGTCACCCGGGGAACACCACATGGACCAGCGTTCGCAACCCGCGCTCGGCGCCGTCCACGGCGAGGCCGCGCTCATCCGCGCCGTCGGGACCTTCGCGCTCACCGCCGCGGTCATCAACGTCATCATCGGCGGCGGCATCTTCCGCATGCCGGCCGCGCTGTCGACGCAGGTCGGCGTCGCCGCGCCCATCGCGCTCATCGCCGGCGCATTGGCGATCATCCCCATCGCGTTGTGTTTCGCGGCGGTCGGCAGCCGCGTGTCCGCGACCGGCGGGCCCTACACGTACCTCACGGCGGCCTTCGGGCAGTTCGCCGGGTTCATCGCCGGCGCGCTGATGTGGATCAGCAACATCACCTCCAGCGCGGGCGTCGCGGCGGCGTTGTCCGAGCAGGTCGCGAATCTCGTGCCCGCGCTCGCGGGCCCGGTACCGCGCGCGTTGTTCATCACCGTGGTCTACGCGGGGTTGTTCGCGCTGAACGCCTTCGGCGTGAAGCTCGGCGCGCGCGCGATCGTCGCGCTGGCGACGCTGAAGCTCACGCCGTTGTTCCTGCTCGCTGCCATCGGCATCTGGTTCGTCGACTGGAGCCAGGTGAGCTTCGCCGTCGGCGACGTGCCGTCCTGGTCCGCGCTGGGCGCGTCGATGGCGCTGGTGATGTTCGCCTATTCGGGCATGGAAACCGCGCTCGTGCCGTCGGGCGAATTGCGCGATCCCTCGCGCAACGTCCCGCGCGCGACGGTCGCCGCGATCCTGCTCGTCGTGCTGCTGTATCTCGGCCTGCAGATCGTGGGCCAAGGCCTGCTTGGCCCTGCGCTGGGCCAGAGCAAGGTGCCGGTGGCCGATACCGCCGGCGCGTTGTGGACGCCGGCGCGCATCCTGCTGCTCGTCACGGCGTGCATCTCGATGACCGGCTTCATGATGGGCAACCTGCTCGGCACTTCGCGCCTGGTGTATGCGCTCGGCCGCGACGGTTACCTGCCGCGCATTTTCGGGCGCGTGACGGAGTCGCATCGCGTGCCGATGCATGCGCTCGTCGCGCACGCGACGCCCGCATGGATCCTTGCGATCGCCGGCAGCTTCGACAAGCTCGCGCTCATTTCCGGCGGCGCGATCTGCCTGGTCTACGGGCTGGTGAGCCTCGCCGCGTGGTGGGCACAGCGCAGGGACCTGCGCGAACGCGGCGACACGCCGTTCGTGTTGCCGGGCGGCCCGGTGATTCCGTTGATCGCGACCGTCTCGATGGTGCTCGTGGTGTTCACGCTCACTTCGAGCGAGCTCATCGCCATCGGCGTCGCGCTCGCGGTGCTGGTCGCCGTGTACGGCGGCCTGCACCTCAACCGGAAGCGCACCGCCTAGGAGCGGTGCTCCAGCGCGAGGTATTCGGCCGACTGCATTTCGATCAGCCGCGAGGCCGTGCGTTCGAACGCGGCGACGAGGCGCTCGCCGGCGTAGAGCTGCATCGGCATCGCGCCGGCGGTGCACACCAGGTTGACGTGACGGTCGTAGAGCTCGTCGATCAGGTTGACGAAGCGCCGTGCCGAATCGTCGTTGAGCGCGTCGAACTTCGGAATGCCGCCGAGCAGCACCGTGTGGCATTCGCGCGCCAGTTCGATGTAATCCGACGTACCGCGCGGGCCTTCGCACAGCGCGGAAAAATCGAACCAGGCCATGCCTTCGGCGCGCGCGCGCGAATCGATCGTGCGGCCATCGACGACGAAGGGCTCGTCCTCGCGCGGGCAGCCGTGGCTCAGCGTTTCCCAGCGCTCCCGCATCCAGGCGTCCGAGCCGGCATCGAGCGGCGCGCGATACACCGGAGAACGTGTCAGCGCGCGCAGGCGGTAATCCTGGGGACTGTCGAGGAACACGACGGCGCACCGTTGTTCGATCAATGCGATCGCGGGCAGGAAGCGCGACCGCTGCAAGCCGTCCTTGTACAGGTCGCGGGGCGCGGCGTTGGAGCTCGTCACCAGCACCACGCCTTCGGCGAACATCCGGTCGAGCAAGCGCGCGAGCAGCATCGCATCGCCGATGTCGCTGACGAAGAATTCGTCGAGCACCAGGACGCGCAAGGTTTCGCGCCATTGTTTCGCGATGGCGGCGAGCGGATCGCGTTCGCCGGCGTGCGCGCGCAGGCGTTCGTGCACTTCGCGCATGAAGCGATGGAAATGGGTGCGGCGTTTTTCCGCGATCGGCAGGCCGTCGTAGAACAGGTCGATCAGGAACGTCTTGCCGCGGCCGACGCCGCCCCACAGATACAGGCCGCGCGGCGCCTGCGGCGCATCGTTGCCGAACAGGCGCGAGAACAGGCCGCCGCCGTTGGCGGGAGTGCGCAGTGCATCGTGCAGGCGATCGAGTTCGCGCAACGCCGGATGCTGCGCCGCATCGTCCTGCCATTCCCCGCGCGCGACGCCGGCGGCATAGGCCGCCGACGGTGTCGGATGGTCGTTCATCCGGTCGCCGGATCCGGGAGCCACGGGCGCACGGCGGACTTGATCGCGCCGCGCAGGTCCATCAGCTTGCGATGGAAGAAATGGCTGGTTTCCGGCATCGACACGAACTCGGGCGCGGGCTTCAGTGTCGCGACCCACGCCTGCACTGCCTGCGCATCGACGATCTCGTCGTCTTCCCCCTGGATCACGATCCACGGGCAGTTGGGGTGCGGGATCTGCGCGAAGTCCCAGCTGCGCCCCACGGGCGGTGCGATCGACAACAGCAGGCCCGGCTGCAACGCATGCGCGCATTTGTACGACACGTACGCGCCGAAGCTGAAACCGGCGAGCCACAGCGTGTGCGAGGGGTATTTGGCGCGTGCCCACGCGACGACGGTGCGCAGGTCGTCGGCTTCGCCGCGCCCTTCGTCGAAGGTGCCGTCCGATTGTCCGGTGCCGCGGAAGTTGAAGCGGATCGTCGTCGCGCCGCATTCGCGCAACGCGCGCGCGGTCATCGTGACGACCTTGTTGTGCATCGTGCCGCCCTCGGTGGGCAACGGATGGCAGACGACCGCGACGATCGGCAGGGCGGTGACGCCGGGCTCGGGGTCGTCGCAGGCCGCTTCGATCGGGCCGGCGGGGCCGTCGATGGTGAAGGCGTGGTCGGCGGGTGCGACGCCGGGGGGCGGAGTGGTGTTCATCCGTGGATGATGCCGCAGGGGTGGGGAGGGTGTTGCAAAGAAAAACGCCGCTCGTGGAGCGGCGTTCGTCGGGTTCCGGATCCCGCTTTCGCGGGCCGTTGTGTCACTTCACGTTCGCGAGCATCCAGTCGACCGTGGCCTTGACCTGGTCGTCGGTCAGCGCCGGGTTGCCGCCCTTGGCGGGCATGTGGCCGGCGGTGCCGGTGAAGCCTTCGATCGCGTGCTTGTACAGCGTGTCCTTGCCCTTGCCCGCGCGCGCGCCCATGCCGGCGGCGGTCATCATCGGTGCGCCGCCCGCGCCCGAGGTGTGGCAGCCGGTGCAGAGGTTGCCGAAGATCTGGCTGCCATCCATCGTGCCGCCGTAGGCGACCTGCGAAGCGGCCTTCGCGGCGGCGGCGGCCACCGCGGCAGCCTGCTGCGCGGCGCCGGTCTGGCCGGCGTAGACCGCGCCGGCCGGCGCGATGCGCGAGAGCGTGCGCTTGGCCACGGCCGGGTCCTGTTCCGGCACCAGCGTGCCCTGCAGGTAGTGCGCGAAGAGGATCAGGGCGAGGGTGAGCGCGGCCAGGAAGCCGATCACCATCGAGAATTTCTTGAGGAAGTCGAGGTCGTAGTTGCGCACGATCCGTCCAGGGGCGCGTTGCCGCGCAGAGCCAACAAAGAGCCGGGGATTATTCCAGAAGGCCGCGGCGGGTGCGAGCCAAGGGTGCCGGCCGCCCCGCGAACGCGGGGCGATGGCGCGCCCGGAGGGATTCGAACCCCCGACCAATGGCTTCGGAAGCCACTACTCTATCCGGCTGAGCTACGGGCGCATCGCGATGGCACACCCCACGAGGCCGCGGGGGCGCGCATTCTCGCACAGCAGGGGGAGGACCATGAGCTACGAACGCGACTACGCGCCGATTCCGCCGCCCGTCCCGCGGTGGCGCGAACGCCTGAGCCTGTACTGGCAACTCGTGCGCGGCGACCGGCCGATCGGCTGGCTGCTGCTGCTGTGGCCGACGTGGTGGGGCCTGTGGGTCGCGGCCGAAGGGATTCCCCCGTTGTGGACGCTGATCGTGTTCACGCTGGGCGTCTGGCTCACGCGCTCGGGCGGCTGCGTGATCAACGACTACGCCGACCGCTGGCTGGACCCGCAGGTGGAGCGCACGCGCGACCGTCCGCTCGCGTCCGGGAAGGTCGGTGGCCGCGAAGCGCTGCTGGTGTTCGCCGCGTTGATGCTCGCGGCCTTCGCACTCGTGCTGACGATGAACCGCCTCACGATCTGGATGAGCGCGATCGGCGTGGTGCTCGCGGCGAGTTATCCCTACCTCAAGCGTTACACCTACCTGCCGCAGGTGTACCTCGGCCTGGCGTTCGGCTGGGGGATCCCGATGGCGTTCGCCGCGATCCGCGGGGAGGTGCCGCCGATCGCGTGGGTGCTCTACGGCGCGAACATCCTGTGGGCGACGGCCTACGACACCTGGTACGCGATGGTCGACCGCGACGACGACCTGCGCGCCGGCGCGAAGTCCACCGCGATCCTGTTCGGCGACACGGACCTGGTCGCGCAGGGCGTGCTGTACGCGGCGACCTTCTTCGCGTTGTATCTGGTCGGGCGACAGGCGGCGTTGGGCATGGCGTACTGGATCGCGATCGGTGTCGCCGCGTTGCTGGTCGCGTACGAATTCCTCATCGCGCGCCATCGCGAACGCGACGCGTGCTTCCGCGCGTTCCTGCACAACCAGTGGGTCGGCATGAGCGTCTTCGCCGGCATCGCGGTGGCGTACTGGCAGGCGGCGCACGCATGAGCGCGCGCGTGCATGCCGCGGCCTGGACCGCGCGGCTCGCGCTGCGCTGCGCCGACTGGGCCGAACGCTGGTTCCCGGACGCCTACGTGTTCGCCGCACTCGGCGTGGCGATCGTCGCCGTCGCCGCACTCGCATTCGGTGCGACGCCAAGCGCCACCGCGCAGGCCTTCGGAAAGGGCTACTGGAGCCTGATTCCCTTCACGATGCAGATGGTGTTCGTCGTGATCGGCGGCTACGTGCTTGCCAGTGCGCCGGTCGTGTCGCACGCGATCGAGCGCATGGCGCGCGTGCCGCGCACGGGGCGCGGCGCGGTGGCCTTCGTCGCTGCGGTGTCGATGCTGACGTCGTTGCTCAGTTGGGGATTCTCGCTGGTCTTCGGCGGGTTGCTCGTGCGCGCGCTCGCCAAGCGCGGCGAATTGCGCATGGACTATCGCGCCGCGGGCGCCGCCGCGTATCTCGGGCTCGGCGCCGTGTGGGCGATGGGCCTGAGTTCGTCGGCAGCGCAATTGCAGGCCAATCCTGCGAGCATGCCGCCGGCGTTGCTCGCGATCACCGGCGTGCTGCCGTTTTCGCAGACGATCCTGCTGTGGCAGTCGGTCGCGCTGACCGCGGTGCTGATCGCCGTGTCGATCGGCATCGCATGGTGGACCGCGCCCAGTGGGGACGCCGTGCGCGAAGCGCCGGAGGAGCCAGGGCATGCGCCAACGCCGGATGCCCCCGCGCGCCGCACGCGTCCGGGCGAATGGCTGGAATTCAGCCCGCTCGTCACCATCGCCTTGTCGCTGCTCGCCTTCGGTTGGCTCGCGAGCGAGTTCGTGTCGCGTCCGGCGAGCGTCGCCATCGCCGACCTCAACACCTACAACCTGCTGTTCCTTTCACTCGGCTTGTTGCTGCACTGGCGGCCGCGCAGTTTCCTCGACGCCGTGGCCAGGGCCGTGCCTTCCACCGCGGGCGTGCTGATCCAGTTCCCGCTGTACGGCGGCATCGCGATGCTGCTCACCGCCGCGCCCGGCAGCGATGGCGACACGCTCGCGCATCGCTTGTCGCACGTGTTCGTGCAGGTGGCGCACCACGACACGTTCGCGCTGGTGATGGGCGCGTATTCGGCGGTGCTCGGATTCTTCGTGCCCTCCGGTGGCGGCAAGTGGCTGATCGAAGCACCGTACGTGATGCAGGCCGCCAACGACCTGCGTTATCACCTCGGATGGTCGGTGCAGATCTACAACGCGGCCGAAGCGCTCCCGAACCTGGTCAACCCGTTCTGGATGTTGCCGCTGCTCGGCGTGCTGGGGCTGAAGGCGCGCGACATCGTCGGCTTCACGTTCGTGCAGTTCCTCGTGCACGTGCCGCTGGTGCTCGGGTTGTTGTGGCTGCTCGGCAACACGCTGGCCTACGTGCCGCCGGTCATGCCCTGACGACGTGCGCGCGCCTCACGGCACGCGCGCGCACACCCAGGCATCGACGCGGCGCACGCCGGCATGCAGCAACGCATCCGCGGCCGCGTGCAACGTGGCGCCGGTCGTCATGACATCGTCGATCAGCACCACGTGCGCCGGCATCGCCGCGCCGCCGCGGACGTCGAATGCGCGATACAGGTTGCGCCGCCGCGCCGCCGCGTCGCGTTCCGACTGCGGCGCCGTCGAGCGCATGCGGCACAGCCGGCCGCTCAGCAACGGCACCCGCAACGCACGCGATAGCGGCCGCGCCAATTCGAGCGCCTGGTCGTAACCGCGCGAACGCAGGCGCGCGACATGCAGCGGCACCGCGACCAGCGTCTCGGGACGCGGCAGATCGGCGAACGCCTCGACCATCAGTTGCGACAGCAATCGACCCGCCGCCAGGTCGTCGTGGAACTTGAAGCGCGGCAGCAGCCGATCGAGCGGCGCCGAATAGAGGAACGCCGCATGGACCTCACGCAACGGCGGCGGCCGCCGCAGGCAAGCGCCGCACGTGCCCGGGACGGCCAGCGGCAGCGCGCATCGCTGGCAAGCGGCCGGCATGCGTGGCAGGGCACGGCCGCACGCCTCGCACAGGTCCCGCCCCGGCGGACCGGCCGAATGGCAGGCCAGACAACGGCCGGGCCACCGAAGGCGCCCGTCAACCCGGGGAAGTGACCATTGGTTGACAGCCAGTGTCATGGTTTCCAGACTGCCCGGTCTGTATCCCCATCGCTGTCGGGAAACTCCCATGCCTGCTGTCAGCCAAGTGCGCAACGATTGGTCGCGCGACGAAGTCCTCGCGCTGTTCGCGCTGCCGTTCACCGAGCTGCTGCACCGCGCCGCCACGGTCCATCGCGAGCACTTCGATCCGACGGAAGTCCAGGTCTCGACGCTGCTGTCCGTGAAGACCGGCGGCTGTCCCGAGGACTGCGGCTATTGCCCGCAGGCCGCGCGCTACCACACGGGCGTGGAAGCTACGAAGCTGATGAGCACCGAAGATGTCGTCGCGAAGGCGAAGCAGGCGCGCGACGCCGGCGCCTCGCGCTTCTGCATGGGCGCCGCCTGGCGCTCGCCGAAGGACCGCGACATCCCGAAGGTCGCCGCGATGATCCGCGAGGTGAAGGCGCTCGGCCTGGAAACCTGCGCCACGCTCGGCATGCTGACCGACACGCAAGCGCACGCGCTGCGCGACGCGGGCCTGGACTACTACAACCACAACATCGACACCGCGCCGGATTTCTACGGCGAGGTCATTCACACGCGCGAATTCCAGGATCGGCTGGACACGCTGGCGCACGTGCGCGACGCGGGCATGAAGACCTGCTGCGGCGGCATCGTGGGCATGGGCGAATCGCGCGAACAACGCGCCGGCCTGCTGCACGCGCTGGCGACGCTGCCCGCGCATCCGGATTCGGTGCCGATCAACCGCCTCGTCCAGGTCGCGGGCACGCCGCTGTCGGGCACCGCCCTGCTGGATCCCTTCGAATTCGTCCGCACGATCGCGGTGGCCCGCCTCCTCATGCCGCGCTCGATGGTCCGCCTGTCGGCCGGCCGCGAAACGATGAGCGACGAGTTGCAGGCGCTGTGCTTCGCCGCGGGCGCCAACTCGATCTTCCACGGCGAGAAGCTGTTGACCACCGGCAACCCGGACACCGAACACGACCAGCGGCTGTTCGAACGCCTCGGACTGCGACCCATGCACGTTGCATCGGCGGACGTCGCGTCAGACTGCAGCACCACCGTCCACGCCGCGATCACCGGTGAGGCCGCCTGACCCATGCGCCCGCGCCTGCACGACCGCGTCGCCGCCGCCCGCGCCCAGCGCGAGGCCCTCGCGCGCACGCGCGTCCGTCGCAGCGTCACCCGCCGCGACGGCGTCCGCTTCGAAGTCGACGGCCACTGGCTCACCGGCTTCTGCAGCAACGATTACCTGGGCCTGGCGCAGCAGTTCGCCGTGGTCAACGCGATGCAGGATGCCGCCGCGCGCGATGGCGCCGGCGGGGTCGCCTCGCACCTGGTCTGCGGCCACCACGCCACCCACGACGCGCTCGAGCGCGAACTGGCGGAGTGGCTCGGCATGCCGCGCGCGCTGCTGTTCGGCAACGGCTACATGGCCAACCTCGCCGTCGTCCAGGCCTTCCTCGGCGATGACGACGTCTGCGTGCAGGACCGCCTCAACCACGCGAGCCTGATCGACGCCGCGCGCGTTTCCGGCTGCAAGCTGCGCCGCTATCCGCACCTGGATCCCGAAGGTGCGTTGCGCCAGTTGCGCAGCGTGCCGGACGGCGCGGCGATGCTCGCCACCGATGGCGTCTTCAGCATGGACGGCGACGTCGCGCCCATTCGCGAACTCGCGGTCATCGCGCGCGTGCAGCACGCGCTGTTCTACGTCGACGACGCGCACGGCGTCGGCGTGCTCGGCCCCGAAGGCCGCGGCACCGTCGCGGCCGCGCGCCTGGGCGTCGATGCCGCGCCGCTGCAACTGGTCACGCTCGGCAAGGCGCTCGGCAGCTACGGCGCGGCCGTGGTCGGCGATGCGGACCTGATCGCGCACCTGGAAGAAGTCGCGCGTCCGTACATCTACACCACCGCGTTGCCGCCGGCGCAGGCCGCCGCGTCGCTCGCTGCGGTGAAGATCGCGCGGCGCGAGCAATGGCGCCGAGAGAAACTGATCACGTCGATCTCTCGCTTCCGCTCCGGCGCGGCCAAGCGTGGTTTCGAAGTGCTGCCGTCGCATTCGCCGATCCAGCCGCTGCTGTGCGGGGACGAAGCGCATGCGCTCGCCTTCGCGCAGGCGCTCGAAGCGCAAGGCTTCTGGGTCTCCGCGATCCGCCCGCCGACGGTGCCCGAGGGCAAGTCGCGCCTGCGCATCACGTTGTCGGCGTTGCACTCGCCGCAGGAAATCGACGCGCTGCTCGACGCGCTCGCCTGGGCGCGCGATGCCATCGGCCACGGTTTCGGAGCCGACGCCGAGCCCATCGCCGCGCACGCATGACCGCCGGGGCACACGACGGCCGCCGCGCCCTGGCGGCCATCGGCGTCGCGCTGTTGTCGGCGTTGTTCTTCACCCTGACGTACGTGCTCAATCGCGCGGCCGCGACCGGCGGCGGTCATTGGGCGTGGACCGCGGCGTTGCGTTACCTCATCACCCTGCCGCTGTTGTTGCCGCTGATGCCCCTGGTCGGCGGCATCGCGCCGGTGTGGCGCGCGATGCGCGCGCACCCGCTGGCGTGGTTCAAATCCGCGTCGATCGGCTTCGTCGGGTTCTATCTGTTGCTGGCGTTCGCCGCGTCGAGCGGTCCGTCGTGGCTGATCGCGGGCAGTTTCCAATTCACGGTCGTGGCGGGAATGCTGTGCGCGCCGCTGTTGTATCGCGATGCGCGGCGCAAGGTGCCGATGGCCGCGCTCGGCGTCGGCGGCGTGATCCTCGTCGGCGTCGTGCTGTTGCAGTTCGGCTACGCGCAGGGCCGGCTCGACCGCGCGGCGTGGATCGCGCTGGCGTGCGTGCTCGTGTCGGCGACCCTGTATCCGATCGGCAATCGCCTGCTGCTGTTGCACCTGGAGCGGACGGGCGAGACGTTGAGCGCGACGCAACGCGTCTTCGGCATGACGCTCGCGAGCCAGCCGTTGTGGCTTCTCGTCGCGGCGTTCGCCTATCAGCAGGCCGGGCCGCCGTCGTTGCCGCAGACGTGGCTCGCGGCGGGCGTGGCGATGGGCGCGGGCATCGTCGCGACGATCCTGTTCTTCCAGGCCACCGGCATGGTGCGCGACCAGCCCGCCGCGCTCGGCGCCGCCGAAGCGATGCAGGCGGCGGAGTTGTTGTTCGCGATGGTGCTGGGCGCGCTGTTCCTCGGCGAGACCTGGCCGCACGGCGTCGCCCTGGGGGGCGCGTGCCTGGTCGTGGCGGGCATCGGCCTGTTCGCGTGGCTCGTGTCGCGGCCGACGCCCATCGTGCTCCCGCAGGAACCGCACGCATGAGCTTGCACGTCGATGTCGTCGGCGACGGCCCGCCGCTCGTGTTGCTGCATGGATGGGCGATGCATGGCGGCGTGTTCGCGCCGCTGGTGGCGCGCTTGCGCGATCGCTTCACGCTGCACATCGTCGACTTGCCGGGCCACGGCTTGTCCCGCGATTGCGGCGTGCCGCTCACCCTCGATGCCGGCGTCGCAGCGATCGCCGCGCATGTCCCGGCGGCGCCGTGGTTCGGCTGGTCGCTCGGCGGCCTGTTCGCATTGCATGCGGCCATCGAACGGCCCGAGCACGCCACGCACGCCGCATTGATCTGCGCGAGCGCGCGTTTCGTGCGCAGCGCCGATTGGCGCTACGGCGTCTCGCCTGAAATCTTCCGCGACTTCGCAACCGGCCTGCGCACCGACTACCGCGGCACGCTCGACCGCTTCGTCGCGCTCGAAGCCTTCGGTTCGGACCACGCGAAAGACGAAGTGCGCGCGCTGCGCGAAGATCTGTTCGCGCGCGGCGAACCCTCGGCGCACGTCCTCGCCGATGGCCTCGATCTGTTGAAGACCGCCGACCTGCGCACCGCGATGCCGCGCCTGCGCTCACCGAGCCTGTGGCTCGCGGGCCGCCGCGACCGGCTCGTGGACGCACGCGCGATGCGCGAGAGCGCCGCGCTGTCGGGCGCTCCGGCGTCCGTGCACGTCGTCGAACACGCCGGCCACGCGCCGTTCCTCACCCATGCGGACGACGTGGCCGCGCACCTGGCGGATTTCCTGCGCGCATGAACCCCCTGTTCGACAAGCGACACGTCCGCCGCGCCTTCTCGCGGTCCGCCGCCAGTTACGACGCGGCCGCGGCCCTGCAACACGAGGTCGAAGCGCGCCTGCTCGAATCCCTCGATTACCTCGACGACCCGAAGCTCGAATTGCCGAAGCCTAACGTGGTGCTCGACCTGGGCGCCGGCCCGGGCCGTGCGAGCGCCGCGATGCGCAAGCGCTGGCCGAAGGCGCGCGTGGTCGCGGTCGACATGGCGTTGCCGATGTTGCGCGAAGCGGGCAAGCGCAGCGGGTGGTGGCGGCCGTTCGATCGCGTCAACGCCGACGTGCGCGCCCTGCCCTTCGTCGAAGGCAGTGTCGACGTGCTGTTCTCCAACCTGTGCCTGCAATGGGTCGAGGACCTGCCCGCTGCATTCGCCGGGTTCCGCCGCGTGCTGAAGCCCGGCGGGCTGCTGTTGGTTTCCACGTTCGGCCCGGACACACTGCACGAGTTGCGCGATGCCTTCTCGCAGGCCGATGCAACGCCGCACGTCTCGCCCTTCGCGACGATCGCGCAGTTCGGCGATGCGCTCGTGCACGCGGGTTTCAGCAACCCGGTGCTCGACCGCGATCTCTACACCACGCGCTACCCCGACCTGGCGGCGCTGATGCGCGAGCAGCGGGCGATCGGCGCGACGAACGCGTTGCAGACGCGCCGCCACACGCTGACCGGCCGCGCACGCTTCGCCGCCGCGGCGAAGGCGTACGAGGCCTTCCGCATGGGCGACGGCGCGCTTCCCGCCACATGGGAGGTCATCACCTCGATGGCCTGGGCGCCGCCGCCGGGCGCGCCGATCCGTGAGGGCGGCTTCGAAGTCACCGCCGTGCCGGTCTCGGCCATCCCGGTGCGCCGTCGCCCGCGCTGAGCGGTGGCATCGTTCACGGAGCTGCCGGTAAGGTTGGGCGGTTCAGGAACAGGCAGGTGCATGCGCAAGACTTCTGCGATCGTCGGACTCGCGCTGGCGCTGGCCGGGTGCGGCAACGGTGCCACGTCCACGCCCGTGGCCGCGGCGCCCGAAGCCGCCACCCAAGGTGCGCCGGTCGCCTCCAGCGATCCGCGCCGCGAGGCGCTCGCCAACATCCTCACCTGCCGCGACCGCACCTTCCTCGCCCTCACCGGCGCGGAACAGCGCGCCGCGCTCGTGTCCATCGACGGCGTGGCGTGCGACGCGGCCGCTTCGAACGCGCCCCAGCGCTGCACCATCGCGCCCGCGTTCCGCGTGGGCATCGCCGACATCGGCTGGTTCGTCATCGGGCGGCCGAGCGAAGACCTCACCCCGATCGTGCTGCCCGCGCCGCCGGAAGCGTTGCGCAACGCGATTCCGGCCGGCAGCGGTGCGTTGTCACCGGGCACGGACCTGGGCGACACGACGGTGCAATGCGCGATGCGCGACCACGCGCTCGACAAGGGCGCCATCGCCGGCACGGTGAAGGGCGTCGCCGAGGATCCGGGCGGCATGCGCGTGTGCGCGTTCGAACTCGCCGAAGGCAATGCGACGTGCACCCAAACCGCGCGCGGCGTGCGCGACTTCCGGCTCGACGTCGCGCGCGGCGATTACCTGGTGCTCGCGATCCCGGTCGAACATCGCGATACGCGCGTGGGCTTCACCGACTGCGATGCCGATGCCGACGACGACACACCGTGTTCGCACGAATTGAACGTCGTGACCGTGCGCGCCGGCGAGACGACGCGCGACATCGATCCGGCCGACATGCGCTCCCTCGACGAAGCCGGCGACTGGCCGCAACCGCCGCCGGCGGAGTGATCTTCAGCGCGTGGAAACGCGCGGCGCGGCATCGTCGCCCGCCGCGGGTTTCGGCGCGGGCGGCGCGCCGGGCGCCGGCGCGACCACCGGGTCCATGCGGCATTGCGGCGCGGCGGTCTCGAGCCATTCGTTGACGTCCGACTCGATGTTGGTGCCGCCATCGCGCGTGATCGTCGCGTAGTACACGGTGCCGTCCTTGCGCAGCGCAGTGCGCAGGATCGTCGCGCGCGAATAATTCTCCGGTCCCTTGCCGCGCACCAGGACACCGGTGCCGCCCAGGAACGGGACGGGCGCGGGCGCGCCGGTCGCAATGGTGCGCTCCTTGATGGAGACGCTGTCGTCGTCGTCGTACAGCGACATCAGACGCTTGTAGCGCGCGTCGTCGTCGGACATGCACCCGAAATTCAAACCGGTCGGGAAACTCGGGCGCCAAAACCCTTCGCGACGGGCGACGAAGCCGCGTTCGCGGCCGATCGCCGCGCCATTGCCGTCGTACTGCACGCCGCTGGAGACCATGCGCGCGATCGCCCCCTTGCCGAGCTCGATGCGGCCCAGGGGCGTGTCGATCACCGTGCCCTGCACCATCTGCTCGGCCTCCTGGCCGAAGCGGCTCTTCGCGCGCATGAGTGGGTCGAAGTCGATCGCGAGCGACTTGAGCGCCTCCGCCAGCGCGGGCGTCAGCGGCGCGGCGTCTTTCGCGAAGAAGTCCACCGACAGGAGCCCGCCGCCCACTTCGCCGGTGGCGCCCATGTTCTCCGGCCACTGTGCGTTGGTGTTCTTGACGCGGCCGTCCATGTACCAGAAGTCGTAGCCGCCGATGCGCACCTGCGCGATCTCGCGTACGCCGGGCCGTTTGCGATCTTCGTCGGCCTGCGTGCGCAGCGCGGTGCGCAGCTTGCCCATGTCGACGTCTTCGTCGGACCAGTAATCGGCGACGACGTACAGGTGCTGGCCTTGCGCCGGGCCGTCGAGGATGGCGATCTCGAGCGACTCGGACGTGCGCATCGCGGCGTAGTGGCTCGAGCGTTGCGTGGCGTGCACGCGCTGGTAAGCGAAGGGCAACTGCAACGTCGCCCCGAGAACGCGCAGCTCATCTGCCGACGCCGTGCCCACGCAGGCGAGCAACACCGCCGCCACCAACGCGCATCGAAGCATTCCCTGCATGGTGTCCCCCTTCCCCGACCCCCGGTCCGCGGCCCTTATACCGCGGCCGGATGACTGCTGACAGAGCGCTGTCAGCAGCCTCCGCGCACGCTGTCGGCCTTCCTCGCATGGAGCGCCGCCGTGATCGTCGATCTGCCCGTTCGTCCCGCATCCCCGCGTATCGAAACGACGGCATGTCCCGTCGTCGAGTTGCGGCAGTACACGCTGCATCCCGGCCAGCGCGACGTATTGATCGCCTTGTTCGAACGCGAGTTCCTCGACACGCAGGAGACCACCGGCATCCGCGTGCTCGGGCAGTTCCGCGATCTCGATGCGCCGGATCGCTTCGTGTGGCTGCGCGGCTTTCCCGACATGGCGCAGCGCCGCGCGTCGCTCGAGTCGTTCTATACCGGCCCGGCATGGCAGGCGCATCGCGATGCGGCCAACGCGACAATGATCGATTCGGACGACGTGCTGCTGCTCAAGCCCGTCGCGCCGGCATCCGGCTTCGCGCTCGATCTGTCGTCGCCGCATGTCGCGCACGCGCCCGACCACGGCGGGCTCATCGTCGCCACGCTCTATGCCTTCGATGCGCCCGTCGACATGGACTTCCTCGAATTCTTCGCCGCCGACCTCCACCCGGCGGTGGCTGCCGCCGGCGCGCGCGTCATCGCGAGCTTCGCCACCGAATACGCGGCGAACACATTTCCGCGCCTGCCCGTGCGCCATGGCGAGCATGTCTTCGCGTGGTTCGCGCGCTTCGACGACGCGACGGCTTACGCGCGCTATCGCGAAACCCTGATCGGCGGGCCGGGCTGGCGCGCCATCGCGGTGGCGCTGGCGCGGCGGTTGCAGGGCCCGCCGCAGGTGCTGCGCCTGGCGCCGACCTCGCGTTCCCGCCTCCGCTGAGGCGATCATGCGCGCATGCGCCGCGCCGATCGCCTCTTCCTGCTGGTCAACGCCCTCCGAGGCCGCCGGGCCGCGGTGGCCGCGCACGCGCTCGCCGACTCCCTCGGCGTGTCGCTGCGCACGGTGTATCGCGATGTCGCCGATCTTCAATTGTCCGGCGTGCCGATCGAAGGCGAAGCCGGCGTCGGTTACGTGTTGCGCAAGGGCGCGGACATTCCGCCGCTGATGTTCAACGCCGACGAGCTCGAAGCACTGGTGGTCGGCACGCGGTTCGTGCGCGCGTTCGGCGGCGCGCGGCTCGGGGCATCGGCGAAGGCGGCGCTGCTGAAGATCGAAGCGGTGTTGCCGCCGGAATTGCGCGCGCGCAGCGAACGCAGCCGCATCTTCGCGCCGGAAGTCGCGCGCCTGGAATCGAGCGGCCTGATCGACCGCCTGCATGCGGCGATCGAAGCGCGCAACGTGCTGCGCGTCGACTATCGCGACCAGGATGGGCAGACGAGCGCGCGTGAGATCGAACCGCTGTGCCTGGCCTTCTGGGGCGGCAGCTGGACGATCGGGGCGTGGTGTCGCCTGCGCGCGGACTTCCGCAGTTTCCGGCCCGACCGCATCGCGGCGGTCGCGGAAACCGGTGAAGTCTTCGATGACGATCCGGCGCGCGGGCTCGAGGCCTACCTGCGCAAGGCCGGCGGCGCCTAGACGTCGCCGTCGTTGAGCCAGCCTTCGCCGGTGCCCTTGTTGAAGACGACATCCTTCGCCTGCACGTCGCCCGCCGCGAACGAGTCTTCCTGCCCCAGGCGCGCATAGATCGGCGTGAAGTCCGGGCGCGTGGCCTCCATCAACTGCTCGTAGCTGTCGATGACGAAGTACGTCTTCTGGTAAGTGTCGATTCGGTAGCGCGTGCGCATGATGCGTTCGAGGTCGAACCCGATGCGGTTGGGCGCCGCGCTTTCGAGGCAATGGATCGACTCGCCCTTCGAGCTGACGATGCCGCTGCCGTAGATGCGCAGCCCGTCGTCCTGTTTGATCAGCCCGAACTCCACCGTGTACCAGTACAGGCGCGTGAGATTCACCAGCGCCTCGGGGCCGATGCCGTGCGCCTTCACCCCGCCGCGGCCATAGGCTTCCATGTAGTCGGCGAACACCGGGTTCATGAGCAGCGGCACGTGGCCGAAGAGGTCATGGAACAGATCGGGCTCGCTCAGGTAATCCAGCTGCTCGGGCTTGCGGATCCACCAGGTCACCGGGAAACGGCGATTGGCGAGGTGGTCGAAGAACGTCAGTTCCGGCAGCAAGCCTTCGACGCCGATCAGTTCCCAGCCGGTCGCCTTGCGCAGCACCGCGTTGAGGTCGTCGAACTTCGGGATGCGGTCGGGCGTCATGCCCATCGCGCGCTGCTGGCGCAGGAACTCGTCGCTCGCGCGGCCGACGAGCACCTGCTGCTGGCGCGCGAACAACGTCGCCCACACCTCGTGGTCGCTCGTCGAATAGCTCGACCAGGGTTGTTCGACCACCGCCGTCGTGTAGACCGGCACGTAGCCCTTGTCGGTGAGCTGGTGTTCGACGCGGTTCGGGGTGGCGGTCGTATTCATGGGCCCCATGCTAGCCCCGCTCGACGCAAGGCGGTTGCGATGTTGGGCCGATCCTCGGGCCGGGACGATGATCCCGGCGCGAAAATCCCGTGAAAACCCCCGGGGCAGGCCCCGTCAGGCGTCCAGGGGCGGGGTCAGGGTCAGGGCGAATGCGACGAGCGCCCAGAACAACCCGAGCGGCACGATCCACAGCCAGTTGACCAGCGTCAGGCGCCGGTTGGGGGCGCCGTCCGGCGCGCCGCTGGCGAGGTTCGCCGCGCGCTGGATCTGCCACAGGCACAGGCCCACCGGGACCAGGAAGCCGTAGGAGACGGCCAGCATCGCGCCGCTGGACATCACCGCCTCCCCGAACCCGCCGAGCAGGCGGTCGGCGATGAGCAGCACCACGATCACGGTGGCGCACGTGTTGGGTGACCACGCGTGGCGGATGCCGCCGCGCTGCAAGCGGTGGTCCACTTCTTCGGCGAGCGAGTGGATGAAAAAGACCGCGAAGATCATGCGCGCGAGGGGCCACATCGGCGTCCTCGTCGCACGCTTGAAGCGCGACCAGTGGATGTAATACATCACGAACTGGAACAGGCCCGCGGTGAGGAAGAACAACAGCAGGAATTTCCCGCGGCCCACGACATAGAACGGCTTGCCCGCCGCTTCGTCTGGCACGTCGGCGACCGCCGCGACCGGCGGCGCATACAGATTCGTTTCCAAGACAGATCCCCTGATCGATGCACGGCTCCCCAGCCGCGCGAGCGACTTTAACGCAGTCCGTGGTTTCAGTTATCTGAACGCCGCTTTTCACGAAACGGCAGCGAATGCGACGCGATCATCCCGCCATGGCCCCGCATCCTGCCCGTAAAGCCGCGACCGCCGAACACGACGACGCGCATCGCACCGCCGCCGCGCTCATGCATGACTTCGCCGTGCGCACCGGCGTGGTCGGCGCCGCGCCTGCGCAGCGCTATTTGTGGACCGATGCGTTCGCCGTCTGCAACTTCCTGGCGCTCGACGAAGTCGACAACGCCGAACGCCTGATCGAACAGGTGCACGCCACGCTTGGCCGCCATCGCGCGGACGATGCGCGCAGCGGCTGGATCGGCGGCATGGATGCGCAAACCGCGATCGAACATCCCACGCGCGGCGGATTGCGCATCGGCAAGCCGTTGCCCGAGCGCGCGGTGGATGCGTTGCCCGACGCGGAACTGGAATGGGAACGCGACGGGCAGTACTTCCATTACCTGACGCGATGGATGCATGCGCTCGATCAATTCGCGCGACGCACCGGACAGGCCGATGCCGGCCGCTGGGCGCGCGAACTCGCGCAGACCGCGCATCGCGCCTTCACCTACGCCCCCGCGCCCGGTGCGCCGATGCGGATGTACTGGAAGATGCGGATCGATCTGTCCGCGCCGCTCGTCGACACGATGGGCCAGCACGATCCGCTCGATGGCCTGATCACCGATCTGCAATTGCGCGCGCACAAACCGCCGGGCCGCACGGGATTCGGGCCCGACCTGGATGTCGAACTGCGCGAGATGGCGGCGATCGTCGCGGGCACCAATCTGCTCACCGACGATCCGCTCGGCATCGGCGGCCTGCTCGTCGATGCGTACCGACTGGCGCAGTTGCTGCGCGTGCGTCCCGGCGACAACCCGTTGCTCGGGCTCGTGGCCGGCGCAGCGGCGAACGGGCTGGCGCGCTACCTGGCGACGCAGCCGTTCGCGCGGCCGTTGTCGCATCGCCTGGCATTCCGCGAACTCGGCCTCGCCATCGGCCTGCAGGCCGTGACGCGCCTGTGGTGCGTGCTGGAACGCGAATCGGCGTCGCTGGATGCGCAACCGGCGTTGCGCGGTGCGCTGGACCGTTTGCTCGAACAGGTCCCGCTCGCACGCACGCTGACCGATACGTGGTGCGAGGTGGCACGCAGCGATGATGCGCAATGGCGCGCGCACGAAGACATCAACGCGGTGATGCTCGCCACCGCGCTCGTGCCGACGGGCTACATCGAACTCGACGGATCGGCGTCCTCGTCCTCGAATTCCCAGCTGTAGCGTTGCCGCGGCGCCGGCGGATCGGCGTGGCGGAACGCGAGCGCGGACACCACGCCGCCGATCGCGCCGCCCAGGTGCGACTGCCACGAGATCGTCGGATCGTGCGGCAACACCGCGGCGAGCATGCCGCCGGAGAATACGAAGGCGATCATCGCCGCGGCCACGGACGCGCGATCGCGTCGCAGGAGGCCCAAGGTCGCGACCAGGTACGCCAGCCCCTGCAGCACGCCGCTCGCGCCGAGGTGATGCGAGCCCGCATCGCCGAGCAACCACGCCGCGACGCCCGAGGCGACCCACGCGATCGGCACCGTGCGCACCGTCGCGCGCGGATACACGCTGCCCGCGAGCGAGCCGAGCAGCAGCAATGCAGCGACGTTCGACAACAGGTGATCGGGCGACCCATGCAACAGCGGTGCGGTGAGCACGCCGAGCCAACCGGTGGCCGTCCACGGCGTCACCGCGAGCGCGTCGACGGGCAGGAAGCCCTGCAGCGCGTACACGACGCACAACGTGAAGGCCGACGCGAGCGTCCACGTCACCGCGCGCTGCACGCGGCGCTTGTCGCGCAGCCGTTGTGCCGGGAGGTCGTCGGGCAGCGCGTCGGAGGGCAGGTGCATGAACGATGGATGGCGACAAAACCCGGCGGAACAAGGCCCCGGCGCGTAAAATGCCGCGATGGACGCCCTCGCCCCCACCACCGTCCGCCTGCGCAATGCCTGGCGGTCCTCGCATCCCTGGATCTTCCAGAAACTCGTCGAAAAGCCCGCCGTGCGGCCCAAGCCCGGGTCGATCGTCGACGTCGTGGGCGTGGAAGGCGACTGGATCGGGCGCGGCTTCTACAACGGCCACTCGCGCATCGCCGTGCGCATCCTCGAAACCGATCCTCAGATCGCGGTCGACCAGGCGTGGTTCGCGCGCAAGATCGGCGAAGCGGTACGCCTGCGCCGCGAGTTCCTGCAGCTCGACCAGGTGAGCGATGCCTGGCGCGTCGTGCATTCGGAAGGCGATGGCCTCAGCGGCCTGGTCGTCGATCGCTACGCCGACCTGCTCGTCGTCGAATTCTTCAGCGCCGGCATGTACCGCCATCGCGAATGGATCTACGAGGCGCTGCGCGAACACTTTCCCGGCTGCCGCTTCCACGCCTTCGCCGACGAGCACGTGCAGAAGCAGGAGTCCTTCGACTTCCGCGGCACGGAACCTGCGAAGCCGGCGGTCATTACCGAACACGGCATCAAGTTCCGCGCCGATCCGGCGGGTGCGCACAAGACCGGCTTCTTCGCCGACCAGCGCGACAACCGCGAATGGCTCTCGCACCTGTGCGAAGGCCGCCGCGTGCTCGACCTGTGCTGCAACACCGGTGGTTTCGCGGTGTACGCCGCCGCGCGTGGCGCGAGTGAGGTGGTCGGCATCGACATCGACAACGACGTCATCGAGATCGCCAAGGGCAACGCGAAGTTGAACAACGTGCGCCCGCGATTCGTGCAGGCCGACATCTTCCCGTGGCTGCGCGATGCGTCCAACAACGGGGAGCGATTCGACGTCGTGATCCTCGATCCGGCCAAGATGACGCGCGACCGCGAGCAGGTGATCCCGGCGCTCAAGAAATACCTGGACATGAACAAGCTGGCGCTGGGCGTGGTGAAGCCCGGCGGCCTGTTCGCGACGTTCTCGTGCACGGGCCTGGTGAGCGAGGAGCAGTTCCTCGACATGCTGCGCCGCGCCGCGTTCTACGCGGGGCGCACGGTGCAGGTGCTGAAGATCTCCGGCGCCGGCCCAGACCACCCGTTCCTGGCGAACGTGCACGAGTCGCGGTACCTCAAGGCCGTGTTCTGCCGCGTGCTGGATTGAGGCGTCGCAGTCGCTGAGATTTCCCCAGCGCATACACTGCACGTGCCCCGCCGGAGAACGACGCCATGACCGCCACCCTGATCCTGAGCTGCGTCCTCGCGCTCGCGGCGGGACTCGCCGCGGGGTTCTGGTTGCGCCGCCGGGAAATCGAGCAGTTGCGCGAGCGCAGCCGCGAGGACGCCATCGCCGTCGAGCGCGCCCGCGCCGAAGCCGATGAAGCCCGCCGCGCCCGCGCCGAAACCGAATCCTTCGTCCGCGCCGCGCAGGAACAACTCTCCGCCCGTTTCACCGAGCTGGCCGGCAAGGCCTTCCAGGAACGCGGCCAGCAGTTCGAACACAACGTGCGCCAGGCCACCGGCCAGTCGAAGTCCGACATCGAGCTGCTTCTGAAGCCCTTCGCCGACCAGCTCGGCGAATTCCGCAAGCGCGTGGACACCGTCTACGGCGACGAAGCGAAGGAACGCGCCTCGCTGCTCGGCGCCGTGCAGGAACTCAAGACGCTCAACCAGGACATGGCCGCCAAGGCCGACTCGCTGACGCGTGCGCTCAAGGGCAACGCAAAGATCCGCGGCGACTGGGGCGAGCTGATGCTGGAAAGCGTGCTGCGCAGCTCCGGCCTGGAGGAGGGCGTCCACTTCGACCGCCAGCAGTCGAGCACCGACGACGACGGCCGCCGCCTGCGTCCCGACGTGATCGTGCGCCTGCCCGACGAGCGCCGCATCGTGGTCGACAGCAAGGTCAACCTCGTCGCGTGGACCGAAGCGGTCAACGCGGACCTGCCCGAAGTGCAGCAGGACGCGATGCGCCGCCATGCCACCGCGTTGCGGCAGCACGTGCGCGACCTCGCCGACCGCAACTATCCCGCCGCCGTGGGCGACACCGCGCTCGGCGTCACCATCGCGTTCGTGCCGCTCGAAGGCGCGCTGTCGGCCGCGCTCGGCTTCGACGACAAGCTGCAGACCGATGCGTTCGAAAAGGGTGTGGTGTTCGCCTCACCCAACACCCTGATGGCGATGCTGCGCGTCGCCGACCGCCTGTGGACGCGCGACAAGCTGCAGAAGCAGGCGATGAAGATCAGCGAGACCGGCGGGCACTTGCTCGATTCGGTGATCGCCTTCCTCGCGGACTTCACGTCCGTGGGCGCGGAGCTGGAGAACGCGCAGAAGGCCTATCGCGCCGCGCGCAACCGCCTGGAGGAATCGCCGCAGGCCGTGATCCCGCGCGCGCGCCGGCTCGCGGAAATGGGCGTCAGGGGAAAGAAGAAGCTACCGCCGGACCTGGAGCCCGAAGCGCTCGAAGACGAGCTCCTCAGCCGCCATCCATCGGCGTGACCGGGATCGCGTCGAACGGCACGGTCGGGTTGTTCTCTTCGCGCAGGTAGTCGGGCAGCGTCGCGTCTTCGTCGGTCTTGCGGTCACCGAAGATCTGGTAATCGCGGCGCTGCAGCCATGCATCGCGCACGAGCGCGTAGTCGTCGGCCGCGCCTTCGCGCATCGCATCCACCGCCAGCAGCTGCGTGCGCACGTCGACCAGTTGCAGGCCCTGCAGGAAGATGCGGATCCGGTCTTCCTCCACGCCGCGCAGCAGGCCGAACGGCGAATCGCCCGCCATGCCGAACAGATCGCGCACGGTGCGCGGGCCGAACAGCGGCAGCTCGACGTAACGCGATTGCTTCCAGCCCCACACGCCGAGCGTCTGGCCGAAGTCTTCGCTGATGCGCGGCAGCTTGGCATCCGACGCGGGGTCGAAGATGCCGCCCAGGCCCAGCGTGATGTTCAGTGCGAAGCGGCCCATCGCCTGGCCGGCCTGCTTCGGCTTGCCCTGCAGCAGGCTGTTGAGCGCGCTGAGCGGCTGGTAGAGATTGGAGAAGAAGTTGCTGACACCCAGGCGCACGGGGCGCGGGACGACCTTCACGTACGCCTTCGCCAACGGCTTCGCGATGATGCGGTCGATCGCGTTGTTGAAGGTGTGCATCTTGCGGTTGAACGGTTCCCACGGGTCGTACGCCTGCGGGAGTTCCGCCGGCGTCGGCAGCGCGCCGTCGCCGTAGATCGACACGAAGTCTTCTTCGGCCGCGGTCGGGGCTTCCGTGGTTTGGGGTGCGTCGACGGCGACCGGCTCGGCGACAGTCGAAGCAGGCGGCACATCGACCGCGACCGGTTCGACCGAGGTCGATGCGGATGGCACCTCGACCGCCACCGGCGCCGCTGTCGTCGCGGGCGTGGCGATTTCGGCGGGCATGGCCACCGACGATTCCGCGGCAGGCATGGAAACGGGCGCTTCCTGCGCATACGCCAAAGGCGCGCTCAGCGCGAGGAAAGCGCCGGCGAGCAGCGCGGAAATCGAAACGAGGGGGCGATCCATGCCGGAAAGTGTAAGGGGCGAAGGTGGGGGCCGTTCGGGACAGTGCGTCCTGAATGGGGCTCAGGCGTTCGCGAACGCCAGCGTTTCGTCCAGCCGGTAGGCCGCACGGAGCTCGTCGAAGCCCGGCGGGCGGCCCTCGACGGCGACGCCGGACCCGGCGCGGCCCGCCAGCTCGGCCAGCAGCGCGATGCCCGCGCTGTCGACGAGCGTGACGCCCCGCAGGTCGATCCGACGCACGCCGGCGATGTCCTTGGCCACCTGCGTCCACGCACCGGCGACCGCCGGGCGCACGAGCGCGCCGGTCAGCACGAGCGCATCGCCGTCGCGGACGACGGCGAGCGGAGACGGGGCGGGATCGCGGCGCGCGTCGTTCATCGGCTTACTGCGCTTGCGCCTGCATCTTGCCGGCGCGCAGGTCGGCGGCGACCTGCTTGATGCCCTTGGCCTGCAGCGGCGCGTCGAACTGCGTGCGGAAGGTCTGCACGAACGACACGCCTTCGACCATCACGTCGAACACCTGCCAGTTCGCACCGGTCTTGCGCATCAGGTAGTCGACCGGCGTGGCCTGGCCGTTGGCGCGCACGAACTCGCTGGACACGCGCACGATCTGCCCGTTGCGCAGCGGCGTTTCGGACTTCACGCGCACCTTCAGGCCCTTGTCGAACGACAACAGCGCCGAGCCGTAACGCGACATCAGGCTGTCCGACAGCGCGTCGGAGAACAACTTGACGTCGGCGTCCGACGCACCGCGGCCGTGGCGGCCGAGCACCAGGCGACCGGCGTAGTTGCGGTCGAACATCTGGTTGAATTCGGTCGAGACGAACTTGTCGAGCGCGGCGCGGTTCTTGGTGAACTCGTCGCGGCGCTTTTCCAGCGTGGCGACGATGCGCGTGGCGTTGGCGAGCACGAGCTGGCTCGGCTGGCCCTGCGCGGCGGGCGCCGCGGCCGGCTTGGCGGCGGCCTGCGCGTGCACGATGGAAGGCGCGGCCGCGGCGAGCGCGACGGCGATGGCCGAGGCGGCAAGCGCCTGGCGGATCAGGCCGCGCTGTGAAACGCGGGCGGCGGTCTGGTGTCGCTTCATGGCGTGGTTTCCGTGGGGGTTGCGGAAGTGGAGGAGGCGGCGGGCGCCGCACCGGCGGGCTTGTCGCCGCCGGCGAACATGTACTTGCCGACCAGTTGCATGAGGTCGACGGCGGACTGCGTCAAGGCGATCTCGTCCCCGGCCTTCAGGGTTTCGACATCTCCGCCCGGCGTGAGACCGACGTAGCTCTCGCCCAGCAGGCCGCTGGTGAAGATGCCCGCGGACGTATCGGCCGGCAGGTCCTTGTAGCGGCCGTCGATGGCCAGCGTGACGACCGAGTCGAACCGCTGCGGGTCCAGGCCGATCTCCTTCACGGAGCCGACGACCACGCCGCCGATCTTCACCGGCGCTGCGACGCGCAGCTGCCCGATGGTCGAGAAGCGCGCCTTGAGCGGATACGAATCGCCGCCGAAGCCCCACTTGTTGTTGGTGGAGGCGATCGCGAGGACCAGCAGGCTCGCGAGGGCAAGCAGCAGGAACGCGCCGACCGCGAATTCGAGACGGGGACCACGCATGGTCTTCAACTCCTGAACAGCAGGGCGGAAAGGACGAAATTGAACATCAGCACGAGCAACGAGGCGTTCACCACCGCACGGGTGGTGGCCACCGACGTGCCTTCGATCGTCGGTTCGGCATGGAAGCCGACATACGAGGCGACCAGCGCCGACACGCCGCCGAAGATCGCGGCCTTGATGAAGGCGACGAGGAAGTCGTCGTGGAAATCCACGCTGTCCTTCATCGTCTGCCAGAACGTGCCGCCATCGATGCCGATCACGTGCACCGCTTCGAAGTAACCCGCCGCGATGGCCAGGCTGATGAAGAAGCCGGTGAGCAGCGGCACGCACAGCACCGCGGCCCAGAACCGCGGCGCGACGGTCTTGGCGACCGGATCGATCGCCATCAGGCCGAGCGCGGTGATCTGGTCGGTCGCGCGCATCAAACCCAGTTCCGCGGCGATGGAGGACCCCGCGCGCCCGACGAACAACAGCGCCGTCAGCACCGGGCCGAGTTCGCGATACAGCCCCAGCCCCAGCAACGCGCTGACCTGTCCCGTCGCGCCGTAGGTCTCCAGCGCGCGATAGCCGAGCAGCGTCACCGACAGCCCCACGAATGCGCCGCCGGCCGCCACGATGGGCAACGAGCGCGCACCGATCTTGTAAATCTCGCGCGTGAGTTCGGCGAAGAAATCGCGCGTCGGCTTCGAGGCGCGGAACACCGACAATGCGAACAAGCCCGCGGCGCCCAATGCGCGCGTGGCGGCGACGAAGGGCATCAGGCGGCCTCCGGCGCGCGCGCCGTGGTGTCGAACGGGATCGGGCCGTCGGGCTGGCCTTCGAGGAACTGGCGCACGAGCGGATCGCGCGTGGCGTCGAGCTCCGCGGGCGTGCCCGAGAACACGATGCGGCCGTTGGCGATCACGATGGCGTGGTCGGCGACCGGCATGGTTTCGTGCACGTGGTGCGTGACGACGATGCTCGTCAGCCCCAGCGTTTCGTTCAGGCGGCGCACCAGGCTCATGACCACGCCGCTCGCGATGGGATCCAGGCCCGTCAGCGGTTCGTCGTAGATCATCAGCGGCGGGTCGAGCGCGAGCGCGCGGGCCAGCGCGACGCGGCGCGCCATGCCGCCGGAGAGCTCGCGCGGGAACAGATCGGCCGCGGCGCGCAGGCCGACGGCGTGCAACTTCATGTCGACCAGGCGGCGGATCACCGCATCCGGCAGATCGGTGTGCGTGCGCAGCGGCAGCGCAACGTTCTCGGCCGCCGTGAGATCGGTCAGCAGGCCATTGCCCTGCAACAGGACGCCCACGCGCTTGCGCATCGCGAGCAGCGGCTTCTGCGCGCGGGGCACTTGTTCACCGAAAACCTCCACCTGGCCCGCGGCGGGCACCAACTCGCCCGTGAGCGCGGCGAGCAAGGTCGACTTGCCGCTGCCCGACGGACCCAGCACGGCCGTCACGCTGCCGCGCGGCACCGCGAGCTCGATGTCGCGCAGCACCACCCGCCCGCCGCGTTCGAGGCGGAGGCCGGACATGCGCACGGCGGGTTGGTCGGAGGTCGTATTCACGCGGGCAATGGAAGCACGAAGGCGGCGCAGCTTCGCCATCGGGCGCTGAATGGCGCCGGAGCGAGGTTGCGAATCCGTAATGGGGAAGGTCGGCATTGTCGCATTGCCCGTGCCGGGGCGCAGCGCCGCCGTCGGCAGTCTCGGAGATTGCGACCGCCTCCGGCATCATGGCGTCTCATGCAGGGACGCCCCGACTTCCGTCTTTACCACGGCAACGCGCTCGACGTGCTCGCCGGCGTCCTGGCGTCCGAAGTCGCACGCCTGCCCGCCGATGGCGACTGGCTGCGGCCCGACATCGTCCTCGTCCCGCAGTTCTCGATGCGCCGCTGGCTCCAGCAGGCGCTGGCCGAACAGGCCGGCATCTGCGCCAACCTGCGCTTCCTCACCCCGGGCGAATACGTCGATCTCGTCCTCGACGCCAACCTCGGCCCCGCGCCCGCCGCCGACCGCCTCGAACCCGACACCCTGCGCTGGCACGCCCTGCGCGAACTGCAACGCCGCCCGCCCGCGGCGCTCGCGCGCTTCCTCGGTCAAGGCGATTCGCGCAAGGCCTGGTCGCTGGCCAATGCGCTCGCCGACACCTACGAGAAGTACCAGGCCTGGCGCCGCGACTGGCTGCTCGCCTGGGAACACCGCGCGCCGAAGGACGATTGGGAAGCCGGCCTGTGGCGCACGATCGCCCGCGACAAGGCGCATCGCGCGCGGCGCATCGGCGCGTTCCTCGCACGCTTCGGCCCCGAGGGCAGTGAAGCGCCGCATGGCCTGCCGCCGCGCCTGTTCGTGTTCGCGTGCCAGAACGTCTCGCCCGATGTATTGCAGGTCATCGCCAGCCAGGCGCGCGCCGGCACGCAGCACTTCTTCCTGCATTCGCCCGCGCGCGGTTTCTGGGGCGACCTCGATCGCTGGTCCGCCTATACGCCGACCACCGACGAGGCGTACTTCTCCGCCAATGGCGTACCGCCCAACCCGTTGCTCGCCGCGTGGGGCCAGGCGGGCCGCGATTTCGTCGCGATGCTGGTCGGCGGCGAGATCGCCACACCGTCGTTCGATGTCGCGCCGTTCGTGGAACCGGCGCGCGACACGCTGCTCGGCCGCATGCAGGCCGACCTGCTCGACAACCACGCGCCGCTGCACGAAAACGCGGATGCCGCGTGGCCGCGCGCGGGCGTCGACATGCGCGATGCGAGCCTGCAATTCCACGCCTGCCATACGCGCCTGCGCGAAGTACAGGTGCTGCACGACCAATTGCGCGCACTGCTGGAATCCCAACCGGATCTGCAGCCGCGCGACATCGCGGTGCTCGCGCCCGACATCGACGCGTACGCGCCGCACATCGAGGCGGTGTTCGGCGGCGCGATCGGCACGCCGCGCGAGCTGCCGTACACGATCGCCGACACGAGCCCGCTCGCGAGCGCGCCGGTCGCCGAAGCATTCCTGCGCCTGCTCGAGCTGCCGCTGCACGCGCCCTCGCTCGCCGACCTGCTCGACCTGCTCGCCGTGCCCGCCATCGCCGCGCGCTTCGGCCTGGAAGACGCCGATCGCATGCGCGTGCAGGATTGGCTGGAAAACGCCGGTGCGCGCTGGGGCCTGGATGCCGCCGATCGCGCGCGCCACGGCGCGGACGGCGATGCGTACACGATCGAGTTCGCAATCGAGCGGCTGCTGCTCGGCTACGCGAGCGGCGCCGACGAAGACATCGCCGGCGTCGCGCCGTGGCCCGACCTCGAAGGCCACGCCGCGGAAGCGCTCGACGCCTTGCTGCGCTGCGTGTCGATGCTGCGCGAAATGCGCACGCGCCTGGCGGGCCCGCATCCGCCCGCGGCGTGGGCGACGGTGTTGCACCGCCTGCTCGACGAGGCCTTCGCGCCGGCGCGCGACAGCAGCGATGCCGCCATCGCGCGCCGCTTGCGCGACGCCATCGGCCGCTTCGCCGAAGGCGCGGCGCGCGCCGGCTACGACACGCCGGTCGAACACGCGATCGTCCTCGAACAACTGCGCAACGAACTCGGACAATCCGACGCGCGCGCCCCGTTCCTCTCCGGCGGCATCTGCTTCGGCCGCATGGTGCCGATGCGGCTGATCCCGTTCCGCGTGACGTGCCTGCTTGGCATGGAGGCCGATGCGTTCCCCGCACGCGAAGGCCGCGACCCGATCAATCGGATCGCCAATGCCCTCGGCACGCCGGACCGGCGCAAGGGCGATCCCTCGAGGCGCGACGCGGACCGCTATCTGTTCCTGCAATTGTTCGCCTCCGCCGGGCGCGTGCTGTCGGTCAGTTGGTGCGGCATGGATCCGCGCGACAACAGCCGGCGGGAACCGTCGACGCTGGTCGCCGAATTGCTCGACGCCGCCGCCGCGTACCACGCAGGCGATGCGGCGCAAGTGCGCGAAGCGCTCGTCGTCCGCCATGCGCTGCAACCCTTCGCGCCGGCGGCGTTCGGCGCCGCGCACGCGGGCGGCGCGGTCGAGCCACGCCGTTTCAGCTACGACGCACGCTGGCAGGCGGCCTCCGAAGAAACCGCGGGCGTCGACGAAACACCGGTCTTCGCACCGGCCACGTTGTGGTTGCCGCAGAACGACGCCGGACGTGGCCCGTTGTCGCTCGACCGCTTGCGCCGCTCGCTGATGCGCCCGCATGCGGTCTACCTGCAGGACGGTCTCGGCCTGCGCCTGCCCGAAGACGAAGCGCCACTGGCCGAGCACGAACCGCTCGGCGCGCCGGATGCGCTCGATCAGTACACCTTGCGCCACGCCGTCTTCGACGCATGGATGCGCGCGAACGGCCGTCCCGACGCGCACGCGCTGCACGCGCGCTTGCTCGCGCGCGCGTTGGTGGCACCGGGCGCCGATGGCCGCGCGCAGGTCGCGCAACTGCTGGAAGAGATCGCGCCCTTTGCGCAGATGGCGCTCGACAAGGGCTTCGGCGACGCGGCAACGCGCACGCCCTTCGCGCACGAATCCGTGGCCGGCGCCCTGCGCGGCACGCTCGACGGCGTGCATCGCCCGGGCGTGCTGCGCGTCGTGTTGCGGCCCGACGGCGTGCATGGCGGCCACGCGGTGCGCCACGGCCTCGAAACGCTGTGCGCCTCGCTCCTGGGCATCAAGTTCTTCCAACTCGCGCGGCCGGCGAAGGACGAAGCGCCGGCTTGGACCGAGCGCAAACCATTCGCGGCGAAGAAAGTGACCGCCACGCTCGATGCGTTCTTCGCCTGGCACGACGCAGCACTGCGCACGCCGCAGGTGTTCCTGCCGAAAAGCGGCCTTTGCTTCTTCCGCGTGCTGCAGGAGAAGGACGCCGATGCGGCGATCCGCGCGGCGCGCGAGACGTGGATGGGCACGCAGTTCGACGGCGGCGGTCGCGCGGAAGCGACGCCGGCCACGCGCGTCGCCTTGCGCGGGCGTGATCCGTTCTACGACAAGGACGAGGCGTCGTTGAAGCGCTTCGCGGCGTTGTCTGTCGCGTTGTTCCGCTCGCTGGAAGAGGCGACGCCCCTGGATCCGGCGGTGCTCGCATGAGCGCCACCGTCTTCGACACGCCGCTCGACGCGCGCAGCCTGGTCGAAGCCAGCGCGGGCACCGGCAAGACCTACGCGCTCGCCGGTCTGTTCGCACGCGCGGTGATCGCGCAACGCCTGCAGGTGCCGCAGATCCTCGCGGTCACCTACACGGTCGCGGCCACGCAGGAATTGCACGAACGCGTGCGCCTGCGCCTGCAGCGCGCGTCGCAACTGACGCTGGACTGGCGCGACGAGGACCAGGCAGGCGACGACGCGGAGACGACGCTGCTGCGACGCTTGCTCCGCGATGCCCTGCGCGGCGAGGCGTTGCCCGCGCTGCGCCTGCGATTGCAGCGCGCCGTGCGCGACCTGGACCTCGCCGCGATCACCACGATCCATGGCTTCTGCCAGCGCCTGCTCACCGAACACGCGCTGCTGGCCGGCCAGCCCTTGCTGCGCACCGACATCGAGCCGGGCAACGCCGCGCAGCGCAGCCGCCTCGCCGTTGCGTTGTGGCGCGCGCACGCGCGCACCGGGCAGGGTGCGGACTTCCTGCGACGTACGTTCCGCGACGTCGACGGGCTGGCCGATGCGCTGCGCGATCTGCTGCCGCTCGAGCCTTTGCTGCCGCCACCGCCGGCGGACGGCGCGAACGCGCTTCGCGATGCAACCTGGCGTACGTTGCGCGCGCAATTCTTGGCGCATGGCGACGACGACCTCGAAACACTGCGCAGCGCGTCCGCCAGGCGCATCCTGAAATCGGGCAAGCAGGCCTTGCAGTACGAGGCGCTGTGGCAGTGGTTCGCCGCGCAATCCGACGCCGCGCCGTTCCCGCACGACGACCTGCCCTGCCTCACGCGTGCCGGCCTGGTGGACTGCTGCCCGCCGACGAAGCAGGCGATGGCGCCGGCGCTGGCCATCAGCGATGCCGTGCAGGCCTTCGTGTCCGCGAGCGAAAGCGTCGACCTGCACGTGCTGCACGCCCTGCGCGACGACGCGCGCCGCGAAGACCAGGCGATCAAGCGCGACGCGAACGTGCGCGACTTCGACGACCTTGTCGATGCGGTGTTCGCCGCGCTCGAAGATCCCCTTGTCGCCCCCGCGCTGATCGAGGCGTTGCGCGCGCAATTCCCGCTCGTCCTCGTCGACGAGTTCCAGGACACCGACGCGCGGCAGTGGACGATCTTCTCGCGCTTGTTCGGCGAAGGCGGGCTGTTGCTCGTCGGCGATCCGAAGCAGGCGATCTACCGCTTCCGCGGCGGCGACGTGCAGACCTACCTCGATGCGCGCGCGACGGCCCGGCTCGCCGCGCCGCTCGACCGCAACTTCCGCTCGCGACCGTGCGTACTCGATGCGGTCAATGCGCTGTTCGACGCCTCGCCCTCCGCGCACGACATGCTCGGCGACGGCATCGCGTTCGCGGCCACGCAACCCGGCGGTGGCGCCTGCGATCCGGACCTGATGATCGATGGCGCGCCCGCGCCCGCCCTCGTCCTGCAGGCATTGCCGCCGAAGGCGAAGGGCACGTGGACCGCGCAGGAATCCATCGACCTGGCCGCGGGCGCGTGCGCGCGCGCGATCCGCGATCTGCTCGTGCGCGCACGCGACGGCCAGGCCACGCGCCGCGACGGCGACGTGCAGCGGCCGATCGAAGCCCGCGATTGCGCGGTCCTGGTGCGCAGTCATCGCGAAGGCCTCGCGATCCGCGATGCACTGACCAAGCTCGGCGTGCCCGCGGTGAGCGCCGGGCGCGGCAGCCTGTACGAAACCGACGAAGCCCAGCAACTGCTCGCACTGTTGCTCGCGCTCTCGACGCCCGGCGACGAGCGCCGCCTGCGCGCCGTGCTCGCAACGCCCCTGTTCGGTTACGACGCAGCACTTTTGCAGGCGCTCGAAGACGACGGCGACCAGCGCCGCCGTTGGCAACAGGAGCTCGCCGACTGGCGCCTGCGCTGGGAATCGCATGGCCCACAGCCCATGCTCGCCGACGTGCTGGCGCGGCAAGCCGCGCGCATGCTCGCCTTCGCCGACGGCGAGCGCCGCATCACGCACCTGCTGCAACTGGGCGAACAATTGCAGGAAGCGCGTGCGCGCCGCCTCGGGCCGCAGGGCCAGGTGGATTGGCTGCGCGCCGCGATCGCACATGCCGATCGGGAAGACGAAACGCAGTGGCCGAACCTCGAATCCGACGCCAGCCGCGTGCAGATCCTCACGTTGCACAAGAGCAAGGGCCTCGAGTTCCCGCTGGTCTTCCTGCCCTTCGCCGGCATCGGCCGCACCAACGGGGGCAAGGCGCGCGTCGTGCAGTACCACGACGCGAATGGCCAACGCGTGCGGCAATGGAAAACCGACGAACGCCATCCGGGCGCGCCTGCGTGGGATGACGCGTGCGCGGCCGCCCGGCGCGAGGATGCCGCCGAAGACATGCGGTTGCTGTACGTCGGCCTGACGCGCGCGCGCGATGCGATGTGGATCGCGACCGGCGCGCTCGCGTCGAATGCGCAATCGTCGCTGCATCGCCTCTTCGGCGGCGTGCTGCCGCGCGCCGACCTGCTCGGCGGCAACCTCGTCGTGCGCGCGCCCGATGCATCGGCCGACGACACGCGCTTGCCCCCGTCCATTCCCGATGCGATCCCCGCGCCGCGCACGCCGCACCGCCGCCTGCGCCGCGATTGGTGGATCCACAGCTTCTCGCAATTGCATCGCCAGCACGCGCACGGGGCGCAGGCCCTGGCCGAGGAAGCGCCGGCGGACGACGAGCGCCCGCTCGCGGTGTTCGAGGACATCGATCCTGCGCTGCTGCGCTTCTCCGGCACGCGCTTCGGCAACGCGCTGCACCATGCGCTGGAGCACGTCGACTTCGCCGCGTGGCGCGACGCGACCGACGCACCCGAGGATCAACGCGCGTTCCTGTGCGACGCGTTGCGCTCGCAGGATTACCCGGAGAGCGATTTCGATGCCGGCGTGCGCGAGCTCGCGCCGCTCATCGCGCGCACGCTCAATGCCCCGCTGCCGGAAGGCGTGCGCCTGTGCGACGTGGCCGATGCCGCGCGCGTGGCCGAACTCGAGTTCCACTTCACGCTCGCCGATGCCGACGTCCCCACGCTGCTCGCGTTGTTGCAGCGGCATGGCATCGCCACGGGCCGCCGCGATTTCGGGACGTGGCCGAAGCTCAGCGGCCTGATGACGGGCAAGATCGACCTGACGTATCGCGTCGATGGGCGCGTGTACGTGGTCGACTACAAGTCCAACCGCCTGCCCGCGTGGGATGCGGCGGCGCTGGCGCAGGCGATGTCCGCGAGCGAGTACGACCTGCAGGCGCTGCTGTACGCAGTGGCCGTACACCGCTGGCTGCGCATGCGCCTGGGCAACCGCGAGGCGGCGGCAAGCGCCTTCGGCGGCGTGCGCTATCTGTTCTGCCGCGGCCTCGATGCGGGCGATCCGCAGCGCGGCGTCGCAATTCCGGCGCTCACGCACGATCTCATCCACGCCGTCGACGATCTGCTCGGAGGCGCCGCATGAGCGCGCAACGCGACGACGTGCCGCGCGTGGTCGACCATGCGTTCGCGAACGTGCTGGCACGCCGCGAACCCGACGCCGACCCGCGCGTGATCGACGCCGCAGCGCGCGCCTCCTTCGCCATCGCGCAAGGGCACGCGGCGCTCGACCTCGACGGCGATGCGCAACTGCGCGAGGCCTTGGCCCTGTCGCGTTGGGTCGCGCGGCCCGATGCCGACGCCGTCGCCGATCCGGCGATGCCCCTGGTGCTCGAAGGTGACCTGCTCTATCTGCGCCGCTATCGTGAATACGAGCGCCGCCTCGCGATGGGCCTGCGCCGCATCGCGTCCGCGGAAATCGAGGGCGCCGACATCGCCACGCCCGCGGCCGTCTTCGAACGCCTCTTCCCGGCCGCCACGCGCGACGAACACCAGGCGCGCGCGGCTGCGCTCGCATTGCGCCACGCGTTGCTGCTCATCACCGGCGGCCCCGGCACGGGCAAGACGACGACCATCGCGCGCATGTTGCTGCTGGCCGTCGCGCAAGCGCAGGCATCGGGACGCACCCTGCGCATCGCGCTCGCCGCGCCGACGGGCCGCGCCGCGGACCGCATGGCGCAAAGCCTGCGCATCGCGGTCGAGCGCCTGCGCGAAGACGGCCTCGACGATGCCTTGTGCGATGCGTTGCCCGCGAACGCGACCACCCTGCATCGCCTGCTCGGCACGATCCACGACCGCCCGCAGTTCCGGCATGGCGCGGATTTGCCGCTGGCGCACGAGATGATCGTCGTCGACGAAGCCTCGATGGTCGACCTGCCGATGATGTGCAAGCTCGTCGAAGCGGTGCCGCGCGGCGCACGCCTGGTGTTGCTCGGAGACCGCGACCAATTGCCGTCCGTCGAAGCCGGCGACGTGCTCGCGGCGATCGCCGACGCCGCGACCATGGTGGATGCGGCGACGCCCGAACCCATCGAAACGCCCCACCGCTTCAAGGCCCTCCGCGTCGCCCTCCAGCGCACCTACCGCCAGGCCGACGCCTTCGACCTCGCGCCGCTCGCCGCCGCCGTGCGCGACGGAGACGCCGACTCCGCGCTTCGCCTCCTGCGCGATGGGTCGCTCCGCAACGTGCACTTCCACGAAGACGCCATCGATCCGCTCGCCGCGTCACTGCGCGACACGCTGCTCGCGCCGTGGCGAGCGCTCGGCGAGCTCGCCGCGGATGCACCGCAGGCGATCGACGACGCGCTCGCCCGGGCACAGCGCGCACGCTTGCTCACGGCCTTGCGCAACGGCGCGCAAGGCGCGACCGCGCTGAATGCGCGCATCGAGGAAGCGCTCGCCGGCGCGCAGCGCGACCCGTATTTCCACGGGCGCCTGGTCGCCATCACCGAGAACAGCTATCGCCACGGCCTGTTCAACGGTGATCTCGGTCTTTGCCTGCGCGGCGAGGACGGGAGCGTCGTGTGGTTCCGCACCGCGGCCGGATTGCGCCCGTTCCACCCGGCGGCGTTGCCCGCGCATGCCGGCGCCTTCGCCATGACAGTGCACAAGGCGCAAGGGTCCGAGTTCGACACGGTGTGGCTGCAACTGCCGCGGCAGTTCGCGCGCACGCTCTCGCGCGAACTGATCTACACGGCGATCACGCGCGCCCGCGACGCGCTGCACGTCTGCGCGTCGGAATCGGTGCTGCGCGACGCGTTGTCGGTGCGCGCGCAGCGCGTGTCGGGACTGGCGCGCCGCCTGCGCGAGGCGTGACGATTTCGTTGCGAGAAAATTTCTGAACGCGCATTTGCGCGTCCGTTGCCGTGCGTTCAACGAAACGCGCGCTCCCTTCACCGACGCTGCACCGTCGGGTTCATAACGTGCGCTCCTCGCGGCGATGCACGTCGACGCGACGTCCCCACGACAGGAGCAAGAACGATGAGCGACATCAAGAAGGATCACAGCATCGGTGAAGGCGCGGGCGCAGTGACGGGCGCCGTCACGGGTGCCGCGGTCGGTTCGGCTGCAGGCCCGGTCGGCACCGTCGTCGGTGCGCTGGCGGGCGGCGTGTTGGGTGCCAAGGCCGGCGGCGGCATCGCCGAAGCCATCAACCCGACCGAGTACAACGATCACTGGAAGAACAGCTACCAGTCGACGTCGTACTACAACAACAGCCGCGACTGGTCGGACTACGAGCCGGCCTACAAGTACGGTTACGACACCTACGGCCAGTATCGCGGCCAGAAGTTCGACGACGTCGAGTCGGACCTGGAACGCGGCTGGGAATCGGGCAAGGCGAACTCGCGCCTGGCCTGGGGCGAAGCCAAGGGCGCGGTCAAGGACGGTTGGCATTACGTCGAACGCGCCATCCCGGGCGACGCGGACCGCGACGGCCGCTGAGCACCGCACGGACTCGCGGTGCGAACGCACCGCAGACTAGCCGGGGAAGACCCGGACGCAAGGGCCGCCTCGTGCGGCCTTTGCTTTTTCACTGCCGTTAAACGGCCGGCACCCTAGCTTCGAACCTCGACAACGGGAGAGCCGCGCCCATGAGCACACTCAAGAAGGACCACGTCATCGGCACGGGCGGCGCAGCCCTCGCGGGCGGCGCGGCCGGCGCGGCGCTCGGCGCGGTCGTCGCGGGGCCGCCGGGCATGGCGGTCGGCGGCATCGCGGGTGTCGCCATCGGCGCCACCTTCGGCGACCGCATCGCCGAGGCGCGCGACCGGCGCGAGAACCTCGGCCATTTCGAGCAGATCTACCAGTCGATGCCGTACTACCGCGCCGGCTACACCTGGCACGACTACGCACCGGCCTATCGCTACGGGCTCGATACCTACGAGCAATACGGTGAGCAATCCTTCCCCGACGCCGAGTCGATCCTCCAGGGCGCGTGGGAATCCAACGCGCATTTCGGTTCGCGCATGGCCTGGCTCGAAGCCCGGCCGGCCGTCGAGCATGCATGGCGTTCGATGGACGAGGCGCTCGGCAAGGCCGAGCACATGCCGCCGCCACGCTGACAGCCGGTACCATGGCGGCCCCCGCAGGCACGCAGGGCCGCCCCCCATGAGCGACACCCGCAACAACGTTTCCCGCAGCCAGGCCGAAGACGCCATCCGCACCTTGCTGCGCTGGTCCGGCGAAGACCCCGCGCGCGAGGGCCTGATCGATACGCCCAAGCGCGTAGTCAAGGCCTACGAGGATTGGTTCAGCGGTTATGCGCTCGACCCCGACGATTACCTGCAGCGGACCTTCGAGGAAGTCGAGGGCTACGACGAGCTGATCGTCCTGCGCGACATCCAGTTCGAAAGCCACTGCGAACACCACATGGCGCCGATCATCGGGCGCGCGCACGTCGGCTACCTCCCGGCGGGCAAGGTCGTGGGGATCAGCAAGCTGGCGCGCGTGGTCGAAGCCTATGCGCGCCGCTTCCAGGTGCAGGAAAAGATGACGGCGCAGATCGCCGGCTGCATCGAGCGCGCGCTGCATCCGCTGGGCGTGGGGGTCGTGGTGGAAGCCGCGCATGAATGCATGACCACGCGCGGCGTGCACAAGCGCGGTGTCAGCATGGTGACCTCGACCATGCTCGGGACCTTCCGTGAAGACGCACGCACCCGCGGCGAATTCCTCCAGTTCATCAGCGTCGGCGCCGGCCACCGCTGACACGCTCGACTGCCTGGTCGTGGGCGCCGGTCCCGCCGGCCTCACGGCGGCGACGTACCTGGCGCGCTTCCATCGACGCGCGGTCGTGGTGGACGCCGGCAAGAGCCGCGCGCGCTGGATCCCGAAGAGCCACAACTGCCCGGGATTTCCGTTCGGCGTCTCGGGCACCGAACTGCTCGACAAGCTGCGCGCGCAAGCCACCGGCTACGGCGCCGATATCGTCGAGGGCTGCGTGGCGAAACTCGAACGCGACGGCGATGCGTTCCTCGCCACCGCCGCCGACGGCACGCGCTGGCGCGCGACGTACGTCGTGCTCGCCACGGGCATCGTCGATGCCATGCCGTCGATGCCGGGCCTGGCGGACGCCATCGCGCGCAATGTCGTGCGCATGTGCGCCGTGTGCGATGCCTACGAGGCGAGCGACGACCGCATCGCGGTCTATGCGCCGGTCGACGTCGCGATCTCGCACGCGGTGTTCCTGCGCACGTTCTCGCGCAACGTGATCGCCGTGCGCTCCGAAGCGGGGGACCCCACGGCAGCGAATGCAGCGCTCGCGCGCGAAGCGCGCGTGTCGGTCCTGCCCGTCGCGAAATCGCTGGAACACGACGGCCGCTGCTGCGTCTTCAAACTCGAGGACGACAGCGTGCACCGATTCGATACGGTCTATCCGATCCTGGGCTGCACGCCGCAATCGGCGCTGGCGGCATCGCTCGGCGCATCGCTCGACGACAACGGCGAAATCCACGTCGACGATCATTGCCAGACGCACGTCGACGGCCTGTACGCCATCGGCGACATCGTCAGCGGGTTGAACCAGATCAGCGTGTCGGTCGGCCACGCCGCGATCGCCGCGACCGCGGTGCACAACCGCCTGCCGCGCAACTTCCGCGAAGACCCCGACGCGCAGCCGGCGACGGCAGCGGACCTGCCGTCGCCCTGACCGCGGTTACTGGTGCGTGATCCGGTGCGCCATCAACACCGTGCCGTGCTTCGGATCGTTCGCGATGATCGGGTCGCACGGAATCATCGATCCGTTGGTGCTGTCGAGGACCATCACGCAGTAATCCGCGCTGAGGTTGGCGGTGTTCTGGTCGGTGATCACCGCGGTGGATGACGTGAACGTGCGGCTCAGTTGCGGCGGGTTGTCGTCGTCGCGGAACGTCACGTTGTTCACGCTGTAACGGTTGTCGGTGTCGAGGTTGAGATTGAGCGTGGCCGTGCCGTCGCCCACCGTCGTCTTCAGTCCGCCGTTGTCCTTGTCGCCGCCGGTGTATTTGAAGCTGTAGACCTGCTGCGTGTTCGGCGCGGTGATGGTGTTCCAGCCGTTGCCATTCTTCGCGCCGGGTTGCAGCTTCAGCTGCACGGTTTCGGTCTTCGCCATGTCGATGCTCCGTCGTGGGGGGCTTTCAGTGCCTGCTCTTCGGGTCGTTGGAAATCATCGGGTCGCAATCGATCGACTCGCCGTCGGCATTGCGCACGACGACGTGGTAATAGGCCTGCATCACGCGCGTGTTCTTGTTGTGGATCTTCGCCTCGAGCCCGCACGCGTCGGCCTCGAGATGCGTCAGCTGGTCGGCGTGACTGGTGAACGACACGCTCTCGATGACGTAATCCGGGCTCTTCAATCGCACCAGGTACACCTGCTCGCCGGTGTCGACCTGTGCATTGAGGTGCCCGCGCCCTTTCCTCCCGCCCAGGAAGCGATAGGCGTACGGACAGCCCTTGCTGCCGGTGGTCGGATGCCAATCGCCGTCGGGGGCCTGCCCGGGACGCACCGCCAGCCGCGCGATCTGCACCTTGTTCATCGAGTCGCCACCGTGGGAGTGGTCAATTCCTTCTGCAATTCGCGCGTGCGTTCCAGCCACGTCACGACGCGCTGGTTCGTCGGCTCGGCCGCGACGACGGCGGCGAGCGTGCGCTCGGCGTCCTGCGCGACGGTCATCGCCTGTCGCGGCTGGCCGATGCCCATCAATTCGGCGCGCCAATAACGCGCGATGCCCTGCTGGCTCGACCACACGCGGTTCGACGGATCATGCGCCACCTGCGTGTCGGCGAGACGATTGGCGGCTTCCGACGACTTGCGCGCGCCCTCGAGATCGCCGCGCTTGAAGCGTGTTTGCGTCACGAGCAATTGCGCGTCGACCCAATCCTTGCGCCAGGTGGCGTTGTCGGGCTCCTGCCGGCGCAACGTGTCGTAACTCGCGAGCAGCGCCGTGAACCACGTTTCGGCATCGGCGTAGCGTTCCTGGCCTTCGGCGTTCGTGCCGAGCCACGAGACGACGGTGGCCTCCTCGGAGCGCAACTGCGTATCGTTCGGTCGTTGTTCGACCCAGCCATGGAACAGCGCGAGTCCCCGCTTCATCGCGCGCTCGGCGCCTTCATGGTCGCCGCGCGCGTCGGCAAGGATCGCCAGGTTCTGGTGCGCGTAGGCCACTTCCTTCTGCCAGTCGAAGTTGCTGCGATCCCGCGCGGCGAGTTGCTCGGCACTGGCGCGATACCGTTGCAACCAACGTTCGGCTTCATCGAATTTGTCCTGTTGCCAGGCCACGTTGCCGATCCAGTACTCGGCCTGCGCGCGATCGAAGAGGCGCTGCCCGTTCGACGGGTCGCGCGCGGCCAGCGCGGTGGTGCGCGCATAGGCCTGCTGGAATGCGCGCATCGCTTCCGGGTATTTCGTTTCCTCCATGCGCACCTGGCCGATGCCGGTGAGCGAGCGCGCTTGTTCCTCCAGCGCGCGGTCGCTGAGGTCGCGGGGGTCGAGTTCGGCGAAATACGTGGTGGCTTTGTCGTCGACGCTGCGCATCAAATCGAGGCGGCCGACCGTCGTCAATTTCTTGCGCAGGTCGCCGAGCATGAAACCGAGCAGGTCCTCGGCCTGGCTTTGGCGACGTTGCGCATCGTTGCGTGCCACGTGCGCGGTGATCGCCAGGCCCGAGGTGATCGTCATGCCGGCCAGGGCCGCGGCGGTGACCGCGGCGAGCCGGCGATTGCGGCGCTGCTGCTCGCGCTGCACCAGCGCGTCGTAACCCACGCCGAGCAGCCCCGCGACGAGCTTGAGGAACGCGCGGTCCTTGCCGTCGCCTTCCGGCCGCGCATCGGCGGCGAGCGGAATGCGGCCGTCCTCGATGGTCGCCGGCGGGAAGCAATTGTCGACCGACGGGTCGCCTTCGACGATGAAACAGAAGATGCGTTCGGCGCGTTCCTGCGCCATGAATGCGCGGACTTCCGCGTCGACCCATTGCGACCGCGCCGCCGCCGGCGAACAGATCACCACGAGCGCATCGGATTCGGACAGTGCCTCGCGAATCGTACTGCTGAGATCGCCTGCGGTCGGCAGTTCGTCCCGATCGCGGAACACTGCGCCCAGCCTGGCGGGAATCGCACCCGCACGCCCATGCGTGCCCACCAACCGCTTCGGCACGCGCCACGATTCCAGGCGACGCAACAGCCACCGCGCCCAATGGGCGTCGTTGTGGCTGTAGCTGAGGAACGCGCGATAGCGCACGAGACGTGTGGCCCTTTGCAGCCGGGCGCAGCGGGGACGTTGTGGGAACGCCCCGCGTGTTGAATCCCGGACACCCTGCCGACGGGCGGTCTCCTGCCGATACCCACGGGCGCGCCCGGCGACGAACGGGCTAGACTGCGTCGTCCGTTTCCGCAGCGAACCCCCCAGTGACCGACACCGCCGCTCCGGGCGCGCGCAAGGCCGCGCTCGCTTTCATCTTCGTCACCGTGTTGATCGACATCCTCGCCTTCGGGCTGATCATTCCGGTGTTGCCGCATCTGTTGAAGGATTTCGTCGGTGGCGACACGGTGCGCGCGGCGTACTGGGTCGGCGTGTTCGGCTTCCTGTTCGCGGCGATCCAGTTCGTCTCGGCGCCCATCCAGGGTGCGATGTCCGATCGCTTCGGCCGCCGGCCGGTGATCCTGCTCTCGTGCCTCGGGCTCGGCGTGGATTTCATCTTCATGGCCGTCGCGCAGACGTTGCCGTGGCTGCTCGTCGGCCGCGTGGTGTCGGCGATGTTCTCCGCCAGCTTCACCACCGCCAACGCGTACATCGCCGACGTGACGCCGCCGGACAAGCGCGCGCAGGCCTACGGGATGATCGGTGCGGCGTTCGGCCTGGGCTTCATCATCGGCCCGGCGATCGGTGGGCACCTGGGCGAGGTGAACGTGCGATTGCCGTTCTGGTTCGCTGCGGGGCTGGCGCTGCTGAATTTCGTCTACGGGTTGTTCGTGTTGCCCGAATCGTTGCCCGTGCAGCGCCGCACGCAACGCATCGACTGGCAGCACGCAAGCCCGCTGGGTTCGCTCAAGTTGCTCGGCCAGTACCGCGCGATCTGGGGCCTCGCCGGCGTGGTGTTCCTCGTCAACTTCGCGCACTACGTGTATCCGAGCGTGTTCGTGCTGTTCGCCGATTACGCGTACGGCTGGGGCTCCGGCGACGTGGGCTGGGTGCTCGGCGCCGTCGGCATCCTGAGCGTCATCGTCAACGCGGTGCTGGTGAAGAAGATCGTCGGTGCGATCGGCGAGCGGCGCGCGCTGCTGGTCGGCCTGTCGTGCGGCGTGGTGGGGTTCACCATCTACGGCTTCGCGCCGACCGGCGCGATCTTCCTGATGGGCCTGCCGATCATGTCGCTGTGGGCGCTGGCGATGCCCTCGACGCAAGCGATGGTCACGCGCGAGGTCGGCCCGGAAGTGCAGGGCCGCGTGCAGGGCGCGCTCACGAGCCTGGCGAGCCTGGCGGGCGTGGTCGCGCCGATCGTCTACACCAGCGTGTTCGCGTGGTTCATCACGCCGCATGCGCCGGCGAAATTGCCGGGCGCGCCGTTTTTGCTCGCGGGGATGTTGCTGGCGTGCGCGGGGGTAGTGGCGTGGCGCTTTGCGCGGACGCATGCGGTGCGCCAAGCGTCGCCGGAAGAGGCGAATACCGAAGCCGCGTAAAGGGCTTCAGCGTTCGAGGATCGCCACGACGCCCATGCCGCCGGCGGTGCAGATCGAGACCAGGCACCGCCCGCCGCCGCGCTCCTTCAACTCCTTGGCCGCAGTGGCGACGATGCGCGCACCGGTGGCCGCGAAGGGGTGGCCTGCCGCGAGCGAGGAGCCGTTCGGGTTGATCTTCGCCGGATCGATGCGCCCCAACGGCGCTTCGAGCCCCAGGCGCGTGCGGCAATACTCTTCGCTCTCCCACGCGCGCAGCGTGCACAGCACCTGCGCGGCGAAGGCTTCGTGGATTTCGTAGAAGTCGAAGTCCTGCAGCGTCAGGCCGTTGCGCTTCAGCATCTCGGGCACCGCGATGGTCGGCGCCATCAGCAGGCCTTCGCCATGCACGAAGTCGACCGCGGACACATGCGCGTCGCGCAGGTGGCACAGGACTTCGAGGTCGTGCGCGGCCGCCCATTCGTCGCTGGCGATCAGGCACGCGGATGCGCCGTCGGTGAGCGGCGTGGAGTTGCCGGCGGTGAGCGTGCCGCGGCCGGAGACCTTGTCGAACGCAGGCTTCAACGTCGCCAGCTTCTCGATCGAGGTGTCGGCGCGCAGGATGTTGTCGCGCGACACGCCGCGGAAGCTCACGACGAGATCGTCGAAGAACCCGCGCTCATAGGCGGCTGCGAGCTTGTGGTGCGAAGCGACGGCCAACTCGTCCTGCGAATCGCGCGAGATGTTCCACTGCTTGGCCATGTCCTCGCAGTGCTCGCCCATCGACTTGCCCGTGCGCGGCTCGGCCACGCCCGGGAAATCCGGCTTGAGTTCGCGGAAGTGGAATCCCTTGAACGCGGCGAGTTTTTCCTTCGGCGTCTTCGCCATCGCGGCGGCGAGCAGGCGGCGGCGCAGCTTCTGCCCGTAGACGATCGGCACGTCGGACGTGGTGTCCGATCCGCCGCCGATGCCCACTTCGATCTGGCCCGTCGAAATCTTGTTGGCGATGTGCACGATCGTGTCGAGCGACGTGCCGCACGCGCGTTGCAGCGTGATGCCCGGGGTCAGCGGCGAGAGGCCCGAGGAGAGCGTGGCTTCGCGGCCGAGGTTCCAGTCGCCCGAATGCTTGATGACCGCGCCCAGCGCGACTTCGCCCAATTGCTGCCCGTGAAGGCCGAACTTCTCGACCAGCGCACCGAGCGTGCGCACGGACATGCCGAGGTTGCCGACATCGGCATACGCGGTGTTCTGCTTGCAGAAGGGGATGCGGACGCCGCCGAGGATGGCGACGGGACGGCCGTGCAGCATCGGATACCTCGTCTTCGCAGCCCGACGCGCGAGTGGCGCGGGCATAATGCGATCAAGTGTAAACCCCGCCACCAGCGGGGCCAATCCACGTTCCCGGACGCAAGATGAACAAGCCCTCGCCGGACCTGCAATTGCTCGGCGCCCTCGCGCTGGAACTCACCCCGGGCACGGGCGCGAGTCGCGTGGCGCTGGCCCAGGGCGATGCGGGCGCGCTCGCGCAACGCGTCGCGCAGGACCTGGCGGGGTTCGCCGACGAGGCGAACGCATTGCAACTGGTGACCGTGGGCGCGCACTACGACGTCGTCGAGCTGCTGCGCCCGGGCTGGCCGCTGCATCGCGAACTCGACCAGCTCGCCGCGCGCGCACCGGGTGACGCTGCCGGGCGCGTGATCGCCTTCGGCACGCATGACGCCAAACTCCCCGGCGCGCTCACGCCGCAGGACGAATACGCCGGCGGGCCGTTGCGCCTGGTGCCGTTCGTGCTGGGCGGCGATGCCGACATCGCCACGCGCGTGGGCGATGCGTTCGAACGGGATCTCATGGAACGCGGCATGGCGGGCGCAGCGACGGCGCTGCTCGCGCAGGAGGCCTTCGGCCTGCAGGTCGAGCACGCGCGGTACCTCACGCTGCACGACCTGGCCGCGATGATGGCGATGCAATACGAACATGCGGGCCTGGCGCCGCTCTGGCCGATCCTCGAAGCCGCGCTGCTCGCGCCCGATGACGAAGAGTGGCTTGAGCAAGCACCCGAACCGGTCGTGCATTACATCGGCCGCGAAGCGCGCATCGCGCTGTTCACTCCGCAAGCCTGGCGCGAGCGCTACGCGCCGGAAGCCGCGCACGAAACCGATGGCGAATGCGACAAGCTGGAACGCGCGTTCGAATTCTTCCAGGCGCGGCAGCGCCAGTTCGCCGCGGTGCTGGAAGCGCACGGAATCCCGGTGACGTTCGTGCATTGCGACGCGGCACACGACGCGCACGCGGAACTCTGATCCCGGCTACGTCCCGTCCGTGCGCGCAAAATACATCCGGTAACCCTCGTCCTGCATGCCCAGCGCTTCGTACGTGCGCTGCGCATTCGCGTTCTCGCGCTCGACGAGCAAACGCAAGCCGATCACGCCCGGGGTTTGCTTCGCCAGCGTTTCCACGTGGCGATACAGCGCGGAGAACACGCCCTTGCGGCGATGCGCTTCCGGCACGTAGACACTCTGGATCCACCACCAGTCGCCGTTGCGCCAGTCGCTCCATTCGGTCGTGAGCATCAGCGTGCCGACGGGGACGCCGATGGTCTCCGCGCCGGCGAACGTCGCATCCTCCATCGCCACGAAGTAACGCGACTTGCGCGCATCGGCGATGCCGGCGGCGACGCCCGCGTTGACGGTGGCCGGATCGAGCGCCTTGCCTTCGGTCTCCAGCGCCATCGCCGCGTTCCATTCGGCGATGAGCGCGGCGTCCGCGGGATGGGCGGCGCGAATGCGGAAGGCGTGCGTCATTGCACGATCTTGATCGGAGCGCACGCCACGCGCGCGCCGGCGTTGCCCGCCGGTTGCGAGGTGTAGTCGTCCGCCGCGGCGTGCACGACGAGCGCGCGGTCGGCGATGTCGTTCGGCGCGCCGCCGCCGAGCGTGACGCCGGCCAGGTGGATGTCGAGGTTCACTTGGCCCTGCGCGTTGGCGGTGATGTTGTCCATGTCGCCGGCGTGGTGCGTCGCGCTGTTCGCGCGGCCGTGCGGTTGCCCGCCCGGATTGAAGTGGCCGCCCGCGGAACTGGCGTCGGCGGCCGTGCAATCGCCTTTCTCGTGCACGTGGATCGCATGCACGCTGTTCGGCATGAAGCCGCCGACGATGCCGGTGAGATGCACCCCGTCGCGCATCGGGCGCAGCGTGACGCGGCCGCTGACGAGGCTCCCGGAGGCGGAGGCGAGGTTTGCGCGCCCTTCCTTCGCGGTGCTTTGCGCGGCGGGCGGCGGTGTGGGCTTCGGCGCGGTCGCGCAAGCGGCGAGCGTGAGCGTGGCGATGACTGCGAGTGCGTGGCGCATGGGGGAACCTCCGAAAATGTCAGCGGCGCTTGCGTCCGGATCCGAGCTTGCGGGTCAGGGTGTTACGACCGAGTCCAAGCCGTTGCGCGGCTTCGCCGCGGTGGCCATGGGTGTGTTCCAGCGCGGCGTCGAACAGGATGCGTTCGAAACGCTCGCGCGCATCGCCGTGCAGATCCGCAGCGCCGCTGGCGAGGCGTTCGCGCGCCCAGCGTGCGAGCGCCGCTTCCCAGTCTTCGTCACGCGCACTTTCGAGGGACGCGTGCGAGAAGGCCATGTCGAGCTCGGCCGTACCGATGGTGTCGCCCGGGGCGAGCGCCGCCAGGCGCCAGCACACGTTCTCGAGTTCGCGCACGTTGCCGGGCCAGTCATGCTTGCGCAGGCGGTCGAGCGCGGATTTCGCGAAGCGTTTCGCAGGTGCGTCGAGTTTGCGCGCCGCCGCGGCGAGGAAACGCTCGGCGAGTGCCGGCACGTCGTCGCGACGATCACGCAGAGGGGGCAAGTGCAAGCGCACGACGTCGAGGCGATGCAGCAGGTCCGCGCGGAACTTGCCCTCGGCGACCAGACGTTCGAGTTGCTGGTGCGTTGCGGCGATCACGCGGACGTCGACGCGAATCAGTTCGCGCCCGCCCACGCGGAAGAACTCGCCCTCCGCCAGCACGCGCAGCAAGCGCGTCTGCAACGGCAGCGGCATGTCGCCGATCTCGTCGAGGAACAGGGTGCCGCCATCAGCCTGTTCGAACCGGCCGACATGACGCTTCTGCGCACCGGTGAACGCACCAGCGTCGTGCCCGAACAGTTCGCTTTCCAGCAACTCGGCGGGAATGGCGGCAGTGTTCAACGCGACGAACGGGCGGTGCGCGCGGGGCGATTCGCGATGCAGCGCGCGCGCGACGAGTTCCTTGCCCGTGCCCGTCTCGCCGGTGACCAGCACCGACAACGGCGCCTGCGCGAGCCGTCCGATGCTGCGGAACAGCGCGCGCATCGCGGGCGTATCGCCGATGAGTTCCTGGTTCGTGCTCACCATCGGCGTCGTCGCTGCGATGCCGTTGGTGGCCGGCAGCGCGCGGCCCGCGATCTCGACGGCCGCATCCAGGTCGAACGGCTTGGAGAGGAACTCGTACGCGCCGCCACGGAACGCGCCGGCGGTGCTCGCGATGTCGGTGTAGGCGCTCATCACGATCACCGGCAACTGCGGTGCCGCGACCTTCAGCTTCTCCAGCAGCGCCAGCCCATCCTCGCCCGGCATGCGCACGTCCGTGAACAGCAGGTCGGGCGCGCCGCGCGAGCGCAACGCATCGAGCGCATCGCGCGCGTTCTCGAATCCGTCCACCGCGTAGCCCGCTTCGCGCAAAGCGGTGGCCAGGACGAAGCGCACCGCGCGATCGTCGTCGACGATCCACACGCGCGCGGACTTCACGGTCTCAGTCGGCATCGCCGCCCTCCCCTTCGTCCAGCCACAGCGGCAACAACAAGGTGAACACCGTGTGCCCCGGGCGCGAGCGGTACGCGAGCGAGCCGCGATGCTCGCGCGCGACCTGCTGCGCGAGCGCGAGCCCGAGGCCCGTGCCCGCGGCGTGGCCGCTCACCAGCGGCAGGAAGATGCGTTCGGCGAGTTCCTCCGGCACGCCGCGGCCGTCGTCGACGATCTCCAGCCGCAATGCGAGCGCGTGCACCCCGTCGCCGATCCGCACGCCATGCTCGGCGCGCGTGCGCAGCGTGATGTTCGCGGCACCCGCGTCGATCGCGTTGCGCACCAGGTTCCACAAGGACTGCGTGAGGCGATCGCCATCGCCGAGCACGTCGGGCAGCGAGGGATCGTAATCGCGCACCAGTCGCACGGCCCAACCGGCATCGCTTTCGGCCAGGCGCAGCACGCGCTCGAGCACCGCGTGGATGTTCACCGGCTCGAACGGACGCGGCGGCGCGGGCGACAGCAGGCGATCGAGCAGCCCCGTGAGGCGATCGACTTCCGCTTCGATGAGCGCGACGAGTTCGCGGCCCGTGTCGTCGCCGGCGACGCGGCGCTCCAGCAATTGCGCAGCGCCCTTCAACCCGGCGAGCGGATTGCGCAGCTCGTGCGCCAGGCCTTTCAACGCCGCGGACAATGCGCTTGGCAACAACTGCGCAGGATCCTCGCCGGGGAACTCGTCGACCGGATGGGCTTCGAGCCACCAGCCGCCGCCATCGCGCGCGGTCAGCGTGACATCGGCGAAGCGCGGCGCCTCCGCACCCGGGAACGCGAGCGGGATCCGCCGCAACCGGGCACCCTCGCCCTGCCCCGAAATGGCGCGGATGAAGGCGTCGCCTTCGAACTCCAATGCGGCCAGGGGAACGCCCCCCAACCGCTTCGCGCTGACGCCGAGCCACCGCGCGCAGGCCGCGTTGGCGCCCGCGATCCGCCCGTCCGCGTCGGTCCATGCCACCGGCGTGGCGAGCAGATCGAGGTCGGGAGGGGTGGCCGCCATTGCACCAATGTAGTGCGAAAGGCGGGGGGCGGCTACTGGCGCAGGGCCTGTTCGATCTCAAGGTTCTCGCGATCGCGCCCGACGGACGCGGCGGCCACCAGCGCGCCGCCCCGGAAATACCGGGCCGTGCAGTCCTGCGCGTGCAGATCGCCGTCGATCTCGACGCGCTCCCATTTGCCGGCATATCCGCAATAGCGGATCTCCACGCCCTGGTGGTGCGTCCAGAAAAAGGGCACGTCGTCGAAAGCGCGTTCCGCGCCGAGCAGGTTGCCCGCCGCGGTCTGGCCCATGCGTTGTGCGTGCACCCAGTGTTCGACGCGGGCGTGCTCTTTGCGGAGGGGGAAGCGCGCGACGTCGCCCGCGGCAAAGATATCGGGGTCCGACGTCCGCAGCAGGGCATCGACGACGATGCCGTCCTCGACCTGCAACCCCGCCGCTTCAGCGAGCGACGTGCGCGGCGCGACGCCGACGCCAACGACCAGCACGTCGCATTCGACGCGCCCGCCACTCTCCATCGCGAGCGCGGTGCCGTCGTACGACGCCGGCTTCTCGCGCAGGTGGAACCGCACGCCCTTGTCGGCGTGCAGCGCCTGGATCCACGCACCCAGTTCCGCACCGAGTGCGCGCTCCATCGGCACCGCATCCGGCGCGACGACGTGCACCTCGAGACCACGCGCGCGCAATGCACCCGCCGCTTCCATTCCGATGAACCCCGCACCGACGAACGCGACGCAGCGCGCGTTCGCGCACGCCGCGATGATTGCGCGCGCATCGTTGAGCGAGCGCAGCGCGAAGACGTTCGGACGATCGAAGCCCGGCAATCGCAGCGGCCGCGGCGCCGCGCCCGTGGCGAGCAGCAGTGCGTCGTAGCCGAAGCGTTCGCCTTCGCGCAGCACGACTTCGCGCGCGGCGGTGTCGATCGCCACGACCTTGCTGCCGACGCGCAGATCGATGCCACGCTTCCTGTAATGCGCGTCGGTCGACAGCGGAATCCAGTCTTCCGGTGCGGTGCCGGCGAGATAATCCTTCGACAGGTTGGGGCGGTCGTAGGGTGGCGACGCGTCCGCGCTCAGCATCGTCAGCGAGCCCGCATGCCCGAGGTCGCGCAAGCGCTCCGCCGCCGCGAATCCGGCCGCTCCGCCACCGACGATGACGATGCGCGCGCGCGACGTGCGCGGTTGCGGCGCCGCGGGCTTCGACTGCAATCGTTCGCGCACGAACACCATGTCGCCTTCGATCTCGACGCGCCACGTGGGCACATGCCGGAACGCCGGCGCCCTGCGCGCGGTGCCATCGCGCAGGCTGAAACACGCGTGGTGCCAGGGACAGCGGATCTCGTCGCCGACGCGCAGGCCTTCGGCGAGCGGGCCGCTGTAATGCGTGCACGTGGCGCCGATCGCGTGGAGGCCGTCCTCCAATCGTGCGATCAGCACCGCCTCGTCGCCGACGCGGCCGCCGAGCACGCCTTCGGAAGGAATGCTCGACACCGGAACGCCGGCGGCGAAATCGGGGCCGGGCGGCACTGCATCGTCATGCGACATCGGGCACCTCCACGAGCCGCGATCTTCCTCCTATCGACGTATCGGCGCGCGTGAGGTTCCCCGGGAACCTGTCGCGCGCTCGTGCATCGGATGTTCGAACCCCGAGGAATCCCGCCATGCTCGACGCCCGACTGCAATTCATCGACCCGCACGCCACGCCCGCCGCCGACGGTGCGCGCCCGTCGCGACACGAGGCCGAAGCCGCCATCCGCACGCTCATCCGTTGGGCCGGCGATACGCCTTCGCGCGCCGGGTTGCTCGACACGCCGGCCCGCGTCGCGCGCGCGTACGAAGAATGGTTCGGCGGTTACGCGATCGATCCCGACGCGCTGCTGGAACGTGATTTCGAAAGCGCCGGCTACGACGACATCGTGCTGCTGCGCGACATCCCCGTGCGTTCGATGTGCGAACACCACATGGCCGCGATCCGCGGCGTCGCGCACGTCGCGTACCTGCCGGGCGAACGCGTCGTCGGCATTTCAAAACTGGCGCGCCTGGTCGATGCGTATGCACGCCGCCTGCAGATCCAGGAACGGCTGACGTGCGAGATCGCCGACACGCTCCATCGCGTGCTGAAGCCGCGTGGCGTGGCGGTCGTTGTCAAGGCAACGCACGAATGCATCGGTTCGCGCGGCATCGCGATGCACGGCGTGGGCATGGTCACCAAGCGTTTGCTGGGGCAGTTCGAACGCGACCCGTGGCGGAGCGAGCTGCTGGCCTCGTTGAGGGCGTAGACGAATCGAGATTCCGAATACCGAAAGTGCCATCCGGGACGCGGACGGTTCTCGACATTTCAGTAAGGCGTTGTGCCGCGCGAAGTGGAACGATACGGTCGTTGCCGAGCCCCAAACGGACGATCACGCTTGCACGTTGCACGCGCGCGCGATGTCGACGCGGGTGGACAGTGGGGAACGCGATCATGGCACGCGCGCGTGATCGACAACGTGCCGTTTGGACGATGCAACATGGCCCGGACGCGCCGAGATGAAACTGCAGATCGCCACACTGATGATCGCCACCGTGACGCTGGTGGGACTGTTCATCGTGTCAACCGGTGCCCGGAAAAGCGGGAGCATCACATTGCCAGCGTTCGGCGAAGCGCCTCCTGACAAGCTCCTGGAGCCTGCGCCCGCCGTGTTCGGCGATACCGCAGTCGCGGGCGTTGTTGTCCCGGACCGGCGTGAGCTGACATCCGCAGACACGCGAACGACCCCTCGCACGTCGGGACCGGCACCGTTATCACCCACGAATGCCGAACGACTGACGCGGTTCGCGGAAGAAGTGGCTGTCGATGATCGCAAGCTTGCGGAACTTTGGACCCGAGTGAACAGCGAAAGCATCGACAAGGCATGGGCCGACGATGCAGAGCGCCAACTTGCGCTCAGCGTCCGCGCGCTAGGCAACAACCAGCCCGCGCTGCAGGTGTCGGAGCCAGAATGCTTCACATCCGTTTGCGTTCTGATGGCGACCGGCGGACACAGCACCGAGCAGGCCAACGCCGACTGGCAACGTCTGATCTACACGGTCGCGGACGAGCCGTGGTTCCGAGCGGGCTTCGTTGACCTGAGCACGACCCTGCGCGCCGATCCTGGCGGCACCCTCTACGTCACCTACCTGCTGCGCCGCGGCTACAGTTGGTAGCGCATGCATCGAGAATGCGTGCAGCACTGCCAGCGTTCCGAATGCGCGCTTTCAGAGGAAGCCTGGGCGAGGACATGAGACTCAGGGCAAGCGCCAGTCGATCGGCGTCATGCCGTGGCGCGCGAGGTAGTCGTTCGTCTTCGAAAAATGCCCGCATCCGATGAAGCCGCGATGGGCGCTGAGCGGGGAGGGGTGCGGCGCCTTCAACACGCGATGCTTGTTCGTGTCGATCATCTTGCCTTTTGCCTGCGCGTAGCTGCCCCACAGCAGGAAGACGAGGTGTTCGCGCTCGCGGTTCAATGCCTCGACGATGTGGTCGGTGAACCCTTCCCAGCCCTTGCCCTGGTGCGCGCCGGCGCGGCCTTCCTCGACCGTCAGCACCGCGTTCAACAACAGCACGCCTTGTTGCGCCCAATGGTCGAGGCACCCGTGCGTCGGCGGAGGAATGCCGAGGTCGCGCTGCAGTTCCTTGAAGATGTTCACGAGCGACGGCGGCACCGCGGTGCCGTGTTGCACGGAGAAACACAGGCCATGCGCCTGGCCGAGGCCGTGGTACGGATCCTGTCCGAGGATCACGACCTTCACCTGGTCGAATGGCGTGGCGTCGAGCGCGGAGAAGATCTGCGGTGCCGGCGGGAACACGTGCGCACCCTTGTGCATGCGCTCGCGCAGGAACGTGCGTAGCGACTGCATGTCCTCGCGCTTGAGGTACTCGCCGACGCGCGCCTTCCACGACGGATCCAGGCGAATGCGATCGCCGTCGGCCGCCGCGCCGGTCATGCGTCGATGCTGCGCTGCTCCGGCAACTTCGCCACGCGCAGCTGGAAGAGCGTCTTGGTCACCAGCAGGCGTTCTTCGATCGGCTTGAGCACGAGGTCGTTGGCGCCTTCGCGCAACAGGCCGGACTGATTGTCCTTGTTCTCGTCGCCGGTCATCACCAGCACCGGCAGGCGGCGCTTGCTGTAGCCGAACTCGTTGCGGATGCTCGCCAGCAGATCGCGGCCGCTCAGTTCGCCCTTGAGGTACACGTCGCTGAGCACGAGGTCGGCGCCGGGCGCGTCATCGCCCTCGCGATTGGCTTCGAGATACTTCAGCGCGTCTTCCGCGCTGATGGTGTGCACGACCGACAGCCCCTGGCGTTCGAGCATGCGCTTGGTCGCGAGCGCGACGACGCGGCTGTCTTCGACGTACAACACGCGCGCGCCCGTCACGGGCTCGGGCTGCACGTAGCCGCGGATGAACGCCGCGAGCGCCTGGTGGCCGAGGCCCTTGTCGAAATAATCGGTGACGTCCTCGCTCAGGCTGCGATCTTCCAGCCGCGCCTGCGCTTCGCCGGACACGACGATCACCGGCACGTAGGCCTGGCCCGATGCATTGCGCACCGCTTTCGCGAGCGCGAGGCCGTCGCCGTCGGGCAGGTTGAGCGCCGTGGTGACGAGGTGGAACGGGCCGGTGTCGAGCGCGGCCTTCGCTTCTTCCAGCCCCGCGCAACCGACGACTTCGACATTCGGCAAGTCTTTCACCAGCACGTCGCCGATCAACTTGCGCACGAGCTTCGAGCCGTCGACGACCATCACGCGCGGCGCATCGGAAATGAGATGGCGCAGGTCCTGGTTCATCGCGTCGGCCGCGTCTGGCGCAGGAAGTGGCCGGTGACGACGCCCGCGCCGAGCCAGCCGAGCACCGTCGCGCCGCCGAGGACGATCGCGGCCTGCACCGCATCGACGCCCTGTAGCGTGAAGGCGCTGCCGTAGCTGCCGGCGAGTTCGGCCAGCGGCGCGCGCAAAGCGATCCACGCCGCGGTGAGCAACGCCAGCGCAAGCGCGCCGGCGGACAGGCCGTACCAGATCCCGAGATACAGGAACGGGCGGCGAATGAAACCGTCGGTGGCGCCGAGCAATTGCAGCACGCCGATTTCCTCGCGGCGCGACTGGATGTCCAGGCGCACGGTATTGCCGACGACGAGCAACGCGCCGAGGCCGAGCAGACCGGCGAGCACGAGCGCGACGCGGCCACCGAAGCGCAGCCAGTTGTCCAGGCGCGTGCGCCACTGGGCGTCGTGCTGCACGAGGTCGGCCTCGGGCATCTCGCGCAGCGATGCAGCGAGGTTCATTTCGTCCCCCCGCGGCGCGACGACGAGCAGCCACGGCAGCGGATTCGCATCGCCCGTGGCGGCGAGCGCGTCGATGGCTTCCCCCAGGCCGTCGCGCTCGCGCAGCACCTGCAAGCCCTGGTCGGGCGAGCGCACGTCGACGGACGCCACCTCCGCGCGCTTGCGCAGTTCGCCGGCGAGGGCGTTGGCGCGTGCGGCGTCCGTGCCTTCCTTGAGGAAGACGGAGATCTGGCGCGAGGTCTGCACTTCGCCCGCGAAGCGCTGCACGTTCGACAGCACCACCCACAGCCCGAGGGGCAATGCGAGCGCCACCGCCATCACGCCGATGGTGAGCAGCGTCGCCCAGGGTTTGCGGAACACGCGGCCGAGGCTCGCGATGAAGCTGTACAGATGGTGGTCGAACCACGCACCGACGCCGCTGGAATGCACGCGGCGGTCGCGCCCGTTCGATGCCGGTTGATCAGGCATCGGCGAGTTCCTCCGGCGCGATGTCGTCGGCGAGCTTGCCCTGGTCGAGCACGAGGACGCGCTTGCGCATGCGCTTGATCAGGCCGAGGTCGTGGCTGGCGACCAGTACGCTGGTGCCGCGCTCGGGCAGTGCGGCGAACAGGGCCATGATTTCGGCCGACAGCGTGGGGTCGAGGTTGCCCGTCGGTTCGTCGGCGACCAGCAGCGTGGGTTCGGCGACCAGCGCGCGGGCGATGCCGACGCGTTGTTGTTCGCCGGCCGACAGTTGCGAGGGCAGGGCCTTCTCGCGCGGGGCCAGCCCGAGACGGTCGAGCATCGAGCGCACGCGCTTGCCGATCTCGCCGCGCTTCATGCCGCGCAGGATCAGCGGCAGGCCGACGTTTTCGCCGACGGTGCGATCCATCAACAGTTGGTGGTTCTGGTAGACCACGCCGACCGAACGGCGATGCAGCGCGACCTTCGTGCCGCGCACCTTCGCCAGGTTTTTTTCGTCGAACAGCACCGTGCCGCGCGACGGGCGCTCGGCGAGCTGGATCAGTTTCAGCAGCGTGCTCTTGCCCGCGCCCGAATGGCCGGTGACGAACAGCATTTCCCCCGGCGCGACGGCGAAACTGACATCCGTCAGTGCGACGTGGCCACCGGGGTATTGCTTGCTGACGTTGTCGAAGCGCAGGACCGACATGGGCCAAGTATGGCCCGATTCGACATCCCCGCGAAGGCGGGGCGTGCGATGCGTGACGTCAGTGCTGCGAACGCGGCGCGCGCGTCACGAGCGCCTTCAGGCCCTTGCCGATGCGCGCGAGCAGGGACGGACGCGCGTCGGCCCCCGCCTCGGGCTTGGTGCCCGTCGCGGGCGTGGCCTGCAGGGCGTCGCCGCCTTCGATGCGACGGCCGCCGCGACGGC